>NZ_JABJWX010000002.1:0-924360 GCF_013349365.1 Plantibacter sp. MCCC 1A11337 | reverse complement strand
AAGCACCTGCGATGACGTTCGTGTGGAGCCCACGGACACCCCAGGCGGCGGGTTCGGTGGTGACGGTCGGTGCGGCGGGGGCAAAGCTGGCGACGTCGCGGATCGTGACGGGCTGCGCGGCTGGTGCTGCCCCCAGGTCGGTGCCGAGGTCCCCGGGCGTGAAGGTGTAGCACTCGTCCGGCCGCATGAGGCTGCAGACCGTCCGCTCACCGTTGGGGCCGTCGGTCACCCCGGGTGGCAACTCGGCCGACCCGCCGCCGCCCCCTCCGCCCGTCCCGCCGCCGGAACCACCGCCGGTGCCAGGGCGTTCGACGCTGCCACCGATGTCGACCGAACCGTTGCCGATGCAAGCGCCCGAAATGGCCCCGCCAGCATCGCAGCTGGCGGCGACGGCGGCGGATGCTAACCCGACGCCGCCCACAAGCATGAGCCCGACGGCCAGCGCAGTACCTACTCTCCGCATGAGGACCCCTCCTTGATGACTTCGTGCTTCGCCAGCACGTAGGGCGCTTGATCAGCAGCACCCGGAGCAATATGAACTGCCCAGGTGCGCTTCGCTGGGCGTTCAGGCTTGATGACCGACTCTCCTGCCCCATCCATTGCGTGCAGGCCAGTCATGTCCACGCAGGCGGATCCAACGATGATGACGCCCGCTGCGTCAGGTTTCGAGTACCAGTCGCTGATCGTGAACACCTCCAGCGAAGCCGCGCCGGAGAACGTCCATCCGAGCTCCTTGAGCTTGGACAGGCTCTCGTTCTCGAATGTTCGGAGCTCTCCGGTCGTCACCTCATCGATGCGAGCAGCATCGACTCCGCCATCTGCGACGACCCGGTTCCACACACCCAAGTAGCTCTCGTAAGCCTCGGTGCCGGCCGCCAGCGCCTGCTCCTCGTTCTCGAAGACCGGCGGCGAGCTCTTCGGGGGCGGCGCAGGTTCAGGTCCGGTGCACCCGGTGAGGGCGAGCAGTCCCGCGGTGAGGACGATCGGGGATAGAGATAGCGAGCGAGAGCGCGAGGTCCGTGGCATCCCTCGACGCTAAGCGCGCCCAGACTCCAGCCCAGGGTTATCCACAGAGCAGATATGCCTACACGGACATATGTTGCACAAACTGGTCCGCGTGCGAGCGCGGTGCGCTGATGTGAGCGCACCCCGGGGGACGTGACCGCGGGTCTCCGGAGGGGCGCGCTCGCGTCAGTGGCCCGCGCTCACGTCAGCGCACCGCGCTGGCCCAAGCACAAGCGTTACCGGGACGTGACTTGGGAAGCTTAGGCTTACCTCAAACCCCACGTCTTCAACGGAAAGCAGAACATGCGCCGCATGCCCCGCACCCTCACCGCCGTCGCCGCCCTCGCGGTCGCCGGCCTCGCCCTCGCCGGCTGCACCGCCGGGTCCTCCACCGACGACGCCTCCACCGGCACGCTCGGCACCGTCGACACCATGTTCGGTGAGGTGACCGTCCCGGAGCCCGCCGGCGACCTCACCGTCGTCGCCCTCGGCTGGTCCGACGCGGAGATGGCGCTCTCCCTCGGCGTGGTGCCCGTCGGTGTGTACGACTGGCAGTCCTTCGGCGCCGACAACAAGGCCGTCGGCCCGTGGGCCACCGACCTGTTCGGCGACGTCACCCCCGAGATCATCGAGGACAGCGGTGACACCGTCAACTACGAGCAGATCCAGGCGCTCGAACCCGACCTCATCCTCAACACCCGATCCGCCGGCGACGAGAAGCAGTACGAGCGGCTCTCGGAGATCGCACCGACCGTCTTCGCACCCAAGGGGACCGCCGCGTTCGCGACCCCGTGGGACGTCCAGCTCGAGCAGGTCGCCGCCGCGCTCGGGAAGACCCAGGAGGGCGACGCCCTCGTCTCGGCCACGAAGCAGTCGATCAACGAGGCCGCCGACCTCCACCAGGAGTTCGCCGGGCTCACCACCGTCGCCGCGACGAAGTTCGGCGACGCCTACGGCGCCTACCTCGAGGGTGACGGTCGCTTCGACATCCTCGCCGACCTCGGCTTCCAGCAGAACCCGGCCGTCCTCGACCTCGAGGCCTCCGGCTTCTACGCGGCGGTCTCCGCCGAGCAGGTGTCCGCGTTCGACGCCGACGTCGCCGTCCTCCTCCCGATCGGGTTCAGCGCAGCGGACACCACCGCCGACCCGCTCCTCGCGAGCCTCCCCGTGGTGCAGGACGGTCGCGCGATCGTCCTCGACCCCGCCGACGAGCTCACGCAGGCCTACAGCGCGGCGTCCGTGCTGAGCATCCCCGTCGTCCTCGAGCAGCTCGTCCCGAAGCTCGCCGAGGCCGCCGCCAAGGTCGCGAAGTAGGGTCCAGCCCACCGGCACCACAGCAGGAGATCCGCGCGAGAGCCGGACGGAATCGCGTCTTCCGTCCGGCTCTCGCGCTGTTCTCCGGCTCTCACGCTGAGCGCATCAGCTCAGGCCGGCCGGGACAACTTCAGCAACCGCGCGAACCCCAGCGCCCCGACGATGACGAGCACTCCCACCAGTAGGACGACCGCCGCACCCGGCGCCACCGGTGCCAGTGCCGTCAACCCACCGCCGACGAGGAGCGCCAGCAGGATGGCGTCCGACTGCCAGAGCAGGACGTTCAGCGACGACGCATCGCCGAACGGTGTCGGGACGGGCATGAGCAGCAGGATCGGCAGTGGTCCCTTCGCGGCGTCGAACGTGCGGAGCACGACGATCCAGACCGCGAGCAGCAGCCACCACCCGAGCGGCTGGAGGAGGGTCATCCCGCCCGGTGCCGCAGAGGCGAGCACCCCGAGCAGGGCACCGACCCCACCGATCACGACCGCGGCCAGCAGCGGGGCGACGGCTCCGGCGAAGACGAGCGACCGCGGGCTCCGGCCGTAGAGCGTCGGCGTCCCGGCGCTCTCCACCCCGTGCCGCACGGCGTCGCACCAGACGCCCACGGCGAGGTAGGCGAGGAACGCCGCGGGGACGGCGAGCATCCACCGCACACCGTCCGGGAGCCCGAAGGACAGACCGACCGCCGCACCGGACACCGCCAGGATGAGGGAACCGAGGGCGACCCGCCCGGGTGTCCGCCGAGCTCCGACGATCGACCGCCGGAGGACGACGAGCCAGAACGGCCCGGTCATCCGCAGCGGGACACGGCGACCGCTCGTCGGGGAGACCCGCAGCCCGCCGACGGCACCCGAGGCGTCACCGCTCTGCAGCATCATCCCGACCCGCTGCCAGCGCAGCGCCTGGTCGAGGAGGGGTCCGCTCCGCAGTCCGTCCAGTGCCCTCGGGACGAGCAGGAGGGAGACCGCCCCGAGCACGACGAGCGCGACCGCCGGCCACCACGACACCGGCACCCCCACCGACGCGAACCAGCCACCGCCGCCACCCCAGGTGAAGAGCCCCGCCCAGTCCCCCGTCGCGAGTGCGCCACCGAGCACCATGCTCTCGACACCGCCCGCGACCGGCGACCAGAGGAGCCCCAGCCAACCCCACGGGGAGACGAGCAGCATGCCGGGGACGAGGAGACCGAGCACTCCGCCCACACCGGCGACGATGACCACGGCGGAGACCGTCCGTCGCGAACCGTGCTGACCGAGCAGCCACGCCACCGCGAGGAGCAGGGAGAACCCCACGGCACCGATCACGAACGCCACCACGGCGGCGGGCACGGTCGGTCCGGTCAAGCCGATCACCGAGGCCGTGTCGGCGGCCGCTCCGATCGAGACGGCGGCTCGCTCCCCCGGCACCAGGAGTCGCGATAAGCCGACCACCCCGGCCACCAGGACCGAGAGCCCTGCGAGTGCGAGCGCGGAGACGACGAAGGGACGACGCAGCGTGAGCCGACGCGGCAGTGGCGAATCGGCGAGGAACTGCACCGCCGCAGGCCTCGGCACGACCGGTCCCCTCGTCCGGCCTGCGAGCACGACCACGATCGTCGCGATCGCCGAGAGCAGCGCGACCACCCCGGGCCGGACGGCAGCCACGACGCCCGCGGCATCCGGCTCGATCAGTCCGAGGACCGCGAACCGCACGAGCGGAGCGCCCACGATGAGTGCGACGAGCAGCCCGGCGTAGACGACGAACGCGACATCGGTGACCCGCGGACGCCCGTCGCGCGCGGCGAGCACCGCCCGGCCGGCGCGGAGGATCCGACGGTCGTCGCGCGTGATGTGCCCGGAGTCGGTGCTCACGGGGCTTCGACCGTGATCGCCTCGTCCGCGACCCGTTCGACGAGCCCGGCGTCGTGGCTCGCGAAGACGATCGCCGCCCCGCGCTCCTTCGCGAGCAGGATGCGGTCGGCGACGAGGCCACGCCGCTCGGCGTCGAGGCGCTGCTCAGGTTCGTCGAGCACGAGGACGTCGAAGGGCCGGACGAGCGCCGTCGCCAGGGCGAACAGCTGCGACTGACCCGAAGACAGCTCGGTGGCGAAGCGGCGCGCGAGCGTGTCGATGCGCAGGGCCGCGAGCAGCTCGTCGGCCGCGTCGTCCGCCGCCTGCCCGGTCACACCCCACGTCGTCGAGATGTAGCGCAGGTGTTCACGCAGCGTCAGGTCCGGCGCGTAGGCCGGGGTGCCGATGAGGGCTGAGACGGAGCGACGCACCGTGCGGTCGCGGTCGTCGATGGTCCGGCCGCCGATCGTCGCCGTCCCGCTCGACGGACGCAGCCGTCCGCTGAGGATCCGCAACAGGGTCGTCTTGCCCGATCCGTTCCGCCCCCGGACGGCGAGCGCCATCCCCGGCTCGACCCGGATGTCGGTGGGCGCCAGCAGGGTCTCCCCGTCGATCACCGCTCCGACGCCGTCCGCCTCGATCAGCGGCTGCAGCGCGGCAACCGACTCCCCCTCGTGTCCCGACATCGTCCCATCCTCGCAGGCGCCCGCCGAGGTGTCCTCCGCCGCGCGACTGATCGTGCGGTCGGCTGTCGGGGCTCAGCATGCCGGCCGAGGGTGCAGAATGCAGAGCATGGGAATCGTCACCGGGCGCCGGAACGCGCGTCCGCCGAAGCAGCGCCGCGCAGGCGGACCACCCGAGGGCGACGCCTACGACGAGGTCGTGCGGGAGATCCGCGCCGGACGCCTCGACGCCGACGCAGGCGCCGAACGACTGATCGAGCGGCTGACCGACGCGGAACTCCTGGGGCTGCTCGACGGCGACTCCCCGCGCCGACTCCTCCCGCTGATCCCCGTGCTGCTCCACCGGCGTCCGTTCGTGGCCGGAGCCGTCCCGCGGCTCGGAATCCCGGGGATCCGGTTCAGTGACGGCGCCCGCGGTGTCGTCATCGGCGAGTCGACCGCGTTCCCAGTGACGATGGCGCGGGCGGCCACCTGGGACCCGGTGCTCGAGGAGCAGGTGGGTGAGGCGATCGGTGCGGAGACGCGGATCCGCGGGGCGAACTACTCGGCGTCCGTCTGCGTCAACCTCCTCCGCCATCCCGCGTGGGGCCGCGCCCAGGAGTGCTACGGCGAGGATCCGGTGCTGACCGGCCGGATGGGGTCGGCCATGACCCGCGGCGTCCGCGTCCACACGATGGCGTGCGTGAAGCACTTCGCGCTCAACTCCATGGAGGACGAGCGGTTCGAGGTCGACGTCTCCGTGGACGACCACGCACTGCACGAGGTCTACCTGCCGCACTTCAAGGCCGTGATCGACGCCGGCGCGGACTCGGTCATGAGCGCCTACAACCGGGTGCGGGGCGAGTACATGGACGTCAACCGTCCGCTGCTCACGGACGTGCTGCGGGAGGAGTGGGGCTTCACCGGCTTCGTCACGAGCGACTGGGTCTTCGGCACGCACGACGCCGTCGGCAGCCTGGAGGCCGGGATGGACGTGGAGATGCCGCTCCGCCTGCGACGGGCGCACGAGTTGCCCGCCGCCCTGCGGGACGGCACCCTCGAGCACGCGACCGTCCTGCGCTCGGCTCGGCGCATCCTGCGGACGACCCTCCTGCACGCCGCGACCCGCGCCGAACCGCAGCCCTCGGCGGACGTCGTCGCCGGCTCGGCCCACCGCGCGCTCGCCCGGCACGTCGCCGAGGAGTCGATCGTGCTCCTCGCCAACCGCCCGGTCGACGACGGCGCACCGCTCCTCCCCCTGTCGGCGACGACCCGTCGGATCGCGGTGGTCGGCCGTCTCGCGGACCGGGCGAACCTCGGCGACCACGGCTCGTCGCGCGTCCGTCCGCCGACCACCGTCTCGCCGCTGCAGGGGCTCCGTGAGGCACTCCCCGACACGCAGATCACGAGCACCCCGGCCGGGAACATGCGGGCCGCGGTCACTGCGGCGGCGGCCGCCGACACGGCCGTCGTCGTCGTCGGCTTCGACCAGCACGACGAGGGCGAGTCGGTCGTCACCGGCGGCGTCGACGTCGGTGTCCTCGGAGCGGCCCTGGACTCGGGTCGACTCCGCAGCGCCATCACGGGCGTCGCGCACCTGGCGTCGCGGTTCGTGCGCGGCGGCGACCGCACCTCGCTCTGCCTCCGACCCTCGGACGAACGCCTCATCCTGGCCGTCGCCGCAGCCAACCCGCGCACGGTCGTCGTACTCGTCGGCGGGAGCGCCATCCTGACCGAGGCCTGGCGCGACCGCGTCCCGGCCCTCGTCCTCGCCTGGTACGGCGGGATGGAGGGCGGTCGAGCGCTCGCCGACGTCCTGACCGGTGTGGTCGAGCCCGGCGGGCGACTGCCCTTCGTGATCCCGACCGATCCCGCACACCTGCCGCCGTTCGACCGCGAGGCGAAGGCCGTCGTGTACGACGACCGCTGGGGTCAGCGGCGGTTGGACGATGAGGGTCACACGCCGGCCTTCCCGTTCGGCTTCGGCCTCGGGTATACGACGATCGACCACCGCCTGCTCGGGCACCGGTTCGAGGACACCGGCGGGACCGCCGAGGTCCTCGTGACGAACACCGGTCCGCGCGAGGGGTCGACCGTCGTCCAGCTCTACGCCGCCGACACCGCGCTCGATCGACCGGTCGCCCAGCTCCTCGGGTTCCGGAAGGTGACCCTGCAGGCGGGCGAGGAACGCGTCGTCCGGGTCGTCCTCGATCCGACACCGACGCTCGAACGCGACCCGGTCACCCGCCGCTGGTCGGCCCGCGCCGGCGACTGGGCCCTGCAGGCCGCCCAGCACAGCCCCTCGACCTGGGCGACCGCCGTCCCGCTGCGGGCCGGCGACAGCGACCTCGACGACGACCCAGCCAGACTGCCGGACACCGTCGGCTGATCCGATCCGATCAGCTCGGGCCGGCCGGTTCGAGGTCGGCGAGGCCCTCGACTCGCACGGCGAGCTCGTCGTCCCGTCCGAGGACGGCGCGGAGCAGACGCTGCGTGTCGCGCCGGACGGAGAGCACGGCGTCGTCGCGTCGCAGTACGAGGGTGCCGTCCGGCCCGGTGTAGCGCTGCTGCAGGTCGTCCAGCTCACCGGCCCGGAGCAACGCCACCGTGCTGGACGCCGCCGGGTCGACGAGGCGCACGAGGGCCGACTCACCCACGAGCTCGCTCGCGACCACCCGCCGCGCGCTCGCGTCGAAGATCGTCTTCTGCGCTGCCCGGGTCACGACGAACGGTCGCGCCGGACCATCGAGCAGCCGGTCGACGACGTCGCGAGCCGCGTCGGGGCGACCGACCCGTCGGGCTGCGGCCTGCATCCGCTCCAGTCGCCCCGGCTCGCCGAGGATCCCGTCGATCTTCCACCCGATCGTCGTCGCGGTGTTGCACCGAACGGCAGCGCCCTGCTCCATGAGGTAGTCGCCGTTGCGGACCTCCTGCCCGGGGATGGGGTTCACGAGCACCATCGGCAGACCGGCGGCCATGCACTCCGACGCCGACAGTCCTCCGGGCTTGCCGATGAACAGGTCGGCTCGGCGCAGGAGCTGCGGCATCTCGTCGGTGAAGCCGAGCACGGTGTAGCGGTCGTCGCCGGGCGCGATGAGGTCCTCGACGCTCCGCCGCAGCGCCTCGTTCCGCCCGCACACGATCGTCGCGGTGAACGGCGACCGGAGGTGCAGTGTCTGTCGGACGACCGCGAGCGCGTAGTCACCGCCGGACGCACCGGCCGAGATGAGCAACATGGGGGGTGCCGCCGGGTCGCGCTCGGCCGGGCGGCTCGGCTGGGCGGCGATGGGGATCCCCGAAGCCACGACCCGGTCGGGCGGGAGCCCCAGGGCCGTCAGCTGGACCCGTCCCTCCTCCCGCGCGAGGAAGAGCGCGTGGAAGGCGCTCGTCAGCCACAGCCCCTGGAAGTCGTAGTCCGTGGTGACGACCGCGGTCCTGGCGTCGACGGCGCCTCGCAGGATGAGGGAGGCCAGCAACTGGGCCGGGAGGAAGTGGGTGCAGATGATCGCCGTGGGCCTGAAGCGTTTGATCGCGCTCACCACCGGCATCGCGTTCGCCCGCGTCCAGGGGTCGAGCGGACCGCGACGACGGAACGGTGCGTCGCTGAGGTCGTAGCCCCACTCCACGAGCCAGGGCGTCTCCTCGACGAGCACGAAGTACCCCTTGCCGAGGACGTCGCGGTACAGGGAGGTACTCGCCTGCAGGACGTCCAGGACCTCGACCTCGGTGACGTCGGGACGCCCGGCGCACGCCTGTTCCACGGCGGCGGCGGCGCTGTTGTGTCCGGACCCGACCCCGGCGGAGAGGATCAGGACGCGTTCCACGCCGTCCGGCCCGGGCTGCTGCTTCGATGTCCTGCGCATGAGCCGATGCTAGCGCGCGGCCTCCGGCGCCAGGGCTGCCTCGTACAGGGCGATGAGGCGGGTGGTCTGCGTCGACTGGCGCAGGGTGCGGGCGAGGCCCGGTGCGACGACGGGCGCGGTACCCGCCTCGACGTCGGCGACGGCGCGGCGGATCGCTTCGGCGAGCGCCTCGACCCCACCGTCCGTCGGCTGCCACATCGAGTCGGCGGGGAGCTCCGCCGCGATGTTCGGGTCGCTGATGATCGACGGAGTGCCGAGTGCGGCCGCCTCGAACACGGTCATGCCCTGCGTCTCGAACCCGATCGACGTCTGCACCAGCGCATCGGCGTCGGCGATGGCGCGCAGCGAGTCGGGGTAGGAGACACGTCCGGCGAAGACGACGTGGTCGGCGAGGTCGTGTTCGGCGACGAACGCCTGGGCCTTCGCGAGCAGGAGTCCGGCCCCGTAGAGGCGGAACACCGCGTCGACGTCCGCGAGCCGGACCGCCGCGAGGAACTCCATGAGCCGCTTCTCCTGGCTGAAGCGGCCGATCCACACGAACGACGGCAGCCGGTGCGGCACGTGGAGCGTGGTCGCGCGTTCGTCGAGTATCTCGTCGAGCACCGCGTCGTCGACGCCCGTCGACAGGACCTCGGCGTGGGCGGTCACGCCCTGCTCGCGGAGGACGCGTGCGAAGTGGTGCGACGGCGCGATGACGACGGCAGCACGTTTGGCGAACTCCTGCAGGTAGGACCAGACGCCCGTGGGCAGGGTCGAGAGCCGCGGCCGGAGGACTCTGCGCTGCCACCAGGACAGGGCTCCGACGACGAGGCCCGGCGCCGGCATGGTCTGCTCGATGCCGACGTCCATGCGGTTGTGCATGGTGTGGAGCGCCGGGATCCCGTGCCGTTCGGCGTAGCGGTAGGCCGTGAGCGCCTGCCAGAAGTCGGCCTGCACGTGCACGACGTCGACCGGGGGCAGCTCGGCCAGGCGTGCGTCGAGCCAGCGGTCGGTGAGCCGGCCGGGCACGGTCATCGAGTACTCGCGGTCGAGCGTGATGGGGATCGAGGGGGTGTCGAGGTAGTGCGGGTCGTCGTCGTGCGCCTGGTGCATCCGCGGTGAGCACACCGTGACGGTGTGCCCCGCGGCCTCCAGGAAGCGCCGCTGCAGTCGGATCGAGACCTGGGCCCCGCCGGACGACTCGGGGTGCTGGTCGCTGAAGACGAGGATGTGCATGGTCACCAAGGCTACCCGTGGCACCAGGGTCCGAGGTGTCCGGCGCCGCGACTCAGGCTTCGTCGAGGACGGCGACGATCGACTCCTGCAGGTACCCGAGCCAGGCGTAGATCGCCATCATGAGCTGCGGATCCTGCTCGTCGTCCGACGTCGTCGGGGACGGGTCGAACGGCTCCGCGTCGTCCTCCTCGATGCCGAGTCGAGCCGCGATGGTGAGCCGGGTGTCGTTGAGGAACCGCAGCCAGGTCCAGGCCGTCTCACCCTCGAGGGTCACGGCTGCACCGTCCTCGTGCCCCGCCGGGACCTCGGTCGGCTGAGCCGCATCGGACGCGTCGGTGGTGAGCGCCGCCAGGACGGTCCGCGCCGCGGTCACCTTGCCGCCGACGAGGTCGTCGGCGGTGAAGCGTCGGAACTCCGCGGCGGCCTCGGGATCGTCGCGGTACCCCTCCGGCACCAGTCGCGCCATGGCGGGGTCGAGCTCCACGGCGGTAGCCAGCCCGGCGCGCGTCGCGTCCTCGAGCATGTCGACGAGCTGGCTCGCCAGTTGCTCGAGGATCGAGGTCTCCTGCTCGTCGAGGCGGAGCACGACGGGTCCGACGGGCGGACGGACGAAGGCGCTCATGCGTCGGCCTTCGCGAGCGAGGCCCAGAGCCCGTACCCGTGCATGGCCTCGACGTGGCGCTCCATCTCCTCGCGGTTGCCGGTCGCGACGACCGCGCGGCCCTCGTGGTGCACGGCGAGCATGAGTCGCTCCGCCTCCTCGTGGGTGTAACCGAAGTAGCTGCGGAACACGAGCGAGACATAGGACATGAGGTTCACCGGGTCGTTCCACACGATGGTGACCCACGGCTGCATGGTGAGGGTCGCCTCGTCGACGATCGGCTGGTCGAGGATCTGCGCCATCCTCCAAGCCTCCCACGATGTGTGCCGAAGCGCCTCCCTGCCTGGGTCCGACTCAGGAAGCGGACGGTGCGCCGGCGCGCGGCTGGCGGAGCGGCAGGGTCACGGTGAAGGTGGAGCCGCGGCCCGGGCGGCTGGACACGGTGATCCAGCCATGATGCGCCTCGGTGATGGACTTCACGATCGACAGCCCGAGGCCGACGCCTGGCCGCGCGTCGTCGCGGACCTCCCTGGCCCGGAAGAAGCGATCGAAGAGCTGCCGCTGGTCGTCCGGCGAGATGCCGATGCCGGTGTCCGCGACGTTGACGGTGCAGGTCTCGCCGTCCACCGCGACGGTCACCGCGACCCGTCCACCCCGCGGGGTGTACTTCACCGCGTTCGACAGCAGGTTGTCGAGGACCTGGCGGAGCCGGCCGCCGTCGCCCTCCAGTTCCACGTGGGGAGGGATCTCGGCCCGAACGGCGACACCGGCCTCCGACGCCTGCGGCAGGATCGCGGCCGCGCTCGCCCGGGCGATGTCGGCGACGTCGGTGAGGGCGATGCGCACCCGCATCTCGGCGTCCCCCGCCGCGAGCAGGTCGCCGATGATCGCGTACAGCTGCTCCGCGTTGCGCTGGATCGTCGAGACCTCGCGCTCCAGTCCGAGCTGCCGGAGGTCATGTCCCTCGGTGAGGAGGTCGAGGTAGCCGATGATCGACGTCAACGGGGTGCGGAGCTCGTGCGAGACGTCGATGAGGAACGCTTCGCGCAGCGCCACCGCATTGGCGAGGTCGGTGACGTCGTGCCCGACCGTGATGGTGCCCACGAACGCGCCGTCGTCGGTGTGCACCTGTCGCGCGTTGCCGATGATGGCGCGCTGGTCTCCCGGCTCGCCGATCCAATACAGTTCGCCGCGGAAGCTCTCCCCGCGCAGCGCCCGGTTGATGACCTGCTTCTCGGGCGACACCCGAGTCTTCCGGTCCGGTCCGTACACGTGGACACCGGCGCGGGTCTTCCGGTCGAACCCGGCCAATTCGGCTTGCTCGTACGTCGCCGCGTTGCGGAGCGCCGCCGTGCCGTCGGGCCGGAAGAAGGCGACGGCGGCGTCGACGGATTCCGAGACCGTCGTCGCGATGGCCGCCGCCTCCGTCGCCGCGGCGAGGGCGATTCGCGCCCGTCCCTCATGGGCGCGGAGCTGACGCGCGGCCAGATGCACGGTGACGGTCATGATGAGGACGAGGGCCGGCAGGATGCAGATCGCACCCCACCCGCCAGGCGTCGTCGGCCATGCACCGGCGCGCGCCACCGGGATGAGGGAGACGAAGATCGCTCCGAAGACCGGGACGGGCAGGGCCGAGACCCCGAACCCACCCGCGAGCCAGAGGACCGGGATCACGATGAGGAGACCCGACGTCGGCAGGTTCGGCAGGGTGTCGCGGAAGAAGCCGACGGCGAGGATGTCGATGGTCGGCACCAGCACGAGCAGGCCACGGAGCGCGCCGGACGGTGGCACGGCGAAGAGCAGGGACGTGGCCGCGGCCGTCAGGGAGAGCCCGATGAGGAAGTCGGGCTCCAGCAGGGTCCAGGTCGAGGTCAGGCCGATGTACAGCCCGAGCATCAGGATCGAGGCGATGAACGCGAACTGCGCTCCGGCGAAGAGGTGGTTCGTCCGCGGGAGGGGTGCGGCGGCCGCCGCCGGGACGGAGATGCCGACGGCTGGCGACGCGGGTCGTGGAGCGGCGGCAGGTCGAGCCGGGGCGGGCCGGGCCGGGCCGGCTTGAACGTGACCCGCCTGCATGGGGGCTGGCCGGGCGCCGCCACGATCACGGAATCGTGGATCCTGGGGCTGACGCTGGGCCATGGCTGCTCTCCGGAAGGGGACGAGCGATCACCGGGCTCGGGCCGCTCACTCCCGAACCCTACCCGGTGTGCGGACCGCGCTCCGAAACCGTTGACAGCAGGCGGCTCAGGTCGGCACGTGATCGGGCCGCCTGGGCGGGTACACCCAGGTGACCATCACCACCGAGATCATCATGAGGAGGAACCACGAAACCAGCTTGGTGAGCGGGACGAGCTGCCAGCCGTCCTCCTGATTCGGGTACAGCCAGGCGCCCGTGATCGTCCCGATGTTCTCCGCGATCCAGATGAAGCAGGCCACGAGCAGGAACGCCAGCAGCACGGGCATGCGGTGCGTCCGACGGAACACGCGGAAGTGCATCATCGTCCGTGCGAACACGAGGAGGACGGCAGCGAGCAGCACCCATCGCAGATCGACGACGTAGTGCTGGCTGAAGAAGTTGACGTAGATGCCGGCGGCGATGATCGTCGTGAGCCACACCCGTGGATAGCGGTCGAACCGCAAGTCGAAGAGCCGGTACACGCGGACCATGTACGACCCGACGGCCGCGTACATGAACCCGGTGTACAACGGCACGGAGCCGAGGTGCAGGACCCCGCCGCCGTCGTACTCCCACGACCCGATCCCGGTCTTGAACAGCTCCATACCCGTCCCGACGATGTGGAACAGGACGATCACCCAGAGTTCGCGACCGGTCTCCAGCCTCGTGGCGATCATGACCACCTGGATCACGATCGCAGCGATGACGAGCGCGTCGTTCCGGGCGAGCCAGACGTCGTCGGGGTACCAGAGGCGGGCGGCGACGATCACGGTGAGCATCGCTGCGCCGAAGATGCACGCCCACGCCTGTTTCGCCCCGAAGACGAGGAACTCGACGGCTTTCGCCCGCGCACCACCGTCGGGGGCGTCGCGCAGGAGCCGGTTGGCCCGGTCGTCGATGCAGCGCTCGACCGCGGTCAGTTCGTGCTGGTCCGCCCGGCGTGCGTCGCGACCCGCTCCGTCTGCGGGGGTGGGCGGCTCGGACATCGGGCCAGCATACGGGCACATTCGGCGCCGCACCTGGGACGTCGGGACCACCCCGACGCGGGCTGCGACGTCGCGCATCGAGCGCCTCTGGAACGCCGCCTGACGCACATGACTCCTGCAACGCCCGTCCGGACTGTCGACGATGCCGGCGCTCGAGCGGCCGGTGCTCGTCGAGCGGTCCAAGCAGCAGGAGTTACGGACGCGGCTCGCCGGCGGCCCGGGGGCGCGAGATCGTCACCGTGAACTTCTGGTTGCGCGCGAGCTGCGTCGTCGGGCCGACGAGCCGCTCGAGCGCCGCCCGGTAGCCGAGGTGCGAGTTCCACACGACGGCGAGGGTGCCACCCGGCTGCAGGACACGCGCGGCCTCGGCGAACAGGTCGTGCGCGACGCCCGTGTGCACGGTGGTCCCGCTGTGGAAGGGCGGGTTCAGGACGATGAGGTCGGCTGACGCGTCCGGCTGCATCGACAGGCCGTCGTCGCGGAGCACCGTGATGCGCTCGGCCAGTCGGCGGTCGGTGTCGTCGTTGGCGGCGATGGTCGCGGTGGTCGAGGCGACCGCTGCGGCGGACTGGTCGGTCGCGATGACCGCGAGCTCGGGTCGGGCGATGGCGAGCGACACCGCGAGGACGCCGGTGCCGCAGCCGAGGTCGATGGCCGTCCGGGCGTCGGACGCGATCTCCGGCAGCGCCTCGAGCAGGAAGCGGGTGCCGATGTCGAGCTTCGTCCCCGCGAACGCCGCGCCGGTGGCGGCGATGGTCAGGCCGATGTCGGCGTGGTGTTCGGCCCGCAGCGTGGTCGAGACCGTGGTGTCGGCCTCGTCACGCTCTCCCTCGACGGCGGGGGTCACCGGGTCGCTGGCGCGGAGCACCCGGGACTTCTGCCGGGCGAGGCTCGCGGTGACGGTCGAGAAGCTCCGACCGAGGACCTTGTTCATCGCGGGCGTCAGGTGCTTCACCCGGCCACCGGCCAGGAGACGGACGTCCGCAGCGCTCCAGCGGGCCACGGCGGCGGCGATCTCGTGCAGTGCCTCGAGGTGCTTGGGCAACTGGAGGAGGACGAGCGATGCGCCGGAGAACAGCCCCTCGCCGAGCGGCAGGTTGCGGAAGCCGCCGTCGACGCCGAGCCGTTCGGCGTTGGCCGCGAGGGCACGTTCTCCGACGGCGGCGTCCTGGTGGACCCGGACGTCCGTCGCCCCGAGGAGCGCGATGGCACCGAGGGTGAGCGCCCCGTAGGCGTCGCCGACGACGACGATCTCGCCGGGCGTCGGCACCCGCCCGG
Organism: Plantibacter sp. MCCC 1A11337; assembly: GCF_013349365.1. NCBI lineage: Bacteria > Bacillati > Actinomycetota > Actinomycetes > Micrococcales > Microbacteriaceae > Plantibacter > Plantibacter sp. MCCC 1A11337. The sequence continues at coordinate 909,428 of NZ_JABJWX010000002.1, read as the reverse complement.
CCAGGGCCTCGGCCGCTTCGTCGAGCAGGAGCCGATCGGTCGCGTCGACGGCGAAGAGGTTGGGTGCCTCGTGATCGGGGAACCGGCGCAGCGCGTCGAAGGAGAACTCGGGCATCCCCTCAGCGTAACCGGCCACGCGATACGAGGAACGGCGTCACCGTCGGCGGACGCGTCGAGCCGGCTTCTCCGCCTTCACGGCCCGGAGGACGGCCGGGAAGACGAGGACACCGAGCCCGGCGGAGACGAGGAGGTTGACGACCGTGGCGATGGCGACGCCTTGTCCGAAGGCTCGCACGGTCTCGAGGCCACTGGCGTCCTCGGCGCGGACGGACGCGATCGCACCGAACACGATCACGAGGCTGATCACCGCGAAGATGAGCTGCAGCGGGACGGTGGCCCACATGCCCCAGTGCGTGACGGCTCCTGCGCGACGCACGCCGTGACGCCGCAGGATCCGCAGGCTGAGCGCGATGCCACCGAGGAAGGCGACGACCCCGAGCGCGACGTACCCCCACACCCAGGCACCGAACGGCGGTGTGAGGAAGAGCAGGATGAACCCGAACACGCGCGAGAAGCCGTCGACCCATTCGGCTTCGCCCGCACCGAGCAGGACGCCGACGAGGATCGGGGCGCCGATCACGACGAGCGTCAGCAGCGGAAGCACGCCGGCGACGACACCGAAGTACATGAGCGGGTAGGCGGTCAGTCCGGTCAGCCGGGCGCCGCGCCGCCTCCGGGCCGTCGCGGGTGCGGTCTGCGCCGGGTCCGGCTTCGTCACCACGGGCTGCGCGCTCATGCCCCAACCCTACGCTCACACGAAAGCGCACTCGTGGTCGTCATCCATGTGGGATGACGACCACGAGTGCGCTTTCGTCGGTCACTCGGAGAGCGACGGCCGCCAGACGACGACCTCGGTCCGGCGGCGGGTGCGGGTACCGCTCCGCATCGGGACGACGCTCCCCTCCATACCTGCGGCGAACACCCGGTTGCCGGGGGTCCGCAACAGGGCGTTGGCGAGCGCGTGCTCGAGCTCCCGCACCCGACCCTGGAGCGAGCTGACCTCGTTCTCCAGGGTCAGGATGCGGGAGATGCCCTCGAGGCTGACGCCCTCCGCACTGAGCCTGGACACCTCACGCAGCTGGGCGATGTCGCGCATCGAGTACCTGCGCGACTTCCCGGCGGTCCGCGTCGGCGACACGAGACCGAGCCGGTCGTACTGCCGGAGGGTCTGCGGGTGCATGCCGGCGAGCTCGGCAGCCATCGCGATCGCGAAGACCGGCGAATGCTCGTCCATGCTCTCTGCCCTTCCGTGTGCTGCTGGTTACTAGCCCCGAGCCCGAGCGATGAGTTCGTCGCGGGGGTTGTCCTTCGGCTCCAGCTCGTGGAACCGTTCGAGTGCTTCCTTGGCCTCGCCGCCGAGGTGCGCCGGGACGACGATCTGCACGACGGCCAGGAGGTCGCCGGTGCCCTTCGTCGTCGCGACACCGCGGCCCTTGACGCGGAGGACGCGACCGCTCGGCGTACCGGGGGCGACCCGCAGCTTGACGGGGTCGCCGCCGAGCGTCGGGACCTCGATCGTGGCGCCGAGCGCGGCCTCCACGAAGGTGACCGGTACGGTGACGCGGAGGTTCAGGCCGTCGCGTTCGAACACGGGATGCTTGCGGACACTCACGGTGACCACGATATCGCCGGGTTCGCCGCCGTCCGGACTCGGCTGCCCCTTGCCGCGCAGGCGGATCTTCTGTCCGTCCGACACGCCCGCCGGGATCTTCACCTTGATGGTGCGTCCCTCGGAGGTCTGCAGGGAGATGGTGTCGCCCTGCGTGGCCGTGATGAAGTCGATCGTCGTGTGCGCGGTGATGTCGCGGCCGGGCGTGGGTCCGCCGTAGCCCCGGAAGCCACCGGTGGTCTGGCCGAAGCCACCCTGGCCGAACATGCCGCCGAGGATGTCCTCGTACCCCTGCGGGGCCTGCTGGTAGCTGTAGCTCTGGCGACCACCGCCACCACCACCGAACATCGACCCGAAGACGTCCTCGAAGCCGCCCTGGCCGCCGCCGGCACCCGGAGCGGTGAAGCGTGCTCCACCGCCCATGGCGCGGACGGCGTCGTACTCCTTGCGCTGCTCGGGGTCGCCGAGGACCGAGTGGGCCTCGCTGATCTCCTTGAACTTCGCCTCGGCCTTCGCATCACCCGGATTGGAGTCCGGGTGGTACTGCCGGGCGAGCTTCCGGTAGACCTTCTTCAGTTCCGCCGGCGTCACGTCCTTCTTGACGCCGAGGACCTTGTAGAAGTCCTTGTCGAACCAGTCCTGACTCGCCATGGCTAGCTCGCCGGGACCGCGACGACCACCTTCGCGGCGCGCAGCAGGGTGGAGCCCAGGTGGTACCCGGTCTCCACGACGTCGAGGACGGTCTCGCCCTCGGCGCCCGGCGTGGGCTGCTGGAAGATGGCCTCGTGCACGTTGGGGTCGAAGGTCTCGCCGACCACTCCGAACGGCTTCAGCCCGAGCTTCTCGGCAGCACCGCGGAGCTTGGCCGCGATCTGCGTGAAGGGGGCGTCGCCCTCGAGGTCGCCGTGCTTCTCAGCGCGGTCGAGGTCGTCGAGCACCGGGAGCAGGACCTTGGCGACCTCGCCGGTGGTGCGCTCGCGCTCCACCTCACGGCCGGCCTCGGTGCGCTTCCGGTAGTTCGCGTACTCGGCCGTGACGCGCTGCAGGTCGCCGAGGCGTTCTGCAGCGAGCTGCTCGGCCGGGGAGAGGTCGCCGCCCTGAACGGGCTCCTCGGGAGCCGCGTTGAGGATGTCCTCGACGGTCAGCTCGTCGTCGGCGGCCGGTGCGTCGGCGTCGGCGGATTCGGCAGGTGCGCCCGAGGGGGCCGACGCGTCGGCGTCAACCCCCTCGGTGCCAGGCTGACGAACCTCGCCGGTCTCCGGGTCGATCCGTCGCTTGTCACGAATGATGGGATCGTCCTGGTTCTGGTTCTGGTTCTCGTCAGTCATGGTTACTTCTTGTCCTTGTCGTCTTCGTCCTCGACGACCTCGGCGTCGACGACGTCCTCGTCCGAGGTCGCCTCCTCAGCCGGGGCCTCGGTTCCTGCGGCGGACTCGGAGGCCTGCGCCTGGGCGTAGATCGCCTCGCCGAGCTTGACCTGGCTCTCGTTGAGCTTGTCGAACGCGGTCTTCACCGCGTCCTCGTCCTCACCGGCGAGCGCGCTCTTCAGGGCGTCGACATCAGCCTGGACGTCGGTCTTGACGTCCTCGGGCAGCTTGTCGTCGTTCTCCTTGATGAGCTTGTCGATCGAGTAGGCGAGCTGCTCGGCGCTGTTGCGGACCTCGGCCTGCTCGCGGCGGGCCTTGTCGTCCGCAGCGTGCTCCTCGGCCTCGCGGACCATGCGCTCGATGTCCTCCTTGCCGAGGGACGAACCACCGGTGATGGTCATCGACTGCTCCTTGCCGGTGCCCTTGTCCTTGGCGGACACGTGCACGATGCCGTTGGCGTCGATGTCGAAGGTGACCTCGACCTGCGGCACACCGCGCGGAGCCGGCGCGATGCCGGTCAACTCGAAGGTGCCGAGGTTCTTGTTGTCGCGGGTGAACTCGCGCTCGCCCTGGAAGACCTGGATCGCGACGGACGGCTGGTTGTCGTCGGCCGTGGTGAAGGTCTCGCTCCGCTTCGTGGGGATCGCGGTGTTGCGCTCGATGAGCTTCGTCATGATGCCACCCTTGGTCTCGATACCGAGCGACAGGGGGGTGACGTCGATGAGCAGCACGTCCTTGCGCTCACCCTTCAGCACGCCGGCCTGGAGGGCTGCGCCGACGGCGACGACCTCGTCAGGGTTGACGCCCTTGTTGGGCTCCTGACCACCGGTGAGCTTCTTGACGAGCTCCGCGACGGCGGGCATGCGGGTCGATCCACCGACGAGCACGACGTGTGCGATGTCGGAGACCTTCACGCCGGCCTCGGCGATGACGTCGTTGAACGGCTTGCGGGTGCGCTCGAGCAGGTCCTGCGTGAGCTCCTCGAACTTGGCGCGGGAGAGCGTCTCGTCGAGGTTGGCCGGGCCGTTCTCCGTGAGGGAGAGGTACGGGAGCTGGATCGAGGTCGACATCGAGGAGCTGAGCTCCTTCTTCGCCTGCTCGGCGGCTTCCTTGAGGCGCTGCTTCGCGATCTTGTCGCCCGAGACGTCGACACCGGTCGAGTCCTTGAAGCGCTTGATCAGGTAGTCGACGACGCGCTGGTCCCAGTCGTCTCCACCGAGGCGGTTGTCACCGGAGGTGGAGCGGACCTGGATGGTGGAGAAGTCGTCGTCCTTGCCCACTTCGAGCAGCGAGACGTCGAAGGTACCGCCACCGAGGTCGAAGACGAGGATGAGCTCGTCCTCCTTGCCGCGGTCGAGACCGTAGGCGAGGGCTGCGGCGGTCGGCTCGTTGATGATGCGGAGCACGTTGAGGCCTGCGACCTCACCGGCCTCCTTCGTGGCCTGACGCTCGGCGTCGTTGAAGTAGGCGGGGACGGTGATGACCGCGTCGGTCACGGTGTCGCCCAGGTACTGCTCGGCGTCGCGCTTCAGCTTCGCGAGGATGCGGGCGGAGAGCTCCTGCGGCGTGTACTTCTTGCCGTCGACGTCGAACTTCCAGTCGGTGCCCATGTGGCGCTTGACGCTCGCGATGGTGCGGTCGACGTTGGTGACGGCCTGGCGCTTCGCGGTCTCGCCGACGAGCACCTCGCCGTCCTTGGTGAATGCGACGACGGAGGGGGTGGTGCGGAAGCCCTCGGCGTTGGCGATGACGGTGGGTTCTCCACCTTCGAGGACGGCGACCACCGAGTTGGTGGTACCGAGGTCGATGCCTACTGCACGTGCCATGTGTTGGTTCTCCTTGTGTTGACTGCCGGTTCAGAACTCGTCGACTCGGGCGGCATGCGGATGGCGTCCGGCCGACTCGACGAGCTCGGCACCGAGCTGATTGATGGGGTGATGCTGGTGTGACGTCGAGACTTGAGCCTCGATGACTCAATGCTACCGAGGCCTGGTTTCAACGTCAAGAAAGTTGAGTCCGCCTGGCTCAACTCCCAGCGGATGGCCAGGGTGACCAGCACCGAGGTGCCCTTCGACGAGCTCAGGGACCGAGATGGGGAACGGTCCGGGAGTGACGACAGGCCCAGGGTCCGGAGGTCCGGTCCCTGAGCCTGTCGATCCATCTCCCGCTCAGGCGGCTTCCGCCACCACCACGGAGCGCTCGGTGACGACGATCTTCCCGCCGACCGCGTCGACGTGCACGGTCGAGCCGTCGCCGACCCCGCCGCCCACGACGAGCTCGGCGATGCGGTCGTCGACCTCACGCTGGATGAGGCGACGCAGGGGGCGCGCACCGTACTCCGGCTCGTAGCCGAGCTCCGCGAGGAGCGCGAGCGCCTCAGGCGTCGTCTCGAGTGACGCACCGCGCGCGGCCAACCGTTCGGTCGTGCGGCCGAGCATCAGCCCGACGATCTCCTGCAGCTGCTGCTGGTCGAGCTTGCGGAACAGGACGATCTCATCGATGCGGTTGAGGAACTCCGGACGCATGGCCTCGCGCAGCTTGCCCATGACCCGGGCCCGCAGCGCCTCCTCGGAGCCGAAGCCCGTCGGGTCGTCGGCGCCACCGGCCACGAAGCCCATCGCACCGGACCGCGAGGCCAGGAACTCGGAGCCGAGGTTCGAGGTCATGACGACGACCGTGTTGCGGAAGTCGATCGTCCGCCCCTGACCGTCGGTCAGGCGACCGTCGTCGAGCACCTGCAGGAGCAGGTTGAAGACGTCCGGGTGCGCCTTCTCGATCTCGTCGAACAGCACGATCGAGTAGGGGTTCCGGCGCACGCGTTCGGTGAGCTGGCCCGCCTCGTCGAACCCGACGTACCCGGGAGGGGCACCGACGAGTCGTGACACCGTGTGGCGTTCGCCGAACTCGCTCATGTCGAAGCGGATCACGGAGTGCTCGTCCGCGAAGAGGGATCCGGCGAGCGCCTTCGCGAGTTCCGTCTTGCCGACGCCGGTGGGGCCGAGGAACAGGAAGCTGCCGACAGGGCGGTTCGCGTCCCCCATGCCCGTGCGGTTGCGACGGACGGCCTTCGACACCGCGGTCACGGCGTCGTGCTGGCCGATGACGCGAGCGTGCAGTTCGTCCTCGAGGCCGGCGAGACGTTCCTGCTCACCCTCCGTGAGCCGACTGACCGGGATGCCGGTGGCACGGGACACGACGCCGGCGATCTGGGCCTCGTCGACGATCGCGTCACGGTCGGTGCGGGCACCGGGTCCGTTGGAGGCGGCGTCGAGCTTCGCCTGGACGGCGGTGATCTCGTCGCGGATGCGCGAGGCCTCCTCGTAGTGCTCGGCCGACACGGCGGCGTTCTTCGACGCCTCGAGTGTCGCGAGCTCCTCGACGAGGGCGCTCACGTCGACCGCCTTCCCGAGCCGCAACCGCAGCCGGGCTCCGGCCTGGTCGACGAGGTCGATGGCCTTGTCGGGCAGGACGCGGTCGGGCAGGTAGCGGGCCGAGAGCTCGACGGCTGCGCGGAGGGCGTCGTCGGTGAAGCGGACGTCGTGGTGCTCCTCGTACGCCGGACGGAGACCTCCGAGAATGAGGACGGCGTCCTCGATCGACGGCTCGCCGACGCGCACGGGCTGGAAGCGGCGTTCGAGCGCCGGGTCCTTCTCGATCCCGCGGTACTCACGGAGCGTGGTCGCACCGATGAGGTGCAGCTCACCGCGAGCGAGACGCGGCTTGAGCATGTTCCCGGCGTCCATGCCACCCTCGCCGGAACCTCCGGCGCCGACGACGGTGTGGACCTCGTCGATGAAGACGATCAACTCGGAGCGGTTGGCTGCGATCTCGTCAAGCAGGCCGGTGAGGCGCTCTTCGAAGTCACCGCGGTAGCGGGTTCCGGCGACCATGGCCGGCAGGTCGAGTGAGACGACGCGCTTGCCGCGCAACTGCTCCGGGACGCCGCCGTCGACGATCGCCTGGGCGAGCCCCTCGACGACCGCGGTCTTGCCGACGCCGGCCTCGCCGACGAGCACGGGGTTGTTCTTCGTGCGGCGGGAGAGGATCTCGATGGTCTGCTCGATCTCCTCGGAACGTCCGATGACGGGATCGAGCGACCCGCCGGCGGCGAGCGCCGTGAGGTCGGTGCCGAAGCGGTCGAGCATCGGGGTGTCCGAGTCGAGGTCGTCCGCATCGCGGTCGTCCTGGTCGTCGGTGGCGACGCCGGGGTCGCCGACGGTCTGGCGCATGCCCTGGGTCAGCGCCTCCGCCGTGACGCCGGCGCGGGCGAGGACCTCACCGGCGGGCGAGTCCTGGTTGATGACGAGCGCGAAGAAGAGGTGTTCGGGGTCGACGTACGTCGATCCGGCGGCGCGGGCCACCTGGTAGGCGTGGAACAGCGCGCGCTGGGCCGACGGCGTGATGGCCGGGTCCTTGACGCTCGGCGAGGACGCCTGCGGCAGGCGCTGCTCGGCGGCCTTGGCGATGGCCTTCGGGTCGACGCCGAGGCGCGCGACGGCGTCCTTCGCGGGCTCCTCGCTCACGATGACGCGCAGGATGTGCAGCGCGTCGAGCTCGTTCTGGCCGCGCTCGAGCGCGAATCGGCCGGCGCGCTGCAGGATCTCCTGCGTCCGCGCGGTGAGGAAGCGGCTGAGGTCGATGGTCCGCGCCGAACGCGCCCGCTCGCCCTCGAGGTATCGGGCGAGGAAGTCGTCGAACGACGACGATCCGCCGTCTGCTGCTGCGCCGCCCTGGGTGAAGTCTTCGGGCACGTGAACCTCCTGGATTCAAACTTGAGTGTCGTACGCTCAAGTCCAACGCGGGGTGGCCAAAGCTATTCCCGGTAACGTTCCGCGTCCCAGCGAACCCCCAGCCATCGCGCTGCGGGACGCGCGCTACCGCCCGTTCACCACGCGGCACTAGCCTCAGTGCATGAGCACGACTCCCCCAGGTGGCACCGACGACACCGGCCGGACAGGCGGGCCCGGCGACGAGGCCCCGCGTCTCGGATCCCGGCCCCGCAACTTCCCTCCACCACCGCTCGTCACCCCCGACGCCGCAGCAGCCACCGTCGACCTCGACACCTCGCAGGTCGCCGCTGTGAAAGCACAGGCGGGTCGCAAGGGTCGCATCTTCGCGTGGAGCCTGTGGGACTGGGGTTCGGCGTCGTTCAACGCGGTCGTCACCACCTTCGTGTTCACCGTCTACCTGACGAGCGACTCCTTCGGCGAGGAGGCTGCGGTGTCGGCGTCCCTCGGCTGGGCGCTCGCGGCCGCCGGACTGCTGATCGCGATCCTCGCGCCGGTCGTCGGCCAACGGTCGGACTCGGCCGGGCGACGGAAGTTCTGGCTCGGCTTCAACACCTACGTCGTCGTCGCGGTCACCGCGCTCCTCTTCTTCGTCGCGCCCGATCCGAACTTCCTCTGGCTGGGCCTCGTCCTCCTCGCCGTCGGCAACATCGTGTTCGAGTTCGCCGGCGTCAACTACAACGCGATGCTCGCCCAGGTGTCGACACCCACCTCCATCGGCAAGGTCTCCGGTCTCGGCTGGGGCATGGGGTACATCGGCGGCATCGTGCTGCTGCTCATCGTGTACTTCGGCTTCATCTCCCCCGAGGTCGGACTCTTCGGCGTCACCGGCGAGGACGGCATGGACGTCCGCGTCGCGATGCTCGTGTCCGCGGCGTGGTTCGGGATCTTCGCCCTGCCCGTATTGCTCGCCGTGCCCGAGTACCACGCACCCCAGGCCGTCGCCCGGCCGCACGTCGGGTTCTTCGCCTCCTACGGGGTGCTCGCCAAGAGCATCGCGGAACTCTGGCGCGACAGCCGACAGACGCTGTACTTCCTGCTCGCGAGCGCCGTGTTCCGCGACGGGCTCGCCGGTGTCTTCACCTTCGGTGGCGTCCTGGCCGCCGGGACCTTCGGCTTCTCACCCGGCGAGGTGATCATCTTCGCGATCGCCGCCAACGTCGTCGCCGGGATCGCGACGATCACGATCGGCCTGCTCGACGACAAGGTGGGCCCGAAACCCGTCATCGTCGCGTCGCTCATCGGCCTCGTCATCGCGGGAAGCGCCGTGTTCCTCCTCCACGAGGGCGGCGCGACGATCTTCTGGATCTTCGGCCTCATGCTGTGCCTGTTCGTCGGTCCCGCCCAGTCGGCGAGCCGCTCGTTCCTGGCGCGCATCATCCCGGAGGGCCGCGAGGGTGAGGTCTTCGGCCTCTACGCCACGACCGGCCGCGCCGTGTCCTTCCTCGCACCGACGGCCTTCGCACTGTTCGTCACGCTCGGTGGGGCGCAGTTCTGGGGGATCCTCGGGATCGTGCTCGTGCTGCTCATCGGCCTCGGACTCCTGATCCCGGTGCATGCGAAGCAGGGGCGGCTCAACTCGCGGGCCTGATGCGCGGCTCCGGTGAGCCGACCGAAGGGTCCATCAGCTTGATTTCGTAATTACGATATTTGTACACTTGGGTCATGACGACCATCGACCCCGGCGATCTCGAGGCACGTCTCGCGCGCCTCGAAGCCGCCGTGTTCGCCCGACCGGCCGACGACGACACGACCACCGAGCGACCGGATGACGTTCCGTCCGCAGCCGCGACAGGCGATGCCGATGACACCTTCTGGGCGCTCCGCGGGCTCGAACAGCGCACGGCCGAGCTCGAGCACGGGGCGGTCCTCTTCACCGGCTCGGTCGTCGCCAGCGGCGGACCCGTGCAGTGGCAGTACGCCAGAGCGACCGACGACCTCCTCGCGCTCGGCGACGACCCCGACGCCGTGGAATCAGCAGGTTCCGGTCCACTCGCAATCGCGGCATCGCGGCTCGCAGCCATCGGCTCCCCGGTCCGGCTGCAGCTGCTCCTGGCCGTCGCCAACGGCACCTCCGCACTCGCGGACCTCGGCGAACTCGACGGCATCGGGACGACCGGCCAGGTCTACCACCACGTCCGCGTCCTGACGGCCGCCGGCTGGCTGCAACCCGCCGGCCGCGGACGGGTCGCGGTCCCACCCATGCGACTCGTCCCGCTGCTCGTCGCCGTCGCCGCCATGGAATGACCACCGACCCCAGGAAGGACCCCGCATGACCGCCACACCACGCAGCACGTCCCGACCCAGACGGGTCTGGGTCATCGCCGCCATCAGCACCGCTGTCGCCCTCGCGGCCGGACTCGTATTCCGACCAGGACCCTCGATGCTTCCCGCCGAGGCCGCCGGCGACGCCGAACTCGCGGCGACCGTCCGCGAACTCGCCGGCCCCGACCGCAAGGCCGTGCTGGCCGTCGTCGTCACCCCGGACGGGACCCGCACCGCGACGATCGGCGCCCAGCCGGACACCCGGTTCGAGATCGGGTCGGTGAGCAAGGCCTTCACGGGACTGTTGCTCGCCGACGCGATCGAGCGTGGCGAGGTCACCCCGGACACCAGGCTCGGTGACCTCCTCGAACTGGGCGACGCACCCGCGGCGGACGTCACCCTCGAGCAGCTCGCCACCCACACCTCCGGTCTGCCACGCCTGCCGATGGATCTCTCGACGATCCTCTCCTCAGCGTGGTTCGCACTCACGACGGCGAACCCGTACGGAGAGGACCTCGAGAAGCTGCTCGAACAGGCGCGGTCCGCGTCCCTCGACACCCCGAAGGGCACCTACTCCAACCTCGCCTTTGAACTCCTCGGCGCCGCCCTCGGCTCGGCCGCCGGCACCAGCTACGCCGACCTGCTCGAGGAGCGGATCACCGGTCCGATGGGACTCGACTCGACCGGCCCCGTGAGCGATGCCGCAGAGCTCGGCGACCGCGACCTCCTCGGTGAGACCGCCGGCGGACGGACCGCCGCCGCATGGACCGGCACGGCGATCGGGCCCGCCGGTGGCATTCGCTCGGACACGGCGGATCTCGCCCGCTTCGCGGAACGACTGGCCGACGGCAGCGCGCCGGGTATCGAGGCGCTCGCCCCACAGACGGCGTTCGGCGATCGCGAGATCGGCTGGGCCTGGATCACCGATCGGGAGGCGATCGACGGTGAGGACCTCGTCTGGCACAACGGTGCCACGGGCGGCTTCGCCTCCTTCGTCGGCGTCGTCCCGGCGACCGGCACCACGGTGGTCCTCGTCTCGGCGACCCAGGAGTCGGTCGATGCGGCCGGTGTCGCCCTCCTCGAGCAGATCGGAGCAGCACGATGATCGAGATCCTCATCCCCGCCGTCGTCGCCCTCGTCATCGCCTGGTTCCTCGCCCTCCAGGTCGCGCATGCGTGGAGTACGGGACGCTGGGCGGCGACCGAGCGCTACCGGCTGGTCGCCGACGCGGTCGACAGCATCGTGATCCTCGCCCTCGTGCGCGCCCTCGCCGCGCCGGTCGGCGTCTGGTCCTGGGCGTGGGTCATCGCCGTCGCGATCGTCGGCTTCGGACTCGCCGGAGCCGCCCTGCGCTGGCGGTCACTCCCGTGGCACGCACCCAAACCGAAGCGCTCACTCGACGAGCACGGGGCGACGGTCGAGACCGCGGTCGCGCCGAAGGACCGCCGGCGGCAGGTCCAGGCCGGTGTCTACGGTGTGGTCGGCGTCGCGATCGTCGCGCTCTGCTGGTGACCGTTTCCCGTCAGCCGACCGTGCGGGCCGCCCGCATCCGCACCGCGATGTACTGCTTGGCGGGAAGCTCGATGCGGAACCGGCCGGAGTAGGTGCCTGGGAGGCGTTGGATCGTCATCTCCCAGGTATCGATGATGTCGATCTCCCAGGTGACCGCAGGGTCGAGCAGGAATCGGCGATAGCCCGGCTGATCGAATCCGAAGTAGTACAGGAGGTACTCCCCCTCGACGCCGGCGCGTGGGACATCCCAGTCGAGCGGGATCGGTTCGAGCCCTCTGGCCGGGCCAGCGGCTAGGATCTCGTCGAGGAACCGGATGCGCGAAGGGCTCGTCCCGCGCAGCACCCCGCCTTTCGACCACCACAACACGTCGTCGGGGTGCCGGTAGGTCTCGCCGTGCCCGACGTACCCCCCTCGCATCGCACCCTCCCAGAACCGCCGCACCATCTCCTCGCCGGTGATGTTTCCCCAACCCTGATCGATATCGCCCTCATACGCGCACTCGTCGATCACGACCGGCTTGCCCCAGCGCTCGCGCCATTCCGAGGTCATCTCCGCGGTCTTGTAGATGTCCTGCCGCTGGATGCTCGCGTGCGTGATCCACGGACGGGAGTGGTCGTAGAAGGCGCGGCAGTTGTGGATGGACAGGAGGTGGCTGCTCGGGTCGTTCTCCCGGACGATCCCGGCGAGCCGTTCCCAGTCGGTCTCCGTCTTCGAGAACAGCAGGTCGTATTCGTTCGCGAGCGACCACCAGACGTTTGCGAACGAGGCGAGACGCGCCACGGCATACCGGACGTAGCGATCGTCGGCGACCGGATCCATGGTCGCGAAGCCCCACCGGTCGTAACCGTGGAACAGGATGAGGTCGGCTTGGACGCCGAGTTCCGCGAGCTGGTCGATCCGCCGTTCGAGGTGCGCCCAGTACGCGGGGTCGGGCCGCTGCAGGTCGAAGCCGTGCACGGGATCGCCGACGAACGGGTAGCGCTCCGGTTCGTTCTCGTTGAACAGATACGACTTGGGGAAGACGCACATGCGCATCTTCGTGAACGGGCCATCGGCGAGCGAAGCGAGCGTCTGCTCCTCGAGCAGATCGCCCTGGTGCGTCCAGACGTAAGCGGTGGTCCCGAGCGGGCGGTGCCTCGTGCCGTCGGCGTGGGCGAAGTGGAAGGTGTCGGCGACCCGCACCGGCCCGTGCGCATGCGGGCGCGCGGGGGCGACCGTGAACCCCCCGGCGATACCGTCGAGCGACCGGGCGTTGCTCGAGGTGCGATAGGAGTACTCGCCGACGCGCTCGGGGAGGTACCGGAGGCGGTAGACGCCGGAGCCGTCGTAGAAGCCTGGGACCGTGACGCTGCCATCCGGGCCGTCGACCCGGGCCTCGAGACGGACGTCGATGAACGGGTTGCCCTGCGAAGGGCCGTGCAGTTCGACTTCGAAGCGACCGAATCGTGTCACCGTTGCCGACTGCCGGACCGTCGCGGAGCCGGGTGGGACGTCCACGTCCTCATATGCCTTCGATGGTTCCACGAATCGTTCGGGGGCCGGCCGCTCCGGCTCCGCGGAGCGGTCGATCTCGGCGATCTCGGCGAGGAGCGCCGCACCCGCGGCCGGATCACCGGCGAGCGCCGGCTCGGTGTCGACCACCAGGCCGATCGGATACCCGTGCAGCGTGTGCAGGATCGACGAGGAGACCAGGTCTGGCAGCACTCGACCGACGGCGGCACGACCGCGCGGATCCGCAAGGACGTGCATGAGTGGTGTTGCGGCGGTGAACGCCTCCGGCTCGGTGGTGATCGACACGGATCAGCCTTTCACAGCGCCGGCGAAGGCGCCCTCGACAAAATAGCGCTGGAACATCAGGTAGACGATCAGCACCGGGAACACGGACATGATGGTGAAGGCGTTGAGGGGCCCGTACGAACTCGTGAACTGCGACTGGAACCCCTGCAGCGCGAGCGGGATCGTCCAGGACTCCTGACTCTGCAGCAGGGCGAGCGCGATGGAGTACTCGTTCCAGGTGGAGACGAAATCGAGGATGAACAGCGCAGCGAGTGCCGGTTTCGACAGCGGCAGGATGATCTGGAAGAACAGTCGCCAGTTTCCGGCACCGTCCATCCTGGCGCTCTCATCGATCTCCTCGGGGATCTGCCGGAAGAACCCGTAGAGGATGAACGTCTGATAGGGCAGGCCGAACGCAATGTACGGCAGGATGATGCCGAGATGGGTGCTCAACAGGTTCAACCCCATGATGACCTGGAAGAGCGGCGCGATCGCGACCTGGATCGGCACCATCGCGCCGAGGGCGATGATTCCCATGAGCAGGCGCTGCCGCTTGAACCGCAGTCGGGAGAGCGCGAACGCCGCAGCGGCGGAGATGAACAGGCCGATGGGCACCTTGAACATGGCGATGATCAGGCTGTTTGCACCCGCGCCGAGGAGGTTCCCACGATCGATCGCCTCGACGTAGTTGCCCCATTTAGGCGACCACGGCGGGACGAAGGCGGGCGTGCCGAAGATGTCCGCCTCGCTCTTGAGCGAGGTGAAAATCATGAACACGAGCGGCACCGACCAGATGAGGACGGCGAGGAGGAGTGCGATCCAGAGGCCGATTCGCACGTAGTCCTTGGATCCTCCGCGGCTGCGGCGAAGGCCCGGGCGCCCGGGCTCCAGAGCGACGGCTGCCGCCGGCGGAACGGTCGAGAGGCTCACGAGTTCTTCTCCTGTCTGGCGGTCCAGACCATGTAGGGCACGACGATGAGCAGGGTGATGACGAGCAGGACGGTCGCGATCGCGTTGCCCATGCCGTATTCGTGGTTGGTGAACGATTGCTGGAACGACCAGAGCGCGAGCACCTGGGTGCCCTGGGCGGGTCCGCCGCCCGTCATGCCGACGATGAGGTCGAACACCTTGATCGAATTGATGATGGTGAGCACCAGCACGACCACCGTGGTCGGCCGTAGTGCCGGGAACGTCACGTTCCAGAACACCTGCCAGGCGTTGGCACCGTCCAGTCGCGCGGCCTCGACGTGCTCCGGAGACACGGACTGCAAGCCGGCCAGGAAGAGCACCATGTTCGTGCCGGCGATCTGCCAAACGAATGCCGCGAAGATGGAGTACAGCGCGAGGTTCTTGTCGCCCAACCATTGGATCTCGGCAAGCCAGGGCAGATTGAACAGCTCGGCGAGTGTCACGCCGACCCCGTAGTTCGGGTTGTACATCCATCGCCACATGTTGGCGATCGCGATCGGCGCCAGGACGCCCGGGATGTAGAACATCGAGCGGAACACGTTCCGCCCGAACAGCGGTCGGTTGAGCGCGAGTGCGAGGCCGAGGCCGAGGCCGAGCGGTATGAACAGCGACAGCACGACCCAGACGAGTGTGTTCGAGAACGCCGTCCAGAACACGGGATCCTGCGTGAAGATGCGGACGTAGTTCTTGACGCCGACGAATTCCTGGGGCGCCCCTTGGAACCCGGACCACTCGAAGAAGCTCAGGCGGATGGACTCGACGGTGGGGCCGACGACGAAGACGAGGTAGGCGGCGAGCGCCGGCGCGAGGAATGGGAGGGCGGCGATGAAGCCGGTACGGGCGAGCCGACGGGTGCGCCGGCCGGCAACCGCTGGGCGAGATGCACGCCGCGGGGGCGCTGTGGTGGAGGTCATGGGGTTCCTTCGACGGCGGGGTCAGGGATCGGATGATCGGGGTCGATGCGAGCACACCGACCCCGATCGGCCCGCCTACTCCTGGTCGATGAACTTCTGGAACTCGGACCCAGCGTCGGCGGGGTCGAGTTCCCCGGTCGCGACGAGGTTCTGGATCCGCCAGTACTCGGTGGTCTCGGCGAGCGAAAGGTTCTGGTCGTTGTTCATGTAGACGCCCTTCGCCGCTTCGACGATGGGGTTCCACTGCGCGTCGAAATCGCTCTGCCCCTCGGGCAGGACATCGACGTTGACCGATCGGCTGCCGAAGGTCGCGATGAACTTCTGCTGGGCCTCGTCGGAGGTGAGGTAGTCGAGGAACTTCGCAGCCGCGTCAGGGTGCTTCGAGTTCGCAGAGATGTAGTTGTTCTCGTTGAAGCCGTAGATGCGGTCGGTCCCGGTGGGGAAGGCGAAGATGCCGACGGTACTCTCGTCCATCCCGTTGTCGCGGACGACCTGGTTGAACCAGTCGCCCTCGATGGCCATGGCCGCCTTGCCCGAGTAGAACAGCGAGCTCGACTCGTCGTTGTTGATCGAGATGAACCCGGGGTTCAGGTATTCGGAGGTCCAGGTCGCGAACTCCGTGTAGGTGTCCGTGACACAGGACTCATCGGCCCAGCTGGCCTCCTTGGTCACGAGGTCCTGATAGGTGTCCGCACCGCACTCGGTCTCGAGCAGGCTGTCGAGGAGCCGCATGACGTGCCAGTTGACCGTGCCACCGAACTCGATCGGGGTGATGCCGGCGGCCTTCAGAGCCTTGGCGTCGGCGACGAGCTCATCGTATGAGGTGGGCGCAGCAGTGATGCCGGCCTGCGCGAACAGGTCCTTGTTGTAGAAGACGGCCTCGGTGCGCTGGGTGTAAGGCACCCCGTCGTAGCCGCCGTACTGGGTGACGGTCGACATAGTGGTCTCGGAGAACCGCTTGGACCAGTCGTACTGCTCGTAGTACTTCTCGAGGTCGAGGCTCGCTCCCGCGTCGATGAACTCGCCGCCGAGGCCGGGTCCCGCCCAGGAGAAGAAGACGTCCGGCGCGCCGCTCGTCCCGAGCGTCGTCCGCAGCGCGTCCTTGTGGGCGTCGACAGCGCGCTCCTCGACCTTCACGCTGATGTCGGGGTTCGCCTGCTCGAAGTCAGCGACGATCTCGTCGATCGTGGCGTTCGCCGAGTCGGCCGTCTCGGTCAGCTTGAACCAGGTGACCGTCGTCTTGCCGTCGGCGTCTCCTGACGAGGCGCACCCGCCGAGCGTGGCGACGAGGAGGCCGGCCGTCGAGAGAGCGACGACCTTGGGCAGTGCACGCATCATTGCGTCCTTTCGGTGGTCGGCGCGCGAGGATCGACGCCGATGTCCTGTGCTCCGGAGGCGGGGGCGACCGGAAATCCCGAGTCCGCGACCTGAGATGACGATACGTTATCGATAACACATTCGAGGGTCAAGCGGTCAACCGGTTCGCCAAAGTAACGATTCGGCATCGGCCCTCCGTCACCCGGATAGGCTCGGGGGTAACACATGGAGGTACGCAGTGACGGATCGAGGGGCGGGTCCGAGAGCGCGCCCGAGCATGGCCGACGTCGGGAAGTCGGCCCAGGTCTCCGCGCAGACGGTCTCGCGCTACTTCACCGGCGGGTACGTCGGCGTCGAGACGAGGCAGCGCATCCAGCGCGCCATCGACGACCTCGGCTACCGCCACAACCGCATCGCCCGCAACCTCCGCGCGAGTCGCACTGACACCGTCGGCGTCCTCTCGATGGGCCCCGTGAACTACGGCAACTCGTCCATCCTCACCGGGTTCAGCTCCGCGGCGAGAAACGCCGGCATCTCGCTCATCACGACCCACCTCGACATCGATACGAGTCAACCGAGTTCGATCGACGAGATCCGTCACGCGCTCGACGCCTTCCTTTCGTTCCAGGTGGACGGCGTCATCGTCGGCACCCCGTACCTCGGTACCGAAAAACTGCTCGACTACATCGGCGAAGCGGTACCGGTCGTCACCCTGTCCGACCTGCCGAACCGCACCGCCGACTCGGCCAGTGCCGACTCCTACGGCGCGGGATTCGGCGCGACCGAACATCTCATCGGCCTCGGCCACCGGGCGATCCTGCACGTGGCGGGACCGGCTAACCGGAACGAGTCAGCCGGTCGTCTCCGGGGGTACCAGGACGCCCTCGCGGCCGCCGGTCTGGCTGCGCTCCCCCCGCTCGTCAGCGAAGAGTGGACCGCCGCCGCCGGAGCCGCGCAGGGTCGACTCGCCGATCCGACGACCTTCACGGCGGTGTTCGCCGCGGACGACCTCCTCGCGCTCGGGTTCCTGCGCGCCATGGAGGAGCGGGGCTTGAGCGCCCCCCGCGATTTCTCGATCATCGGGGTCGACGACATGCCCGAGGTCGCCTTCTACTCGCCACCGCTCACCACGATGCGTCTCGACTTCGTGGAGCTCGGCAGGACCGCCCTGGAGATGATCGTCGCCCGCGTGCACAGCGGCGAACGGCAGCAGCGGCGCGTCATCACCGCCGAGCTGCAGGTGCGTGCGTCGACCGGGCCGGTCACATCGGACAGCTGATCACCCCAGCGGCGTCACGCTCCCGGGAGGACGAGGCCTTTGCGGAGGGTGACATTGCCGTACTTGCGAGTCTCGCCCGTGCGGATGATCAGGAAGGCTGTGGCGGCCTCGTCGTAGTAGGCGAACCGGTCGACGAAACGCACGGCGTCCTCGGTCGTGCCGGCGGCGGCGATGAGTTCCCGCTGGACGTCGAGCACCGTGCCGTCGGCACTCGTCATGAGGTCGAGCACGGGTTCGTCGTCGAGCGGGATCACCGTGCGCACCGCCCGGAGGACCTCTGGCGTCGACAGCGTCGGGAGCACGACGACGCGTTCGCCGAGTCGAGCGGCCGGGAAGTGCGCATCGGCGATCACCACCGTGTCCGAATGCCCCATCGCGTCCAGGTGCAGCAGCAGTTCGCCGCTCAGCACCGGGTCGATCCCTGTCAGCATGGTGACCTCCTCGTCATGATTCCGTGTCCATCCGTCTGCCCGATCATGTCAGTCCGTCGTCGCCGACGGCCCGCGGGGGTCGAGCCGGTAGACGCGCGTCGCCGTCCCGCCACGGAGTGCATCGCGTTCCGACGGCGACAACTCGTCGACGAGACCGGACAGCTCATGCCAGACCGCACCGTACCCGCCGCTCGTGACGGTCATCGGCCAGTCACCGCCGAGCATCAACCGCTCGGGCCCGAAGCAGGCGAGCGCGGTGTCCCAGGCCCGACGCACGTCGGCCGCCACGAACGGCCGACCGGCACGGTTGAGGCCGGACACCTTCGCGACCACGTTCGGTGACTCCGCCGCCGCGGCCAGCTCGGTCGCCCAGCGTTCGAAGGCCTCGTCGTCGCGCGGCGGCTTCGCGAGGTGGTCGACGACGAGCGTCAGCCCCTCCTCCAGCCGCGCGAGTCCGGTGGCGTCGCTGAGCAGGCGCGGGAAGGCGTTCGGGAGGTCGAGCGGAAGCCCAAGGTCCGCGAGGACCGCCGCCAACCGGCGGGCGGGGGCGGCCAGGAGCAGGCCGTCCCGGGGATCGTCGTGCAGCAGCTGACGAACGCCGCGGAACCGTGGATGCGCGCCCCAACGGTCGAGCAGGGACTCGGCCCGCTTCGTGTCGTCGATCGGCACCCAGCCGACGACGCCGGCCACCCAGCTGCAGGTGTCCGATGCGCTGAGCATGGACATCGTGTCGAGCTCCGTGTCGTCGGCCTGGACGAGGATCGCCGCATCGACGCCGGCCGCCTGCAGCTCTGCGGCCGCACGCTCCGGCGTGAAGTCCTCGCGAAGCGACTCGTCGGCCGAAGCGAGCCAGTGATACCCGTCGGCGCGATTCCACAGATGGAGGTGCGCGTCGATCGTCCGCATCAGCCGAGCAGCCCTCTGGTGCGCAGCTCCGTCCAGAAGGTCTCGGGGATCGGCGCCTCGAAGCGCTCCACGTTCTGCATGATCTGCTCCGGCCGCGAGGCGCCCACCGCGACCGTCCGCACGGCAGGGTGGCGGAGCGGGAACTGGAGTGCGGCTGCAGGCAGTTCGACGCCGAACCGACGGCAGATCTCGGCGATGTCGACGGCGCGGTCGAAGACCTCCGGCGGGACGGCACCGTACTCGTAGCGGCCATCCGCGTCCGGCACGGCGCGGGCCAGCAGGCCCGAGTTGAACACCGAGGCGGCTACCACCCCGACGCCGTGTTCCAGACAGGCGGGCAGCAGCTCGTCGGCCGCCGGTTGCTCGGCGAGCGTGTACCGTCCGGCGATCATGATGAGGTCGGTCAGGCCCGTGCGCACCGCGGCGAGCAGAGCGGCGACGTCCATCGATCCGATCCCGACCGCCCCGACGAGTCCTTCGTCGCGGAGTGCGGCGAGCGCCGGTATCCCCTCGGAGATCCCGGACTCCGGATCGTTGCGTTCGGGGTCGTGGAGGTAGAGCACGTCGACGTGGTCGAGTCCGAGTCGCTCGAGGGACTCGTCGAGCGAGCGCCGCACGCCGGCCTCGCTCGCATCCCACTCGCGCCGCACGGTCGCCGGGACGACGAAGTCGTTGTCCGTGTCGAGCGCCCCCTCCCCCGCGGGGTTCGGCACGAGGAGACGGCCGACCTTGGTGGACAGGACGTACTCGTCGCGGGGCTTCGTCCGCAGGAAGGCGCCGAGCCGACGCTCGGAGAGACCGAGGCCGTAGTGCGGAGCCGTGTCGTAGAAGCGGACGCCGTGTTCCCAGGCCGCATCGAGGATCGCCCAGGCCTCCTCATCGCTGAGCTCGCGGTAGAGGTTGCCGAGATTGGCGGCGCCGTACGCGAGCCGCGGGACGAGCAGGTCAGGCACCGGCGCCCCGGAAGGTGAACTCGGCGATCGACGTCGCGAGCATCTCCGAACCGCCGCCGGGGGCGAGCGGCGCGCGGTACCGCCCGGCGACGATCTCGACGGGCTCGACGAAGTGCTCGTGCAGGTGGTCGACGAATTCGATCATGCGTCCATCCTCGCTCCCCGACACGGCGATGAAGTCGAACATCGAGAGGTGCTGCACCGCTTCGCACAGCCCGACGCCACCGGCGTGCGGGCAGACCGGGACACCGAACTTCGCGGCCAGGAGCAGGATCGTGATGTTCTCGTTCACGCCGGCGACCCGCGTGGAGTCGATCTGGAGCACCTGGAGGGCGTCGGCCTGCAGGAACTGCTTGAACATGATGCGGTTGGCCATGTGCTCGCCGGTCGCGACCGGGATCGGGGCGACGCCGCGCGCGATCGCCGCGTGGCCGAGGATGTCGTCGGGGCTCGTCGGCTCCTCGATCCAGGCGATGTCGTAGGGGGCAAGTCGGGACATCCAGTCGATCGCCTCCGCGACGTCCCACCGCTGGTTGGCGTCGACGGCGATCCGGATGTCGGGTCCCACCGCGTTCCGGGCGATGGCGAGGCGACGGACGTCGTCTTCCACGTGCCCGCCGACCTTGAGTTTGACCTGCGCGAACCCGTCCGCGACCGCCTCGCGACACAGACGGTCGAGCTTCTCGTCGGAGTAGCCGAGCCACCCGGGCGTGGTCGTGTAGGCGGGGTACCCGGCTGCGAGCAGGGCCTCGATCCTGGCCTCCCGTCCCGGTTCGGCGCGACGGAGGATCGCGAGGGCGTCGTCCGGGGTGAGGACGTCGCTCAGGTAGCGGAAGTCGACGAGCTCGACGAGCTCCTCCGGCGTCATCGTGGCGAGCAGCCGCCAGAGCGGCAGGCCGGCACGTTTGGCCTTGAGGTCCCAGAGCGCGTTGACGACGGCGCCGATCGCCATGTGCATGACGCCCTTCTCGGGACCGAGCCACCGGAGCTGGGAGTCGTAGACGAGTTCACGCCAGAAGGCTCCGAGGGCGTCGAGCACGGGCTCGACCTCGCGACCGAGGAGGTGCTCTCGGAGGGCGTGGATGGCTGCGACCTCGACGTCGTTGCCGCGTCCGATGGTGAAGACGAAGCCGTGGCCCTCGTGGCCGTCGTCCGCGTCCGTCACCAGCCGCAGGTAGGCGGCGGAGTAGTCGGGGTCGGGGTTCATGGCGTCCGAGCCGTCGAGGGTGGTGGAGGTCGGGAACCGGACGTCGTGCGTCTCGAATCCGATGATGGTACTCACGTCGGCATGCTCCTTCGGGCTGGTGCCACTGAGCTTAGACATCCGATGTCTGTGCTGTCAATGCGCTCAGCGTGGACGAAATCACCTGTTGCGACGGCCTGATCGGGCGGTAGAGTTCAGACGTTATCGGCTACGGAGCCGGGTCCGCACGCGGGCACCGGCGGAACCGGAAGGACCAGCATGCGCTTCGCCAGACTCGGCCCCGTGGACGGGGAGACCCCCGTCGTGTTCATGGGCGACACCGCCTACGACCTCCGATCGATCACCCCCGACATCGACGGAGCGTTCCTCACCGGCGGCGGCATCGATCAGGTTCGCGCCGCCCTCGAGTCGGGTGCGCTCCCCGTCCTCGACGGCGCCGACGAGCTCCGGATCGGCGCGCCGATCGCCCGGCCGAGCGCGGTCGTCTGCATCGGGATGAACTACGCGGCGCATGCGGCGGAGTCCGGATCCGCTCCGCCCGAGATCCCGATCATGTTCCTGAAGACGCCCAACACGGTCGTCGGCCCGAACGACGACGTCCGCATCCCGCGAGGCAGCACGAAGACCGACTGGGAGGTCGAGCTGGGCGTCGTCATCGGCGAGCGCACCTCCTACCTCGACAGCCCCGAGGACGCTCTCGGCCGCATCGCCGGCTTCGTCACCGCGAACGACGTGTCGGAGCGCGACTTCCAGATGGCGGCGAGCGGCGGGCAGTGGTCGAAGGGCAAGTGCGCTCCGGGCTTCAACCCGACCGGCCCGTGGCTCGTGACGCCGGACGAGGTCGACGCCGGTGCCCTGCGACTCCGCAGCTGGGTCAACGGCGAACCGCGTCAGGACTCGAGCACGGCCGACCTCATCTTCGACGTCGCCACGGTCATCTGGCACCTGAGCCAATACCTGCAGCTCGAAGCCGGCGACCTCGTCCTGACCGGCACACCCGAGGGCGTCGCGCTCTCCGGCCGGTTCCCCTACCTCGCACCGGGCGATGTCTGCGAGGTCGAGATCGAGGGCCTCGGCCGCCAGCGACAGCGGTTCGTCGACCCGGTCCCTGGAATCGCGCCGTCGGCCAAGCCGGCCGAGGCACTCGGAGCCCGCGCATGAGCGCCGGGGAGACCGGCGAGTTCGACGGACTCGTCGCGATCGTCACCGGCGGCGCTTCGGGGATCGGCGCCGCCATCGTCGAACGCCTCGCCGCCGACGGTGCGAGCGTCGCGATCCTCGACCTGAACCCGTCGACCGAGGAAGACTCCGCCACCCGCCTGTCGGTGCGCGCGAACGTCGCCGACGACGCCTCCGTCCGTGCCGCGATCGACGCCGTCGTCGCACGGTTCGGCCGCCTCGACATCGTCGTGAACAACGCCGGCATCGGTGCGCAGGGCACCGTCGAGTCGAACGACGACGACGAGTGGCACCGCGTCTTCGACATCAACGTCGTCGGCATGGCTCGCGTGACGCGCGCGGCCCTCCCACACCTGCGCGAGTCGCCGTCGGCGGCGATCGTGAACACCGCGTCGATCGCCGCGACGGCGGGACTCCCCCAGCGCGCGCTCTACACGGCGACGAAGGGGGCCGTGCTGTCCTTGACGCGCGCGATGGCCGCCGACCACCTGCGCGAAGGCGTCCGGGTCAACTGTGTGAACCCGGGCACGGCCGACACCCCGTGGGTGGGCCGACTGCTCGACAGCGCGCCAGACCCGGCCGCCGAGCGTGCCGCGCTCGAGGCACGCCAGCCGCATGGCCGACTCGTCGCCGCGACCGAGGTCGCCGGCGCCGTCGCCTACCTGGCGAGCCCGCGATCAGGCTCGACGACCGGCACCTCGATCGCCGTCGACGGCGGGATGCAGGAGCTCCGTCTCCGCCCCGAGTAGCGAGGGCGGGGTCCCGATGCCGCCTCCCGGTTCACAACTCAGGAGCGCCCCGGCGGTTCTGCCCCGAGACCGCCGTCCCCAAGGTCGACACGCCTGACTCCTCCTGAATTGCGAACCGCGTGGACCGGACGGGTCCGATTGTGCAGAACTCAGGCGCACGCCGGCGCGTCCGGCCACCGAGGGGATGATCCAGCTCGACTCACCGGGACGCTCCTGAATTGCGAACCCGGAGTCGAGGATCAGGCGGACGAGCTACCGGTCGGTGTCGGGGCGCGGCCACGCGGCGACGAAGCGCTCGAGGAAGGCGGCGAACTGCGCCGCCTCCTCGGGCGTGAACCCAGAGAGCGCGGTCGTGACCGCGTCGCGTCGACCCCGGCGCGCCTCCTGCAGGACCGAGCGGCCGGCGGCGCTCAGCTGCACCACACTGCGTCGACCGTCGTTCGGGTCGACCGCGCGAGCGACCTCGCCGCACTTCGTCGCTTCGGCCACGAGCCGACTCGCCCGCGGCTGGTCGACGCCGATCGACTCCGCGAGCGCACTGATCCCCATGCCACCGGCCGCGTCGTCACGAGCGAGCGCGTCCAGCATCCGGAACCGAGCCGCCTGGGCGATCGCCTGCTCGCGCGGGTGACGGGCACCACCGCCAGGACCCCAGGGCCCGCCGAAGCCGGGCCCGAAGCCCGGACCGCGCCCACGTCCGCGTTCGTCCTCAGCGCCGCCGTCGGCGGCGTGCCGATGACCGTCCCCGTGCTCATCGTGGTGGTGATGACCGGGCCCTCCGCGCCCACCGCGTCCGCCGAAGCGACGGCCTGACTGGTCCCGTCGGATCTGGACGAGGGCCCGCTCGATCATCTCCACCGGGTCGGTTGCTGTGGGTTCGCTGGGCTGCGCTTGACGATCATCGGACATACATGTCATTATACATTTACATGTAACAGAGCATGCAAATAAGGAGACCACCCATGAACACCCACACGACTTCCCCAGAGCAGTCCACCAGCCCGTCCGCCGAGCGCCCGCTCGGCTTCTGGCTCCGCACCGTCGACCACGCGGTCAAGCACTCGATGCACGAGGTGCTCGCTGAGGACGGCCTCGGCCGCCGCAGCTGGCGCACCCTCGAGCTCATCGCCTCCGGCGCCTCGAGCGTCGAGGAGATCGACGCCGCGCTCCCGCCACACCGCCGCGGACCGCGCGGTCCCGAACGGTTCGGCCGCCGCAGCGGGTTCGGCCCCGGTCACGGCTTCGGTCACCCCGAGCGCACCGCCGAGACGACCGCGGACACCGTGTCCGCCGAGCGTCCGGGCGGCCACGAGCACGGCCACCCCGCTCGCGATCGGGCCTTCGGGCGCGGCCACGAGTCCGGCCACGGCTTCGGTCGTGATCACCGACCCGGCGGCGCACCGTTCGGTCCTGGCCACGGCCACCACCGCGGTCCTCGTCGCTCGACCGCGGACTTCGTCATGGACTTCGCCGCTCGCGGCTGGGTCATCGTCGACGCCGACGGCATCACCCTGACCGACACCGGTCGCGAGGCGCACGACGCGCTCCGCACCAAGGTCGACGCGGTCCGCCAGACCGTCGCCGACGCCGTCTCACCCGAGGACCTCACGACGACGCTCGCCAGCCTCGAGAGCATCGCCCGAGCCTTCGGCCGGGACGAGCACACGGCGCACGAGCACGGCCCGCGTGGTCGCTTCGGTCGCGGCCCTCGCAGCGAGCGCTGACCGGCCGCCGGCATCTTCCGCCCATGCGGACCCCAGCCGACCACCATGCACAGAGCCCCGGGCAGCAATCGCCACCCGGGGCTCTCTCCGTTCGACCAACCGTCCCGTTCTCAGGACTCCGTCGCGTGTCGCCACCCACACGAGCCCGACACACCGGACATCTCCTGAGTCGGGGACGAACGGACCACACCCGACCCCTGCGCCCCTCTCTCAGGACTCCGTCGCGTGTCGCCCTCCCGCGACACCCGACACGCCGGACATCTCCTGAGTTGGGGACGGCACCGGGGGCTTCAACTACTCCGTGAGGCCGTTCGCCTTCGCGACATTCCCGAGCCACGCGAGGCTCGGCTTCGGCGTGCGTACGAAGGTCTCGCGGTCGACGGCGATGAGGCCGAAGGTCGGCCGGAAGCCGCTCGCCCACTCGTAGTTGTCGAGCGCGCTCCAGTGGAGGTACCCCTCGAGCTGGATCCCGTCCTGGATGCAGGCGTGCAGCTCGCGCAGGGCGCCGTCCGTGTAGTCGATCCGACGCGTGTCGTCCGAGGTCGCGATGCCGTTCTCGGTGATCATGATCGGCACCCCGCCCGACAGCTCCCAGGCGCTCCGCACACCCTCGGCTGCAGCCGGCGGGTAGAACTCCCAACCGGTGAGCGTCGTCTCGACGCCGTCCTCGACGGGCAGCGGACCCTTCGGCCCGATGAACGTGCGTGTGTACGCCTGGACACCGAGGAAGTCATCGCCGGCGGACTGCTCGAGGTACCAGTCGTCACGCGGGTAGCCGTACTCGCGCAGCATGTCGTCGGAGCCGGGCTCACCGTTCGACCGGAACGCCTGCGTCGCGATGGTCCAGCCCGATTTCAGGCCGGACACCTG
Organism: Plantibacter sp. MCCC 1A11337; assembly: GCF_013349365.1. Lineage (NCBI taxonomy): Bacteria > Bacillati > Actinomycetota > Actinomycetes > Micrococcales > Microbacteriaceae > Plantibacter > Plantibacter sp. MCCC 1A11337. The sequence continues at coordinate 883,556 of NZ_JABJWX010000002.1, read as the reverse complement.
CGAGAGCACCTCGCGCGAACGCTTGTGGGACTCGAGGAGCGCGTCGGCCACGAAGAGGTCCGGGTTCGGCAGGCCGTACGCGACGAGGTTGGCCGCGTCCTCACCACCGGCGAGCATCGCGGCGATGTTCGGCTCGTTGATGGTGCAGACGTGTTCGACGCCCTCGCCGACGATCGGCAGGGTGAGCTCGGTGTACCGCGCGAAGAGGTCGGCGGCGTCCTTCGCCCGCCAGAACCCGTCGCGCTCGAACCAGCGCGGCACCGTGAAGTGCATGAGCGTGACGACCGGGTTGAGTCCCAGCTCGTGCGCGGTGTCGACCATGCGACGGTAGTGGTCGACCTCGGCACGCGAGACGATGCCGCGCTCGGGCTCGATCCGCGCCCACTCGATGCTGAACCGGTAGGTGTTGAGCCCGGCGTCGGCGAGCAGCTGCATGTCCTCGCGGTAGCGGTGGTAGCTGTCCATCGCGTCACCCGAGGGCTCGACGATATTCGTCTCGGCTTCGTGCTCGTGCACCCACCAGTTGCTGTTGATGTTGTTGCCCTCGATCTGGTGGGCAGCGGTGGCGGCACCCCAGAGGAAGCCGTCGGGGAAGGTCAGCACGGGTGTTGCTCCTGTTTCATGTTGGGGTGTGGCCCTTCGACAAGCTCAGGGACCGGGCGGGTTGGGCTCAGGGACCGGGAGGGTTGGGCTCAGGGACCGGGGAGAACGCGGAAGGGTCCGCGTCAGCGCTTGGCGCGGGCCGGGTTGGGGACGGCGTCGAGCAGCTGGATCGTGTACGGATCCTGCGGGTGCTGCAGGACATGCGCGGTCTCGCCACGTTCGACGACACGACCCTGGTTGAGGACCATGATGTTGTCGGTCACGAGTCGCGCCGACAGCAGGTCGTGCGTGATGTACAGCATCGAGACGCCCCACTGCTCACGCAGGTCCTCGAGCAGCGCGAGCACACCGGCACGCAGCGACACGTCGAGCATCGACACGGGCTCGTCGGCGATGAGCACCTGCGGGTCGCTCGCGAGCGCCCGGGCGATCACGACGCGCTGCCGCTGTCCACCGGAGAGCTGGTGGGGCAGCTTCGCCGCGAACTGCTCGACGGGCGAGAGGCCCACCGTTTCGAGGAGTTCGAGCACGCGCTTGCGCACCGCGTCACCCTTCAGCCCGGTGAAGTTCACCACCGGACGGGTGAGGGTGTACTCGACCGTGTGCAGCGGGTTGAGCGCCGCATACGGGTCCTGGAAGATCATCTGCACGTTCTTGTGCAGGTTCCGGATGCCCTTGCGGTTCAGCTGGGCGACGTCGAGCTCGCCGAAGCGGACCGCACCGGACGTCGGCTTCTCGATGCCCGTGATGAGCTTCGCGATGGTCGACTTGCCGGAGCCCGACGCCCCGACGAGCGCGAGCGACTGACCGGGTTCGAGCGTGAACGACACGTCGTCGACGGCCGTCACCGCGGACTCACCGCGACGCGGCGGCGGGTAGACCTTCGAGACGGCGTCGACGATGACCGCCGACTCCGCCGAGCGACCGGCACGCGACGACGCCTTCCCCGACTCGGAGCTCGCGCTCGTCGCAGTCGGGACGCTCGTGGTCGTGCCGGAGACGGGAGCCGTCCCGCGGTTCGCCCGCGACGGGAAACCGGGCAGCTCGACGACCGCGGCGCGCGGGTCGGCGTAGTGGCTGAGCAGCATCCGCGTGTACGGGTCCTGTGGACGCTCGAGGATGTCGCGGCTCGGTGCGTCCTCGACGATGCGGCCCTCGTGCATGACGAGCACGCGCTGCGTCGCCTCGAGCACGACGCCGAGGTCGTGGCTGATGAGGATGGCGGTGAACCCCTCGGCCTGCTGCAGCTCGGTGATCGTGTCCATGATCGCGTGCTGCACGAGGACGTCGAGCGCGGTGGTTGGCTCGTCGAACACCATGAGGCGGGGCTCGAGCGACAGGGCCAGCGCGATGGACACGCGCTGGCGCATACCGCCGGACAGCTCACCGGGGAAGCGGGCGAGCACCTGCGGCGTCAGCCCGACCTTGCCGACCAGCTCGGCCATCCGGGCGTCCCAGCGGTCGCGGGAGACGTGCCCGTGCGCCTTGAAGATGTCGACGAAGTGGTTGCGGATCGTGCGGACCGGGTTGAGCGCGTTCATGCCCGACTGCAGCACCATGGCGAACCCGCCCTGCCGCTGCTCACGGAGCGCCTCGTCGCCGAGCTCGCGGATGTCCTTGCCGCCGAAGAGGATCTGCCCGCCGTTGATGCGGGCCGGCGGCTTCTGCAAGCGGGTGGCCGCGAAGCCGAGCGTCGACTTCCCGGAGCCGGACTCGCCGACGAGCCCGATGAACTCACCGGCACCGACGGAGAACGACACGTGGTCGACCGCCTGTACCGGCGCGGCGCCGACGGACTCGTAGACGACGGACAGGTCGCGGACCTCGAGGAGCGCTCCGGTCCCGGCTGCCGGCGCGGATGCGCTCTCGGCCTGGAGGTTGACGGCGTTCATCGTGACTTCCCTTCACGGAGGCGCGGGTTGCTGATCGCGTCGACACCGAAGTTGATGAGGGTGAGGCTCATCGCGAGGAGCGCGATGCAGAGACCGGGGGCGAAGAGGAGGATCCACTGACCGGTGAGCAGGGCGTTGGAGTTCTGCGCCCAGTAGAGGATGGTGCCCCAGCTGACGATCGACGAGTCGCCCAGGCCGAGGAACTCGAGGCCGGCCTCCGCGAGGATCGCGCTCGTCGCGGCACCGAAGAAGCCGCCGGCGATGAGGGACGTCATGTTCGGGAGGATCTCGTTGAACACGATGCGGAACGGTCGGTCGCCGGAGAATCGGGCCGCGGTCACGAAGTCACGCGAACGCAGCGACTGCGTCTGGCTGCGGAGCACGCGGGCACCCCACGCCCACCCGGTGATCACGATGACCGCGACGATCATCACGAGCCCTCCGTTCTGGAGGTACGCGGCGATGACGATCATGAGCGGCAGGCCGGGCACCACGAGGAACAGGTTGACGATGAAGTTCACGACCTCGGCGCCGAAGCCCTTGATGTAGCCCCAACTGAGGCCGATCAGCACGGCGACGATCGTCGACAGGATGCCGGCGATGAAACCGACCGTGACGCTGATCTGCGAACCGTAGATGAGCTGGCTGAGGACGTCCTCGCCCGCCGCCGTCGTCCCGAACCAGTGCTCGGGGCTCGAGTCGGCGTTCCGGGGGAACCCGTCCTGGCTCGCGCCGTAGGGTGCGAGCACCGGGGCGAAGATCGCGACGAGGATGAAGAACGCGAGGATGATGAGTCCGAGGCGGGACTTCCAGTTGGCCCAGAGCGTCGCCGCCGATCGACCGATGAAGGCGAACTTCCGCGGCGGACGCACGGCCTTGTCGGACTGCAGTGTCTTGACGTGCTGTGTGGTGGTCATCGGCGGGTCCTTGGGTCGAGTACGCCGTACAGGATGTCGACGAGGAAGTTGGCGACGAGCACGCTCACCGTGATGAGCAGGAAGAGCGCCTGCATGAGCGGGTAGTCCTGTCCGATCACCGCGTTGAACAGGAGGAAGCCGATGCCCGGGTAGCCGAAGACCTGCTCCACGAGGATCGAGCCGCCGACCACACCGCCGAGCGCGAGCCCGAAGCCGGTGAGGTTCGGGAGGATCGCGTTGCGGGCCGCGTACTTGATGGCGACCGTGCGACCACGGAGGCCGTTGGCCTCGGCGAAGGTCACGTAGTCGTCACCGAGGGTGTTGATCATCGCGTTGCGCATGCCGATGATCCAGCCTCCGAGGCTCGTCACGAGGATCGTCAGCGCCGGCAGCACCGCGTGGTACGCGACGTCGACGATGAAGTCCCAGGTGAAGGCGGGCGTCGCCGTCGGCCCGAAGGCACCCGAGGTCGGGAACCAGTGGAGGACGTAGCCGGCGAAGAACAGCAGGAGCAGCGCGGTCCAGAAGTACGGGAACGTGCTGGCGAAGGTGCCGCTCAGCGTCGGCAGCGCGTCGAGCCAGGTGTTCCGCCGCCAGGCCGCGAGTACGCCGATGAGCGTGCCGAGGATGAAGGCGACGATCGTCACGATCCCGAGCAGGATGATCGTGTACGGGAACGCCTGCCAGATGAGCTCGCCGACCGACTGCGGGAAGAAGGTGTACGACACCCCGAAGTCGAGCGTGACGACCTGGTGGAGGTACGTGACGTACTGCTCCCAGAGGTTACCGCCGGGGACACCGAGTTGGGCCTCGATCGCCGCACGCGTGGCCGCGGAGACCGGACCGTTCTGGGCGAGCTTCGCGATCGCGGCGTCCGTCGGTGAGCCGGGCATGAGCCGCGGCAGGAGGAAGTTCAGCGTGACCGCCGCCCACAGGGTGAGGACGAAGAGGCCGAGTTTGCGCACCATGTACACGGTCACTCACCGTCCTTCCGGAGCTTGAGGTGCGTGAACACGAGGAGCGGGGTCTGGTCGTAGGTCTGGAGCGGTGCGTACGGATTGTCCGCATCGGGCCAGCCGGTGAACTTCTTGTCGTTGTAGAGACCCCAGAGTCCGCCGTAGTACATGCCGATGACCGGGAAGTCGCTGTAGACGATCTGCTGCATCTGGTGACTCAGCCCGAGACGGGTCGCCTCGTCGGTGGTCTCCTTGTACTGGGCGAGCAGCTGGTCCATCTGCGGGTTGCGGTAGCGACCGAAGTTGCTGGACGTCGTCTCGCCGATGGGCTTCGCGAACTCGCTGTTGAAGCTGTTGTTGAACCCCTGGAACATGATGCCGTTGCCCATTCCGCCCATCGCGACCTGGAAGTCACCGCTCTGGATGGCCTGCTGGTACCCCGGCGGCTGCGGCTGCTTGATCTGCACGTCGATGCCGAGGGCGCCGAGCTCCTTGCGCACCTCCTGGACCGCGCGGAGCCAGTCCGCGTAGCCGTTGGCGGTCGTGATCGAGAAGCTGAACTGCTTGCCCGCCGCGTCGACGAGCTTGCCACCCTGCTGGGTGTACCCGGCGGCCGCGAAGGCCTCGAGGGCGCCGGCGGTGTCCTGCGTGATCATGCCCTGGTTCGGCAGGGTCGGGTCGAGTTCGTCCTCCTGGTTGGGGAGCATGAGGCTCGACTGGCCGGCGGCACCGAGGTAGCCCTCGGTCGCCGCATCGGCGATCTTGTCGCGGTCGAGCGCCAGGGCGATGCCGCGACGGACGTCGACGTTGTCGAAGGGGGCGACGTCCATGTTGGGCACGAGCCCGATCACGCCTCCCGGCGGGAACCAGAACTTGTTGTGGTCGTTGGCCGCACCCCAGGTGCCTTCGACGTTCGACAGGAACGAGTACGCCCAGTCGAAGCCCTTCGTGACGATGTCGAGTTCACCGGTGGCCGCGGGGATCACGAGGTGGTTGACCTCGATCTTGTCGGCCTGCCAGTACGTCTCGTTCTTGTCCATCGTGTACTGCTGCGAGGTGTAGTTGCCGAGGACGTACGGACCGGTACCGACCGGGTTCGGGTTCCGCCAGGTGTCGGGGCTCTTGACGTCCTTCCAGATGTGCTCCGGGACGATGAGCGTCTGCGAGACGATGTCGGCCGCGGGAGCGTCGTCGTCGAGCAGGTGCATGATGACGTGCTGGCCCTTCACCTCGATCGTGTCGATGTGCTGCCAGGCGCCCTTCTGATCGAGCGTCGGGTACTGCTTGATGAGGTCGAAGGTGAACTTGACGTCCTCAGGGGTGAAGGCCTCACCGTCGGACCAGGTGGCGCCGTCGCGGATCGTGTAGTCGATCGTGCGGGCGTCCGGGAGGTCGACCTTCTCGGCGAGCCACGGCGTCTCCTTGCCGTCGAGCACGTTGATGATCACGAGCGGCTCGTAGATGTAGCTCGAGGCCGAGCGCTTGTTCACGAGGTAGGGGTTGAAGTTCCGCTCGAGCATCGGGGTGCCCTTGTCGGAGGCCAGCAGCATCGTGTCGGCGGGGATCGAGGGATCCGGCTCGCTCTTGATCTGGATGCTGCAGCCGGAGACGAGCAGGGCCGCCGCGGCGATCATCGCCGCCGCTCCGAGTCGTCTGCGCCTGCGGACCTTGGTCCGCTCGTGCGTCGTGTGCGTCATCGCCACCGTCCTTGCTGAAGTCTGTACCGGTTGAGTGTAAGCGCATACATTGCCCGACGCAACCCGTGTCGGACATCCGCTCCTGTTCGCAATCCAGGAGAGCCTCGGCGTGGCGGCCTCGCGACGGACGGACGCGTCCGCGGCACGCCGCGGGCTTCCTGAATGGTGAATGCGAGGGGAGGCGATGATCAGGACGTGATCGACTCGGAGCTCTCGCGGAGGACGACCTCGACGGGGAGTCGGACGGACATCGCGGGCAGCTTCGGCTCGGCGAGGCGACGGGCGAGCGCCTGCACGGAGACCCGGCCGAGCGTCTCCATCGGCTGCCGGACCGTCGTGAGCCGCGGAGCGGACAGGCGGCCGGCGTCGATGCCGTCGAAGCCGGTGACGATGAGCTCGTCCGGGACCGCGACCCCGGCGATCCTGGCGGCGTCGATCACGCCGAGCGCCATCTGGTCGTTGGCGCATACGACGGCCCGCGGCAGTCCGTCTCGTCGGAACAGCTCCCGACCGACCCGTCGCCCACCCTCCCGCGTGAAGTCGCCGCGGAGGGTCGGCTCCTCCGGCGCCTCGAGCGACCGGTCCGCGAGGGCCGCGCGGAACCCGCTCCAGCGCTCGGCATCATCGGGCGAGCCGAGGCTTCCGGCCACGTATTCGAGCTCTCGGGCACCGAGGTCGTCGATGAGGTGCGCCGTGAGCGTGCGCATCCCCTCGGCGTTGCTCACGGAGACGTGGTCGAGGTCGTCGCCGCGCCGGGGCCCCGCCATCACGACGATCGGGACGTGCCGCGACAGGCGCGCGAGCTCCTCCTCGCTGGCGCTCCCGGCCAGCACCATGAGGCCGTCCACCCGACCCGCCATGTCGCGCACGGTCTGCGTCGCCGTGGACCCGCGTCCGACGCCGACGAGCAGCGCGAACCCGCTCCGCCAGGACTCCAGCTCGCAGCCGCGCAGCACCTCGTCGAAGTAGAGGTTGAGCGTCCGTGTGTCGGTCCGCTCCGGGATGTCGCGGACGATGCGCGCTCCCCCGGCAGCCGCCTCGTCGCCCTCGAGGGCGATGTCCCCGAGGTCGTCCATCGCGTCGAGCCCCTGGAAGAACAGGCCGATGACGCCGGTGCGGCGCGCGGCGAGCCCTCGTGCGGCTCCACTCGGGACGTACCCGAGTTCACCGACCGAGGCGAGCACGCGGTCTCGGGTGGCCGGTTTCACGTCGTCGGGGCGGCTGAGCACCCGCGAGACCGTGGCGATGGAGACGCCGGCGTGGTGCGCGACGTCGTAGACCGTCGGCGGTTTCGTCATGGGAGCGCCTTCCTTCGGCCACCAATGATACGCACGGCATCCTGCCCGCCCGGTTCACCGGCGGCGTGGGATGACGCACGAAGCGCCCACGTCTTGCGTCACGGGAGCGCCCCACAGGAGCCGGCAACCGCATCGAACCCGAACGTTCCCTGAATTCTCGACGCTTGTCGGCTGGGCGGCCGACGTCCGCTGGCAGACTGCGGACATGACTGATCAGCATGCCAAAGCCGTCCTCCTCAACTCCCTCCACGAGCCGGGTTCCCCGCTCATCGTCACCAACGTCTGGGACGCCATCACCGCGAAGGTCGTCTCCGAGGCCCCCGGCGTCGTCGCCCTCGCTTCGGCGAGCCACTCGGTGTCGAACGTCCGTGGGCTCGAAGACGGCGGTGGCCTCGACGTCGACGAGGCGATCGCCGCCGCGAAGATCATCGTGGGCGCCGTCGACCTGCCGGTGACGATCGACTTCGAGAAGGGCTACGCGTCCGACGCGGCCGGTGTTCGCGAGAACGTCCGCCGCCTCATCGTCGAGTCGGGTGCCGTCGGCATCAACCTCGAGGACTCCGTCGGTGCCGCGAAGGCCCCGCAGTTCCCGATCGAGGAGGCCGCGGCACGCGTCGCCGCCGCTCGCGCCGGAGCCGAGGACGCCGGCATCCCGCTCGTCATCAACGCCCGGGTCGACACCCTCGCCGGTGCCCCTGAGGCGTGGGACGAGGCCGTCGCTCGCGCCAACGCCTACCTCGAGGCCGGTGCGGACGTCGTCTTCTTCCTCGGACTCGGTACGGAGGAACTCGTCGCCAAGGCCATCGAGCAGGTGCACGGACGCATCTCCGTCATCGGCTACCCCGGCGCAGTGCCACTCAAGCGCCTCGCCGAACTCGGCGTCTCGCGCGTCAGCTTCGGCCCCGGCACCCTCGGCCTGACCCTCGCCGCCCTCCAGCGCGCTGCGACCGGCCTCACCGAGCTCGGCGAGTACCCCGAGGACCTCGGCTTCTCCTTCGAGCTCTGATCCTCGACTGACGACCCGTTCTCAGGAGAACCCGGGCGTGGCGCGGTGCATCGCCTGCGGCACGCCCGGGGACTCCTGAGACAGGGTCGCGGGTTCCCGTCAGGACGTCAGGAACCAGTACCAGATGATGAGCATCGTGACGAGGAAGCCCGTCAGGAAGTTGAGGCGGAGGAACCGCTTCCAGCCCGCGTTGGCCCGCTCGGCGTCCTCCTCGCGGAGGTTCCAGAACGGCAGCACACTCGCGGCGTAGGGCAGCGCGAGCAGGCCCGCCAACGGGATGGGCCACGGCGTCACGAGCATCAGTGCTCCACCGGCCAGGTAGGCGACGAAGGCGAACCGGACGGTCGCCGCCGCACCGATGACCGTCGCGATCGAACCGATCCCGCCCTCCCGGTCGGCGATGATGTCCTGCACCGCACCGAAGGCGTGGCTGGCGATCCCCCAGAGGAAGTAGCCGACGAGCAGCGCCCAGAGCGCCGGCGTGAAGACCGCACCGGCGAGGACGAGGCCGTAGACCGCCGGGCTCACGAAGTGCGTGCTCGAGGTGAGCGAGTCGATGAACGGCCGCTCCTTGAACCGCAGGCCGGGCGCGCTGTACGCGATGAGCGCGAACACGCTGATCGCGAGGACGAGCCACGACAGCGGCGACCCGATGACGACGAGGTAGACGAGGAACGGGACGTTCGTCACGATCGCCGCGAAGATCGTCAACCGGTGCATCCGACGGTCCAGGACCGCGCCCTCGACGCCGCCCTTGCGCGGGTTCCGCAGGTCGGACTCGTAGTCGAAGACGTCGTTGATGCCGTACATCGCGAGGTTGTACGGGATGAGGAAGTACAGCGTCCCGAGCCAGAAGGTGAGGTCGAGCTCGCGCGTGGTCAGCAAATACGCCGCTGCGAACGGGTAGGCGGTGTTGATCCACGACAGCGGTCGGGAGGACAGCACGAGCTGGCCGAGTCGGTTCATGCCGGGTCCTCCTGGGACGGGGATGGGGAGACGGGAGCAGGGATTCGGCGCTCGAGGAGCACCCAGAGGGACGGGAGCAGGACGGCCGCGGCGATGGCGTAGGCGAAGTCCTCGAGGGGCGCGATGCCGACGAAGGCGCCGGAGATGAGTGCCGGGTCGTAGCCGACGAGCCCGATGCCGATCATGACGTTGTCGAACAGCGCGGTCATCAGCAGGAGGACGACGAGCCCACCGCCCACCGCGAGCAGCCAGGTGCCCGCCGTCAGGCCGGCGGACCGCGATCCGTTCGCACGGCGTCGATCGAGCCGTACGACCGCGAGCAGGGCGAAGACCGCCACGACGGCGAGGAACCATGCGTTGAGGGCCCAGTAGGTCATCGTCCGCTCACCTCGGCGGCGCCGGTCGTCCGGCGGGCCACCCGGCCGAGCGTGTGTCGCGCCGCACCGAACAGGTTCATCGTGAGGTAGCAGAGCAGCGTCAGGAAGAAGACCTCCTCGATCGGCAGCTCGGGCGCGACCTGGAGCCCGGTCATGAACGCGGTCTCACCACGGAAGAAGATGCCGGCACCGATGCCGAGCAGGTCCCACACGAGGAAGAACACGACGCCGATCGGCAGGATGATCGCGGCCCGCCGTCGATCGGCCCAGAAGAACAGCCGGAACCGCCGGTCGAGCATGATCATCCCGGTGATCGAGACGAGCAGCGCCAGCAGGTACAGCAGACCCATCAGCCGGTCGCCTCGGCGCGCGCGAGCAACGGCTCCGCCATTGGTCCGGTGGTGAGGTCGCCGCGCATGCGCTTCACGACGAGCTCCGCGCTGATGAGGCACATCGGCAGGCCGATGCCCGGGATGGTGGAGCCACCGGTGTAGAACAGGCCGTCGACCTTCTTGCTGACGTTGCCGCTCCGGAACATCGCGCTCTGCGAGAGGATGTGCGCCGGCCCGAGGGCGGTGCCCTTCCAGACGTTGAGGTCGGTCGCGAAGTCGGCTGGTCCGACGTCGCGACGCACCACGATGCGCTCGGCGAGGTCGGGGACGCCGGCCCACTCGGCGATCTGCGCGATGGCGGCGTCGCCGATCTCCGCGACCCGGGCGTCTCCCCCGCCACCGATGGACGGGTCGGCCGGGACCGGGACCAGGATGAACAGGTTCTCGTGGCCGTCGGGTGCGACGCCCGCATCGGTCGCGCTCGGACGGCAGACGTAGAGCGACGCGGGGTCGGGCACGCTCGTCTCCTCGCCGAAGATGCGGCCGAAGTTGTCGCGCCAGTCGGCCGTGAAGAACAGGCTGTGGTGCAGGAGCTCCGGGAGCTCCCCGCGGACGCCGAGCATCACGAGGACGGCTCCGGGACCGGCGGTGCGCTTCTCCCAGTACTCGGCCGGGTAGGTCTGGAGCTCGCGGGGCAGCAGCGTCGTCTCGGTGTGGTGCAGGTCGGCGGCGGACACGACCCGGTCGGCGCGGAGCAGCTGCCGACGACCGTCGGCGTCGAGGTAGTTGACGCCGTCGACCCTGGCGCGGCGGCCGGCGGGAATCGTGTTGATGCCGGTGACCTCGGCGCCCAGGATGATCTCCACACCCTCGGCGCGGGCGAGCTCGGCGATCGTGTCGATGATCCGCGAGAAGCCGCCCTGCGGGTAGAGCACGCCGTCCTCGAGGTCGAGGTAGCTCATGAGGTGGTACATGCTCGGCGCCTCGAAGGGCGAGGAGCCGAGGAACACGGCCGGGTAGCCGAGGATCTGCTGCAACCGGACGTCGGAGACGGTGCGCGCGGCCAGGGTGTCGAGGTCCTCCGTGAGGAGCTTCGCGAGCTTCGGCATCCGGGCGAGGACCTCACGGCTCGCGAGCGTCCGGTACGACTCGAACGTCGTGTACAGGAAGCTCCGGATGGCGATCTCGTACGTCTCCTTCGCGCTGCGGAGGTACTCGTCCATCTTCGCGCCGGCACCGGGCTCGACCGACTCGAACAGGGCGAGGTTGCCGGCCCGGTCGGCGGCGAGGTCGAGGTGCCCGTCGCGGCCCTCCGAGTAGACGCGGTAGGCCGGGTCGAGTCGCCCGAGGTCGAGCTGCTCGGCCGCGGAGGTGCCGAGGAGCCGGTAGAAGTGGTCGAAGACCTCCGGCATGAGGTACCAGCTCGGGCCGGTGTCGAAGGTGAAGCCGTCCTGCTCCCAGGTGCCGGCGCGGCCGCCGAGCACCTCGCGTCGTTCGAGCAGGGTGACCCGCTGGCCGTCGCGGGCGAGGAGGGCTGCGGTGGCGAGACCGCTGATGCCGCCGCCGATGACGACGGTGCGGTTGTGGGAGGGGGTCATGACTGCGAACTCTCGTCGATCGTCGGGATGGAGGCGGTGGTGCCGGTCGTGGCTGGTGTGCGACCGGCGAGCGCGCCGGCGGCGATGCGGAGCTTGACCGGGTCGGGCACCCGGACACGCGTGCGGACGAGGGCCGAGGCAGGCGTCGTCCGGATGCGTCGGGCGAGTTCCGAGAAGAGCTCCTGGGCGAGGGCGACCGCTCGACGGCTCGACTTCGGCAGTCGCCCCAGGACGGCTGCCGAACGGTCGAGATCGGCTTCGATGTCGTCGAGCAGGCTGTGCTTCTGCGCCTCGGTGAGCTCGTCGACGGCGACACCCGGGAAGTAGCTGCGGCCGAGCTCGTCGTGGTCGGCCGAGAGGTCGCGCAGGAAGTTGACCTTCTGGAAGGCGGCACCGAGACTCCTGGCGCCGACGACGAACGCGGCGCGCTGGGCGTCGTCGACGTCGTGGCCGCGCAGGAAGATCCGCAGGCACATGAGCCCGACGACCTCGGCGGAGCCGTACACGTAGTCGCGGAACGTCTCCGGGGTGTGGACGGTGCGCGAGAGGTCCGCACGCATGGACGCGAAGAACGGACGGGTGAGGTCGGTCTCGATGCCCGCGGACCGAGCCGAGATGGCGAAGGCGTGGACGACGAGGTTGCTGCTGTATCCCGTCTCCATCGCATCCTCGGTGTCCTGCTCGAGGGCGTCGAGCATGCGGAGGACCCGCTCGGGGCCGAGCCCGGCCGCCGCGGCCACGCCGTCGACGATCTCGTCGGCGATCCGCACGAGCGCGTACACGTTCTCGACGTCCTGGCGGATGTCGCCACCCAGCAGCCTGGCCGCCAGACCGAAGGACGTGGAGTACCGACGGATGACGATGCTGGCGGTCTCCTGCGCGACCCGGTCGTAGAGCTGTCGTGCGTCGCCGACCGCCGAGGCGTCGTCCGCGGGTCGCCCGGTCCCGTCCCCTGCTGCGGTCATCGCGACCGCTCGAGCACGGTGGCGACGATGGGGCGGAGCTCGTCGCGGAGCTGCGCCGGGATGCTCGGCGAGGCGAGCTGTTCCCAGGCGCGGTTGGCGTAGTCACCGGCCAGCAGGGTCGCGTGCTGGCGGGCGCCCGTCGTCGTGAGGACGTCGCGCAGGACGGCGGCACCCTCCTCGTCGAGGTCCGGGTCGCCGAAGAGGTGCTCGACGGCGTGCCACTCGGGCTGCTCCGCCGCGAACGCGACCATGACCGTCAGCTTGCCCTCGCGGAGGTCGCCGATCGTCGTCTTGCCGGTCGTCTTCGAGTCGCCGAAGACGCCGAGGACGTCGTCGATGATCTGGTAGGCGATGCCGATCTGCTGTCCGAAGGCCCCGAGCGCGTCGATCGTCGCCTCCGGAGCACCGGCCAGGACGCCACCCGACTGCAATGGCGCCTCGAACGAGTAGTAGGCGGTCTTCAGGCGCTCCATGCGGATGATGTCGTCGACCGTCGGGACGACGCCACCGACCGTGAAGTCGACGTCGGCGAGCTCACCGGCTGCCGAAGCGGAGATGGCGTCGTCGAGGATCTCGCGGAGGCGGGTGCGGACCGAGTCGGCGCTCCCGGCGCGGTCGATCAGACGGTAGGACGCGGACAGGGCGAGGTCGCCCGCGATGACGGCGACGGACATGCCGCGGTGCTCGGCGAGCGGCAGCGGGATGCCCGCGGTCTGCGCGATGTCGCGGTAGCTGCCGGAGACGTTGGGGCTGCCGCGCCGGACGAAGTCGCGGTCGATCACGTCGTCGTGGACGATCAGCGCGGTGTGCAGGAGTTCGTAGGCTGCGGCGACGTGGGCGGCCGCGACGATGTCCTCGCCACCCAGCGCCTCGTACGCCGTCATGACCATCCGGGGACGGAACCGCTTGCCGCCGGCCATGCTGCGCTCGATGGTCTCCCAGAGCCGCAGGTAGCCGGCGCCGCCGAACGACACCGCCTGCGTCTTCGCCAGTTCGAGGAAACGCTCGAGGGCATCCTCGACCTGATGCTGTTGTCGATAGGGCACGTCGACGACGTGGTGGGTCTCCATATCACGAGGCTACTTCACGGAGCGGTGAGATTAGTACGCTAGCTGTCCATTCGCGTTCGCCCCGATCGTCGGGGAGAATGGACGTATGTCGGTACCCGAAGAACTCGTCGTCCTGCTCGCCGAGGACGGCACCCGCATCGGCACCACGCCGAAGGCGACCGTCCACACGCTGGAGACGCCACTCCACCTCGCGTTCTCCTGTCACGTCATCGGGCCCGACGGACGCATCCTCGTGACCCGGCGCGCGCTCTCGAAGCTCACGTGGCCGGGCGTCTGGACGAACTCGTTCTGCGGACACCCCGGCCCGGACGAGGACAGCGTGGACGCCGTGCTGCGTCGGGCGAGTGCCGAACTGGGCCTGCCGATCTCCGCGCCGGAACTGGTGCTGCCCGACTTCCGGTATCGCGCCGTCGACGCCTCGGGCGTGGTCGAGTACGAGATCTGCCCGGTCTACGTCGCCTACACGGACGCGACGCCCGAGCCGAACCCCGACGAGGTCATGGAGTGGGCCTGGGCCGAGCCCGAATCGCTCTTGGCGTCCGTCGAGCAGGCGCCCTTCGCGTTCAGCCCGTGGCTGACGCTCCAGCTGCCGCTCGTCGTGCCGCTGCTCGCGGAGTCCACGGCCCGCTGAGGTGCCCGGATCTGCACGGATCGTCCCGGATCTCGAGCAGATTCGGCGACTGAGCGAGGTCAGGCGCCGCGGAGTGCGTCGACGGCCGCGGCGATCCGCTTGTCGCGCGTCGCATCCGTCTTCGCCAGCGCGACCGGCTCGGCCAGCGCGCGCTGGCGGCTGAACGACAGGGCTCCGTAGGCGGCGAGCGCCTGCTCGTCTCCCGCGAGTGCCGTCTCGAGCTCGGGCGGCAACGGGAACACGCGCGGTGCCTCGTCGAGCTCGAGGTCCACCTCGACCTCGTCCCCTCCCGCGACCCCGGCGGCGGCGCGGTTGGCGGCGCTCAGCGCGATCAGGTACCGGCCGCCCATCGGCGTGATGGTGCTGCGGTAGGTGGTCGCACCGACGGTGACGACGACGGGCACGCGCTTGCCTCGATCCAGGCCCTCGACGACGGCGTCGGGGACGAGGATGCCGGTGTTGTTGCCCTGGAGTTCGATGACGGTGCGGAATCTCATGCGCTCAGTATGGCTCGGGGCCGTCTCGCGGTGAAGACCAGGATGAGGGAGCCGGCGACGACCGCGATCCCGAGCACTTGTCCGAGGCTCAGTGCCTCGCCGAGGACCACGAGGCCTGCCAGCACGGCGACGACGGGACTCAGGAGACCGAGGAACGACACGGACGACACGGGGAGCGCGGCGATGCCACGGAACCACAGGGCGTACGCCAGGGCCGTGCCGATGAGGGAGAGGTAGGCGTACCCGCCGATCGCAGCTGCGTCCGGGGCGGCCGATGGGAGCCCCTCGACGACGAGCAGCACCGGCGCGAGCACGATGCCGCCGGCGACGAGCTGCCAGGCGGTCGATGCGAGGCCGGAGACCGGTGCGCCGCTGCCGGCGTTCGGGTCGAGGTCCGGGCTCGTGCGCCGGCGCGTGCCGATCCGGCGACCGACCTCCGGTCTCCCCCACCGCTTGCTCAGCACCGATCCGAGCGACATCGACGCAGCACCGGCGAGTGCGGCGACGACGCCGACCGCGTCGAGGCGGGCGTCGGCCTGCAGCACGATGAGCGCGACGCCGGCCACTCCGGCGAACCCCGCGACGACCCGGCGCACGGTCAACGTCTCCCCCACCAGCAGGCTCGCGAGCACGGCGACGAGCACCGGGCCGATCGCCCCCATGGTCGCGGCGACCCCGCCGGGCAGTCGGTAGGCGGCGAGGAAGAGGAACGCGAAGAAGGCACCGATGTTGAGCGTGCCGAGCACGAGCGATCGCCACCACCAGCCACCGACCGGGAGGGTTCGTGTGATCGCGAGGAGCAGGAGTCCGGCGGGCAACGCACGGAGCACTGCTGCCAGCAGCGGTCGTCCGGGCGGGAGCAGTTCGCTCGTGACGAGGTAGGTCGTCCCCCAGCTGATCGGGGCGATGGCGGTGACGGCGGCGATGCGGAGTTGATTGCTAAGCACTGAGTAATAATAGCTTAGCGCTGAGCAAATCGCTATGCTGGCCGGATGAGCACGCGCGTCGACGACATCCTGGGCCAGTGGCGGACCGAGCGACCCGATCTCGACGTCTCGCCCATGGCCGTCATCGGACGCCTGTCACGGGCCGCGACGGCGGTGGACACACGGCTGTCCACGACCTTCGCCGAGCACGGGCTCGACAGCGCGTCGTTCGACGTGCTCGCGACCCTCCTCCGCTCGGGCTCACCGCACGAACTCGCGCCGAAGGACCTCGCCCACTGGTCGATGGTGACGTCGAGCGCGATCGCCCAGCGCGTGAACAAGCTCGTCGAGCGCGGTCTCGTGACGCGCCGTCCGAGCGAGCAGGACGGGCGCGGCACGGTCGTCGCCCTCACCCCGGCCGGCAAGCGCCTCGTCGAAGTGGCCCTGCCCGATCACCTCGCCGCCGAGGAGCGCATCCTCGACGGCTTCTCCACGGCCGAGCGCGAGCAGCTGGCGTCGTTCCTGGAGCGCCTGGCGCGCACCGACACCTGAGTGTCGCGGTGGAGACGGAGCCACTCAGGCGATGCGGCGACCCTCGTTGTGCTCCTGCAGCCACCAGGTCGCGCCCTCGTCGTCGGACACCCAGCTCTCCCAGGTGTACGAGTCCTCGGTGATGCCGCTGAAGTTCCACCGGATGAGCTTGTCGTCGTTCCGCGTGCCGTCCTGGCGGATACCGTCGGAGCGGTGCGGCGTCGCGACGAGCTGGCAGAACTCGCCGCGCCGTGGCTCGACGTAGTTCACGCGCCAGGCGCCCATCAACCGGTCGTACACGCGGAGAGCCGTGCTGACCGTCTCCCAGCCAGACGGTTCGGCGTCGTTCGCGACGAGCTGGACGTCCTGCACGGCACGCCCCTCGAGGATGTACGACACGATCCAGCGGAAGTCGGACTCGACCCACTCGCCGCTCTCGTCGTCGAGGCGTTTCGAGTGGACGTCCCAGGACCCGACGAACTGGCCGAACCGGACCATGCGACGCGGGTAGAGCGGCGTCGGCCCGTCGGCGGTGATCGCGCGGGCGAAGTCGGGTCGCTCTGACGTGCTCATGGCGGGGCCTTTCTGCTGGTCCACCTGTTCGTCCGTCGTCGGGACGCCCGCCTCAATCCGACGTCAGCGTTGCGTCTCGCCGACGTCGGTCCGGTGGAAGTTCTGGAAGGAACGGGAGGCGGTGGGTCCACGCTGTCCCTGATACCTGGAACTGTACTCGCTCGACCCGTACGGGCGCTCGGCCGGTGACGTGAGCCGGAAGAAGCACATCTGACCGATCTTCATCCCCGGCCAGAGCTTGATCGGCAGCGTCGCGACGTTGCTGAGCTCGAGGGTGACATGGCCCGTGAAGCCCGGGTCGATGAAGCCGGCGGTCGAGTGCGTGAGGAGACCGAGACGACCGAGCGAACTCTTGCCCTCGAGGCGTGCGGCGACGTCGTCCGGGAGGGACACCCGCTCGTACGTGGACCCCAGGACGAACTCGCCGGGGTGCAGGATGAACGGCTCGTTCGGCAGCGTCTCGATGAGGCGCGTCAGCTCCGGCTGATCCTCCGCGGGATCGATGAAGGGGTACTTGTGGTTGTCGAAGAGGCGGAAGAAGCGATCGAGGCGCACGTCGATGGACGACGGCTGGATCATCTCCGGCGAGTAGGGGTCGAGCGCGATGCGGGAGGCGTCGAGTTCGGCTTTGATGTCACGGTCCGAGAGCAGCACGGTGACAGTGTATCGGCCGGGAGGCTGAAGCCTCGGGCCGGTGGCGGCGCCCGGATTCGCTACGATGCTCCCACGGTGACGACCTCCGCGACCCGGCGGAGACCGGTCGCGCCGCCCCAGCGACCTGGAGGCCTCCGATGACCAGACCGCACGTCCTCATCCTGCAGCACGTCCCCTGGGAGCGACCGGCGGTGCTCGGCGAGGTGCTGACGGCGTCGGGGATCGACTGGACGCTGGACACGGTCGTCGAGCGGCGTGAGCTGCCGCCGGCGCGCGAGATCACCGGATTCGACGGGCTCGTCCTCCTCGGTGGCCCGATGGGCGCGCTCGACGTGGAGGAGCACCCTGGTCTCGGGCTCGAAGCGCAGCTCGTGCGCGATGCGGCGGTACTCGGCATCCCGGTGTTCGGGATCTGCCTCGGGCACCAGCTCATCGCGACGGCCCTCGGCGCCACCCTCCACTCGGCGGCGGCGCATGAAGTGGGTGTCGGCGACGTCGAACTCCTGACCGAGAGCGAACTCGGCATGCGCGGAGAGCGGCTACCGGTGCTGCACTGGCATGGCGACGTCGTCGAGGCGCCGCATGGGGCGACGGTCCTCGCGTCGTCGCCGTCGACGCCGAACCAGGCGTTCCGGATCGAGGACCGGGTCTTCGCGACGCAGTTCCATCTCGAGGTCGACCCGCCGATGCTCGACCGATGGCTCGCGGAACCGCTCATGCTCCGCGACCTGCCGTTCATCGCCGGGACCGCGGAGGAGGCGGCCGACCGGCTGCGGTCCGAGGTCGCCGCCGTGGCGGGGCCGATGCGCGAAGCCGGCGAGCGGTTGTTCGGGGCCTTCGCCGACGCGGTGCTCCGACGGACGAGCGTCGATCCGTCATTGCGGTAGGGCTCGGATCCCGCCCGGACACAGCGAAGCGGCCGGCCCCGGAGGGACCGACCGCTTCGTGGACTCGAATTCGAGTTAGAGCGCCTTACGACCCGTGATCGTCCTGATCAGGAACGCGATGATCGCGATCGCGAGCAGCACGAGGCCGACCCACAGCAGGAAGTTGAGGGACTGGACGAACCCACCGGTGATGGCGAGAACGATGGCAACGACGATGACGATGATGAGCAGGATGTTCATGGTGAAGCTCCTTTCGCAGAACTCCGTCCACCGTATGGGGGCATGACCATTCCGTCGCGGGGGTTGACATCGTCCGAAGTCGTTCCGCTACGCGCGCGGAGCGCCCCCGCGTTGCACACCTCCGCGCTCCACCGTGTCGGTGTGTGCCAGCGCGGTGCGCTGACGCGAGCGCGGACCGCACGCGTGAGCGCGGGTCTCCGGAGGGTCGCGCTCACGCGTATGGGCCGCGCTCAGGCCTGATCCCGGGTGTTCGGACGAGCGCACCGCGCTGACACCGGTTCACCACAGCTCGGTCGACAGCACCGCGCTGACCAGGGATTCCCGAGCCGAAGACCGTCCCGGGCGAGCCGCGCTAGAGGAGGCCCGGCTGGTCGGCGGGGTCACCGTCACCGGGCTCGGAGCCCGGCTCGTCGACCGTCGGTGCCGCCATCGGATCGTCGCTCTCGGGAGCGTTGTCGGGCAGCGATCGGGAGATCGCCTCCTGCGCGTCGCCGATCGGGTCGTCCATCTCGTCTCGTGGGTCGCTCATGCTGATTCCTTTCCTCGTGTCCCGACGGTAACGCGGGACGCCTCACAGCCACACCCCCTGGCAGAACGGTCCGATTCGTCCTACGAGCCGGGTGCCCAGGTCCGTCAGGACGGTGTCGATGCCGCTTCCGCGAGTCGCTTCGCCGCTGCGAGGACGCGCGCACTCGCGAACGGTTCGACCGTCGGTGCCCCGGCCGCGTCGAACACCTCGATCCCGGAGGCGTCGCGGTCGGACCTCGACCAGCCCGGTGACCCGTCTCGGACGAACGCCACGACGGCACCGTGGACCCGATCAGCCAGCTCCTGCGGCGCATTCGGGCCCGCCACCCGGGTGACGTCCGGGTCGTCGAGCACGTCGAAGATGAACGGGACGTCGAGGCAGTGCTCCGCGATCCCGCTCACCGCCGAGCGCCACACGAAGTCGGAGACCCAGGTCTCGGCGTCGTCCCGCAGCGCCAGCCAGCGGATGACGCGCTCCCGGAACATGACGTCGCTCACGAAGCGACCCGCGACGAGTCCCGTGCGTTCGCCGGGCTGGGTCGCGACGTACGCCTCGGCGAGCGGCTCCGGCACACCCATGAGCTCGAGGGCACGCGTCGGCGTCACGGCGTCGAACTCGTCGAGCCGACCGGTGAAGAACCCGGCGAACTCCTCTCGGGTCGCGCTGACGAGCAACGGCTTGTCAGCGCCTCGTCCCGCGATCATGCCGGCTTCGACGGTGTCGACGACCAGCTCGCCGTCGACCACCGGCCCGAGCCCGAGGCGGCCGTTCATCGTCGTCATCCCTCGGAGCACGGACTCCGGATCGGTCGCCCCACCGGGCACGACCTCGAAGCCCTGGGCCTCGATCAGCGTCGCCTCCGAGACGCTCGCGAAGCCGGCCAGGGTCGCGGGCACCCCGAGGTGCTCGGCGAGTCGCGCGGTCAGGGCCTGCGCCTCGGCGAGCGGGACGTCGCCGGGCACTCCGGACACCGAGATCGCCCGCTCGAACAGGTGCCTGGCTGACGGGACCGTGAGCAGGGTCATGACGGACCCGCCGCCGGCGGACTGGCCGGCGATCGTGACCCGCTGCGGGTCACCACCGAACGCCGCGATGTTGTCGCGCACCCACTCGAGCGCGAGGATCCAGTCGAGCACGCCGCGGTTGGCGGGGGCGTCGGGCAGCCAGCCGAACCCGTCGAAGCCGAGGCGGTAGGACACCGAGACCGTGACGACGCCGTCGCGGTTGAAGGCCCGGCCGTCGTACCAGGGGCTCGCGGGCGACCCGGCGATGAAGCCGCCGCCGTGGATCCACACGAGGACGGGCAGGCCGGCGCCCTCGTCGGTCGGAGTCGGGTCGGGTGTGGAGACGTTGACGTTGAGCGTCGAGTCGCCGGGGATCGACGGTTCCGGGATCGTCGTGATCTCGGCCATGGCCTTCCGCTGCGGTGTCGCACCGTAGGCGGTCGCGTCGAGGACACCGTGCCAGGGCGCCTTGGGCTCCGGGGCCTGGAACCGTCTCGCTCCGATCGGCGGCTCGGCGAACGGGATGCCGAGGAAGGCGACCGACCCGTCGGCGCGGCGCGCGCCGCGAACCGCTCCCGAGGTCGTCTGTGCGATGGGTTGCTCTGGGCTGGAATCGGTCGTCATCGGCGGATCCTCCGGGTACTCGGCTGCGCGCTCATCCGACGAGCGTCGCGTGGTGATCCGCCTAGTATGCCGCGTCGCACCCGAATCCCGTCCGATGTTCGGACTTCACCCGGCCGACCCACCCGAGACGCCAGCGCGGTGCGCTGACCCGAGCGCGCCCCGGAGCCGTGAGCGCGGGTCTCTGGAGACCCGCGCTCACGTCCGATGCACCGCGCTCACGTCAGCGCACCGCGCTGGCCAACCCGACGTGCGGGGTTGGCGAGCGGGGTTAGGCGACGATTGCCGCGCGGAGCGCCGCCGCGGACGCCGCCGGGTCGTCGGCCGAGTAGATCGCACCACCGGCGACCGCGACCTGCGCGCCCGCCTGCTGCACCGACGCGATCGTCGACACGTTCACGCCACCGGCGACCGAGAACGGCACCGCGGCCGCTTCACCGTCGGACAGGAGCGTCTGGAAGGTGAAGCCCTCCTCCGCCTGCTCGTCGAGACCGGCGTGCATCTCGACGAACGCGGCGCCGAGAGCAGTGACCTCCTTGGCGCGCTGCACCTTGTCGGCGACCCCGATGAGGTCGACGACGACGGACTTGCCGTGCGCCTTCGCGGCCTTCACGGCGCCGACGATCGTGCTGTCACCGGCGGTCCCGAGGACGGTGACGATGTCCGCACCGGCCGAGAAGGCGATGTCGGCTTCGAGCTCACCGGCGTCCATGGTCTTGAGGTCGGCGAACACGATCTTGTCGGGGTGGGCGTCCTTGACCGCGGTGACGGCACGCAGGCCCTCGCTCTTGATGAGGGGTGTGCCGAGCTCGAGGATGTCGACGTAGGGCGCGACCTTCCCGGCGAGTTCGAGGGCTGCCTCGGTGGTGAGGACGTCCATGGCTACCTGGAGCTTCATGTGGTGCTGCTTTCTGTCGTGATGGGAGGCGTCCGACGTCTGCCGGGCGCGTTGAAAGGGATCGGGTGACTACTCGAGATTCGCGTGGCGCGGCCACAGCTGCTCAGCGCTGACGCCCGCTGACCGCCAGAGCGCATGGAAGAACGCGTCGCCGAGCAGCATGACCGCCTGCTCGAAGAGGCTGCCCGAGTACTGCACGGAACGCGTGCCGCCGTGGTCGGTCTTCTGCGCGGCGGGGACGACGATCGTCTCGGCGGCCAGCTCGGCGAGCGGAGACGCGGTGTCGGTCGTGATGGCGATCACCTGGGCCCCGACGGAGACGGCCGTTTCCGCGGCGCGGACCACACCCGTCGTCGTGCCGGAGCCGCTGGCGACGAGGATGACGTCACCCGCGACGATGGCGGGGGTGGTCGTCTCGCCGACGACGTGGACGGTGAGCCCGAGGTGCATGAGCCGCATCGCGGTCATCCGGAGCGCGAGACCGGAACGCCCGGCACCGGACACGAACACGCGGTCCGCCGTTCGCAGGCGGTCGAGTGCACCGGCGAACGACGCCGGATCGGCCTCCAGCAGGCTCGACACGGTGCGATGCAGCTCGGCGTCGATCGCGGCGAGCGCCCCTTGGACTGTCGAGGTCGGAGGCGTCACCGACGTGGATGGAGGGACGGTGGGGTTCGACATCCCTCCATCCTGGGCGTGATCGGGTAGGTGCACCGCTGCTCGCCCGAACGGTTCGACCTACCCGAACGGGTGGGAGTGGACCGATGGGATAGGGTGCGGACATGACCGAACGCACTGTCACCTACCCGGTCGAGCTGCTCGACGGCCTGGCCTCCGTCGCATCCAGCTCACTGCTGCGCATCGCCGGTGCGTTCCGGGAGGTCCTCGAGCCGGTCGTCGCCCATTCCGCGCTCGTGATCTTCACCGAGGACTGCACCGGCCGCCCCCGGAAGAAGGCCGGCGACCCCGCGATCGTCGAGGGCGTCACGATCGCCGAGCTCGACGCGGTCCGGCAGCGCACCCCGCGCGGCCCGGTCACCACGGCGACCGCTGATGCCGGACCGCACACCGACCGGCCGACGTCGGCGGTGATCGCGGGCGCGGACCGTCCGATCGCAGCCTGGCTGGCCGATACCGGCGCCCTCCTCGTCCTGACCGACCCGCAGGGTCCGATCGACGACCGGCTCATCGGCGCCCTGTGGGAGGTCGTCGCGGCCGGTATCCGGCAGCAGGTCGCGACGGCGGCCCCCGACTACCTCCGTGACTCGCGGGCGGCGTCGAGCGAGCGGGCCGGCGCCATCGCGGAACTCACCGACGCCCATGCGACGACACTGGAGTCGATCCTCGCCGTCACCCGGTCACGGCAGACGTCGGCGGACGACGCCCGAACGGCGGTGACCGAGATCGCCTCGGCCGCGATGGTCGAGCTGCGGGCGGTGTCCGACCGCGACCGCCAGCTGGCCGAGGAACCGGTCGCGCGCGCCTTCGCCAGACTCCGCGAGGATCTCCGTCCGCTGGCCCGCTTCGGCGGTCCCGAGGTCCAGTTCATCGAGCCGCCCGTCGACGGTCGGGCACTCCCCGGTGAAGTGGCGCACGCCGGCCGGGCGATCGTCCGCGGCACGGTCCTCGCGCTCGTCGAGCAGTCCTCGGTCGGGCGGGTCCGGGTGCAGTGGGACTGCGACGGCAGCAACCTGCTGATCGGCATCCGCGACGACGGCCCAGGCGAGTTGACGGTCGACACCCCGAGCGTGCAGCAGCTCGGCGCTCGCGTCGCCGCACTCCGCGGCAGTCTCGACGTCCAGGCGACGCCCGGGTGGGGCTCGGAACTGCACGTGACGCTTCCGCTCGACCCACCGCCCGCAGCCCAGACACGTTCCGACTCGGCGGCCGCCGCGTTGACCGAGCGCGAGTGGAGCGTGGCCGAGCTGGCCGCCGGCGGAGCACGGAACCGGGCGATCGCCGAGACCCTCACCATCAGCGAGAACACCGTCAAGTTCCACATCGCGAACGTCCTGCGGAAGCTCGGCGTGGCGAGCCGCGTCGAGCTGGCAGCCGCCTTGGCCGCCGGCCGCTGATTCCGTCCGGGCTCCGTCGCCGCCTACCCCTTCGTGCGCTTGCCGCCTCGCTCGCGATCCCGGTCGCCGAACCGTCGCGTGATGAGCGCCCAGCCGAGGATCCAGCTCCCGAGCGCCGTGACCAGCCACACCACCAGCGGGGCGAGCACCCAGGCCAGGACACCGCGGATGTGGAGGCCGCCGGGGAGGATCGACGCGACGAACAACGACACGAGCGTCGTCACGAGTCCGATGCCACCGAGGATCGCCGAGGCGTAGCGCTGCGCGAGGCGGAGAATGAAGGGCCCGAGGACGCCCTGCGCGATCGTGAAGACGACGACGGCGATGATGAAGCCGCCGAGCGACAGGCGGACGCCGGGCACGACCCAGTCGGCGACGAGCAGCCCTATGGCCGAGGACAGCAGACTGACGGCGATGCTCAGCAGGAAGCGGGTCATGTGCCGACCCTAGCGCTGGGTGTCGGCCGCGTCGAGAGCGCGACTGAGGGGAGGCGAGTCGTCGCTCAGCACGCGGCTGGACGACGACATGCCTCCCCTCGGGAGTGCCGGGACGGCTCAGTCGAGCGCGAGCACCCGACCGGTGCCGACACCCTCCACGGCACGCACGAACGCCAGGCCGACCACGTCGGAGGCGACGGGCGGGAAGCCCGGGAACGCGTCGTGGTAGCCGGTGGCCTCGGCGAGCACCGTGGGGCTGACGGCGTTGATGCGGATGCCGCGCGGGAGTTCCGGGGCGGCACCGATCACGAAGGACTCGACCGCTCCGTTGGCCATCGAGGCCGCCGCACCGGTCGCGATCGGCTCGCGGGCGAGGATGCCCGTCGTGAGCGTGAAGGAGCCGCCGTCGCGGACGAACGGCGTCCCGATCCGCACGACGTCGAGCTGGCTGAGCACCTTGCCGAGGAAGGCCGCGCGGTAGTCGTCGCGCGTCAGCTCCCCCACCGGCTTGAACGGGACCGATCCGACGGCGACGATCACCGCGTCGACCTCGCCCACCTCGGCGAACAGCGCCTCGATCGACGCCTCGTCGGTGGTGTCGACGGCCGGCGCCGTCGAGCGCGACACCGCGATCACCTCGTGACGCTCCGCGAGGGCGTCCTGCGCCGCTCGTCCGACATGTCCACTCGCACCGATCAACAGGATTCTCATGCGGGCGACGCTAGCACCGGCGTCGGACGCCGGCTCCGTCAGTGGGCGTCGTCCATCCCGGTGACGTGGACGGCGTAGCCGTGGCAGCCGGCGAGCTTCCAGTCGTACGGTTGATCGTCGGGGTTCGTCCCCCACCGGGCCAGGAACGCCGCATCGGACGACTCCGACATGACCATGCCGAAGAGTGGATCGAGGATCTTGGAGCGGTCATTCGTCCAGGCATACCAGAACCCCTGATCAGCCATGCACTTCGCGATGATCTGCTGTTGTGCCTCCCAAATCCCGTCGCTGAAGGTCGGGTCGGTACTCGGCACGATGTCGGCCGGGTCGGTCGTGGCGTCGTACCAGCCCTCCGGCGTCTGCGAGTAGTCGACGCCCGCCGCGGGCGAGACGGATTCGTCGGCGTCCGGGTCCGCGGGGACGACGGGTTCGACGGGTGGGAGTTCGTCCAGCGACGCCGCAGCCTGGGCCACCGCCTCGATCGAGCGCGCATCGTCGGCCGCCGCCTGGGCGTTCGACACCCCGATGAACACCCCGCCTGCCGCCACCGCGAGCACCCCGCTCATCGCGATGCCGAGCCCGATCCGTCGTCGGAGCGTTCCACGACTCCGGCGAACGGGTGCCGCCTCCTGCGCCGCGTCCGGCCCGTCGTGGATCTCGCTGCCGCTCATACCGTCTCCCCCTGCACCGACGCCGGTGCGTCCCATTCCGTCGTTCGGCGACCCCCCGGCCACCACCACACCGCGGCTCCGACGAACCCGAGTGCCGCCCCGACACCGATCGCCACGCTCATCACCCACCACGGTTCGGGTCCGGCGCCGTGCGAGCTCAACCGGGACACGATGAGCACGCCGGTCGCGCTGACGCGGTACATGATGTCGCCCGCGAGCACGCCGATGAAGACCGCTGCGGGCGCCAGGAGCCCCGCGCCGAGCCATCGACTGCGTCGCCGCAGCGACAGCACGAGCCCCACGATGCCCAGGACCGCGGCGATCGCCACACCGAGCGCGCCCATCGGCACCTCGACGACGTCGCCGATGACGAGAGCACGCAAGATCCGGACGAGGAGGAACAGTGCCGCTCCCGTGACCAGGACGCCGCCGGTCACCACGAGCGCTGCGAGGACATCACCGGCCCGCCGCATGCCGAGCGGCATCGGATCGACGCCGTGGCCCGCGCGCAACTGCCCGGAGCGCCACGAGAGGTCGTGCGGGATCCCGCGGATGGCCCGCAGCATGATGTCGCGCCGGAGCCGCTGTGGCGTGACGCCCGTCTCCTGGGCCCAGACGGCGTGCTCGTGCAGGTCGGAGGCGATCTCGTCGCGGCGCTCCCCGGCGACGTCGGGCGAGAGGTCTCGGGTGTACCACCCGCACCAGTTCAGGACGCGGTGGGCGGCCGTGCGGTATTCAGGCGTCCGGATGGCGGTCATGCGATCGCCCCCTGCGTCCACGCCGCACCCGCCGGCCTCGCCGCGGAGGCCTGCTCACCGGCAATCCTCGCGTGCTCACGATCCCGGGCCGTCGCGCCTTCGCCCGTGATCCGATACAGCCGTCGACGGGGGCGGCCCTCCGCCTCGGCGACCTCCGGAGCCTCCCACGTCGCCTCGATCAGGCCGGCGTCCGCCATCCGCGACAGGGCCTTGTAGAGCGTGCCGTGCGCAGTGAGGGCGGTATCCCCGGCTTCGGCGAGCTGTTTGGCGAGGGCGAACCCGTAGAAACTCCCATCGGTCGCCTGCAACACGGTGCCGACGTCGAGGATGTCGAGCTCGAGCGGGAAGAGCGTGCCGGGTCGTCTGCGTGCCATGGAGCCACTATAGGAAGATAGGTTCCGATACGTCAACTCCGGATCCGCGGTCGCACCGGTCGAGGACGACTAGCTCCCGTCGCGGAGGTCCGTCGGGGGTTCCACACCGAAGGCGATCTCGTCGAACCGCGCCTCGCAGGGCGGACCGACCGGCGCCTGCGAAAGGAAGCCGACGCGCACCGGGGCGTCGCTGTGCAGACGGAAGACCCGGACGAAGTCCCACGTGACACCGTCGGTCGAGCTGTGGAACGCCCATGCCTCGCCGAGACGACTGACGCGCATCCACACGTGGTCGGCCGCGACGTGCGTCGAGTTCACGTCGTCCGACCAGGTGTTCGTCACGACGCTCACCACCATCGCCTGCCCCTGCGGCGACTGCTCGAAGCAGAGCTTGGCCCAGTGCTCGTCGTCGATCCAGAGTGCGAGGGCACCGGCGTCGAAGGTGCTGCGCTCGCTCACGACCGCGATCCGCGCCGAGAGCGTGAAGTGTTCGGGTGCGTCGAAGGCGAGCGCCGTGGCACGCAACTCACGCGGCCCACCGAGCGAGCTGTTGCTCCAGTCGACGCCGGCGGCGGAGGTGAGAGTGAGCGCTCCGGCATCGGCGTCGAACGATGCGATTCCGCGGGTCGAGGTCCAGGCGAGGTCGGGAAGCCCGTCGATGCGGGTCACGTCGGTGTGCATGGTCCGACCCTATCGGGATCGCCCGTTCCTGCGAGTCGCCCGGATCTGTTCAGAATCCGGCGGATTTCGCGCAGATCCGGGCGACTCAGCGAGGTCAGCCGGCGGGGACGACGCGCTCCTCCCCGACGGCCACGGCGAGCGAACCGTTGGAGGCCGAAGCGACGTCCGCTCGGAGCCGCTCGAGCTCCGCCGGCGGCACCCACAGTTCCAGCTCCGCCTGCGCCCCGTAGACCGGCTCACCGAGCGTCGCACCGTGGGTAGCGGACCAATCGCGCAGCAGGTTGTCGTACCGCCCGGCGTCGGCGTGGGGGACGACGAGGGTCGCACGGGTCAGGGTCTCACGGCGCACGAGCGAGGCGAGGTCGAGCGTCTCGGAGGCCGCCGAGGAGTACGCGCGGACGAGCCCACCGGCCCCGAGTTTGACGCCGCCGAAGTACCGCGTGACGACGACGACCACGTCGGTCAGCTCGCGCCGCCGGATGACCTCGAGGATCGGCATCCCCGCCGTGCCGGACGGTTCACCGTCGTCGGACGAGCGGGCCTGGTCGCCGAGCAGCCCGGTGACCATCGCGACGCAGTGGTGTCGTGCGTCCCACGCCTGCTTCTTCACCCGCGCGATGACCGCTTCGGCGTCCTCCGGCGACGCGACCGGGTGGGCGAGGCCGAGGAAGCGCGACTTCTTGATCACGAGTTCGTGCTCGACCGGCGCGGCGATCGTCGCCGGGTACTGCCGCGCGGTGGTCATCCGTCCGAGCGTACTCGCGGCCGGTCGACGAGACCCGTTCGGCCTACGGCCGCAGCACGTCGTCGGCCGGGTGGGCTTGCACGTGCCCACGGACGAAGATCAAGCCGATCACGGCCACGAGCATGATGAGCAGGTTGGCCGGACCGGCGATCGCCAGGAACATGCTCTGACCGGCGGCGGCTCCCGCGTGGTCGATCCCACCGGTCGAGAGGAAGAGCGTCGGGTCGTAGAGGCCGTGGACAAGGATCGGCCAGATGAGGTTGCCGGTCACCCGGAGCGTCAGGTACATGCACACGCCGAACCCGAAGGTGTAGACGACGGTCACGAGCACCGTCACGAGCGGTTGGCCCGAGAGCAGGTTGGAGGCGTGCAGCAGCGCGAAGATCAGCGAGGAGACCACCATGACGATCCACTCCGAACTCCCGGCGTCGCGCAGCATCTTCACGACCAGTCCGCGGGTCAGGATCTCCTCGGCGAACCCGATGAACACGCCGGACAGCATCGCGACCACGACCACGGAACCCTCGTAGCTCCCGTAGTCGATGCCGAGCAACCGCAGGACGACCGCGGCGAGGATCACGATCGGAGCGGCCCACATCCACCAGCGTCCGCGGATCGGCTGCTTCGCGAAGAGCTCCCGGAACCAGCCGACCGAGAGCACGAACCCGGCGAGGATGAGGGAACCGACGATGAGCGGCAGCATGAGCCCGAAGAACACGCTCTGCGGGGTCGCGAAGAGGTCCTCGCCGATCTGCGATGTGAAGAGCTGCCCGACGACCCAGCCGGCCCCGAGGTACAGGGCGAGATAGATGATGGCCAACAGGAACGTCCGGCCGATACCGCCCTTCGCCCAGAAGTCGTGCCATCCGCTGGTGGTGAGCGTCCGCTGACGTCGGTGCTCGTGACCCCTGTGCTCGCCCATGCATCGATCCAACCACGGAGCACCAGACCGAGTCGCCCGAATCTGCGCGGAGCCGGCCGCAATTCGTGCAGATCCGGGCGACTCAGTGGGTCAACCGACGCCGTTCAGGACCGAGGAGGCGAAGGAGGCGGCACGGACGCCGAGCGTCGCGATGCGCTCCTGGCGGGCCGCCTCGGCGTCGAAACCGACGTAGGCGAGCGGTGGCAGCTTCCGAACGTTGGCCGAGCACTGGAAGTCGGCGCAGACGAGCGTGCCGACGGTGTCACCGTTCTTGCCGGCCTGCCCGGCCCGCTTCGCGCTGTAGAACACGACGTCGTTGCTGAGCGTGATGTCCTGGCACCACGCGCACTGCGGCCGGGTGCGGGGTGTCGCGTCGGCCTGTCGGAGGAGGATGCCGACGGGTTCGCCGTCGACGATCGTGACCACGTACGCGCGTCGCGGCAGCTTCTTGTCGCGCCAGCCGAGGAAGTCACGCACCTCGAAGTCGATCGCGTCGAGGTCGACGGGAAGGCTCACGTCACTGACCTCCTTGCGCGATGCGTTGACGAAGGAGGCACGGATCTGGGATTCGTTCAGGGGGATCATGGGTTCACCGGTTTCGGCTGGGCCGTCGGGGAGACGGCGGGAGGCCCTCCGCGCGTCGATGCGCTGCGGCGGGTACGTCAGGGTGCGCGGCCCCGTCGTCGCTCGGACGAGCGCGATCGACGAAGCCGACGTCCTCACCGGGTGGGCGAGGTGGTCGACCGGGTGCGCTGCTCTCTCGGGCCGGCGTTGCGGACGCCGACGACCTCCAGACGCCCGACACGGGGCGGAGCGATGAGCATGGACACACCGGCACTGTATCAAGCGATGGCGCGCTCGCTCCCCCGATCCGCACGTTCTGGCTCCCGGCGCGGCAGGATGGACGTATGACCCTCGACGTCGCCCTCCTCCGCACCGCGTTCCCGTCCCTCGCCTCGGGCATCGCCCACTTCGACGGCCCCGGCGGCACCCAGACGCCGCTCGCCGTCGGTCAGGCCATCCTCGACACCCTCACCGGGCCACTGTCCAACCGGGGTTCGTCGGTCGCGTCCGAGCGCCGGGCGGACGACGCCGTGACCGCCTTCCGCGCCGCGTGCGCCGACCTGCTCGCCGCAGAGGAGCGGGGCATCGTCTACGGTCGCAGCGCGACCCAGCTCACGTACGACTTCTCCAGGCATCTGTCGCGCGGCTGGATCGCCGGCGACGAGATCGTCCTGTCCCGACTCGACCACGACGCGAACGTGCGCCCGTGGGTGCAGGCGGCGGACCGCACGGGCGCGACCGTCCGCTGGATCGACCTGGACCCGGCGACGGGCGAGCTCGACCTCGCCGACCTCGACGACCTCGTCACCGAACGCACGAGGCTCGTCGCCGTGACCGCTGCGTCGAACCTCCTCGGCACCATCCCGCCGGTGCGGACGATCGCCGATCGGGCGCACGCGGTCGGCGCACTCGTCTGGGTCGACGGCGTCCATTACACGGCCCACCACGTCGTCGACGTCGAGGCCCTCGGCGCGGACTTCTTCGTCTGCTCGCCGTACAAGTTCTTCGGGCCGCACTGCGGTGTCCTCGCCGCGTCGCCGGCGCTGCTCGAGTCGATCCACCCGGACAAGCTGCTGCCGTCGACGAACGTGGTGCCGGAGCGCTTCGAGTTCGGCACGCTGCCCTACGAGCTCATGGCCGGCGTGACGGCGGCCATCGGCGTGCTCGCGTCGATCGACCCCGGTGACGCCACGACGAGGCGCGACCGGCTGGTGGCCTCCGCCGCAGCCGTCCACGAACGGGAACTCGCGCTGCGCACCCGCATCGAGGATGCCCTCGCGGAGCTCGGCCCGCTCGTCGAGCTGCACTCGCGCGCCGCCGAGCGCACGGCGACGCTGTTCATGACGTTCCCGGGCAGGCGTGCAGCCGATGCGGCCGCCTTCCTCGCCGCACGCGACGTCCTCGCACCGGCAGGCTCGTTCTACGCGGTCGAGCCGTTCGCGGCGCTGGGCCTCGACGACGTCGGAGGCCTCCGCGTCGGCGTCGCCCCGTACACCTCGGACGAGGACGTCGACCGCCTGCTCGACGGCATCAGGGCCTTCCTCGCCGATTGAACGGCCCGCCGATTGAGCGGTTGGCGGACCGACCCGGCGTCAGCGCCCTCAGGACCGCTTGCCGCTCTCGCGTCGCAGCACGACGAACCCGGCGACCATGACGACCGCCCCGAGGACGAGGGTGATGATCCGGAAGAATCCGAAGTCGTCGACACCGAAGATCAGGGGCCCGGCGAAGAGGAACGTCGCACCGACGAAGTACCAGACCGAGGTCGTCCCACCGTTGAGTGACGTGGGCGGAGGCGTCGATTCGGGCTCCGCCGCGGCGGGACCGTCCTGGGGCGCCTCGTCCCCGTATGATGCAGGTTCGGGCTGCGTCGATCCGGTCATCATCCGCTCCGATCCGCGTCGCGCTCGGTGGTGTCCGCGACGTCGAGCCCCACGCTACGCAGCCCTCGGGCGCCGCGAATCCCCCAGGTGACGGAGATCAGGCCTCGCTGGCGAACATCCGTCCGTCTGGGTCGAGCTTCGTCAGGAGGGCGGCGGAGATCTCGCCGAGCTGCTCGATCTGCGCCGGCGTCAGCGCGTCGAGGACCAGGGATCGCACGTGCTCGACGTGGCCCGGTGCGGCCTGGACGACCTTGTCCCACCCCGTATCGGTGAGCGTCACGTTCGTCGCCCGTCGATCCTCCGGGCACGGCGTGCGCGCCACGAAGCCGGCCTCCTCCAAGCGCGTCAGCACCCGCGACAAGCGGGGCAGCGTCGCGTTCGTCCGAGCGGCGAGCGCCGAGGTGCGGAGCGTGCGGCCCGGGGTCTCGGACAGCATCGCGAGCGTGAAGTAGTCGAAGTGCGTCAGGTGTTGGTCCCGCGTGAGCTGGAGGTCGAGGGCGGCCGGCAGGAGTTCGAGCACCGCGGCGAAGCGCACCCAGGAGCGTTGCTCGTCGTCGCTCAGCCATCGCGTCTCGGTCATGACTCCAGCGTAGCAATAGTTGCGCCTACAACTAACCGGTGCTACGTTAGTTGTACCAACAACCAATTGACCCGTGACCAGGCGGCCACGAGAAGGAGCATCGTCATGACGAACGTCACCATCTTCGGAACCGGCAACATGGGCACCGCCATCGCCGGTGTCCTCGCAGCGGGCGGCGCCTCCGTCGACCACCTCGGGTCGGCCGAGACCGGCACGATCACCGGCGACGTCGTCGTCCTCGCCGTCCCCCACCCGGCCCTCGCGTCGATCGTCGAGCAGTACGCCGACCAGCTCGCGGGCAAGGTCGTCGTCGACATCACCAACCCCCTGGACTTCTCGACCTTCGACGCCCTCACCGTCCCCGCGGGCAGCTCGGCTGCAGCGGAACTGCAGGCGAAGCTCCCGAGCTCCCACGTCCTCAAGGCCTTCAACACGAACTTCGCCGCGACCCTCGCATCGAAGCAGGTCGGCGACGTGGCCACCACGGTCCTCATCGCCGGGGACGACGCCGACGCCAAGGCCGCCCTCCAGCAGCTCGTGACCGCCGGTGGTCTCGAGGCCGTCGACGCCGGGTCGCTGAAGCGCGCCCACGAACTCGAGGCGATCGGCTTCCTGCAGCTCACGCTGGCGGCCTCGGAGAAGATCTCCTGGACCGCGGGGTTCGCGCTCGTCAAGTAGTCGTCGGATCCTGATCCGGGAGGAACGATCCTCCCGGATCACGACGGACTAGAGGACGATGGGCGCATGACCTTCCGCGCCCTCGCCCCCGGCCAGCGTTCCAGCATCCTGCTCGGCGGGCCGCACGATGATGCGCCCGTGCTCCTCTTCGAGACCGACGAGCTCCTCGTCGAAGCACCGAACTGGTCGCTCGACGGCCGGACGCTGCTCCTCAACGGCAACGGGCGGCTCTGGGCGCTCCCGGTCGACGATCCGGCCGCCGGGCTCGCGCCGATCGAGTTCCTCGGCCTCCCCGAACTCAACAACGACCACGTCCTCGACCCCGACGGCGAGCACATCCTCCTCTCAGCGATGGACGGTCACATCTACCGCGGCGCCATCACCGGCGGGCCGGTCACGAAGCTCACCGCCGACGACGACCGGTGGCACTTCCTCCACGGCGTCTCCCCGGACGGCACGCGGATCGCGTACGTCGAGCTCGAAGGCTTCGAGCACCCCGGTCGACTCGCGATCGCTCCGGCGGTCGAGGGCGGCGGCCCCGTCACCGTCCTCGACACGGGCGACGGCCACCTCGACGGCCCGGAGTGGTCGCCCGACGGCCGGTGGCTGCTCTGCAACACGGAACACTTCGGCACCGGCCCCGGCCATGCGCAACTCGCACGGATCCCCGACGCCGGCGGCGAGCTCGAGCAGCTCGTCGTGAGCGACACCGTCGACTGGTTCCCGCACCTCTCCCCCGACGCCCGACTGGCCTCGTACATCGCCTTCCCCGCCGGCACGATCGGGCACCCGGCCGACCTCGACGTCGAGGTCCGGCTCGTCTCGACCGACGACTGGGCGACCCCGCTCCGTCGCTACCCGCTGTTCGGCGGGCAGGGCACCCTCAACGTGAACAGCTGGTCCCCCGACAGCTCTCGGTTCGCCTTCGTCGCCTACCCGATCGACGACTGAGGCACCGGAACTCCGGGCGCGCGAGCCGTCAGTCGGTACTGTCGGAGCGTGACCGATGCCAGCAGCGCCCACTCCCAGACGCTCTCGCGCGGCATCCGGATCCTCGAGGTCCTGGCCGACGCGCGCACCCCGCTCACGATCGACACCCTGAGCGCGACGCTCGGCCTGCACCGCAGTGTCACCTACCGGCTGCTGCGCACGCTCGAAGACCACCGCCTGGTCGTCCGCGACGGCGCGGGACGGATCGCACTCGGATCGCGCCTGGCAGCCCTCGCCGCCGGCGTCTCCCACGATCTGCAGGCCGCCGCCCTACCCGAGCTGACGGCCGTCGCGAACGAGCTCGGCATGACCTGCTTCCTCACCGTGCTGGACGGCGACGAGATCGTCACGCTCGTCAGCGTCGAGCCACGGCACACGATGGGGTCGATCGCGCAGCGACCCGGCACCCGGCACCCGGTCGGTGTCGGCGCGCCCGGCAAGGCGATCGCGTCCCACCTCTCCGAGGCGCAGTGGCCGGACACCCTCGACGACGACCACCGCGGCGAGCTGGCAGCGGTCCGCGAACACGGCTGGGCGTCGAGCCACGACGAGGTCATCACCGGTCTCCGCGCCGTCGCGGTCCCACTCGCTGTGCACGGCTCGCCGGCAGGCGCCCTCGCGGTCGTCTACGTCTCCAGCAGCCGCCCCGAAGCCGACATCGCGGCCCGCCTCATCGAGGGGGCCGCGACCATCGCGTCGTCGGTCTGACCGCGCCTACCTCCGCGCGCCGTAGACCTGACCCCGGCTTTGCTCGTCCTCCGCTTCGCCACCGAGCGGGATGCCCGTGCGGTCGCGCAGGAGGAGGGTCGCCGCGAAGGCGATGACGATCATGCCGGCGATGTAGAACGCGACACTCGTCGACGACCCCGTGACCTGCACCAGCCAGGTCGCGATCGTCGGGGCGAACGCTCCGCCGAGGATGGCGCCGATCGCGTAGGTGACCGAGACGCCCGTGTAGCGGATCGACGCGGGGAACAGCTCGGCGAAGTACGCCGCCTGCGGCCCGTAGGTGAAGCCGTTGCCGATCGTGAACAGCGCGAGCCCGAGGAACAACAGCCACGGGTCACCGGTGTTCACGAGCGGGAAGAGCACGAAGACGGTGGCCAGGAACGCGACCCAGCCGATGATGTAGGTGTTGCGTCGGCCGATCCGGTCGGAGAGCGAACCCGCGAACCACGTGACGATCAGCCAGACGATGGCCGACCCGGTCACCGCGAGCAGCACCGGCGTCCGCTCCATGCCAACCAGGCCACCGTCGGCGAGCGGCGTCGTCGCGTAGTTCTGGATATAGCCGCCCGTCGTCATGTAGCCGGCGGCGTTGTTGCCGGCGAAGGTGAGCGCCGCGAGCAGCACGAGCAGCCAGTGGTGCCGGAAGAGCTCGACGATCGGGACCCGGCGACGCTCCTTGTTGCGGGCGAGGGCGACGAAGACGGGGCTCTCGTCGACCTTCCGGCGCACGACGTAGCCGACGATGATCAGGACGAAGCTCAGCAGGAACGGGATCCGCCAGCCCCACTCGAGGAACGCCGCGCCGGGCGAGATCACGCCCGTCATGAGGGCGAGCATGCCGGAGGCGAGGAGGAGTCCGATCGGGACGCCGATCTGCGGGAACGCCCCGAACCGTCCGCGGCGGCCGGTGGGCGCGTGCTCGACAGCCATGAGGACGGCGCCGCCCCACTCCCCGCCGGTCGACAGCCCCTGCAGGATTCGGAGGAACACGAGCAGGGCGGGGGCGATGATCCCGATCTGGTCGTAGGTCGGCAGCAGACCGATGAGCGTCGTGGCAGCTCCCATGAGGAAGAGCGTGATGACGAGCATCTTCTTCCGGCCGATGCGATCGCCGAAGTGCCCGGCGACGAACGCGCCGAGCGGCCGGAACAGGAAGCTCACACCGACGGTCGCGAACGACAGCAACAGCGCGGCCTGCGGTCCTGCCGGCTGGAAGAAGAGCTGCGAGAAGACGAGTCCGGCGGCGCTCGCGTAGAGGAAGAAGTCGTACCACTCGACCGTGGTGCCGATGACGGTGGCGAAGGCCACGCGCCGGAGTTCCGCGGGCGTCGTCGCTCGCGCCAGTGATGCGGTTGTCATTGTCTCGAGACCCCTTTGTCCGTCGCGGCCCGCCATTGGACCGCCAGAATGTACACCACATCGTATACAATCATGCTCACCGCGCAAGAGGCAGTCGACGACGACGCACCGTATCGTGATCGCAGGCCGCAGTCGACGCAGATGAGGACGGGACGCGATGCAGGATCACGAACGACAGGCGATCGCCGACGAACTGGCGGTGGCGCACGAGGAGCGGAGCGTCATCCCCCTCCTCACCACCCGGCACCCGGACATGACCGTCGAGGACTCCTACGCCGTGCAGGCGCTGTGGGCCGAACGCCGCATCGCCGCCGGTCGGCGCGTCGTCGGCCACAAGATCGGCCTCACCTCGAAGGCGATGCAGCAGGCCACCGGGATCACCGAACCCGACTACGGCGTCATCCTCGACGACCAGGTCTTCGACTCGGGCGCGACGCTCGACTTCGACGCCTACTCCAACGTCCGCGTGGAGGTCGAGCTGGCGTTCGTCCTCGGACGCCCGCTGCAGGGCCCGCACTGCACGATCTTCGAGGTGCTCGACGCAACCGACCACATCGTCCCCGCGCTCGAGGTCCTCAACTCCCACATCGAACTCGACGGTCGCACGATCGTCGACACCATCGCCGACAACGCGGCACTCGGCGCCATGGTGCTCGGCGGAACACCCGTCCGCCCCGACGCGATCGACCCGCGATGGGTCTCGGCCCTGCTCTACCGCAACGAGACCATCGAGGAGTCGGGCGTCGCCGGCGCCGTCCTCGGACACCCGGCACTCGGCGTCGCGTGGCTCACCGGCAAGCTCGCCCAGCACGGCGGGAGCCTCGCCGCCGGGGAGATCATCCTGTCGGGGTCGTTCACGAGACCGATGTGGGTCGAACGGGGCGACACCGTCCACGCCGAATACCAGGGACTGGGAGCCGTGACATGCCGATTCGAATGACCCTGCCGCCGACCTTCGGCGAGCGCCTGCGCACCGCGGACCGACCCCTCGTCGGGATGTGGGTGGTGTCGGGGAGCCCGATCGCGGCGGAGATCGCTGCGGGTAGCGGCCTCGACCTGCTCCTCATCGACGGCGAGCACTCGGCGAACACCCTGGAGAGCATCCAACTGCAGCTGCAGGTGGTCGCCGCCTTCCCGGTGTGTCCACTGGTGCGGGTGCCGTTCGGCGACGCGGTCGTCATCAAGCAGGTGCTCGACCTCGGGGCGCAGAACCTCATCGTGCCCATGGTGTCGTCGGCCGAGCAGGCGGCGGCGCTCGTGCAGGCCGTGCGCTACCCGCCTCAGGGCGTCCGTGGGGTCGGCAGCGCGCTCGCGAGGTCCTCCCGCTGGAACCGGATCGACGACTACCTCGCGCAGGCGAACGATTCGGTGTCGCTCACGGTGCAGATCGAGTCGGCGGAGGCGGTCGAGCAGGTCGAGGACATCCTCGCGGTCGACGGCGTGGACGCGGTGTTCGTCGGTCCGGCCGACCTCTCGGCGTCGCTCGGACTGCTCGGTCAGCAGGGGCACCCCACCGTGGTCAGCGCCGTCGAGCGGGTGCTCGATGCCGCCGCCGCCGCCGAGAAGCCGGCCGGGGTGAACGCCTTCGACCCCGGCATGGCCGAGCACTACCTCGACCGCGGGGCGTCCTTCGTCCTCGTCGGTGCGGACGTGTCGCTCCTCGCCCGCGCATCCGAGCAGTTGGCGGAGCGTTTCATCGACGGCCGGAGTGACACGAGCCGCGGCGACGGGTACTGACCCTTTCCCACTGCGTCCAGATCGTATACGATTCTGAATACCGACGACGAGGACGTGTGATGAGCAGCCACCAGGGCATCGAAGGTCTCCCGAACAGCGGGGGCGGCAAGATCATCGCCGTCCACCTCAACTACCCGTCACGGGCGGCCCAGCGCGGCCGCACGCCGGAGCACCCCTCGTACTTCCTCAAGCCGTGGTCCTCCGTCTCAGGCACGGGCGGCACCGTCGAGCGCCCGGCCGGCGCGGAACTGCTCGCCTTCGAGGGCGAGATCGCGATCATCATCGGGACCGCGGCCCGCCGCGTCCGCGTCGAGGACGCCTGGCAACACGTCTCGGGCGTCACCGCGGCGAACGACTTCGGGCTCTACGACCTCCGCAGCGCCGACAAGGGGTCGAATCTCCGCTCGAAGGGCGGCGACGGCTACACGCCCCTCGGCCCGTCCGTCATCCCCGCCGAGCAGATCGATCCGGCCGCCCTCCGCGTGCGCACCTGGGTCAACGGTGTCGTGGTCCAGGACGATACGAGCGACACGCTGCTCTTCCCCTTCGCCCAGCTCATCGCCGACCTCTCGCAGCTCTCGACGCTCGAGCCCGGCGACGTCATCCTCACCGGCACACCCGCCGGCTCCTCCGTCGTCGTGCCCGGCGACGTCGTCGAGGTCGAGGTCGACGCACCGACCGCACCAGGCACCCCGACGAGCGGTCGACTCGTGACGACGGTCGTCGAGGGCACCGAGCCCTTCGGCGGGTGCGGCGCGAAGCCGGCCGTCGACGACCATCAGCGCATCGAGGCCTGGGGAGACGCTGCGGCGGCGGGTCTGCCCTTCGACGAGCGGATCCTGAGCCTGTCGAAGGGCAGGGACCGGGACGATCTCCCTGAGCGGGTCGCCGAACCGCTCGACCCCACGGTCGCCGAAGAGCTCGCCTCGGTCTCGACGGCGACGCTCAGCGCCAAGCTGCGGGCCCGCGGGTACACCGAGGTCTTCATCGAGGGCGTCCACGCCTCGCGACCGGGCACGCGCATGGTCGGCGTGGCCCGCACCCTCCGCTTCGTCGCCTACCGGCCCGACCTCTTCGCCGAGCGCGGCAACGGCTTCAACGCGCAGAAGCGTGTCTTCGACACCGTCGAGGCCGGAGAGGTCATCGTGATCGAGGCACGCGGCGAGCGCGGCACGGGCACCGTCGGCGACGTCCTCGCACTTCGGGCGCAGCAGCGCGGAGCGGCGGGGGTCGTCACCGACGGCGGCATCCGCGACGCCGAGCAGGTCGCGGCGTTCGACCTGCCGACCTTCTCGCAGGGCCCGCACCCGTCCGTCCTCGGGCGCCGCCATGTGCCGTGGGAGACCGACGTCGCGGTCACCTGCGGCGGGGCGACCGTCCTACCCGGCGATGTGATCGTCGGAGACGGTGACGGCGTCATCGCGATACCCCGAGCGCTCGCCGCCGAGGTCGCCGCGGAGGCGGTCGTGCAGGAGGCGGAGGACGCCTGGATCGCCGAGCAGGTCCGTGGTGGTGCCGCGGTCGACGGCCTCTTCCCCTTGAACGCCGACTGGCGGGCGCGATATGAGAGCGAGCAGGGACGATGAGCGGACCGCACCCGACGACCGGGCAGGAGGC
Organism: Plantibacter sp. MCCC 1A11337; assembly: GCF_013349365.1. NCBI lineage: Bacteria > Bacillati > Actinomycetota > Actinomycetes > Micrococcales > Microbacteriaceae > Plantibacter > Plantibacter sp. MCCC 1A11337. The sequence continues at coordinate 844,377 of NZ_JABJWX010000002.1, read as the reverse complement.
GTCGCTCAGCAAGTCCGAGCGCGCCTACCGGTTCATCCGCGAGGGCATCGACGAGGGGCGCTTCGTCCCCGGGTACCGGCTGGTGCTCGGCCAGATCGCCGGCGAGCTCGACATCAGCGTGGTCCCGGTGCGCGAGGCGATCCGTCGGCTGGAGGCCGAGGGGCTCGTGACGTTCGAGCGCAACGTCGGCGCGCAGGTCGCGATGCTGCACGAGACCGAGTACCTCTTCACGATGCAGACGCTCGCCCTCGTCGAGGGCGCAGCGACCTCGATGAGCGCCGCCTACCTCACCGACGACCACCTGGCCCGCGCCCGCGAGATCAACGAGCGGATGCGCCGCACGCTCGACGACTTCGACCCGCACGCGTTCACGGCGCTGAACCTGGAGTTCCACACCGTCCTCTTCGAAAAGTGCCCGAACCCGCACGTCCTCGACCTCGTCCACCGCGGCTGGCGGCGGCTGAACGCGCTCCGCGACTCCACGTTCAGCTTCGTGCCCGGCCGCGCGCGGGAGTCGGTCGCAGAGCACGACGGCATCCTCGAACTCATCGCCGCCGGCGCGCAGCCGCTCGAGATCGAGATCGCCGCCCGCGACCACCGCACCGCGACGCTCGACGCCATGCTCGCGTACCAGGCGGAGCACCAGCCGCCCACCACGGCCCGCCCGCCGTCGTCACCGCCGTCCACCACCGACCGGAGGAACCACCCATGACCCAGCACGTTCCGGCAGCGTTGCCCGACCGTATCCGGCACTACATCGACGGCGCGTTCGTCGACTCGGTCGACGGCGACACCTTCGACGTCCTCGACCCGGTGTCGAACGAGACCTACGTCCAAGCCGCCGCCGGCAAGCAGGCGGACATCGACCTCGCCGTCGCCGCCGCCAAGCGCGCCTTCGACGAGGGTCCGTGGCCGCGGCTCCTCCCCCGCGAGCGCAGCCGGATCCTGCACCGGGTCGCCGACGCCGTCGAAGCGCAGGACGCCCGCCTCGCGGAGCTGGAGAGCTTCGACACCGGGCTGCCGATCACCCAGGCGCTCGGTCAGGCGAAGCGCGCCGCCGAGAACTTCCGGTTCTTCGCCGATCTGATCGTCGCCCAGCACGACGACACCTACAAGGTCCCGGGGCGGCAGGTCAACTACGTCAACCGCAAGCCCATCGGTGTCGCGGGGCTCATCACGCCGTGGAACACGCCGTTCATGCTCGAGAGCTGGAAGCTCGCTCCGGCCCTCGCGACCGGCAACACGGTCGTCCTGAAGCCGGCGGAGTTCACCCCGCTCTCGGCGAGCCTGTGGGCGGACATCTTCCGCGACGCCGGCGTGCCCGACGGCGTGTTCAACCTCGTGAACGGGCTCGGTGAAGACGCAGGCGACGCCCTCGTGAAGCACCCGGACGTGCCGCTCATCTCGTTCACCGGCGAGAGCAGCACCGGTCAGCTCATCTTCGCGAACGCCGCGCCGTTCCTGAAGGGGCTCTCGATGGAGCTCGGCGGCAAGTCTCCGGCCGTCGTGTTCGCCGACGCCGACCTCGACGACGCCCTCGACGCGACGGTGTTCGGGGTGTTCTCGTTGAACGGTGAGCGCTGCACCGCCGGCAGCCGCATCCTCGTCGAGCGGAGCGTCTACGACGACTTCGTCGAGCGCTACGCCGAGCGGGCCCGCAACATCATCGTCGGGCACCCGAACGATCCGGCCACCGAGGTCGGCGCGCTCGTGCACCCGGAGCACTACGAGAAGGTCATGGGCTACGTCGAGATCGGCAAGACCGAGGGCCGCCTCGTCGCCGGTGGTGGTCGCCCCGAGGGGTTGCCGACCGGCAACTACGTCGCGCCGACGGTCTTCGCCGACGTCCCGCCGAGCGCCCGCATCTTCCAGGAGGAGATCTTCGGGCCGGTCGTCGCCATCACCCCGTTCGACTCCGATGAGGAGGCGCTCGCCCTCGCGAACGACACGAAGTACGGGCTCGCCGCGTACATCTGGACGAACGACCTCAAGCGCGCACACACCTTCTCCCAGAACGTGCAGGCCGGGATGGTGTGGCTGAACTCGAACAACGTGCGCGACCTCCGTACCCCGTTCGGCGGCGTGAAGGCCTCGGGGCTGGGTCACGAGGGCGGCTACCGCTCGATCGACTTCTACACCGACCAGCAGGCGGTGCACATCACACTGAACCAGGCGCACTCCCCGCGTTTCGGCACGGGCGGGCCGCTGCAGGCCGCGCACTGACCGCTCCCGGTCGACCTCCACCCAGCAACCGAGATCAGCAAGGACGCAGATCATGTCGAACCCCATCACCCCGTCGTCGGCCGAGCCCGTCGTGACCGCCACCGACCCCATCCCCGTGCCGGTGAACCGCATCCCGACACCCGCCGCCACCCCGCCGGACATCCTCCGCTGTGCGTACATGGAGATCGTCGTCACGGATCTCGCCGCGAGCCGGAAATTCTACGTCGACGTGCTCGACCTCGTGGTCACGGAGGAGGATGAGCACACCGTCTACCTGCGGAGCTTCGAGGAGTTCATCCACCACAACCTCGTGCTGCGGCAGGGGCCGGTGGCGGCGGTCGCGGCGTTCAGCTACCGGGTGCGGAGTCCTGAGGACCTCGATCGCGCGGTCGCCTTCTACACGGAGCTCGGGTGCCGGGTGGAGCGTCGTGCCGAGGGGTATGTGCAGGGCATCGGCGACTCGGTGCGCGTCGAGGATCCGCTCGGATTCCCCTACGAGTTCTTCTACGACGTGGAGCACGTCGAGCGGTTGGCCTGGCGCTACGACCTGTACACGCCGGGCGCGCTCGTGCGGCTCGACCACTTCAACCAGGTGACGCCGGACGTGCCGCGGGCGGTCGCGTACATGGAGGACCTCGGGTTCCGCGTCACGGAGGACATCCAGGACGACGCCGGGACGACGTACGCGGCGTGGATGCGGCGGAAACCGACCGTCCACGACACCGCGATGACGGGCGGTGACGGACCGCGCATGCACCACGTGGCGTTCGCGACGCATGAGAAGCACAACATCATCGCGATCTGCGACAAGCTCGGCGCGCTGCGGATGTCGGACGTCATCGAGCGCGGCCCCGGCCGGCACGGCGTCTCGAACGCGTTCTACCTGTACATCCGGGACCCCGACGGCCACCGGATCGAGATCTACACCCAGGACTACTACACGGGCGACCCCGACAACCCGGTGGTCACGTGGGACGTGCACGACAACCAGCGTCGCGACTGGTGGGGCAACGCCGTCGTGCCGAGTTGGTACACGGACGCGTCGCTCGTGCTCGACCTCGACGGCGAGCCGAAGCCCGTGGTCTCCAGGACCGACGACTCCGAACTCGAGATCACCATCGGTGCCGACGGCTTCTCCTACACCCGCAAGGGCGACGAGGCGCAGGGCTTCAAGCTCGGCAACACCCTTTAGGCCGCGGTTCATTCGCCCATTTTTGGGCGACCCAGTACTCGCTCGCCCAAAGATGGGCGAGTGAACCGGGACAGGGGGAACCTCCCGAATCACCCCTGCACTGGGGGCAACACCACTCTCGGAAGTCGGTCGCTCGACTGTCATGCTCAGATCGTGACCACATCAGAACCGCTGGGGGGCGGCTCACAGCAGCCCGACCCCGCATACGCACAGCAGCCGACCGCACCCCACACGAACCCGTACCCACCGACGGCCCAGTACACCGACACCACGGCACCGCCGCCCTACGGCCAGCAGCCGTACGGGCCACCACAGAACCCAGAACCGAAGCAGGGCCGGAACGTCCTCGCGCTCATCGCGTTCATCACATCCGTCGTCGGCTTCATCTTCGCCTGCATCCCCGGCGCCCTCATCGTCGGATGGGTCCTCTTGCCGATCGCCTTCATCCTCGCAATCGTGTCGCTGTTCCTCAAGGGATCGGGGAAGGCCTTCGGCATCACCGGCCTCATCCTGTCGGTCATCGGCACGATCGTCGGCGTCGTCGTGTTCTTCGCCGTGATCGCCACCTCGTTCGACGACGCGTTCGGCTCCGGACCGACGAAGATCGACACTTCATCGGCACCCGAGGAGTCTGCCGACGCACCCGCCGCTGAGCCCGACGCCGCTGAAGGTACGCGCGAGAACCCCGTCGCGATCGGCGCGACGATCAGCAGCGATGACTGGACCGTCGTCGTGAACTCCTACTCGACCGACGCCAACGCAGCCGTTGCAGCTGCCAATAGCTTCAACGAGGCTGCCCCGGCTGGCTCGCACTACGAAATGATCAACTACACCGTCACGTACAACGGAGCGGATTCGGCTATCGCGGCGCTCGTCGGGGTCGATGTCGTGACCAGCTCAGGCAACGTCATCAACAGCTTCGACAACTTCGTCGTCCTGGGAGACAGCATGGGCCTCGACGAACTATTCACAGGAGCGTCCGCCACCGGATCCGCGGCTTTCCTCGTCCCCGACGGCGAGACCGTACTCATCCGCGTTCGACCCGGGATGGTGGCTGACGAAGTCTTCGTCAAGCCGTAACCTGCTTCACCACATGGCCCCCGACGCGACCGTCGAGGGCCATGTGTGTTGCTCCATCGATGGACGAGGTGAGGCAGATCGTCGCACGCTCACCTCTCTGACGACGATCTGCCTCACTTCGTGGGCTCGATGCGCTGCCACTTCCCTATGCTGGCTGGATGATGAGCCAGGTCGGCTACACCTCCTTCACCGGATCCGCCCCCGACGACGTGTGGGGCGAGGTGACGCAGTTGTTCGTCGCGGCGTTCACCGCCGAGCCGTACAACGAGGATGCGATCGACCTCGCGACCATCCGGCAGTGGGGCCCGGAGCATCTCGGGCACCGCGGCGGGCGCCTTGTGATCGCGACGGTCGACGGCCGGATCGTGGGCTTCGCGCTCGCCCACGGCCTCGACCCCGACCCGGCCTGGCTCGGTATTCTGGCGCAACTGGCCGACTCCAGCAGCACGGCTTCGACTGCGCTCGCACGACCGGCGGACGCCGTCGTCGTCCACGAGCTCGCCGTCTCGGAGGAACAGCGCGGACGTGGGATCGCCCGCGGGTGCCTGGCTGGAGTCTTGCAGGAGCGCACCGAGTCGACGACCTTCATCGGCGTCTACGAGCGCGCGACCGACGCCGCGTCGATGTACCACCGCTGGGGGCTCAGCGAACTCGGTCGCGTACCGATGCCTGGCGACGCGATAGCCCTCCGCGTCCTGTCCGCACCCACGACCGAGCTGGTTTCGCGCCTGCGGTCCGACGACCCGGCGTCGGCGCGGATGACCCGGCGGACGCTCTGGCTCAGCTCCTGGGAGTGGGATTGTTGCGGCGGGCCGTTGGAAACCGGCCAACGGGCGACCTTCTCCGTCTGGCCCGTCGACGACGGCCAGCGGACCTGGCTGACCGAGGAGATCGGGGCGGATCTGACGGCGCGGATCGACGGTGTCGAGATGCACCACGAAGAGGACGCCGCACCGGAGCGGCTGACGGGCAGGCTGGCGAAGCTGTCGAGGGTGTCGATACCCTCGCGCCGCGTCCACACCAAGCGACCACCGTTGCCGCTTGGAGCTCTGCCCGCGACGAGGCGCCTCATTGGGCCACCAGGCAGCGGCGTGTACATCGGCGTAGCGGTCTCCGACTACGTCACCCACCATGAGACCGTCCCCGGCCCGCCCGTCGTCGAGGAGACACCGCGGATCCCGCTCACGCGCGGGATCGATCACCCCGACGCCCAAGCAGCGGCAGAGGCAGCGGCGGCCACGGCACGCGCAGCGGCGCAGGCGGCGGAAGCTGCCGCTCGAGCGGCGCGGACGACGGACCCGCCACCACCCGGCGAGGTCGAACCACGACTTGTCGGCTATCTCGTCGAACTCGAACTGGACGTCGACTGAGCAGGATCTTCGCGACTCAGCCCGCTCGGCGCAGGCCCCGGAGCGTCGCGGCGATGAGCCGCTCCGCCCGCTCCGGGGTCATCCGGTCCGACTGCTCCGCCGCTCGCGCGACCGCGATGCCGTCGAGCACTGCGAGCAGGAGCGCCGCATCGTCCGCGACCAAGCCGTCGTCAGGGAATGCTGCGACGAGCAGCCGCAGGAGGACCTCCTCGGTGCGGGCCCAGTCGACGGCGTGGATCGCGCGCACCTCGGTCTCGGTGCTCGCCCGCGCAGCGAAGGCGACCCAGACGATCCCATCGGTCAGGTCGTCGCCCTCGATGCAGGCGATCTCACGACAGAAGATCCGAAGTCGCTCTTCCTCGGACGCCACGGCCTCGAGCCGCGCCGCCACGCGCCGACGGAACCGCTCGTTGACCTCGGTCATCGCCGCGACGACCAGTCGGTCCTTCGTCGGGAAGTGATGCTGGACCGCGCCGACGGAGACCCCGGCTTCGCCAGCGACGGTGCGGATGGTCAAGGCATCGGCTCCGCGCGACGCCATGATGCGCAGCAGTGCATCGAGGATCCGATCCCTGTTCGTGTCCTGCTCGGTCATCGCCTCCGCTTTCGCCATCGCCCACTCGACAGGGTACGGTCATCTCATGACCAATACGAGCGTATTGCCACCGTCGCGTCCGAGCAACCGACGGATCGCCGCACTCGACGTCGTCCGCGGACTCGCCATCCTCGGCACGCTCGGCACCAACATCTGGCTGTTCTCGCACCCCTGGGGCATGGTCGGCATGCTCTCGGCCCCGGTGACGCTGGAGACCGGCCCCGCGGCGGGCACGATCCAGCTCGCCCTCATGGCACTCACGCAAGGCAAGTTCCTCGCTCTGCTGACCCTGATGTTCGGCGCCGGACTCGCGATCCAGCACGCCGCGGCACGCCGACGCGAGCTGCGCTGGCCAGGCCGGTACCTGTGGCGCGCCACCCTGCTCCTCATCGACGGTGCCGTGAACTACGTCCTCATCGCGGAGTTCGACGTCCTCATGGGCTACGCGGTCACCGGCGCCATCGTCGCCTGGCTCCTGCTCACGAGGCCCCGCGCGCAGCGCGCCATGATCGCCGTCTTCGGGGCGCTGCACGTGCTCCTCATCACCGCGATCGTCGCGTTCATCGCCACAACGCCGACGATGTCGGGCGACCTCCCGCTCCCCGCCGGACCGAGCCCGTACGCCACTGACTCGTTCCTCGGCCTGGCGGCCTTCCGACTCGAGAACGTCGCGGTCTTCCGCGCGGAGCCCGTGCTGATCGGGTTCCTCACGCTCGCGATGTTCCTCGCCGGCGCACACCTCTTCCAAGCCGGGGTCTTCGGGGAGACCGGCGGTCAACTCCGACGCCGCCTGATGATCGTCGGTGCCTGCGCGCTGCCGGTCGACCTCGCCCTCGGTGTCTGGGGCGGCACCGCGGGACTCCTCGCCGAACGCTACCTGGCCGCGCCCCTCGTGGCGCTCGGCATCCTCGGCGCCACCGTCGAGCTCTGTCGTCGCCTCGGTACCGAGGGCTGGATCGCCGTACGCCTGCGCGAACTCGGGAAGGTCGCGCTCAGTGCCTACCTCCTGCAGAACCTCCTCGGCGGCGCACTCTTCTACGGCTGGGGATTGGGCCTCGCCGAACACACGACCGCCTGGCGCGTCCCGGTCACCGTGGCTGCGTTCGTCGTCATCGCCGCGCTCGTGACCGGCTTCGCCCACCTCTGGCTCCGACGGTTCGCGCTCGGCCCCGTCGAATGGCTCTGGAAACGCGGCGCGGAGCTCGGGACGAAGCGGCCGGAGGGCCGACCCTCGCTACGGTGAGACCATGACCACCGTGCACCTGACCGGCCAGTTGATCTGCGCGACACCGACCGACGTGGCGGTCGTCGAGACCCATCTGCCGGAGCATGTCGCTCTCACCCGCGCCGAACCGGGATGCGTGTCGTTCGAGGTGACGCCGACGGACGACCCGCTCGTCTGGGACGTCGCCGAGGTCTTCGAAGACGACGAGTCGTTCGCAGCACACCAGGCCCGCGTCGCGTCCAGCGAGTGGGGGCGTGCGACCGCGGGCATCGAACGCCGCTACCAGGTGACCCGGTCGCCAGCAGGCCAGGCCGTTTTGGACATCAGCGACGACGACCTCGCCGACCTCCGCCGCAGACTCCACGACACCCGCTGGCCCGACCGGTGGCCGACCGCGGGTTGGGAGGCCGGCACCGACCAGGACGAACTGCGGCGGCTCGTCACCTACTGGGCGGACGACTTCGACTGGGCGGCACAGCAGCGGGACATCAACGCCCTGCCGTGGCACCGCGCCGAGATCGGCGGGGCCGCGATCACCTACCTCCGGTTCGACGCCGAGGCCCCGGGCGGCATCCCCGTCGTCCTCACGAACGGATGGCCGAGCACCGCCCTCGAACTGGTCGGACTCGCCAGGCGCCTCGCGACACCGTCCCGGTACGGCGGAGACCCGGCGAGCGCCGTCACCGTCATCGTGCCCGCACTGCCCGGACTGCCGTTCTCACCGCAACGCCCGAGCTTCGACGACCAGACGCACGAGCTGTGGCACACGCTCATGCACGATCACCTCGGCTTCGCCCGGTACGCCGCGCACGGAGGCGATCTCGGGGCGGGGATCACCTCTCGGCTCGCGCAGGCGCATCCCGAGGCGGTCGCCGGCATCCACCTCCTCGCGGTCGCTGCACCGCGCGAGGTCGACGCTGAGACGCTCACGGAGGAGGAGCGGGCGCATCTCGCCCGGGTCGATGCCTGGGACGCCGAGGAGGGTGCGTATGAGCATCAGCACCACACCCGTCCGCTCACGCTCGCTCCCGCGCTGTCCGACTCCCCCGTCGGCCTGCTCTCATGGATCCTCGAGAAGCATCGGGCCTGGAGCGATTGCGGCGGCGACGTCTCGTCCCGGTTCAGCGACGAGTACCTCGCGACGCTCGCCTCCGTCTATTGGTTCACGAACGCGATCGGCACGTCGCTCCGCCCGTACTACGAGTCCGCGACCGGGATCACGACGCGTGTCGACCGGGTCGAGGTGCCGACCGCGGTCGCGCTCTTCCCGCACGACCTGGCGAGTCCGCCGCGCAGCTGGGCCGAGCGGAGCTACGACGTGCGGCGGTTCACGACGATGCCCCGAGGCGGCCATTTCGCGCCGCACGAGGAGCCCGAGCTCCTCGCGGACGACATCCGGGCGTTCCTGACGACGCTGTGATGCCGGGAACGCCCGGGACGGATGCCGTGACCGCTCAGAGTTCGCGCTTGCGGTACAGGGGCACGGCGACGAGGACGCCGACGACGATCCCGACGGCGCCGAGCGCGAGTCCGAGGCCGACGACGAGCGGGAGCGGAACACCGGTGGCGGCCTCTTGCGCGCCGTCCAGCACGCCGATCGCCTGCGCGAGCCAGGCGAGGCCTGCGATCGCCAGCGCAGGGGCGTAGCTGATCAGTCGGCCGCGCGTGTACCCGATCCGGAACAGGACGGGCAACTGGATGCTGGCCGACAGCCCGACGAAGGCGACCGCGACGGCCTGGATCACGAGCAGGAGGCCCCAGTCGAGTGAGGCGCCGCGCACGCTGGCCATGAGCAGGGTCACGGCGAAGGCGATCGCCGAGGCGAGCGGGGCGAAGACGACGATGGAGCCGGCCCGTCCCACCACGACGGTGGACCGCGAGACGGGGAGGATGCCGTAGAGCGTGTCGAGGCGTCCGCGCTCGTCGCCGAGGAACGGCGCGGCGATCATGAGCGAGGTGACGATCGCCGCGCCCATGATCGCCATGCCGGGCACGGGGAGCAGGATCCCGACGACGGCGACGAAGCCGAGCAGGAGGAGCGTCTGCCGCCGGGGCAGCCAGGAGGTCAGGTCGAAGCGGATGAATGAGCCGATCATGCGGAAGCCTTCCCGTGTGCTGCTGCCAGGTGGATGACGATGTCGTCGACGCTTGCCGCGTCGATCACGGTCTCCGGTCCGAAGTCCGCCATCTGCGTCGTCCGGATGAGTGCGGACCACTGCTCCCCGCGTCGCTCGAGTCCGAGCACCTCCCCGGTCGGCGGGGCTCCCGCGCCCCGCACCATCGCGAACTCGTCGACGGTGTCGGCGAACCGTCCGTCATAGGCGACCCGGCCGTTCACGAGCACGAGCAGGTCGTCGGCGAGCTCGTCGAGATCCGTCGTGATGTGTGTCGAGAAGAGCACCGCGTGCTCGGGGTCGACCATGAACTCGCGGATCAGGTCCCCGATCTCGCGCCGGGAAGCCGGGTCGAGGCCGCTGGACGGCTCGTCGAGGATGAGGAGTTCCGGCTGCTGCGCGAGCGCGGTCGACAGCGACAGCTTCACGCCCTGCCCCCGGGACAGCTCGCTGACCCGCTGCTCGCGGGGCACCCCGAGGCGGTCGAGCAACGACTCGAACCGCTGCTGATCCCATTCCGGATAGAACGGGCTGAGCCGTCGGCCGATCGATGCGACACGCCACTCCGGAGCCGCGGTCGGCTGGTCGAGGACGACGCCGATCCGTGCGAGCGCACTCGGGGAACCGGCCGGCCGCCCCAGCACCTCGATGTCGCCGGCGTCGGGGGTCAGCAGGCCCAGTAGGGCACGGATGGTGGTCGTCTTGCCGGCCCCGTTGGGTCCGACGAGGCCGGTCACGGTGCCGCGTTCGACCGCGAAGGAGACGTCGTCGACGGCGAATGATCGCCGCTGGACGCGCAATCCCTCGATGCGAAGGATGTTGTCAGTCATCGGTACTCCACCTCTGTTCGAGTCGTGTCTGGATGTCGGTCCTGCTGAGGCGCGCATGCCGAGCCGCGATGACGAGCTCGCTGATGACCTCGTCGACCCGCGACTGCAGGAGGGTGCTCGCCGTCTCGGGGTCGACGTCGAGGACGACGAACCCGCGTCCGTGCTCACTCCGCACCAAGCCCTCGGCGACGAGATCGTTGTAGGCCCGGGTGACGGTGATGACGCTCACCCGGAGATCCGCCGCGAACTGCCGCAGGGATGGGAGCGTCTGCCCGACGGGGATCTCCCCGGCGAGGATCGACGCACGCAACTGGGTCTCGATCTGTTCGTAGATCGGTGTTCCCGAACTGTTCGAGATCACGACGCCCATGGCACCTCCATCTGTTTATAAACACCATAACAGTTGGCATGCGGAACCGCGAGGCCCGCCTCTCCATCCCGACGGCGAAGCGTGCCGCGTGCTCGCTACGGTGGAGCCATGAGCACCGTCCGAGACGCCTACGCCCGACGGTCCACCGAGTACGTGAAGCTGCTCGGCACGATGGCCTCGGTGCATCCATCGGACCGGCAGCTCGTGACCTCCTGGGCCGACCGGATCATCGGTCCCGCGCTGGACGCCGGCTGCGGCCCGGGGCATTGGACGGCGTACCTCTCCTCGCGCGGGCTCGACATCCGCGGCATCGACCTGGTCCCCGAGTTCATCGCGCATGCCCGCGCCGAGCACCCGGAGACCCGGTTCGACCTCGGCAGCCTCGACACCCTCGACGCTGAGACCGGCTCGGTGGGCGGCGTCCTCGCCTGGTACTCGCTGATCCACCACCGCCCCGACACGATCGAGACACCGCTCGCGGAATTCGCTCGCGTGCTCCGGCCGGGAGGTGGACTCCTGATCGGCTGCTTCGAGGGGCCGACGGTCGAAGCGTTCGACCATGCCGTGGCGACGGCCTATCGCTGGCCCATCGCGGAACTGGCCGAGCACGTGCGCCGAGCGGGCTTCGAGGTCATCGAGACGCACACCAGGACGAGCCTCGATCAACGACCGCACGGAGCGATCCTGGCCAGGCGAGCCGACCCGGTGAGGTGAGGCGATTCGTCGCCCGGCCCGCGGCTGAGCGACGATCCGCCGCATCTCACTGCCGCTGCAGTTCCAGCGTACGCCGGGCACCGGGGCTTGCCGCAAGACCCCCTCCGGCCTCCAGAATGGGTGGCCGCGGTCGCCTCCGACCACGAGAACGGGGTCCTCATGCATGACGTCATCATCAGCGGTGGCGGACCGACCGGCATGATGCTGGCAGCCGAACTCCGGCTCCACGGCGTCGATGTCCTCGTCATCGAACGGGACGCCGAGCCGAGCCCTGCCGTACGGTCGTTGGGCCTCCACCCGCGGACCATCGAGATCCTCGACCAGCGCGGCATCCTCGATCGGTTCCTCGCCGAGGGCACGCAGTACCCGGGCGCCACCGGTCACTTCGCCGGCATCGTCCCGCCGCGACCCGTGCCGCTCGACACCGCGCACGACTACGTCCTCGGTCTCCCGCAGCCGGTCACCGATCGACTACTGACCGAGCGCGCGGTCGAGCTCGGTGCCGAGCTGCGTCGCGGGAGCGGACTCGTCGGCCTCGAACAGGACGACGACGGGGTCACCGTCGAGCTGGACGAGGGTGAGCGCCTGCGGGCACGGTGGCTCGTCGGGTGCGACGGCGGGCGGAGCACCGTTCGGAAGATCCTCGGCATCGGCTTCCCCGGCGAGCCCGCGCAGACCGAGTGGATCCTCGGGGAGATCCAGGTCACCCTCCCGGCCGACGAGGTCACCGCCATCGCCGACGAGGTCCGGAAGACGCACCGTGGCTTCGGCATCGGGCCGGTGTCCGACGGCTTCTTCCGCGCGGTGGCGCCCGCCGACGCCCCCGCCGACGAACGCCTGGCGACTCCCACGATCGAGGAGTTCCGGGCCCGGCTCGAACGCTTCGCCGGGACCGACTTCGGCGCACACTCCCCACGCTGGCTGTCGCGCTTCACCGATGCGACGAGACTCGCTGAGCGCTACCGGGTCGGCCGGGTGCTCATCGCCGGCGACGCCGCCCACGTGCACCCACCCCTCGGCGGGCAGGGCCTCAACCTCGGGATCCAGGACGCGTTCAACCTCGGATGGAAACTGGCAGCCGAGCTCGCAGGCTGGGCACCGGCCGACCTCCTCGACACCTACGCGACGGAGCGCCGCCCGGTCGCCGACGACGTCCTCACGCTCACCCGCGCGCAGAGCGTCCTCCTGTCCCCCGACCCCGGCCCGCAGGCGGTGCGTCGGCTGTTCTCGGAGCTCATGCGGTTCGACGACGTGGCCCGTTTCCTGGGCGCGCGGATCGCGTCCACCGGCATCCGATACGACGTCGGAGGTCCCGGCACAGCGGTGGACAGCGGCTCGGACGAGGGGTCGCTGCTGGGTCGACGGCTCCACGACCTCCCCCTGGCCGACGGCAGGGGCCTGTTCACGCTCCTGCACGAGGGTCGCGGACTCCTGCTCGACCAGACCGGGACCCACAACGTCACCGACTGGGCGGACCGCGTCGACCGGGTCGCCACCACGACCCCGGAGCTCTCGGCCACGGCGGTGCTCCTGCGCCCCGACGGACACGTGGTCTGGCTGGCCGACGGGCGGGAGCCGCTCGAGCCGGCCCTCCGGCGCTGGTTCGGTGAACCGACGCGGTGAGGTGAGGCGGTTCGTCGCCCGGCCCGCGGCTGAGCGACGAACCGCCGCATCTCAGCGAGCGCTCAGTCGTGGTCGATGGAGGCGACCGCGTCGGCCACCTGCGACTTCCCCTCGGCCACGCGGTCGTCGTCGTCGGTGACGATCCCGATGGTCTCCTCGATGCGTCCCTGCACAGCCTGGATGACCGCCTTCGGCTGCGGCGCCTCCGGCTCGGAGTCGTCGCTCCCGTCCGAGTCCTCGGGGTAGACCCGGAGCCGGTCGTCGTCACCGTCCGCCACCGTGCGTCTGGCGTGGTCGACGCAGAGTTTGGCGACCTCCTCCGCGTGCGCGTACATGACGGAGTGCGCTGCGCCGGGGATCTCCCAGAGGCGCGAGGAGGGCAGGAGTTCTCCGACCCGCTCCACCCACTCGCGCGGTGCGACGGCGTCGTACTCGCCGCGGATCACGAGCGTGTGCGCCTGCACCTTCGGCAGGGCCTCCTCGATCGGATACCTGAGCATCTGGGGCAGAACCCGAGAGAACCACTTGAAGCCGCAGAAGACGTAGGCGCTGACGGCGAGCACCTTCACCGTGAGCGGTTCGTGCCAGCTCGACTGCAGGAAGCGGACGGCCTGGGTGAGCACCCGGCGCTGACCGGGCACGACGACCGGGCCGATGAGGACGAGGGTGGACAGCTCAGGACGACGGGAGACGAGGTCGCTGACCACCTGGCTGCCCATCGAATGGCCGACGATGATCGGGTCCTTGAGATCGAGCTCGTCGATCACCCGGCCGACGAGGTCCGCGTACTCGCGGATCGTGAGCGTCGACGAGGGGTGCGGCACGCCGCCGAAGCCGGGGAGGTCGAGCGCGTGCACGGGACCGAACTCGTTGAGGTGCGGCGCCAGGCGTTCGAAGTAGGTGGAGGAGACACCGATGCCCGGGATGAGAATGAAGGAGCGGTCGCCGCTGGATCCCACGGAGTTGACCCGGACGTAGACGTCGCCGTCGTACACGCGATCGACCCGCACACTCCGCTTGCGACGCTTGCGTTCGATCCTCGACATGCCCCCAGCGTACAAGCGGGTGACGCCTGCGCCGCCGGAGCTGTCAACCATGCGGGATTCGGATCGGCGATTGCGATGATGGAGGCAACCGGAGCGGCAGTCCCACGCTCCTCGAGAGGTGGCACCACCATGACCGTTCCCCGCGTCCTGATCTCCGGAGCCAGCATCGCCGGCCCCGGCCTGGCCTTCTGGCTGAACCGCTACGGCTGGGAGACGACGGTGATCGAGCGCGCGCCGGCGTTCCGTGACGGCGGCCAGAACATCGACGTGCGCGGCGCCGCTCGCGAGGTCCTGCGACGCGCTGGCCTCGAGGACGCGGCGCGCGAGGCGACCACCGGAGAACGCGGCACACGCTTCGTCGGCGACGCCGGTGAGACGATCGCCGAATTCCCGGTGTCGGACTCCGAGACCGACGGCGCGACCGCCGAGGTCGAGATCCTGCGCGGTGACCTGGCCCGCATCTTCATCGATGCGACGGACGGCACCACCACCTACCGCTACGGCGACCACATCACGGCCCTCGACGACGACGGCGAACGGGTCCTCGTGTCCTTCGCGCATGGAGCGGACGAGGCGTTCGACCTCGTGATCGCGGCGGACGGCATCCGATCGTCGACCCGTGAGCTGGCCTTCCCCGGCGAGGCGGTGACCCGGTCCCTCGGGCTCGAGATGACGTACCTCACGATTCCGCGCGACGACGCCGACGTGCCGTGGTGGCAGTGGTACTCGGGCGTCGGCGGCCGCAGCGTCACGCTCCGACCCGACCGGCACGGCACCACTCGCGCGGTGTTGACGGAGGTCACGTCCGACCGTGGTGACGGCGTCGTCCCCGCGCGCCGCGACCTCGACGCGCAGCGACGGCATCTCCGGAACCGCTTCGTCGGACTCCCCTGGCAGGCGAACCGGATCCTCGAGCACCTCGACGACAGCGACGACGTCTATTACGAGTCCATCGGCCAGGTCAGGACGCCCCGCTGGGCATCCGGACGGGTCGCGCTGCTCGGCGACGCGGCCTGGTGCGCGTCGCCCGTCAGCGGCATGGGGACGAGCCTGTCGATCGTCGGCGCCTACGTGCTGGCCGGAGAGCTGGCCGCGCACGTGCACCACCGGGACGCCTTCCGCGGGTACGAACGCATCATGCGCCCCTACGTCGAGCAGGCCCAGTCGCTGCCGCCGGGCACGCCGCAGCTCGCCAATCCGACCTCGAAGGCCGGCGTCGCCGCCTTCCGAACCGCGCTCCGCGTGGCCGGGTCGAAGCCGGCGAAGCTCGTCGGTGCGCAGTTGTTCTCCCCGCCGGCCGACAAGATCGACCTGCCCGAGTACGAACACCTGGCATGACCGGCGAGCCCAGGCCGATCGCCTCGGACGCACCGGCACTGTCCGGCCCGGTCGTCGCCGCGCAGGAATGGCGGGACCTGGCGTTCGTCCACTGGCGCGTCCCGGCGAGCGCGGTCGCGCCACTGCTCCCGCCCGGGGTGGTCCCCGACGTCTTCGACGGTTCCACCTGGGTCGGACTCATCGCCTTCCAGTTGGGCGACGCCCGCATCGGCCCACTGCCGCCGTCGCCCATCGGCGGTTCCTTCACCGAGGTGAACGTCCGGCTGTACGGGGTCGACACCGAGGGGCGTCGCGGCGTCGTGTTCCGGTCGCTCGAGGCGTCGAGCCTGCCGGCGGTCCTCGCGGCTCGCGCGATGTTCGGTCTGCCCTACCGGTGGGCGCGGACCGCGCAACGGCCGACGGACGACGGCTGGGAGTACGCGTCGCGGCGGATCACCAGGTCGCCGACGACACGGGGTCCGGGCTTCCAGCTCGGCGTCGATGTCGACCGGACGACGACCGTCGTCGACGAGCTGTCCCAGTTCCTGACGGCGCGGTGGGGGCTCTTCCAGAGCCGCTTCGGTCGGACGCAGTGGTTGCCGAATAAGCATGAACCCTGGGTCCTCCACCCGGCTCGCGTCACCTCGTTGCGCGACGAGCTCTGCGCAGCGGCGGGCCTCCCGGGTGTCGTCGAGCACGAGCCCGACTCGGTCCTCTTCAGCCCCGGCGTGACCGCCCGGTTCGGTATCGGCTCGTTCCTCGCCCACTAGTGCCGGATCAGTCCGCTGCAGCGACCGCGGCGAGCACCACGGGGTCCTCGCAGCCGCGCGCGAAGCCTCGGATCCGGCGGTCGATGTCGCGCTGCAGGACGATCGCACCGATGCGCTCGGCGATCGGTGCCAGCCACCGCGGCTTGCACGTGAAGTTGTAGCGCCAGACGGCGAGGGTGCGCTGGTCGTCGCCGTCCACCAGGCTGAAGCGCCAGCCGCCGGCGAGCCGTTCGAAGAACCATGAGCCCTTCGTCATCTTCATGCCGACGTTGATCGGCGGGTGGTACGAGACGTATTCGCTGACCATCCGGAACCCGAACCGCTGGACCGTGAAGGTGCGGACGCCTTTGGCGGCCTCCTTCGCGCCGTCGAGGAAGTGCTGCCGCCGGATGAACGGGTCCCAGCGCATCCGGGTGTCGCCCGTGGTCTGGGAGATCGCGAACGCGACGTCGGGCGGGACGGGCACGGTGCAGCGGGATTCGACGACGGGCATGCCCCATCCTTACACGGCCCCGAAGTGAGGCAGATGGTCACCCGGAACGCTGCCGGGCGACCAGTTGCCTCACCTCAGCGGCGGAGCGTGGCGGGCAGCACCCGGTCGACGAGCTTGAGCAGCACGGCGAACACGATCGCGACGACGAGCACCATGAGCGCGTTCCGGACGGCACCGTCGAAGCCGAGCTGCGTCGCATCGAGGAAGGGGTAGGGGTACCAGCCGGTGATGCCGCCACGGATGAAGGTGAAGACCACCCAGGCGAGCGGCCAGAGGAACGCCCAGGCGACGGTGCTCCAGGTGAAGCGCGGACGCGGACCGAACACGAGCCAGGCACCGAGCGTGAGCCACGGCGAGAGGTAGTGGAATCCGATCGTGATGACGAGCGCCCACCCCGTGAGGTTCACCTGCGGCGCGAGGACCACCGCGTAGACGATGCCGGTGATGACGATGCTGAGCAGCGCGTCGAGCCGCGCCACCCGCCACAGCCGGCCGTCACGCAGGGGGTCGATCACCAACAGGACGGACACGGTGAGCACGATGAGGTTGCTGAGGATGGTGAACGCGCTGAAGATGCGTGCGAACCGGGTCGCGAGGTCGACGGACATGTCCACACCACCCGAGCGGGCGTCGGCGCCGCCGGTGATGACGAGGACGATCTGGATGACAAGGGAGATCGCGATGATCACGGCGATCAGGAGGTAGACCACACGGCTGGCGGTGACGACGGCCGCGGACGGCGCGACCTGCGTGGGATGGACGGTGGTGCTCACCCGCCAACCCTAGCCAGCCCGCCGCACCCCATCTCCCTCAAGCCCTGACACGTGCGCTTTCAGGCCAACAGCGGCAGTCGCCCGACGATCCGGTCCACCCGGTTGCGCGGCCCGACCAGGGCGACGGCCAGCGGGTTGAGTGCATCCGACACGGTGTCCCCAACCACCTCGAGGTACTCGTCGTAGACCCGGGTGAGCTGGCCCGCCTCCGGCATGTCGACGACGAGCACGCCGTCCGACCCCGCCGCTTTGGCCCGGATCGCCCCCAGTTGCGCAGCCGGAGCGGACAACACACTGCACCCCGCCCACGGCAGTCCGGGATGAGCCGAGCCGTCGGCGTCGACCGCGTCCGGTCCGAGGAGTCCCTGCACCCCGGCTCCGATCGCCGCTGCGACGCAGGCCGCCGCATTCACGGCACGACCGGCCGGAAGATCCTGTTGCACGACGACGACCCACTTCAGCCGGGCGGACCGCGTGGGCGCCGCCGTGTCGATCTCCTCCGGCGCGAAGCCGACGAATCGTTCTTCCGTCATGTCTCTCCCTGATGTCGTACGCGAATCGATCCTCAGGCTACGTCGATCAGAAGGGAGCGCGGATCGCAGCCGTACATCGTTCGGTGCATCTGGCAGAATCGCCGCCATGGACGAACTTGATACGGCGATCCTGCGCGAACTCCAGCGCGACGCTCGGCGCACCAACCGCGACATCGCGGCCGCGGTCGGCGTCTCCCCCACCACCGCACTCGACCGGACACGCGGCCTGTACCGCCGCGGCATCATCCGCGGCGCGCGACTCGACGTCGATCTGCCGTCGCTCGGTCGCTCCGTCCAAGCGCTCATCGCGATCCGGATCCGGCCGCCGTCGCGCGTCAACATCGACGCGTTCCGCAGCTGGGCGATCACCCTTCCCGAGACCATCGGCGTCTTCGTCGTCTCCGGGAACGAGGACTTCCTGCTCCAGGTCGCCGTCACCGACAACGACGCGCTCTACGCCTTCGTCATCGACAAGCTCACGGAGCGCGAGGAGGTCGCGGACGTCCGGACGAGCGTCGTCTACGAGCACGTGCGACCGCAGGTGGTGATGCCTGCGGAACCCGAGACCTGAACGATCAGCCGGTGTGCGCCTCGAGGAACCCGCGGACGTCGTCGATCTCGGCTTGGTGGATCCCGTGGGCGAGCCCCGGATAGGTGCGCTCGGTGAGCGTCGTGTGCAGCGGCAACCAGGCGGCGGTTCGCGCGACGGCCGGCGCGGCGATGACCCGGTCCTCGAGACCCCGTCCCCAGAACACCGCGGGCTTCGTCGCCGCCAGCACCTCGTCGCCGGGCTGTGGTGCACTCAGGACGAAGCCGGCGACGATCACCGGCGCCACGACCCGCTCGGGTCGGGTGCGCAGCAGCTGCGAAGCCATGAAGCCACCCTGCGAGAAACCGATGGGCACGATGCGCGCCTCGGCCGACACGTGTTCATCGATCCAGCCCCAGACGGCGTCCGTTGCGCGGGCGATCGGCTCCGGGTCCGGGTTGCCCGGAGTCGTGATCTCGAACCAGGCCGCCCCGCCGTGTCCCATCTCGAGCGGCGCGCGCAGCGACACCCAGGGCATGCCGAGCGCGAGGGGCCCGACGAGGCCGGTGAGGTCGTGCTCGTTCGAGCCGTAGCCGTGCAGGAGCACCGCGACGGCGGGAGCCGCAGCGGCAGTCTCGGCCCAGTCGGCGGAACGGACGTCGCGCAGTGCGGTGGTCATCGGGACAGCAGCTCCTCGGTCGACAGATCGGGCAGCGCCACCGTCACGCGGGTGCCCCACGGGTCGGAGACGGTCACGGAACGACCGTCCGCGTCGAAGGGGATCGTGCGGGTGCGCAGCCTCGCGGCCAGCGTATCGAGGTTCGCGAGGTCGGGGACGGTGATCGACACGTCGCCGAGGCCGAGGGCGGCCGCGCGGGGACCGGCGCCCTGGCTGTTCCAGACGTTCATCGCGATGTGGTGGTGGTACCCGCCGGCGGAGGCGAAGATCGCGCCGGGGTACTCGGTCTGCGTCGTCTCGAATCCGAGGGCGTCGACATAGAAGGCTCGGGCGGTCTGGAGGTCGCCGACCTGCAGGTGCACGTGCCCGACCGCGCCGGCCAACGACGGCCCGGCGCCGAGGGCGTCCTCCGTGAGGTGCCGCTGCAGGTAGGCGTTCGGGTCGAGGTACGTGGTGGTCATGGCGATCTGGTCGCCCGAGCGCACCCAGCTGCTGCGCGGGCGGTCCGTGTACAGCTCCACGCCGTTCCCCTCCGGGTCGGTGAAGTAGAACGCCTCGCTCACGAAGTGGTCGCTCGACCCGACGAATTGTCCACGGGGATCCTGCGCGGCCCGATAGACCGTCGCCGAGAGACTCGACTCGTCCTCGAACAGGAACGCCGTGTGGAACAGGCCGGCCTGCCGCCGGTCGACGGCCGGCAGGTCTGGCGTGTGCACGAGTCGCACGAGCGGGGTGTCGCCACGACCGAGCACCCGGTGCACCTCGCGGGCACGGCTGCGCTCCTCGAGCGGCTCCATCGCGAAGGCGTTGGCGTAGTAGCCGGACATGAGGTCGAGGTCGCCGACGCGGAGCGTGACCGCGCCCATCGACGTCTCCGGGGCGAGCAGACGCTCGTCGAGCACAGCGGACATTCGGTCTCCGATCGGGTGATGGGGTCGGTACAGGCTACCCCGTTTACTTGTAGATGTAACCAATTCAGGGTCGTCGTATTCCGCGATCGGCCGACACGCCTGTCAAGCCCTTGTCTCGCGCGCGCGAGGGGTGTGGGCTGGAGGACCACAACGAGAAGAGTGCTCACATGACCGATGCCAGCAGCGCGGCCGACCGCAGACGGAGTCGCCGCGGACTTCCTCCCATGAAGACCCTCCTCACCGACCTCCGCGAGGACGTCGTCCGCCTGGTCACCGGCGAGATCGCCCTGTTCAAGGCGGAGATGACGAAGAAGGCCAAGGACCTCGGGATCGGCGCGGGGATGCTCGTCGTCGCCCTGGTGCTCGTGCTCTTCGGCTTCGGGACGCTCATCGCGGCCGCCGTCCTCGGACTCGCCACCGTGCTCCCCGCCTGGCTCGCCGCCCTCATCGTCGGCGTCGTCCTCATCCTCGTCGCCGGGATCCTGGCGCTCGTCGGCGTCAAGAAGCTCAAGGCCGGCGCGAAGCCCGTTCCCGAGCGCAGTGTCGAAGCCCTCACCGGCGACCACCTCGCAGAGCACCAGCAGCACGACTCGAAGCACGACACCAAGGAGGCCGCAGCATGAGCGACCAGGATCTCGCCCGCCCCACTCCCCCCGAGGGCGCCGGGCTGAACACCCTGCAGCTCGACGTCGAGCAGACGCGTGAGCACCTCGCACAGACGCTCGACCTCCTCTTCCAGAAGTTCGACGTCCGCACCGCCGTGGCCTACCACCTGCGCACCACCGCCATCGTCGTCGCCTCGGTGGCGGTCGTCGGCGCCGGCGTCCTGCTGTGGCGTGCGAACCGAGGGCACCGTGTCTGAACCCACCAAGCAGCGCCAGGACCGCGTCGAGGCGAGCCAGCCCGACGATCCGAAGGACCGTCACGCGGATGACGCCGAGGAGACGATGCAGCCGCAGCGCGTCCCCGTGCCCTGGGGCTACGTCCTCAAGCGGACGCTGCACTCCTTCACCTCGAACCAGTGCACCGACCTCGCGGCAGGGCTCACCTACTTCGCGATCCTGTCGCTGTTCCCGGCCGTCCTCGCGCTCGTCTCGATCCTCGGCCTCTTCGGGCAGAGCCGGAGCGGCACCGACGCCCTGCTCGAGATCGTCGGCAACCTCGCACCGGGCGACAGCCTCGGCTTCCTGACCGACGCCGTGAACCAGTTCGTCGAGTCACCGGCGATCGGCTTCGCCCTCTTCGCCGGTATCGCCGGTGCCGTGTGGTCGGCATCCGGCTACGTGGGTGGTTTCGGTCGCGCGCTGAACCGCATGTATGGCGTCGAAGAAGGTCGCAAGATCTGGTCGCTGCGTCCCACACAGCTCGGCGTTACCTTGGTCGTCCTGCTCGTCATCTCGGTGATCGCGCTCGCACTCATCGTGTCCGGTCCGGTCGCGCAGGCCATCGGACAGGCGGTCGGTCTCGGTGAGACGGGCCTCACGGTCTGGTCGATCGCGAAGTGGCCGGTCATGGCCATCGCGCTCGTCTTCGTCATCGCCGTGCTGTACTCCGCGACGCCGAACATCAAGCCGGAGAAGTTCCGTTGGATCAGTATCGGTGCGCTCGCCGCTCTCCTGATCCTGCTCATCGCCTCGGTCGGGTTCGGCTTCTACATCGCCAACTTCAGCAACTACGACGCCACCTACGGCTCGCTCGCCGGCATCATCATCTTCCTGCTGTGGATCTGGATCGCGAACCTCGCACTGCTGTTCGGCGCCCAGCTCGACATCGAGATCCAGCGGGGCCGTCAGCTGGCCTCGGGTGTCGCCGCGGAGCAGGAGCTGCAGCTGCCACTGCGCTCGGACGCCGCCATCAAGGCGCTCGCCGACCGCGACGCGAAGGACGCCCTCGAGGGCCGTCGGGTCCGACGAGCTGCAGACCGCACGGACTGACCAGAACAGCCCGCGAACTGTCAGAACAAGCTAGTCGAACGGCGTCGGACTAGCCGGAACTGACAGTTCGCGGGCTGCTGTGGGGCGGGACGGGGTTACGGCGTGGGCATACCGCCGTTGACGTTCAGGGTCTCACCGAGGACGTAGCTCGACTCCGCCGACGCGAGGAACACGTAGGCGGGCGCGAGCTCGGCTGGCTGGCCCATGCGGCCGAGCGGGGTGTCCTCGCCGAACTCGGCGATCTTGTCCTGCGGCTGACCGTCCGACACCTGGAGCGGCGTCCAGATCGGGCCGGGCGCGACCGCGTTGACGCGGATGCCCTTGGGTGCGAGCTGCTGCGCCAGCGCCTTCGTGAAGGCGTTGATGGTCGCCTTGGTCGACGCGTAGTCCACGAGGATGTCGGAGGGCGAGTACGCCTGGATCGAGGTCGTGTTGATGATCGACGAGCCGGCCGGCAGGTGCGGGAGCGCGGCCTTCGAGAGCCAGAACATCGCGTAGACGTTGGTCTTGAAGGTGTCGTCGAACTGCTCGTCCGTGAGGGTGGTGAGGTCCTCGTTGAACTTCTGCTTGCCGCCGTTGTTCACGAGGATGTCGAGTCCTCCGAGGCCATCGACCGTCTGCGCGACGAGGTCACGGCAGTAGGACGGGTCCCGCAGGTCACCAGGCAGGGTGAGGACGGTGACGCCGGCCTCGCGGACGATCCCGGCGATGCGCTGAGCGTCCTCTTCCTCCTCGGGGAGGTAGGACAGCGCGACGGATGCGCCCTCGCGGGCGAAGGCGATCGCCGTGGCCGCTCCGATGCCGGAGTCACCGCCGGTGATGAGCGCCTTGCGGCCGGTGAGACGGCCGCTGCCGCGGTAGCTCTCCTCGCCGAGGTCGGCCTTCGGGTCGAGCTTCGCGTCCAGGCCGGGCTCGGGCTGGTGCTGCTTCTCCGCGGAGATGTGAGCGTAGAGCTTCGCCGGGTCGGTGAAGGTGTACTGGTCGTCGGCCATGGTGATGGTCCTCTCGTTCAGTGGGTGTTCGGCGTGGATCGGATCGTGGCCGAGTGGTTGCAACGCTACGGACCGCGACCGGTGTGACCCCGGGGCTTGCGTTCTCGGAGGCTGCCGGGTATCCGCGCAGGGACCGCCCTTCGACAAGCTCAGGGACCGGGGTGCAGACTCAGGGACCGGGGTGCAGACTCAGGAACCGGGGTGCAGACTCAGGGACCGGGGACTTCACTCCTCTCCGGTGAGCTCCTTGATCGTGAGAGCCGCGTTGATGAGCGCGAGGTGACTCAACGCCTGCGGCAGGTTGCCCCAGTGCGCACCGTCGGCGGGATCGATCATCTCGGCGAGGATTCCGACGTCGTTGGTCATGCCGACGAGTTCGTCCATGGCCGCGATCGCCTCGTCATGGCGGCCGACGCAGGCGAGCGCGGACGCCCGCCAGAACGCGCAGGCGACGAAGGTGTACTCCTCCTGCTGCACGCCCGAGTACCGGTAGAGCAGGGCCCCCTCGCCGAGTTCGTTCGTGAGCGCGTCGATCGTCGATGACATGCGGTCACCACGGTCGAATCCGCTCATCGCATGCAGCAGCACCGAGGCGTCGAGATCGTCGCTCCCGGGGAACATCACGTACGCCCCGCGCTCCTCGTTCCATCCGTGCTCGTCGATCCATTCCCGGATCCGGGTCTGCTCGGCGCGCCAGCGATCGGCACTGCCGGCGACCTGCCCGAGCTCCGCCAGGTGCACCGCATCACCGAGGGCCTGCCAGCAGCCCATCTTGGACGAGACGTAGTGCTCCTCCTGGGGCAGCTCCCACATGCCTGCGTCACGGTTCCGCCAGAGGTCGCAGGTGCGGTCGGCGACTTCGGCGAGCAGACGACCGGTCTCCACGTCGAGGACGTTGCCGGCGTCGACGTAGGTGCGGCAGATCGCGAAGAGGTCGCCGTAGACGCCGAGCTGCAACTGCCCCTGGGCGGGGTTCCCACTCACCACCGGTCCGATACCGCGCCAGCCGGCGACGTCGTGCTCGACGACCCCGTCGGGCACACCGCCCTCGAGTCCGTAGAAGATGTGCAGCTCCGGCCCGTTCTCGCGGATGGTGCGCAGCAGCCACGACACGGCGGCGTGCGTCTCCTCGCGGAGACCGAAGCGGACGAGCGCGTGCGCGGTGTACGCGAGGTCGCGCACCCAGGCGAAGCGGTAGTCCCAGTTCTTGGCCCCGCGCGGGTTCTCCGGCAGTGACGTCGTGGCGGCGGCGGCGATGGCCCCGGTGGGGCTGAAGATGAGCAGTTTCAGGGCGAGCGCGCTGCGCTGCACCTGATTCGCCCACGGTCCCTCGTAGGAGAACGCCCGGGACCAGGCCCGCCAGTTGTCGATCGTTCGGTCGATGCCCACGTCGACGTTGGCAGGCACGGGCAGATGGATCGGCTCGCCGTGGGTGGCGACGACGATCAGGAGATGCCGGGAGTCCTCGCTGGTCGTGAACCGGCCCGAGAGCTCCGTCGGCATCGATCCATCGACCTCGACCTCGTTCGGCCCGTACTCGTCGCCGACCACCGCGATCGTCGTCGCGCCCGACCGGATGATGGGGCCCCGTGTGCTGTCCTCGATCCACGGCGAGGCCGTCCCGAGCGCCGTTCCGGGCCGGACGCGCCAGGTGAACTCGACGCTGCCTGAGACACCGTCGATCCGGCGTGCGAGTTCGGCCCAGGGCAGGCGCCCCGCGATACCCGTGACGAGTGCGTCCGTGATCGTCGCGCGCCCGTGCTCGGTCGTGAAGGTCGTGCGCAACACGTTGGTGCCGGAGACGTAGCGTCTCGTGACGGTGTACTCGCCGACCGGCTCGAGCTCGATGCACCCGCCGGAGTCGTCGTCGAGCAGCCGGGCGAACACCGGCATGGAGCCGAGGTCGGGGATCGGCAGCCAGTCGACCTGGCCTCGGAGTCCGATGAGGGCGACGGTGCGGCCGTCCCCGATCGGTGCGTACGAACGGAGATCCTCGCCAGCTGCGGTCATGCGATTCACCCTACGAGCCGCGCCTCCGAATCGCCGGGGCTGGCGGCCCCGGCACGCGGCTGCTAGCACGCGCCTCCCGCCTCTGGGCGGGCGTCAACCCCTGGAGGCGGATCGCTCGGATCGGCTTGGCTGGTCGGACCGCAACCACGGCATGCTGGCACGCACAGCAGCACAGGGAGGAACACCATGAACCAGCCCGCTCAGCAGCAGCAGCCGCCCGGGACCGAGGGAGCGCTCACGCCGCAGGCCGATCACGGCGAGACCAGCTACCGGGGTTCGGGCAAGCTCGAGGGCAAGGTCGCCATCATCACCGGCGGCGACAGCGGCATCGGGAAGGCCGTCGCGATCGCCTACGCCCGCGAAGGGGCGGACGTCGTCGTCAGCTACCTCGACGAGGACGAGGACGCCGCGGACACGGTGCGCTGGGTCGAGGAGGCCGGCCGGAGCGCGCTCAGCATCGGCGGTGACCTGACGAGCCCGGAGCACTGCCGCGAGATCGTCCGCGCGACGGTGGAGCGCTTCGGCAAGGTCGACATCCTCGTGAGCAACGCCGCGTACCAGATGACCCGGGAGAGCCTGGCCGAGATCCCGGACGAGGAGTGGGACCACACGCTCGCGACGAACCTCAGTGCGTTCTTCCACCTGAGCAAGGCGGCGGTCCCGCACATGGCTCCGGGATCCTCGATCATCGCGACGAGCTCGGTGCAAGCCGACTCGCCGTCGCCGCAGCTCATGCCGTACGCCATGACCAAGGCTGGGCTCGCGAGCATGACCGCTTCGCTCGCCCAGCTGCTCGGCGGCGACGGGATCCGCGTGAACGCGGTCGCCCCCGGCCCGATCTGGACACCCCTGATCCCGTCGACGATGCCGCCCGAGACGGTCGAGTCCTTCGGGACGGACACCCCGCTCGGGCGTCCGGGACAGCCCGCCGAGGTCGCACCGCCCTACGTGCTGCTCGCCTCGGACGAGGGGAGCTACATCTCGGGCGCCGTGATCGCGGTGACCGGCGGCAAGCCGATCCTCTGAGCGCCGAGCGCATCAGGCTTCGGGCGACCGCTCCGAGCGCTCGATCTCGGCGTGGATGCGGCGCAGGGCGAACAGCAGGTTCTCGCCGCCCGCATCCTCCGCCGGGTCGTCGTCGTCCGGCTCCCGACCGGCCGCACCGTTCGCGCCCGCGTGGGCCGAGCGCACCGCCCGACGCAGCATCGTCAGCGCCCGGTCGGAGGCACGCAACGCCTCGGAGAGACGCTCGTCGTCGATCGCGGCCTCGACGAGGTCGGCCGAGGCGTCGATCGCATCGGCGAGTGCACTCCGGACGCCCTCGTCGAGGTCGACCGGCACCGGGATCCCCCAGAGCGCCGCACGCAGGGCGTCACCGATCTCCACGACCACCGGCGCGATCCGTTCGAGGGCGGCGAGCGCCCCCTCATCCCCGCGGAAATCGTGCCGGTTCCACCGCGTGCGCGGGTTGGCCCGGCGGCTCTCCGCGGCGTCCTTCATCAGCCCGCGCGCGGCGTCGACGTCGTGCCGGATGGCGAGCAGCGAGCTGTCCCAGGACGGCGGGTCGTCCGGGGTCGGTGCCGACTCGGATCGGAGGGTGTCCGACATGCTCCGGAGCGCACCGACCATCCGTGACCTCGCGGCCGAGATCCCGGCTGCCGACTCGCGGACGAACAGCGGCGGCATGATGAGCAGGTTCACGAGGAGCCCGACGAGCACGCCGAGTGCCATCTGCACGAGGTAGCCGACCGAGAAGTCGTTGGCGTTCGCTCCGCCGATGATGATGACGAAGAGCGCCGCGATGGGGACGTAGTCGCGGCCCTGTCCGAGCCCCGGCAAGCCGGCGAGGAGTGTGCCGAGCCCCACCGACAGGGATACGGACACCCAGCCGGGCGCGGGCGAGATGATGAGCAGCCACGCGAGTCCGATGCCGAGGCCCAGACCGACGAGGGTCTGCAGGCTCGAGCGCACCGAGTCCATGAGCGTCGGTGTGAGGCTGACGAGGGCGCCGAGCGGGGCGTAGTAGGAGAAGTCGCCGATCTCGCCCGGGAGCAGGCTGCCGAGGAACCAGGCCGCGGTGGCCGCGATGGCGACCTTGAGCGCGAGCATGAGGCGCCACGGACGCAGCGCGGGCATGATCCACGCGCCGACCCGTTGCTTCGGTGTGCGGATGCTCCCCGTCGGGGTCTTGCGTCCGGTCACCTCATCGCCGCTCATCACAGCCGCCATGGTGGTCTGGCCCTGTCGAAGCGTCAACCCCCACGCGCCGATCAGCTCGGCGGCCTAGCGTGGGTCTGGTCATCTCCGATGGCGACAACCAGGAAGGAAGCGAACATGACGAACGCATCTGCATCATCCTCACGTCCGGACGCGGAGGAGATCCCCGACGGTTCGGGCTCCGACGGTTCCGAGTCCACTGACGGTGAGGACACGGCGTCGGGTGGCGGCGCCGACGACGAGTAGTCGCCGAACCGACCTCCGACCCCGATGGGTGGCGGCGCCGACGACGATTCGCCGTCGGACGCCGCCCCAGGTCAACGACTGCGGGTCGCCGTCCGGTTCTCCGCGCTGATCATCCAGGCGAACTGCTCCAGCTGCTGGATGATCGCGTGGAGGATGTCCGCGCTCGTCGGGTCCTCGTCGTCGACCTCGTCGTGGACGCGGCGCATGGTGCCGACGACGGCCTCGAGTCGGACGGTGATCAGATCGATCGTCTCCGAGGTGTCGATCTCGCCCTGCGGGTACTCGGGCAACGTCGTGGTCTCGGCCACGATGTCGCTGCGTCCGTCCGGCACGGCGTGCAGGGCACGCATGCGCTCGGCGACGGTGTCGCTGAACTCACGGGCAGCGTCGATGATCTCGTCCAGCTGCAGGTGCGTGTCGCGGAAATTGCGTCCGACGACGTTCCAGTGTGCCTGCTTGCCCTGGATCGACAGCTCGATGAGGTCGACGAGGACGGCCTGCATGTTGGCGTCCAGTTCCTTCGACGCGACGAAGCCCTTCTCGGCGTTCTGCCGACGGGTGGGCTTCGGCCCGGATCCTCCGGGAGCCGATCGGGTCGTGCTCTCGGTCTTGCTGGTCTTCTCTGCTGTTGCCATTGGTGGCACCTCCTGCACCGCAGGTTACGCACCGAAGCTGTCGATCCGGGGGCCCTTGACATCATCGACGACATCTCCCATTCGCGCCCGCGCGGTCGTCAGCTGGGAATTCCGAGCCGGGAGACTTATGGTGAAGCGACACAGCGTGACGCGACACCGCGTGAAGCACGACGAGGAGAGCACGGCCCGCCATGGGAAAACTGATCTACGGTTCTGAGGTCTCGATCACCTTCGAGGACCGGCTGCTTGCGCACCTGCAGTTCGTGATCGGCGCGAAGCTCCGCCGGAACGAGGCCTTCTACTTCGGGTGGAAGGACGACCCGCGGGCGGGCGACGGGCGCAGTGTCATCTGGATCCACCCCTCGGTGCCGTTGCGCTTCAAGTACTCGGGCAGCGTCCCGATCGACCTCAACCGCGCGTGGATCGACGCGCTGAACGTCACGGCGAACTCCGCCCACGGCCTCTCGGTCATCGCGGAGCCCGCTCCGAGCCGGACAGGACAAGTCGCATGAGCCGCATGGAGATCGTCTACCAGGGACTTCCGTACTCGATCGCCGTCTCCGACCCGGACGAGTTCCGCGCCGAGGTGCTCGAGAGCATCTCGTCCGGGCAGTTCCGATGGCTGCAGGTCGACCGCGGCGAAGGACAGCTGGAGCCCATCAACCTCCTGATCGGTCCCGGTATCGGTATCGCGATGGGCACGCCTGACGGCGATTCCCAGGACACCCCGTCCTCGGCCCTCCCTCAGGGACAGGACCCGGACCTGCTGTCCTGACCATCTCGCCGAGCGGACACGCATAGCGCAGCAGGCACTCGGAAATCAACAGTTCAGAGCGCCGATTTCAAGTTTCCTAGACTAGTTCGGCGGACGTTGAAGTGGGTCTCCAGGCTGGCCGCTCGACACCGGCGCATCTCGCCGTGTCGATCGTCGGAGGTCCGGAGAAGGGTACAGCACATGGGCGCGATCGTTTACGGGACGGGCGAGAACCGGTTCCACCTCGAGGACCGGATGCTGGCTCACGTCAAGACCATCACCCTCATGAAGCTCCGCCGGAACGAGTCGTTCTCGGTGACGCTCCGCGACACCTCGACGGAACGCGGCCGCGTCACGCTCTGGCTGCACCCCTCGATCCCGCTGCAGTTCAGCTTCGAGTCGGATGAGACGTTCGAGATGGACCGCCCGCTGCTGGAGGACCTCATGCACGGCGCCAACGGTGGCGAGGTCACCGTTCGAGCGGACGCCGAAGAACTGGCCTGATCGGCCCCGCGGTGCCGCACGAAACAGGAGGGACTTCGTGCGGCCCCCTGAGGGTCCCGGTGCTCGACGGCTCAGTCGGTGATCGTGAAGCGGACCGCGTGCAGCGCATCGGCCCGTGACGAACCGCCCACCCGCAGCTCGAACTCGCCCGCTTCGACGACCCGCCGTCCCCGCGCGTCGACGATGGAGCAGTCGGCGACGGGCAGTTCGATCGTGACCGTCGTCGTGTCGCCCGGTTCGATCGCGACCTGACGGAACGTCTTCAGCTCCTGGTCGGCCCAGCTCACTGATGTGACGAGGTCGCTGACGTACACCTGCACCGTCTCGAGGACGGAGCGCGAACCGCTGTTGTGGACCTCGACCTCGGCACGCACGGTCTCGTCACGTCCGTAGACGGCCTGGTCGAGGCGCGGCTGCCCGTACTCGACGCTCGAGTAGGAGAGCCCGTCGCCGAACGCGAACGCAGGCTCCTGGGTGAGGTCGGCGTAGCGGTCGCCGTGCTGGCCGCGGATCTGGTTGTAATACGTCGGCTGCTGGCCGGCGTGCCGCGCGAAGGAGATCGGCAGGCGACCGGTCGGCTCGATGAGACCGAGCAGGAGTTCCGCGATCGCCCGACCGCCCTGCATGCCGGGACTGGCCGCCCACACGATCGCGTCGGCGTGCAGCGCGGACGGCGGCAGCACGAGCGGCTTCGAAGCGAGCAGGACCACGACGAGCGGCTTCCCGGTGGCGGCAAGGGCGTCGAGCAGGGCCACCTGTGCGCCGATGAGCTCGAGCGTCGCGGTGGAGCGGCCCTCCCCCACGAGCTCGATGCGGTCGCCCACCACGGCGACGACCACGTCGGCGTCCTCGGCCAGTGCGACGGCTTCCGCGATGAGCGCCTCGTCCGGTCGCGCGGGCGTGACGAGCGGCGGACGCGGCTGGCCGTCGGGGAAGGTCGCCCCCGCGGGATCGGGCGAGAGCGTGAGGATGTCCGCTCCGAACGCCGTCGTGACCGTGCTCCCGGCGGGTGCGACCGCACGCAGGCCGTCGACCACGGTGGTGATCATCTCGCGCGGCTGGCCGTCGGGCAGCCAACCGGCCTGGCCGGAGTTGCCCGCCCAGTCGCCGAGCTGCATCTGCGCGTCGTCCGCGAGCGGACCCACGACGGCGATGCGCTGCGGCCCGGCCTCGGACGTCGCGATCGCCCTGCCTGCCTCGTCCGCCCGGTAGCCGCCGGCGAGCGGCAGCACGCCCTCGTTGCGGAGCAGGACGAGCGAACGCCGCGCGGTCTCGAGGTTGAGCTCGGTGTGCTCCGGCGAGCCGATCACCGCGAGCTGCTCCGCGGCGTCCGGGTGCCGCGGGCGCTCGAACAAGCCGAGCGCGAACTTCAGGGTGAGGATGCGACGGACCGCCCGGTCGAGGTCGGCCTCCTCGAGCAGGCCGCGCTCGAGCGCTTCCAGGGCGCCCTCGAAGAAGCCAGGGGTGGTCATCACCATGTCGTTGCCGGCGCGGATCGCGGCAGCCGAGGCGTGCACGTAGTCCGGGCTGACGTGCTGCTCCCACACCATGCGGCCCACGTTGTCCCAGTCGGTGATGAGCGTCCCCTCGTACCCCCACTCACCGCGCAGGACGTCGCCCAGCAGCCACTCGTTGACCGTGATCGGCACCCCGTCGATCGACTGGTAGCCGAGCATGAAGCTGGCGCACCCCTCGCGGGCGACCCGCTCGAACGGCGGGAGGAACCATGACCGCAGTTTGCGCGGGGAGATGTCGGCCTCGCTCGCGTCGCGCCCACCCTGCGTCTCGGAGTAGCCGGCGAAGTGCTTGGCCGTCGCGAGGATGGCGGTCGGGTCGGACAGGCCGTCGCCCTGGTAGCCGCGCACCATCGCGGAGGCCAGCTCACCGATGAGGAACGGGTCCTCACCGAAGGTCTCGCCGACGCGGCCCCAGCGGAGGTCGCGCGCGATGCAGAGCACCGGCGAGAACGTCCAGTGGACACCCGTCGCGGCGACCTCGACGGCCGTGGCCCTGGCGACCCGTTCGAGCAGCTCGGCGTCCCAGCTCGCGGCCATGGCCAGTTGCGTGGGGAAGATCGTCGCGCCGAGGTGGAAGGAGTGCCCATGGATGCAGTCCTCCCCCACGATCAGCGGGATCCGTAGTCGCGTCCGCCCGACGAGTTCATGGGCGACCGCGAGACGCTCCGGTGACGCGTGCAGGATCGAGCCGACGTGGGTCTCGAGCACGTGCGCCTCGATGTCGTCGCGGGCGTCGAGCTGCATCATCTGGCCGACCTTCTCCCGGACGGTCATCCGCTCGACGAGGTCGTCGACACGGGCCGCGATGGGCAGCGTGGCGTCGAGGTAGCGGGCCGCGTCGAGGTGACGGGTGGTGTCGGTCTTCATCGTTCGGTCGCTCCAGCGCGTTCGGTGTGGGTCGTGTCGGTGGTCGTGGACGGGCCGGCCGGCTCGGTGCGGACGGCGGTGACGCTCGCCCCGGGCTTGATGCCGCGCTTGCGGAGGGCCCTGGCGCGCTCGCCAGCCGAGCGGAGCCTCGGGTTCACGTACTCGTCGATCCCGAAGTTGATGAGCGACAATGCGACACCGAGCAGGGCGATGCACACACCGGCGGGCACGTACCACCACCAGAAATCGGGGAACGCACCGTTCTGCTGCGCCCAGAACAGGATGGTGCCCCAGTTGAGGTTCGTGATGGGGATGACACCGATGAACGCGAGCGTGGTGAGCCCGAGCACTGCCGCGGTGACCGTGCCGACGAAGCTCGAGGCGATGATGGCGGTCAGGTTCGGCAGCATCTCGACGGTGATGATCCGGAAGAGGGACTCCCCGTTCGCCTTCGCCGCCTGGATGAAGTCCCGGTTGCGGAGCGACATCGTCTGCGCGCGCAGCACCCGGCCGCCCCATGCCCACCCGGTGAGCGCCAGGACACCGGCGATGAGGAACAGGCTCGGGTTGTCGTACTGGGACGCCACGATGATCATGAGCGGGAGACCCGGGATGACGAGGAAGACGTTCGTCAGCGCGGACAGCGACTCGCTCGTGAACCCCGAGACGTACCCGGCGGTGACGCCGATGGCGACGGCGATGATCGTCGCGAAGATGCCCGCGAGGAAGCCGACGAGGAGCACGCCGCGGGTGCCGTAGATCAGCTGGCTCAGGACGTCCTCGCCCATGTGCGTGGTGCCGAGCAGGTGCGCGGCGGACGGAGCCTGGCGCAGCGCGGTGAAGTCCTTCTCCAGTGGGCCGTACGGCGCGATGAGGTCGCCGAAGACCGCGACGAGGACGAAGAAGCCGAGGATGCAGAGGCCCGTGATCGACTTGCCGTTCCGGAACATCGCGAACGACGACGCGAACCGTGCGGCGACCGAGCGGCCGGCCGGCGTCGGTTTGGGCGCCTCAGCGGTGGCGAGGGCCTCGGTGGTGGGGATGGTCATGTCAGGACTCCATCTGGCGGGTGCGGGGGTCGAGCACCGCGTAGGCGACGTCGGCCAGGATGTTCGCGACGAGAACGGTGAGGGTGATGACGAGGAAGAGCCCCTGCATGAGCGGGTAGTCCTTCGCCGTCGTGGCGTCGAGCAGGAGCTTGCCGACGCCCGGGTAGGAGAAGACCATCTCCATGACGATCGTGCCGCCGACGATGAAGCCGAGCGACAGGGCGAAGCTCGACAGCTGCGGCAGCATGGCGTTGCGTGCGGCGTAGTCGACGAGCACCCGGCGGGTCGGCAGGCCCTTCGCCTCGGCGACGGTCACGTAGTCCTCGTCGAGGACGGTGACCATCATGTTGCGCATGCCGAGGATCCAGCCGCCGAGCGAGGCGAGCACGATCGTCGCCGCCGGGAGGAAGCCGTGCGCGATCACCTGCCCGATGAAGTCGAGCGAGAACTCCGGCCTCGATCCCTTGCCGTAGGCGTGGGAGGCGGGGAACCAGCCGAGGAGGGTGGAGAACACGGCGATCGCGATGAGGCCCATCCAGAAGTACGGCACGGTCGAGAAGAAGGTGGACAGCGGGACGATGAAGTCCGCCTTGCTGCCGCGTCGCCAGCCGATGAGGGCGCCGATGGAGGTGCCGAGGACGAACGACAGGATCGTCGCGATCCCGACGAGGCCCACGGTCCACGGCAGGGCGGCGGCGATCACGTCGGTGACGGGTGCGAGGCCCTTCGAGAAGGACCGTCCGAGGTCGCCCGAGAACAGCAACCGCCAGTAGTCCAGGTACTGCTCGAGCATCGACTTGTCGGCGTCGAGTCCGAACAGGGTGCGCAGCGAGTCCGCGGCCTCGGGGCTGATGCGGCCCTGGTTCTTCGCGATGTACGCCGAGACGGGGTCGCCCTTGAGCATGCGTGGCAGGAAGAAGTTGATCGTGATCGCAGCCCACGCGGTGAACGCGTAGAAGGCGGCGCGACGGAGGAAGAAGGTCATGGTCGGCTCCCTGCCGATTCGGAGAGCGCGTCGCCCGCGAAGTGGCGGTCGGGGTCGGGTGACGCGTTGCGGAGGGCGAGCGTGTAGGGGTGCTGCGGGCGGAGGATCACGTCGTCGGCCGGGCCTCGCTCGACCACCTCGCCGTGGTGCAGGACCATGATCTCGTCGCTGAAGTGCCGCGCGGTCGCGAGGTCGTGCGTGATGTAGAGCACGCCGAGTCGCGACTCGCGCTGCAGCTCGGCCAGGAGGTTGAGGACGCCCAGCCGGATGGAGACGTCGAGCATCGAGACGGGCTCGTCGGCGATGAGGAGGGACGGACGCGACGCGAGCGCACGGGCGATGGCGACCCGCTGGCGCTGACCGCCGGACAGTTCGTGGGGCCGACGGTCGATGGTGCCGGCGGGGTCGAGCTGCACGCGCTCGAGGAGGCGGTGCACCTCGTCCTCGACCTCGGCCTCGGGGACGACGTGGTCGAGGCGCAACGGCCGCTCCAGGTGGTGGCGGATCGTGTGCGACGGGTTCAGCGAGGCGAACGGGTCCTGGAAGACCATGCGGACCTGCTGGCGGTAGCGGCGGAGTGCGCGACCACGACGCGGGATCGCCTTGCCGTCGAGCAGGATGTCGCCGCTCGTCGCCCGTTCCAGCTGCGTGAGGATCTTCGCGATGGTCGACTTGCCGCTGCCGGACTGTCCGACGAGGGCGAGCGTCTGGCCGGACCGCAGGGTGAAGCTGACGTCGTCGAGCGCGAGCATGTGTCCGGAGCCACGGACCCGGTACCGCTTCGACACGTGGGAGAACTCGAGGGTGGTCATGCGGTCGCTCCTGCCTGGGTGGCCGACGTGGCGGCACCCGTCCCGCGGACGAAGTCGCCGCGCTCGCCGGTGAGGCTCGGGAAGGACGCGAGCAGCTTCCGCGTGTACGGGTCCTTCGCCTGTCGGTAGATGCGTTCCGCCGTGTCGATCTCGACGAGCCGACCGGCACGCATGACGGCGATGCGGTCGGAGATCTCGAGGAGCAGCGGGAGGTCGTGGGTGATGAAGATGACCGAGAACCCGAACTCGGTGCGGAGCTCGGAGATCTGCTGGAGGATCTCGCGCTGCACGAGCACGTCGAGGGCGGTGGTCGGTTCGTCCATGATCATCAGCTGCGGCTTCAAGGCGAGCGCCATCGCGATCATGACGCGCTGGCGCATGCCGCCGGAGAGCTCGTGCGGGTAGGACTTCAGGCGGTCGCGGCCGACCCCGACGATGTCGAGCAGCTTGCCGGCCTCCTCGCGGCGTTCGGCTCGCGACATGCCCCGGCGGTGCGTGGTGAAGACGTCGTCGAGCTGCCGCCCGATCGAGGTGACCGGGTTGAGGGCGTTCATCGCGCCCTGGAACACCATGGAGGCCTTGTCCCAGCGGAACGCGCGCATCTCCTCCTCGCCGAGCAGGCCGAGGTCGATGTCCTCGCCGGACTCGTCGTGGAAGACGGCGGTGCCACCCGTGATGACCGCCGGTGGTTTGAGGAGCCGTTGCAGGCCGTAGGCAAGGGTGGTCTTGCCGCAGCCGGACTCGCCCGCGAGGCCGAGGATCTCGCCGCGGCGGAGGGTGAGCGAGACGTCGCGCACGGCTTCGACGGGCGGTTCCACGTCGTAGGTGACGCTGAAGGAGGACACCGTCAGCAGGTCGTCGTTGGTCACTGCATGAGTCCGTTCTGTGCTGATGAAAAGCGGCGCCGGACCGTCGGCAGGTCGTCGTTGGTCACTGCATGAGTCCGTTCTGTGCTGATGAAAAGCGGCGCCGGACCGTCAGCAGGTCGTCGTTGGACACTGCATGAATCCGTTCTGTCGCTGGTCGCGGTGCATGCCGTTGCGCATGCGGGAGATGACGGGCGGGGCGGATGAGCGCCCCGCCCGTCGGTGGGACACCGTGCCTACTTCGCGGCCTTGAGCTGCGTGAGGATGTAGACCGCGGTCGGCTGCGTCGGGTCGGCGGGCGCGTACGGGTCGTCCTCGCTCGGCCATCCGGTGTAGTTCCGCGTGTTGTACGAACCGATGAACGGGCGTGTGCCGATCGGCATGGCCGGGACGTCGGAGACGAAGAGCTTCTGCACGGTCTCGAGGGCGGCTGCGCGCGTCGCGTCGTCCGTGGCGTTGGCGTAGGCCGCGAGCGCCGCGGTGGCCTCCGGGCTGTCGTACCGACCGAAGTTGAAGTCGGCCGCCTGGCCCTCGGCGACGAGCCAGCGGCCGTCCATGATGTCGGAGTACAGGTCGTACGGCGTCGCGCCGGTGTCGGTCCAGTGCAGGATGGCCTGGAAGTCGCCGTCCGACTTCGCCGCCCACCAGGTGTCCTGGTCGGGGGTGTCGACCGTGGCGGTGACGCCCAGCGTCTTGACCGAGTCGGCGATGAGGCTGATGCCGGTGACGTAGTCGTTCCAGCCCTGTGGCACCGACAGCGTGAAAGTGACGGCCTCGCCGGACGGGTCGGTGAGGACGTCGTCCTCCCAGGTGTAGCCGGCGTCGGTCAGGACCTGCTTCGCGGCCTTCGCGTCGACGGTGTAGTCCTCGCCCTCGAACTCGGAGGCGATGAACGCGTCACCCGCCGGGGTCGGGAGGCCGGTCACCGAGCTGAGCTCGGGGACGCCGCCCTCGCGGGCGATCTGCTGGTGCTGCTCGCGGTCGATGACGAGGTTCACCGCCTGGCGGAACGCGGGGTCGTTGAACGGCTTCGTCTGCGTGTTCACGAACATCGCGTCGACGGCGAGACCGGCGGCCGCCCAGTAGACGTTGTGCTCCTTGTCCTTGTCGAGGTACGCGGACTGCACGTTCGGGATGAAGGCCTGCGCCCAGTCGGCGTCACCGTTCGCGAGCGCGGTGGTGAGAGCCGTGTTGTCGTTGTACGACACGTAGTAGAGCGTCGGCACGGCCGGCTGCTCACCCCAGTAGTCGTCGCGGGCGGAGAGCTCGACGCTCTCGGTGCTGAAGCTCGTGAGCGTGTACGGGCCGGTGCCGACGGGCTCCGGGTTCTCGAAGGTGGCGGGGTCGTCGACGGACTCCCACACGTGCTTCGGGACGATCTGCTTGAGGAGCACCTTGTCCTGCTTCACGAACATGGGGTTCGCGAACGAGAGGGTGACGGTGTCGCCCTCGGTCGCGACCGTGGTGAGGCCGAGGGCCGAGTTGTCGAGTTCGGGGTGGTCGATGAACTGCTGGAAGGTGAACGCGATGTCGTCGGCGCTGAACGCCTCGCCGTCGTTCCAGGTGACGCCCTCACGGGCGGTCAGCGCGACGGAGGTGTAGTCGTCGGACCAGGCGATCTCGGACGCGAGCCAGGGCTTCACCTCGGCACTCGGGTCGACGAGGTTGACGATCGCGAGCGGCTCCAGGATCGCGTTGATGTAGCCGAGCTTCATGGCGGACGAGTCGCCGACGTAGGGGTTGTTGGACTCGGTGGCGATCGAGCCGTCCGGCTTCGCGATCGTCAGGGCGGCGCCGCTCTCGGGGCCGTCGCTCGACCCGCCGCCACCGGTGCATCCGGTGAGCAGCAGGGCTGTGGCCGCGAACGCGGCCAGCAGTGGGGTTCTCAGCTTCATCGCTTTCTCCTCTTGGGTGTGCGCTGCGGCAGTGCGGCGCAAGTCGGGATTCGGTGATAACTTACTGACCATTCAGTAAGTTGGCAAGCGCGGTAGTGTCGGGCGCATCGAGGCCCCCGCGGAACGGACACCATGAGCACGGTGAAACGACAGAACACGGTGAAACGACCGGCCCAGCCACGCCCGGCGACCGTGGCGAGGCGAGCCGAGGTCGTCCGCTCCGCGTTGGACGTCTTCGGCGCCAAGGGGTACGCGAACGGCACGCTCATCGACATCGCCGAGCTCGTCGACATGACGCCGGCGGGCATCCTGCACCACTTCGGGTCGAAGGACCAGCTCCTCCTCGAGGTGCTCAGCTACCGCGATGCGACGGACGTGCAGGATCTCGACGACCAGCACATCCCGGGCGGCATCGACCTGTTCAAACACCTGATCCGCACTGCCGCCGCGAACGCGCAGCGCGCCGGGATCGTGCAGGCGTTCGTCGTCCTGTCGGCGGAGTCGGTGACCGAGGACCACCCGGCCAGGCACTACTTCGACGACCGCTACCGGACGCTGCGTCGGGAGATCGCGGAGGCGTTCGAGGTGGTGTGCGCCGAGCGGGGCGTCGATGCACCCGAGACGATCCACCGTGCGGCGGCGTCCATCCTCGCGGTCATGGACGGCTTGCAGGTGCAGTGGCTCATCGACCCGGCGGACGTCGATCTCGCCGAGACGAGCGAGTACGCGATCCGGGTCATCGTCGAGTCCGTACTCGGTCCCGGCGCGCTGGACGACTGAGTCGAATCCGCACCCCACGTCCCCACCGCGAGGGCTACCGTGAGAGGCGGAGCCGGGCAGGACTCGGAGACGGTGATCGGAAGGACGTCGACATGGCCGAGAAACAATCGAGCACGAAGAGCGGATTCAGCGCCGAGGAACGCACGGCGATGAAGGAGCGCGCCAAGGAGCTGAAGGCGGCCGCGAGTCGCGAGGAGGCCCTGCAGGCCGTCGTCGACGCGATCGCGGACATGGATGACGCCGACCGCGCGATCGCCGAGCCGTTGCACGAGCTGATCATGAGCGGCGACTCCGGCCTCGCGGCCAAGACCTGGTACGGCATGCCCGCCTACGTCGGTGCCGACGGCAAGGCGGTCGTGTTCTTCCAGGCGGCGGCGAAGTTCAAGGCGCGCTACGCGACCATCGGGTTCAACGACTCTGCGAAGCTCGACGACGGCGACCTGTGGCCGACCGCGTTCGGTGTCACCGCGTGGAACGACGCCGTCGCGAAGCGTGTCGCGGACCTGCTCGCCCGGGCCGTCTGACCCTCCGGCCGCTGGGCCCCGGTCCCTGAACCCGTCGATGGGCACACGGGACCTCCCGCTCAGGTGATCTCCTCCCGGTCCCTGAGCCCGTCGAAGGGCACCCGAGCAACCCCACGAATCCGGCACCCCTCCTCCGATCCCTGAGCCTGTCGAAGGGCACACGAGTCACCTCCCAATCCGGTGATCTCCTCCCGGTCCCTGAGCCTGTCGAAGGGCACACGGAGAACCCCACGAACCCGGCGCCCTTCCTCCGGTCCCTGAGCCTGTCGAAGGGCCCACGAGCAACGTCCACAACCGGTGCGACTCGGCATCTGGAATGTCAGTGGTCCATGATGGACTAGTCCCATGACCGAGACCTCCTCCGCCGCGATCCGCGTCGGCGACGAGTACGCCGCGCAGCTCGCGGAGTTCTCAGGCGAGTGGGCGGAACTCCACCGGCAACAAGCCGTCCTGGACGCACGCAAAGCGCGCCTCCTGGCCCGCTCCGCCGCCTACGCGGACGCCTTCGCCGACTCGGTCGTTCCGGCCGTGTTCCCCCCGGCCGAGCGGCAGGCGCTCTCGCGTCGCTCGACGTGTGCGGCCCTCGCGATGGCGACGCGCACGCCCGAGCAGACGGTCCAGCGGGCCACCAATGACGCCGAACGTCTCGTGAACGACGCCCCATCAGTCCTGGCGTCGCTCGAGACGGGCCGTATCTCGGCGCGGCACGCGCAGACGATCATCGACCAACTCAGTGACGTCCCGGTCGCAGGGCGGGCGGCGTTCCTCGCGGAAGTCTTACCGATCGCGGAGGAGTCCACCAACGCGAACCTTCGCAGGCGCGCCCGCGTCCTGCGCGAACGACTCCACCCCGAGTCCATCACCGCCCGAGCAGTCCGCTCCGAGGCCGACCGCCGCGTCGAGTTCGAACCGGCCGCTGACGGCATGGCGTGGGTGCACCTGTTCGCGACGGCGCCCATTGCGCAGGGCATCGCCGAGCGCATCGAAGCCGCCGCGGCCGAATCGCGCCAGGCCGGCGACACCCGCACCTGCGCACAATTGCAGGCCGACGCCCTAGCGGCGCTCGCGCTCACCGGTGTCACGCCCGACGACGTCAGGTCGAGCCCGGTGCTCCCGCACCCGATCGAGGTGCAGGAGCACATCACACCGACCGTGCAGATCACGGTGCCGGCGCTGAGCATGGCCGGTGTGAGTGATGCCCCGGCGACGCTCGACGGGTACGGCCCCATCGACCCGAAGACCGCCGCGCGCATCGCGGTGAACGCGCCTAGCTTCACCCGGATCCTGGTTCAGCCGGAAACCGGTGCGGTCCTTTCCGTCGGCCGGCATCAGTACCGGGTTCCGGCCGATCTGCAACGGGCAGTGCGGTTGCGGGACGGCACCTGTAGGGCACCGGGCTGCGGCAGACGCGCCAGAGCCTGCGACCTGGACCACTCGGTCGCGTGGGAAGACGGAGGCACGACAGATGTCGCGAATCTCGCCTGCCTGTGTCGACATCACCACCGTATGAAGCACCTGCCGGGTTGGAACCTCGACCATCAGCCGGGCGGGGTCCTCGAGTGGACGACACCCGACGGCAAGCAGTATCGGACCGAGCCAGATCCTGCACCGTTCTGACCCCCGCCGGTCCCTGAGCCTGTCGAAGGGTTCCACGTGGGCACTTCGACAAGCTCAGTGACCGGGAGAAGTATGCCCGAACCGTCTCGGTCCCTGAGCCTGTCGAAGGGCAGCCGAGCCGCGCAACCTTGGCCAACCGAAGAGGTTCACCCGGATGAACCCGGCCCCTGAGCCTGTCGAAGGGTTCCTCGTGCGCACTTCGACAAGCTCAGTGACCGGGAGAAGTGTGCCCGGAACCTGTTCGGTCCCTGAGCCTGTGGAAGGGCGGCTAAGCCGCACCGCCTCAGTCGATGGAAGAGGCCCACCCGCACGGCCCCGGCCCCGGGCCCGGCCCCTGAGCCTGTCGAGGGGTCCTTCGTGAGCACTTCGACAAGCTCAGTGACCGGGAGAAGTGTGCCCGAACCGTCTCGGTCCCTGAGCCTGTCGAAGGGCAGCCGAGCCGCGCAACCTCGGCCAACCGAAGAGGTTCACCCGGATGAACCCGGTCCCTGAGCCTGTCGAAGGGTTCCTCGTGAGCACTTCGACAAGCTCAGTGACCGGGAGAGGTACACCGGGATGGCCCCCGGTCCCTGAGCCTGTCGAAGGGCAGCCGAGCCGCGCAACCTCGGCCAACCGAAGAGGTTCACCCGGATGAACCCGGCCCCTGAGCCTGTCGAAGGGTTCCTCGTGAGCACTTCGACAAGCTCAGTGACCGGGAGAAGTATGCCCGAACCGTTTCGGTCCCTGAGCCTGTCGAAGGGCAGCCGAGCCGAGTCACATCAGTGCCCGGGAGCAGCCTGCCCGTGCAACTCCGTGCCCCACGCCCTGCCCCGCGCTCACCTTCCGGGCAGAGCCGGCCCGGTCTCTCGCCCTGACACCGCGAGCAGCAGGTCGAGCGCCGATCCCCGGACCTCGTCGCCCTCACCCCAGCTCGTGCCGGCGTCCTCGGCGACGAGCCGGACGCCCTGGGCGCGTTCCTTGCCGCCGCCCATCGAGACTCCGGTCCGGAGCTGGTACTCCAACGCCACCATGACCGCTGCTGTCGGGTACTCCGCGCGGATGCCGAGCGGCCGACGGACGTCCTCGCCGTGCACGATGGCCTCGACGAGCCTGGTCGCGAGGTTCGCCGGCGGAGTGCACGTCAGCTCGGTGGCGTCCGCCAGAGCCCGGAGCGTCTCCTGCGGATCGTTCCTCCGCTCCCGCTCGACCCCGTGTGCGTTGTCGAGGTCGAAGTCGAACCGCGCGGCGATGAGTCGTCGGACGAATCCCAGCCGCGTCGTCTTCGCCGAGTCGACGAGATGGGCCACGACATCATGCACATCCCATCCCGTGCACAGCGACGGCGTCGCCCACTGCTCGTCGTCCAGCACCGACAGATCCGCGACCAGCCGCCGACGTTATTCGTGGATGACCGGCCAGACCGCCGACGGAAGCACCCGCGTTCGACGGCCGATCAGCATGAGCTGCTCCGGATCGGCACACGCTCCGCGGTCATGAGGCGGTGGCAAGCACAATCAACGTGCGCGCCCATCGATAGGCTTCGGTCACCGACCCGCACGTCACGGACACGGTCGTTGGATTGCGACGCGTGACCGGCGGCGGCAGCTCCGCCCGATCCGCGTGGATGGGATGACCGAACTCGACCTCGAGCAGGACCTCCCTGCGCGATAATCCCTGCATCTGTACGTGCTCGCCAGACCACGCGGTGACTGCCCGCTTGGAAGCCTCTTCGATCGCCGCGGACACCCGCAGCGGATGCTCGGAGACCGCGGCCCCTGCGGACACTGTTTCCTTCGTCTGCACGACCGGAAGCCCGGGTGCCAGCGCGGCCAGCTCCGCTGCCAGAGCATCATCTCCTGAAGCAAGAAGGATCGACGCCCCGACCTCCGTCGCGAGCAAGGCGCTCAACCCTGCCTCTCCGAAGGAGCTTCCGTTGCACCGCACGTCGCGAACGGCATCATCGATGGTGTGGCTGAGGACACCGCCCACTCCAGCCCTCGCGTGGTATCCGATCAGCATGACGCCATCCCTCGCGCGAACACCCGACATCATGGCGAGCGGACGAGGCTTGCCCTGGAGCAGGCGAGCGCGGTCATCCAGTTCCAGCGGGTCGATGTTCCGATAGGTACCGTGCGCGTCCGAGACGACGATCTGCAACCCATTGTCGACCTCGAGTGCTCCGCGAATAGCAGCGTTGACCTCGCGTGTTAATTGCGACCTGGCGGCGTCGAACCCGAACCCTCCTCGCGCAAGATCGTCCGGCGAGACGACGGTCGCCGCCCCCTCCAGATCCGCCGAGATGTACAGCCGTGATCGATCGGTCATGGGTCTTGTCTACACGTTGCTGGT
This sequence comes from Plantibacter sp. MCCC 1A11337, assembly GCF_013349365.1. Taxonomy (NCBI): domain Bacteria; kingdom Bacillati; phylum Actinomycetota; class Actinomycetes; order Micrococcales; family Microbacteriaceae; genus Plantibacter; species Plantibacter sp. MCCC 1A11337. The sequence continues at coordinate 801,458 of NZ_JABJWX010000002.1, read as the reverse complement.
GATTCGCGCCGATGGTCTCGGACGACTGCCACGCGCGAAGTGCAGAGCAAGCCACCATCAGCGGTAGTGCTGCTCGCCCCGGGCAGCCTTCTCGATCACGTCGGCGATGCGCGCCGCCCTGATCGCGGGCGTCTTGATGTTGCTCAGGCGGAAGAAGACGCGGAAGCGGTCGGTGCGGCCGAGCGTCGCGAAGTACGCCGCCGCCTCGGGGTTCGCATCGAGCGCCGCCTGGAGATCATCCGGTGCGACGGCGTCCTTCTGCCGGTACGCCACATCCCACCGCCCGTCGGCCTTGGCACGCTCGATCTCCGCGAGCCCGGCAGGACGCATCCGCCCCTCCTCGATGAGGCGGGCGACGTGCTCCCGGTTGATCTGCGACCACGGGCTGTTCTTCCGCCGCGGCGTGAACGCCTGCAGCGTGTAGTCGTCATCGAACCGTTTGCTCTGTCCGTCGATCCATCCGTGGCAGAGGGCGACGTCGAGCGCCTCCGACCAGGTGATCCCCGACGCCTTCGAGGTCTTCTTCCGCAGCTTCAACCGAACACCCGCGTCGCTCGGCGCGCCGGAGAGGTAGGCCTCCCACTCATCGAGCGTGAGGTCCAGGATCGGTTTCTCTTCGAAGCTCGCCACGGGAGCGAGCGTAGCGCGCACGGGCGACGCAGCCCAGATCTAGCTGCCGTCCGAACCGCCGCCACCCACGACTGGATAGGGTCGAAGCATGCTGATGAACGACGAGACGCTGTCGCGCGCCGCCGACACCCTGCGAACCTGGGCTCTCGACGAGGACCTCAAAGCGCGAGTCCTCGCCCACCCGGAGGCCGCCGCCATCGCCAAGCGGGCCGCCCTGCGATACATCGCCGGCGAGGACGCGGCCTCGGCTTTGCGGCTCCTCGAAGCGAACGCCGATCGTGGGCACCGCTGGAGCATCGAGCTTGTCGGCGAGTCCGTCCGCGACGCACGCGTCGCCGACGAGCAGACCGCCGAGTTCGTCGACCTCGCCCGCCGGATCAGGGAGTCCGACCAGATCGCGACGATCTCGCTCGACCTCTCCCACATCGGTTCAGTCGTCTCCCCCGAGCTCGGCCTGCGCAACGGCCTGGCGCTCGCGCAGGCGGCACGGGATGCCGACACCTCGCTCATGATCTCCGCCGAGGGTTCCGACCGCACGGACCTCGTGTTGTCGATCTACGAGCAGATCGCCGACGCCTTCCCGGAGACCGGCGTCACCCTGCAGGCGAGACTGCACCGCACCCCCGCGGACCTCGACCGAGTGCTGGATCGGTCCGGGCCGATCCGCGTCGTCAAGGGCGCCTTCCTCGAATCGACCGAGGTCGCTCACCCCCGCGACTCCGCACCGATGACCGCCGCCTACATCAGCATGGTCACGCGACTCGTGGGATCGGGTCACCGTGTCAACGTCGCCACCCATGACGCGAACCTCGTCGCCGCACTCGAGGGTGCGCTCGGCGACGATCTCCGTCAGCCGCACGTGGAGTTCGAGATGCTCCAGGGACTCGGCACCGAACTCCTCGACGACCTCCGCCGCCGCGGGTTCACGACGCGCGAGTACCTCGTCTACGGACCCGAGTGGTGGCTCTACGTCCTCAACCGGATCGCCGAGCACCCCGAGCGGGTCATCGAGGCGATCGCCGACATCGGCCCGATCGCGCTCCTCGCCTGATCAGCCGAGCGGGTCGGACTCCAGGCGGTGGAAGTTGCGGTTCTGGTAGACGAGCGCCGGCGCGTCCGTGCCGGGCGGGATGACCTCCAGCACCTCGGCGATGACGAGCATCGAGCTGCCGGCCGGGACCGTCTGCACGATCCGGCAGCGCAGTGCCGCCCGGGCGCTCGGCAGGTAGGGCTCGCCGGTCGCGAGTCGCTCCCAGTGCTGTTCCGGCGTGAAGCGCGGCTCCCCCGTCTTGGCGAACGCCTTCGCGACCTCCAGGTGGTGGTCCGCCAGGAGGTGGACGACGACCGTTCCCGCACTGAGCAGTCCGCCCGCGGACCCCGTCGCTCGCGTGACCGAGAAGGACAGCATCGGCGGGTCGACGGCCACCGATGCGACCGATGACGCCGTCAGCCCGACGTCTCCCTGATCGGTCGAGGCACTGATCAGTGCGACGCCGGCCGGGTGGTCACGGAACGCCGTCTTGAACCCGTCGACGGTCGCGGCGCGGGCGAGGGCATCGGGATCAGCGGACGGCGTGGTGGGAATGGTCATGCTTCAACCGTAGAACCTCAATCGGTCTTGAGGTCAACTCAAGGCGTGGCGATCTCCGGCTACTCGAACATCTCCGCGAGGAGCTCGTGCGGGTCGCCGTCGACCCGGTGCTCCGAGCGGCCTTCGGGCCAGAACGTGACCCCGTCGTCATCCCAGCACGGGACGACGTGGAGATGGAGGTGGGGGACGCTCTGCCCGGCATCGGCACCGGACGCGCTCAGCACGACGACGCCGGTCGCCCCGAGCGCCGCCCGCATCGCGCGTCCCACCCGCTGGGCGAGGGCCGTCGTCGCCTGGAGCGCTCGCGGGTCGGCGTCCAGCAGCCCGACGCTGTGCGCTCGCGGCACCACCAGGGTGTGGCCGGGGGCGAGCTCCGACTCGGGCAACGGCCGGAAGGCGACCGCCTCGTCCTCGCGCTCCACCCAGATGATGTCGTCGGGCTCGTCATCGATGATCCGGCAGAACGTACACGTTTCGGGCATCGTCCCATTCTCGGGGCTCTGGACGGGCACGTCCATCACCTCAGGACACGCGGTCCCGCGCACCCCGGATCACGCGGGGGCCGACCAGCCACACCAGCCCGATGAGGACGACCACCGCGCCGCCCGCCCACAGCCCGACCTCGGGCGATGCGACGAAGTCGAACACGAACAGGACGATCCCCGCGAACAGCAGTGAGGCCGCCCCGAGGCAGACCATGAGGATCCGGCTCGAGAGCCGCACGAGCTGCGGTTTCGCCTGCTGCCGGAACACGAGCCGGTGCATGATGACCGGCGCGAGCGCCAGGAGCGTCACCGTCACGGCCAGGACCACGAGACCGAGGTACAGCACGTGATCGAATCCACTGAGCTCGGTGAACCGCGCCTGAAACGGCAGCGTCAGCAGGAATCCCGCGAGGATCTGCGTGCCCGTCTGCAGGACGCGGAACTCCTGCAGCAGCTCCGACCAGTTGCGATCGGAGCGCTCGTTCAGCGTCTCGTCGCGGCCGTCCCCGGGCAGGGCGTCGGCCGGGTCATTCGCGGCAGGCATCAGCCGACCTCGTCATCCGTCATACCTCGTCCAGATCGCATGGACGGATGGTACCGCCGTCAGACGCTCCTCACGCCGCTTCCGGCGCCTTCCGCCGACGCACCAGGCGCGTGATCGCGTAGAGCACCACGCCGACCGCGACGATGATGCCGCCACGCAACCAGACCTCGGCGCTCTGCTGCGTGAGGAGGACGAGGCACGACAGGACCGCGAGGACCGGCAGGACCGTCCACGCACGGAAGTGGGCGTGCTCGACGTGCTCACGCCGCAGGACGAGCACCGCGATGTTCGTGCTGAGGAAGACGATGAGCAGGAGCAGGACCACCGTCTCGGCGAGCGTCGCGATACTGCCGGTGGCCGTGAGGACCATCGCGACACCCGTGGTCACGACGATCGCGACCCACGGCGTACCGCGCTTCGGCAGCACCTTCGTGAAGACGCTCGGCAGCAGACCCTGCGAGCCCATGCCGTAGGCGAGCCGGCTCGACATGATCATCGTGAGCAGCGCACCGTTCGCGACCGCCACGAGCGCGATGATGCTGAACAACCAGGCGGGGATGCCGACGCCGGTCGCCTGGATCACGGTCAGGAGCGGACCGGTCGATTCGCCGAGCTCGTCGGAGGGCACGGCGATCGAGGCCGCGGTGCCGACGAGGACGTACAGCACACCCGCGGTCGCGAGGGCACCGAAGAGCGCCTTCGGGTAGACCCGCGACGGATCCTTGACCTCTTCGATGACGTTCGCGCTCGTCTCGAACCCGACGAAGGAGTAGTAGGCGAGCAGAGCCGCGCCGAAGACGGCGATGACCGGGCTGCCACCCTCCGCGAACTGCGTCGCACGACCGAGGTCGCCCCGGCCTCCGCCGAGCATCATCGCGACCGCCACCACGACGAGGACGAGGCCGGTGGTCTCGATCATCGTCATGACGAGGTTCGCCCGGACGGACTCCTTGATGCCGCGGGCGTTGATGAGCGCGATCACCAGGAGGAACAGCACGGCGCCGAGGACCGGTGGCAGGTCGACGAAGGTCGCGAGGTAGTCACCGGCGAAGGCAAGCGCCAGCCCGGACGCACTCACGACACCCGCGGCGAGCATGCAGTATCCGACGAGGAAGGAGACGATCGGCCGCTTGTAGGCGCGCTCGGCGAACACGGCCGAACCACCCGCCTTCGGGTACTTCGTGACGAGCTCCGCGTAGGAGGCCGCGGTGAGCAGCGCCAGCAGCAACGCGACGATCATCGGGACCCAGGTGACCCCGCCGACCTCTCCGGCGATCTGGCCGATGAGGGCGTAGATACCCGCGCCCAGGACGTCTCCGAGGATGAACAGGTAGAGCATCTTGCCGGAGATGTCGCGTTTGAGCGTGGACGGAGGATCAGCCCTGGTGGTGTCGGTCGAGGTCATCCGCGCAACGGTACGGCAGCTGTGGAACCCCGCCCCGTGCTTGCTATCGCGGCGCGGTTGTGCGTCGGCGTCGGATCGACGTCAGTGACGGGCGAGCTTGCGCGCCACCGCGACCACCGGCACGGCGACGACGAGGACCGACGCCACCCGCGCGAACAACGACCGCTTCGGGAACTCGGCGTCCTTCCGGTCGTCCGCCGTCGGTTCTGCCGCCTCCACGAGGTGGGTGCCGCCGGCACCGCCCTCAGCGAGGTGGGCGAGCCGGCGCAGCGTCTCGACGTTGCGGATGTGCAGACCGATGTCGAGGAGCCAGACCGGGATCAGCGCACCAGGGCCCGTCACGGCATGCTCGTGCAGGTGGACGACGCAACCGCGCTCGTGCGGTTCCACCTCGATGGCGACACGGGCCTCACCGAGCGGCCACCCCTTCGGCTGGATGACGAAGCGGTGCGGAGCATCCCACTGGAGCACGGTGGTCTCGTCGTCCAGCACCGCCGGCCAGACACCGAAGGAGTGGTGCAGCTTCCCGCCCACATGCGGCCACCGGTCACCGACGTCACGCATGCGGGACGCACCGACCACCCACGCCGGGAACAGCCAGCCGTCGGCGAGGACGGCGAAGACGCGGTCGGGCGGGCAGTCGAAGACCTTGGTGGTGTGGGACACGGTGGTGTTCCTTTCGCTGAAAGCGGGGATGGAGGTCAGGAGGGGCGCGCGGTTCGGTCTGGCGCGAGCGACGGCATGCGGTCGCGACCGAACACCGAGCGGAGGGCGCTGCGGGCGGCGTGCCAGCCTGCGAGACCGTGGACGCCCGGGCCCGGTGGGGTCGACGAGGAGCACAGGAAGATCCCCGGCGTCGGCGTCCGCCACGGGTCGTTCGAGAGCACGGGACGCGCGACGAGCTGCGCGAAGGTCGCAGCGCCGGCGGCGATGTCGCCGAGGACGTAGTTCGGGTTGTACCGCGCCATGTCGCGGGCGGTCATCGACGCCGACGTCAGGATCACGTCGCGGAACCCGGGGGCGAAGCGCTCGATCTGCCGGGTGATCGCCTCGGTCTGGTCGAGACCGGACCCGCTCGGCACGTGCGTGTAGGCCCAGAGGACCTGGGCGTCACCGGGAGCGCGACCAGGATCGCCGACGTCGGGCTGCGAGACGAGGACGTAGGGCGACTCGCTGTGCCGACCGCGGGCGACGTCGCGCTCGGCGGCGGCGATCTCCGGGCGGGTGCCGCCGAGGTGGAGCGTGCCGGCCCGCGCCAGTTCCGGGTTCGTCCACGGGACGGGACCTGAGAGTGCGAAGTCGACCTTGGCCACGCCGTCGCCGTATCGGAATCGGGAGAGACGACGGAGGTACGCGTCGGGCAGACGGCTGCCCGCGATCTCGGCGAGCGCCTTCGGGGTCGTGTCGAACAGGACGGCACGGGCGGACGGAAGTTCGTCGATGGAGCGCACCTCGGTTCCGGTGACGATCTCACCGCCGTGGGCCAGCAGGTCGTCCGCGAGCGCGTCGACGATCGCTTGGCTGCCGCCGACGGGGATGGGCCAACCGCGGGCGTGCGCATACGCGCCGAGCGACAGGGCGGCGGCCGAGGTGGACAGGCTCGGCATCGGCCGGATGGAGTGGGCGGCGACACCGCTGAGCATCGCCGGAGCGGTCTCCTCACGGAACCGGAGGTTCCAGGCCGGGCTGCCCTGCTCGAGCGCGCGGAGGCCGAAGCGTGCGACCGTGACCGGGTGGCGCGGCACCTGCAGGAGCTTGCCGCCGGTGAACTGCGAGACGCGGTCGGCGTCGGCGGCGAGCGGTCCCATGAGCGAGCGCCAGGCCCCGCCGTCCCGTCCGAGGGCGTCGGCGGTGCGGTCGATGTCGCGGTAGGCGATCCCGGCCCGGCCACCGTCGAGTGGGTGGGCGTAGGAGATCTCCGGCACGACGAGGTCGATGCGGCGCTCGAGGCCGAAGGACCGGAAGAAGCCGGAGGCGAGCGCCATCGGGTGGACGGCGGAGCAGATGTCGTGGTGGAAGCCGGGCAGCGTCAGCTCGGCGGTCCTGGCTCCACCGCCGATCGTGTCGCCTCGCTCGACCACCTGCACGTGCAGGCCGGCCCGCGCGAGGGTCACCGCGGCGGCGAGCCCATTGGGGCCCGCGCCGACGACCACCGCGTCGAACTGCTCGCGCCGCGCCATCGCGCTCAGCGCCGCTTCGCCGCGCCGGCCACGAGGGCGACGCCCGCTGCGAGGGTGCCGGCGGCCGCCGCGTACACCCCGCGACGGTGGCGGATGGCCCAGGTCTGCGGGCTCCACGAGTGGGCCTTGTCGCTGAATACGCCGCGGGCGCCGTGGTCACCGGGGGCCGGCGTGTAGACGTTGTCCGGCAGGCGCGGGTCGTGCTTGTCCGGCGCAAGCTGCCCGGAGTATCCGGTCCTGGCGAGGAACCAGTCGAGGAAGCCGCCGGCGAAGCGGTCGCCGAGGATCGTGCCGACGGTGGACTCGCCCACCCAGGTGCGTCGCCGCGGGCGGTCGGCGACGTCCGCGATGGCGGTCGCGCCCACCTCGGGCTGGTAGATCGGGGGCACCGGCTGCGGGTGCTCGGGCAGCTGCGACTTCACCCAGCTGAACTGGATGGTGTTGAGCGCCGGCATGTCGACGGTCGAGAGTTTGACGTTGCTGCCGTCGTGGAGGAGCTCGGCGGTGACCGACTCTGTGAACCCGCGGGCGCCGAACTTCGACCCGCAGTAGGCGGCCTGCAGCGGGATGCCGCGGTGGGCGAGGGCGGAACCGACCTGGATCACGTGCCCCCGGTCGCGCGGGACCATGCGCGAGAGGGCGGCCCTGGTGCCGTTGACGAAGCCGAAGAAGTTGACGGCGACGGCGCGCTCGAAATCCGCCGGTTCGGTCGTGAGGAAGTCCCCGAACACACCGACCATGGCGCAGTTCACCCACAGCTCGATCGGTCCGAGTTCCGCCTCGACCCGGTCCGCCGCCTGCTCGACGGCCTCCCGGTCGGCCACGTCCGTCGGCACGGCCAGCCCGCGACGTCCGGCCTGCTCGACCTCGGCGACGGTGGCTGCGAGTCCGTCCTCGCCGCGGGCCAGGATCGCGACGTCCCACCCACGGGCGGCGAGTTCGCGGACGGTCGCACGACCGAGCCCTGCGGTTCCGCCGGTGACGACGGCGACCCCGCGGCTCATCGCGCCGACCGATCGGCTGCTGCGGACCGTTGGGCGGAGGGGCGCGGAGAGGGTGTCGTCGTCAGAGGCATGACGCCACGTTAGGCGAATCCACCCCGCCGGGGCGGCCCCTTGCTTTCCCAGGCAGGACGGATCACCACCCGGCGGTCGCGGCGGGATGGCCGTACGATGAACGGAGACCTCCCTCGAGCCGGAAGGAATGCGGACATGAGCGACACCTTCGCCATCGTGTACAGCGCACTCGACCGGGTCGACGAGGACGACCAGCTGGTGGAGCCGATCCTGCGGCTCATGCCGCTCAGCGGTGTCTCGATCGCGACGCTCGGCGACACCCTGAGCCCCGAGACGATCGCAGCGAGCGACGAGCAGATCGCGCTGCTCGACGAACTCCAGTTCGACCTCTCGGAGGGCCCCTCCTGGGACGCGGTCGGCAGCGGCCGCCCGGTGCTGGAGGAGGCCGTCAAGCGGACCGGCTACGACTCCTGGCCGTCGTTCACCGAGGCTCTCCGCGACCACGCGGTCGGCTCCATCTTCGCCTTCCCGCTCCGCGTCGGGCCGCTCCAGGTGGGTGCGGTCGAGCTGTACGACACCGAGGAGCGCACGCTGGACACGCAGGCGGTCGGGGCCATGATGTCCCTCACCCGCCCGCTCAGCCGGTACGTCCTCCGACGCACCCTCGAACTCGCGAGTCTCCCCGACACGACGCAGCTGAAACCCCACGCACGACGCCGGATCCACCAGGCGACCGGATTCGTGATCGCGCAGCTCGGACTCTCCCCCGACGACGCCCACCTGCTGATCCAGGCTCAGGCCTTCGCCCAGAACCGCTCGATGTCGGAGGTCGCGGAGGACATCCTCGAACGTCGCACCGGCTACGTGATGCGCGACGAGACGATCGAAGACGAGCGATGAACGCGCGCGGCGACGACGGGACCGGTTCCGAGCTCCGTCACTCGACCGCCCTGCTCGACGTGTTCGCGACGCTCGCCGACACGCTGGTGGACGACTACGACGTGGTCGACCTGCTGCAGATCCTGGTCGATGCCAGCGTCGACCTCCTCGACGTCCAGGCCTCGGGCATCCTCTTGGCGGATCCGCACGGCGACCTCGAGCTGATCGCGTCGACCAGCGAGTCCGGGAGGCTCGTGGAACTCATCCAGCTGAGCGCCGACGAAGGCCCGTGCATCGACAGCTTCCGTGCGGCGACGCCGGTGTCGATCCCCGAGATCGCCGCGGTCGCAAGCGACTGGCCGAGGTTCGCCGAGGTCGCGGCGACCGCGGGGTTCCGGTCGGCTCATGCCTTCCCGCTGCGACTCCGCCGGACCACCATCGGCACCCTGAACCTGTTCCGCACGGCTTCGGAGGCCTTCGACCGGTTCGAGTCACGGGCCGCGCAGGCGATGGCCGACGTGGCGACCATCGGCATCCTGCACGAGCGCACCCTTCGCGAGAGCGACGTGACCCGCGGCCAGTTGGAGTCCGCGCTGCAGTCGAGGGTCGTCATCGAGCAGGCGAAGGGCGTCGTCGCCTACACCGCTGCGATCTCGGTGGAAGCGGCCTTCGAGGTGATCCGCAAGTACGCGCGGAGTCGCCGTCGTCCCTTGGCGGACGTCGCCCGCGACATCGTGGAGCGTCGCCTCGAGCTCTGAGGTGCGGCCACCGGCCCCGATCGACCTTCAGCGCGGTTTCCGCGCGAACACGTGATGCACGACGCCACTCGGTGATGCGGTCACTTCGACTGTGAACCGATCCTCCAGGCCTTCGAGCCCGTCCCAGAGCCGCACCCCACGACCGAGCAGGATCGGGACGACGACCACGTGGAGATGGTCGACGAGGTCGGCCTCGAGGAACTGCCGGACCGTCGTCGGCCCTCCACCGAGACGGACGTCGAGTCCGTCGGCGAGCGACGTCGCGAACGACAACGCATCGACGGCGGACAGGTCGCGGAAGAGGAACGTCGTCTCACCGACCACCAGGTCCGGTCGTTCATGGTGGGTCAGGACGACGACCGGTGTGTGGAACGGCGGTTCCTCGCCCCACCATCCCCGCCAGCTCTCGTCCTCCCACGGGCCGAGCTGCGGACCGAACTTCCGACGGCCCATGATCTCGACGCCGATGCGGTCATCGGTGGCCGCAGCGAACGCGTCGTCGACCCCGCGTGTCCCGGCGCCGACCGCCTCATCCTCGTGCCCGCTCTTGGACACGAAGGTGCGGGTCGGGAGGAACCACTGCATCAGCCGATGCCCGGCGTGACCGAAGGGGGTCTCGAAGGACTGGCCCTCGCCCGTGGCGAACCCGTCGAGCGAGACGGCGAGATTGTGGACCCGGAGCATCGTCATGGGCACACGTTAGTCCAGACACCCTGGCCCGTCGAGTAGCAGCTCGACGGCTGAAAGGCAAGAGCGCGCCGAACGGTCGAACGGCGACGACACTCGAAGGAGGGCACGGCGGTCCGACGACCGGTCGACGCAGCCGTCCCGCCTGACATCGGGTGCCACGACGCGCCCAGAGAGGAGATGCTCGTGTTCACCGAGCTCGACGAATTCCTACGCGGCATGGAGTACCCCTGCCGCCCCAGCGACCTGACGCGTGAGGCCCGCCGCGACCTGCTCCCGACCCACCTCGTGGAGGCGCTCCGCTCGCTCCCCGAGCGCAGCTACACCAGCCGCTGGGACGTCCTGCACCGCACCTCGATCGCGGAGGCGCTGCCGATCAGCGTCTGAGCGATCGCGCACCACGGCTGAGCGGCACCGGCATCGCGCCGGTGCCGCTCCGTCGTGTCAGGTCCACCGGCCGGACAGGTCGGAGATCATGCGGCGGTTCGCAACCCCCTCGGGCATCGTGGCGGTTCCTGGGGGCCGGGCCTACCGTAGGAAGCCGAGAGCGGAGCAGGAGGACCCATGGGCAAGATGATCTACGACGCCGAGGTGTCGGTGACGTTCGACGACCGGGTGCTCGCACACCTGCAGCAGGTCATCGGCGCCAAACTGCGTCGCGGTGAGGGGTTCTACTTCGGGTGGAAGGACGACCCGCGGGCCGGCGACGGCCGGACGACGATCTGGCTGCACCCCGCGATGTCGCTGCGATTCAAGTACGCGGGCAGCGTCCCCGTCGAACTCAACCGCGCATGGCTCGACGCGCTCGCCGTCAGCGCCGACTCGAACCACGGCCTGGTGCTCGTCCCGGAACCGGGTCCGCGCGTCTGAGGCTCCACAAGCACTGAGGCCGAGCCCGGACGCCGGGTCCGTGCGCTATCGTCTCGACATGACCGACAGCGACCAGACTCCGCACACGCACGACGAGAACCGACACGACCAGCTGACGACGGCCCCGAACGCCACCGAGGAGGACGCCGCGCCCCGCATCGACGTCACCGATCAGGGCGACGGCGTCACCCGCATCGACATCCGTGACGACGCGGCGGTGCGCCCGGGCGCAGACCCCGAGGACACCGAACAGACGGACCGAGCCTGAACCCCGCCTGTTGCACGACGAAGCGCCGCCGACCCGAGGGCCGGCGGCGCTTCCACGTCTGACGGCTCAGCGAGCGTGGGGGTCGTCGAGGGGTGCCGTGTCCGGCTGCTCGAGCACGTCCGGCTCGTCCTCGGTGTCCTCATCCGGGATCTCGGTGGGCGGCGTGCCGACCACCATGTCCGGGTCGGTACCCAATGCGTCTGCTCCGGTGAAGTCGCTCATGTCGCTCCTGCTTCCTGTGGTGGTGGTCTGGGTGATGCTGGTATCGGGTGGTGGCGCTGGTCAGGCGACGACGACGTGCAACCCGCCGGTGATCTCGATCTCCTCGAGCATCTCGGCGGCCATGCGTTCGTCGATCGGCGGCTCGAACTCGGCGTCGAACGCGAAGACGATCGGCTGCTCGGGCGAGACCGTGACCGGTTCCGATGATTGGAAGCGCCCGCGATGGAGTTGCAGCCGGAACGAGCGCTCGCCGAGCATCCGTGTGAGGATCACGCGTTCCAGTTGGGCGAGCGTCTGATCGTCGACCTGTGATCGGAGCGCACCGAGGCGGAGGAATCCCATCGTCAGCCCCTTTCTCAGGTGTGCCACGCTAGCGCGCAGAGATGGGGGCGCCCGGGCCATTGCGCGGATGGCCCGGGCAGCGGACAATGCGCGTGCGCATCGTCGATCGAGCACCGCATCGTGGATAATCGGGCGCGCGCCAAGAATGTCTCGTATCCTGAGAGAGCGCTTCACCGACCCGGACCCCGTCGCGATGCGCGCCGTGTCGGCTGTCCACGTCGACGACCATCTCAGGGGTTGGAAGTCGAGGTTCCCAATGGGACAACTGGTCTACGGCACCGGGGATGCACGCGTGCGGCTCGACGACCGCATGCTCGCCCATGTCAAGACGATCGCACTCATGAAGCTGCGACGGAACGAGTCGTTCGCGCTCACGGTGCGACAGGACTCCACCACCGACGGACGCACGACGCTCTGGCTGCACCCGGCGATCGCCCTGCAGTTCTCCTTCGACTCCGACGAGGTCGGCGAGATGGACCGCGCACTGCTCGAAGGTTTCATGCACGAGGCGAACACCGGCGAGGTCGTCGTCCACGCGACGACCGGCGACGACGCGACCGCCGGGTCACCGAAGCGGTGACTCCGGCGGCCGAGCCGCCTGTTCAGCTGTCGCGGAGCATCGCGATCAATTCGCTCTTGCGCTTGTCGGAATAGCCGGTGAGGCCGATCTCCTTCGCACGCTCGCGGAGCCGCGCGACGGTCCAGTCGTCGTACGACCCGGACTCGCCGCCCTTCTCCCCGATCGCCGAACGTCCCTGCTTGGCCGCCGCGTTCGAGATGCGTGCCGCCTTCCCCTTCGAGGCGCCCTCGTCGCGGAGCTTCTCGTAGAGCTCGGGGTCCTTGATCGCTGGGTTCTGCCGTTCAGGCATCGCTCCTCCTTCGATGGTCGGTCGGGTCGACTGCCGCCGCCCTCGTTCCACTGTCTCGTCGCCACCGGCATCGCGCACGGGGTGGTGGATTCCTCCTTCACGCGCTAGCAGCGTGGCTAGCGCGACCTCGATGGCGACGGGTCCGGCACCTCATGCGGCCGATATCCGGGGAGGCGACTCGCGGGCAGGATGGCGAGCGCACTGACCGCCGCCATCGCGAGCAGGCCGAGCTTCAGTGCTGACAACCGTGCCTGCGTGTTGACGTCCACGGCAGCGTCGACCTGCTCCGGTGTCGCGTCGGTCGTCTCCTCGAGCGCGGTCCGGAGTTGCTCGTTGCTGACGAAGTTGACGCTGTCGAGGTCCACCTGCGAGACGAGCTCCGGCGGCAGTTCGACCCGCTCGGCGACCGCGGCGCCGACGTTCACCCCGAGGATCGTCACGAGGAGGGCACCCGCGACCGCGGTACCGACGGCGGAGGCCAGGTTCTGCGTCGTCCCGCGGATCGATCCGACGTCGCCCGCCAGTTCCTTGGGCGACGCCGTCACCAGGACGTTGAAGACGAGGGTCACGAGCGCTCCCTGGCCGACACCGAACACGAACAGTCCGAGGATGGTGGGCAGCGTCTCCCAGTCGTTCGTGACGACGAACGCCAACCAGAGCAGGGCGATGGTGGTGAGCCCGAACCCGACCATGCCGATCGTACGGGGCCGGAACCGCGAATACAGCCGGACGACAAGGGTCGCCGTGACGAAGACCGTGAGGTTGAACGGCATCATCGCGAGCGAGGTGTCGAACGCCGTCCGTCCCTGGACGATCTGGATGTACAGCGGCACGGTGAAGTTCAGGGCGGCCTCTAGCGAGACGACGATGAACATCGCGTACACGGCTGCACGCTCCCTGACTGACCCGAGGACGGCGAGGCTCACGAGCGGAACCCTGCCCACGGCGGTCCGGCGGCTCGTCCAGAGGAGGAACGCCTGCCCGAGCACGAGGCCGAGCACGATGAGGAGCGGCGCCGGAGACAGCCCGAGGACGTCGAACGGGGCCGCAGCTTCGGCTTGGAACAGTCCCCACCCGTTGAGGTTGTTGAACCCGAGCGTGAGAGCGACGATGCCGCCGCCGATCAGCACCGCCGCCACGAGGTCGATCTTCACCTCGGGGTCGCCGGCGTCCGACCGCAGTCGGAAGCTGAAGAGGAAGACGGCGACCGCGAGCGCCAGCACGATGCCGAAGACCGGCCGCCACCCGACGAAGGTCGCCAGCGTTCCGCCGACGAGGAACGCGCTGACACCGGCGAGTGCACGCGCGGAGCCGAGCGATCCGATCGCGGTCGCCTGCTGCGCGCCGCGATAGTTCTCGGCGATGAGCGCCACGAGGGACGGCACGATGATGGCCGCCGACGCCCCGGCGAACGCCTGCGCGACGATGACCCAGGTGACCGTCTGCGCGAGGATCATGAGGAGCGCCGACACCGCGAAGAGGGCGACCACGATGCGGAACATGATGATCCACCCGATGCGCTGCCCGAGCTTGGCGCCGACCATGACGAGGGCGGCGACGACCAGCCCGTACGTGACGATGGCCGTGCTCACGCTCGTCGGAGGAACGCCGAAGTCGGCGACCATCCCACCCAACGAGACCGGCAGCGCCGAGACGTTGAAGGACATGAGGATCTGGGCCAGGAACAACCCGACCATCGGGATCCACGACGTCCGCTCCACCACCGTCGATGTGGTCTGGCCTACGCTCATCGTGCCCCTCCCCGGTCGCCGTCGGTCGATCCATCCGGCGGCGCGTCATGCGCGGCGGACGCGAAGATGTTGAGGCCGAGTGCGCGGGACAGGTACGCGGTGGCGCGCTGTCCCCGGACACTGTTCCCCGCCGGGTCGAGCCTCGGCGAGAAGACCCCGATCCCGCCCTTGCCCGGAGCGACGGTCACGATACCGCCGGCGACGCCGCTCTTGCCCGGTAAGCCGATCTCGAACAGCCACTCGCCCGAGCGTTCGTACAGGCCGGTGGAAGCGAGCACGGCGAGCGTGTCCCGACACACCTCCTGCGACACGACCTGCTCCCCGGTGACGGGGTTGACGCCGCCGTCGGCGAGGGTCGCGCCCATCACCGCGAGGTCCTCGGCCGTGACGAGCAGGGCGCACTGCCGGGTGTACACGTCGACGACCGCCAACGGATCGACGTCGACCCGTCCGTAGCTCTCGAGCAGCCGCGCGATCGCTCGGTTCCGATGGTTCGTGGCGGCCTCAGAGGCGTAGACGACCTCGTCCAGCTCGAGCGGTCGACCGGCGAACCGGGACAGTCCGTCCTGGACGACGTGCCACTGCGCCTCGGGCGACCCGCCAGGCATGAGCGCGGTGGTCGCGATCGCTCCGGCGTTGACCATCGGGTTCATCGGATGTCCGTCGTTCAACTCGATCGCGATGACCGAGTTGAACGCCAGGCCCGTGTTGTTCACCCCGATGCGGTCGCGCACCACCTCGTGACCGAGAGCGTCGCACACGAGCGCATAGACGAACGCCTTGGATATCGATTGGATCGAGAACGGGACGGCGGCGTCGCCTGCGGCATGCACCGCACCATCGGTCTCGACCACGCACACCCCGAAGAGGTCCGGATCTGCGGCGGCGAGTTCGGGGATGTAGTCGGCGACGACACCGCCGGTCGCTCCACGACTCCGCTCGTAAGCCGCCGCGACGTGCTCCTCGACCGCGTCCCAGCCCGGAAGCGCACCGGTGGACACCCGTTGTTCGACGTCCTGCGTGTCCAGTTCCATGTGCACCGCCCCCTCGGGCCGGCGACGAGCCCGCTCGTGGAACCCATCATGGCCCGACGGCGCCCGCACCGGAAGTGCCTGTCCGGTCCCCTGCGGGTGTCGCAGTGGACCGGACAGGAGCCCCCGGTGTCACCCGATCCAGCCCTAGCGCAGGAACCAGTCCCGTGGGTGCTGGTCCGCGGTCGGCGGCGTGCGCTCGATCGTCGGACGGGCCCACTCGGCAGCGTTGGCCAGTACGCGGCGGATGTCGGGGTGGTGGTAGACCGGGTACTCCTGGTCACCGGGTGAGAAGTAGAACACCCGCCCGCGCCCGCGGTGGTAGGCGACACCGGACCGGAAGACCTCGCCGCCGGCGAAGGTGGAGAGGAACACCTCCTCGTCGGGACGCGGGATGTCGAAGTGCTCCCCGTACATCTCCTGGCGGTCGATGACGATCGGGTGCGGGACACCCTGTGCGATCGGGTGATCCGGGAGCACCGTCCAGACGAGTTCGCGCTCGCCGTCGTTGCGCCACTTGAGCGCGCAGCTCGTCCCCATGAGGCGTTGGAAGACCCGCGAGTAGTGACCGGAGTGCAGCACGACGATGCCCATGCCGGCGTGGACGTGTCGGACGACCCGCTCGACGACCTCGTCGGAGACCTGGTCGTGGGCGATGTGCCCCCACCAGAAGAGGACGTCGGTGTTCGCGAGGACCTCCTCGGTGAGACCGTGCTCGGGATCCTGGAGGGTCGCGGTCGAGACGGACACGGCGTCCCCGAGCGACTCCTCGAGGCCCGCCGCGATCACGGCATGGATGCCGTCGGGGTAGTGCCCCAGCACCACCGCGTCACCGCGGGACTCGTGGACGAACTCGTTCCAGACCCGGATGCGGATCGGTGTCGTGGTGCTCATGCGGGGACCTCCAGTTCGTGCCCGGCGGCGGCCGAGGCGTAGGCGGCGTCGATGACGCGGCTGCGGTGCAGTGCGTACTCGCCGTGGTGACCGGCGAAGCGGAGTTCGCCGCCGGCGGTCTCGCCCGCGCGGATGGTGTCGAGGAACTCCGCGATGACCGACTGGTGGTGACCGGCCGGGACCTGCACGGCGGGTCGTTCGATCGTCGGCGCACCGGCGACGTCACGGTAGATCGTGACCGTTCCTTCGGTGTTGTAGTTGTCGACGTGGAGGCGGACGCCACCCTCCGAGCCGAGCAGTTCGACAGAGATGTCCTCGTGCGCCTTCGAGTAGGAGGCCCACGACGCCTCGAGGTGCAGGCTGCCGCCGTCTTCGAACCGCAGGAGGGCGGACGCGAAGTCCTCGACGTCGAAGGCGTGGGAGGACCGGCTCGAGACCGGACCACCGCCGGAGGAGCCGCCGCGGCCGGCGCGGCCCAACTCGTTGTACGCGACGGCCGACACGTGCGTCACCCGCGGCTCACCGAGGAGCGAGAGCGCGATGTCGAGGACGTGGGACCCGAGGTCGATGAGCGGCCCGCCGCCGGCCGCGGCCTTGTTGGTGAACCAGGAGTCGATACCGGGCACACCCTGGCGACGCAGCCAGGAGGCACGCGAGTGGTAGACACGGCCGATCGGCTCCTCGGCGAGGTACCGCGCGAGGTAGGCGACGTCGGCACGGCGGCGGTGGTTGTAGGCGACCTCGAGGACGCGGTCGGCGGCGGTCGCCGCTTCCACCATCTCTGCGGCGAGGTCGGCGGTCGTGGCGAGCGGCTTCTCGCAGAAGACGTGCTTGCCGCTGCGGAGCGCGGCCACGGCGATCGGGTGGTGCAGGGCGTTCGGCACGCCGATCGACACGATGTCGAGGTCGTCGCGGGCGACGAGGTCCTCCCAGTCGGCGTAGGTCTCGGGGACCCCGCGGCTCTCGGCCAGCTCGGCGAGTCGCGCCGGTTCCTGGCCGGACAGGGCGACGACGGTGGCACCGGGGAGCGCGGTGAAGGCGTCCAGGTGCGTGGTGCCGGCGAAGCCGAGGCCGATGACGCCGACCCGGAGGTCCGATGCATCTGTTGTGGTCGGGGCGGTACTGGTGCTCATGCTCGGACGGTTCCTTTCGGGGTGCGGAGCCGAGCACTGTCGTGACCGGCGGTGGTCGACCTTCGCCACTAAATATAGCGGCCATATCTAGTAATGCAACCCTGCTACAGTCACCCCATGGCGGAACCGGGGATCGAGACGGGCAGGGCGAGCGTCGAACTCGTCGCCGCCTACGCCTTCGACCACGGTGCGTTCACGGCGAGCGACGTCATGGATGGGACCGGCCTGACCCGCGCGACCGTACTGAACGCCTGCGACTCCCTCGCCGACCGCGGCTGGATCCGTGAGCTCGACGACGCCCGGGCCGCCGGCGACTACCGACGGGGACGACCGGCCCGGCGCTACGAACTCGCCGCGGACACCGCCTTCGTGATCGGACTCGACGTGGGGCAGCATCGGGTCGCAGCACTCGTCGCGACGCTCCGTGGTGAGGTCGTCGGCCGGGCCGAACGCCCCATCGTGGGCGGCGACGAAGACCCCGACCTCCGCCTCGCGACCGCACGGACCGTCGTCGAGGAGGCGACCGCGCAGGCCGGCGCGACGCCGGGGCAGGTGCTCGTGACCGCCGTCGGCGTCCCGGCACCGGTGGACGCGCACGGCCGCTCCCCGCGCGGCGATCACGACTACTGGGCCCGGATGAACCCCGACTTCGCGAGCCGCCTCGGCCCGTGGGGTGACGTCGTGCTCGAGAACGACGCCAACCTCGCGGCCACGGCCGAGCGCGCCCTCGGGGAGGTGGCGCGCGAGTCCATCGCCGTCCTCCTGGCCGAGGCGAGTTTCGGGGCGGGACTCATCGTCGACGGTGTGCTGCTGCACGGCGGGGCGGGCGGCGCGGGCGAACTCCGCGTGCTCGGCATGGTCGAGGGCGTCGGTTCACCGGAGGGCCTGGACGGTGCGGCACGGTCGTGGCTGGAGGAGGATCAGCGATCGGGTGCGGTGCCGGCGTCGTCTCCCCTCGCACGGACACCGATCGACGCCCTCGACGTCGGCCGCGTCATCGACGCCGCCGCCTCGGGCGACGCCTACGCCGGCAGACTCGTCGAACGTCTCGGGGAACGCCTCGGGCGGGTGTGCGTCCTGTTCGGCAGCCTGCTCGACGTGGACGAGGTCGTCGTCGCCGGCGGCGTGGCCCGCGTCGCCTCGCCCGTCATCGCCGCGGCTCAGACCTGGCTCGACGAGGGGACCTACGCGCCGACGCCGATCGTGCGGGCCTCGCGACTCGGCGCGGACGTCGTCGCCCTGGGCGCGATCACGCGGGCGGTCGCGACGATCCGCTCCCAGCCGTGGCGCTTCGCCGCTCCGATCCCGCGCTGAGTCCGCGCGCCGCCCATCGCAGGCCGGACACGGCGCAGGGCCCCACCTTCCGCCAAGATCGGTGGGGCCCTGTGAGCGGTGTCACCGCAGTGCGAACGATCGTTCCGGCCGTACTCGTTCAGAGCGTTCGCAGGGGACGGGCGACGCAGAGCGGGCCCGTGTGATTCAAGATTCGCAGCAGAAATACGTTCATCCCGCCCTGAACGACCGTTAAGAATCGCGGTTCTTACCGATTGCTGAAGTTCTGTGCAACGGCTGCTACTGCACCGACCATCCACCGTCGGACGGCAGGATGACGCCGTTGACGTTCACGCCGTCATCGCTCAGCAGGAAGGTGATGGACGCGGCGAGCTGCTCCGCGGTCGCGATCGTCGGGATCGCCGCCTGGAACGGTCCGAGCCGCGCCGAGCCGGCCTCGGAGACGTTCGGCGGGAAGGGGATCCCCGTGGCGACACCGCCCGGAGCGACGGCGTTGACCCGGACGCCGTGCGGTCCGTACATGAAAGCGGCACTCTTGGTCATGCCGACGACCGCGTGCTTCGAGGTCGTATAGGCGTTCCCCGAGGCGTTGCCGCGCAGCCCGGCCTCGGACGCGATGTTGACGACCGAGCCGGATCCGGCCGCGACCATCGACGGCAGGACGGCGCGTGTCAGCTTGAACGCACCGGTGACGTTCACGCCCATCACCCGCTCCCAGGTCGCGTCAGAGGTCTCGTGGAGCGGGGAGAAGTCGTCGTTGATACCGGCGACGTTGGCGAGCGCGTCGATCCGCTCCCCCGCTGCAGCCACGATCGCGTCGATGTCGTCCTGCTTCGTGATGTCGCCGGCGACCGTGACGAGGTCGGCGTCCAGCAGGCTCGAGGCGAGGTCGGCGAGCTTGTCCTCGAAGAGGTCCACGGCCACGACCCGGCCGCCCTCACGCGCGACGCGGGATGCCGTGGCACGGCCGATACCGGAAGCGGCCCCGGTGACGATCACGGTCTTCCCGGCGAACCGACCCACGGTGATGCGCTCCTGCCACCCCTGGGGCGCGTCGTCGACAGGTACCACGCCGTCGTTCGCGGCGAGCACGAGGTCGTCGATGAGCGATTGGGGCAGCTTGCCCTGACTCAGGGCGACGAGCTGCTGAAGTGGGAGGCCCGAGATCGGGGCGAGCTGCGATTCCTCGGTGCCCAGCTGGGTGAGGAGGCCGCGGATGAGCGGTCCACCGGTGGGGTCGGCGAGCCACGCGGCGATCGGGGTGTTGGCGGTGAGGGCGCTCATGGGGGTTCCTTCGTTCTCGGGAGGGCGATGAGCGGCGGGACCGTGTGGGCCTGGATCCATACCGGACATCATTGTCCGGTATACGTTACGCCGTCCGGGTCATGGCCACCAGCCCTCACGGCGGGCTCCCAGTCGGGTGCTCCGGAGCGGCCGCGCGGCGTTACGCTACCGGGATGTCGTCCACGCCCCCGAAGCCGAACCGAGGCCCGAGCGCGGGCCCCGAGAACCGCCGAGCGCTCGTCGCCGCGGCGCGTCAGGTGTTCGCCGCTGACGGCTTCAGCGCTCCCCTCAGCGCGGTCGCGAAGCGGGCCGGCGTCGGACAGGGCAGCCTGTACCGGCACTTCCCCGACCGACTCTCCCTCGCCCTCGCGGTGCTCGACGAGAACGTCGGCGAGCTGGAGGAGCACACCGGGCGACCCGATGCGACCCTCGACAGCCTGCTCGACGTCGTGATCGACCAGGCCCTCGTCACCTCGCCCTTCGTCGAGGCGATCCTCGGCGAGGGCGACGACCCCCGCGTGATCGCGCTCGGCACGCGCCTCGATCGCCTCGCGCACGCCCTGCATGCGAAGGAACTGGCTGCGCACCGCATCGCCGACCACGTCGAGCCCGACGACATCCTCATGGCGATCTCGATGGTGGGAGCGACCCTCACCCGCATCCCCGATTCCCACCGAGCCGACACCGCGGCGCGCGCGAAGGCGATGTTCCGCCGCTCGTTCGGCCGATGAACCGGGGCGGGATGATGGATGCGGCTGGGTCGGTGGCACAGGACACCCGCGAACCGTGTGCCGACAGCCCATTGAGGCGTGCGAGGGACGACCGTAGGGTCGGAGGGACAGAGAAGGGGTCCGCCATGCAGGCCAGCGCGTTCGCGTCGATCGACGTCGACACCATCCGTCGCTCCCTCGGCGAACCGGATCCCGCGGCGACGGCCAAGATCATGGACGAGCTCGACGAGAACTGCCTCGCCTTCCTCGCCCACTCGCCGTTCTGCACCATCGCGACGTCCGACGCCGACGGCCGGTGCGACAACTCCCCGCGCGGGGACTACCCGGGGTTCGTCCGGGCGCTCGACACCCGCACGCTCGTGATCCCGGAGCGCCTCGGCAACCGGCTCGCCGACTCCCTGCAGAACATCGTCCAGAACGGCCACATCGGCATGCTGTGCTTCGTCCCCGGCATGAGCGAGACCCTCCGGGTCAACGGCACGGCCACCGTCACCGACGACCCGGCGCTCATGGCGATGCTCGAGCAGGACCACGTGACGCCGCAGCTCGCGATCGTCGTGCGCACCGAGGAGGTCTACCTGCACTGCGGGCGGGCGCTCCTCCGCGGCGGGCTGTGGGACGCCGAGATGCAGGAGCTCGCGGCCGAGGTGCCGAGCGCGGGCAGGATCTGGGCGAGCATGTCGGGCCTGAGCACCGAGGTCGGCGACGCCATCGACGAGGCGGTCGCTGTCGGGAACCAGAGCCTGTACTGATGGCTGGAAGCAACGGGCCTGCCCTGATGGCTGGAAGCAGCAGGGTTTCCTGATGCGCAATCGCGCGGGCATGACCGGTCCGGATCTCCAGACCGGCGATGCCATCGACACGAGGGATTTCTGATGCGCAACCGCGCGGGCATGACCCCGCTCATCGTCCAGGAGATCGTGCGCGAGACACCGACGATCGTCAGCGTCGTGCTCGCCGATCCGGAGGGCCGCCGGCTCCCGCCGTGGGACCCCGGAGCGCACATCGACCTGCAGCTCATCACCCGCCACGAACGGCAGTACTCGCTCTGCGGTGATCCTGCGGACGAGTTCCGGTACCGGATCGCCGTCCTGCGGGAGGAGCACTCGCGGGGTGCCTCGCACTACATCCACAACTTCCTCAAGGTCGGTCGGAAGGTGTTCATCCGGCCACCAAGGAACCTGTTCCCACTCTCGGACGCGAAGCGGCACCTGCTGCTCGCGGCCGGCATCGGGATCACGCCGCTGCTCTCGATGGCGCGTCGGTTGGCCGCGGGCGACGCCGATTGGACCCTGGTCTACGCGGTGCGCACCCGGGAGGACGTCGCGTTCGCGCCGGAGCTCGAGGCTCTGGGCGACCACGTGCGCATCCATGTCAGCGCGGAGAGCGGCCGTCTCGACCTGGCCGGCCTCCTCGCGGGCCTCGAGCCGGGCACCGACGTGTCGGCCTGCGGGCCACGCGGGTTCACCGACACCCTCACGAGCCTGGCCGAGACGCTGCCCGAGGGCTGCCGATTGCACCTCGAGCGATTCGAGCCGAAGCCCCGCTCCTACCTGCCGAACACGGCGTTCACCGTCGAGTGCGCGAGGTCGGAGCGGACCGTCGAGGTTCCCGCCGGGCAGACGATGTTGCAGGCGATGCAGGCCGCGCGGGTCGGTGTCGCCGGATCGTGCATGCGGGGCGTCTGCGGCTCCTGTGCCGTGCAGGTGGTGGACGGGACGCCGGAGCATCGCGACTCCCTGACGACCGACGACGCGTCGATGATCATGTACCCGTGTGTGTCGAGGTCGCTGACGCCGACGCTCGTGATCGACGCGTAGGCGGCGCGGCCCGGCCTCTCAGCACCCGACCCCGGTCCCTGAACTGCATCCCCGGTCCCTGAGCCTGTCGAAGGGCGTCGTCCCCCGTGGGCACTTCGACAAGCTCAGTGACCGATGGAAGAGGGCTCAGTGACCGATGGAAGAGGGCTCAGTGACCGGAGGCACGCACCCCGGTGGTCAGGGGCGCCAGGTGGCGTCGGCGGAGGCGAGGACCGTACCGTCGGCGGCACGCACGACGACCGAGGTGCCCTCCGGGCCGTCCGTCCCCGCGATGCGGAACGCCGTGTCGACGAGCACCGGTGCCTTCGCCCGGAACCGGACCGACGCGAGCCGACGACCACCGGCGTTCGCCGTGAGGGCGTCGAGCACCAGGATGCGGGTGAGCGGACCATGCACGAGGAGGTCGTCAAGCCCCTCGACCTCACGCGCCCACTGGCGGTCGTAGTGGATGCGGTGGGTGTTGCCCGTCACGGCCGAGAAACGGAACAGTTGGCGGGAGTCGAGCGACCGGGTCACGGTCCAGTCGGCTCCGGCGTCGGGATCGACGTCCTCGGCGGCCACCTCGGGCACCGCCGTCCGCGGGGAGGGCACCGCGGGCTGCGCCTCGAGGAACACATCGTGCCAGGTGCTGCGGACGGCGACCTCGCCGTCGACGAGGTACTCACGCACGAGGTCGGCGAAGACCAGACGGCCGGCCCGCCCCTGCTTCTGGACGAGCGAACCGAGGCTCGTACGCTGCATCACCATGTCGCCGTAGCGGAGCGGCGCCAAGAACTCGGTGTCCTCCCCCGCGTACATGCGGCGCGGCAGGTCGATGATCGGCAGCACGCCGTCCTCCGCGGGTGAGCCGTCCTCGCGGAGCTGCGCGAACGGCGTCTCGAACGGGAAGTGGACGCCCTCCCAGCCGGCGGGGAGCTCCTCGCCGAGGACCGGTTCCGGTGCCGCGGTCGCGAAGGTGCTGCGATACCAGGAGGCGGGACGGAGATCGAGCTGCTCCGTCCGCTCCACGACTCCCACTCAGATCACCCCGTCGGACCGCAACGCGGCGATACGGTCGGCAGGCTGTTCCGTCCGCTCCACGAGCCCCACTCAGATCACCCCGCCGGACCGCAACGCGGCGATGCGTTCGGCGTCGTACCCGGCGAGCGCCGTGAGCACGTCGTCCGCGTGCTCGCCCATGTGGTTCGCAGGGCGGTCGGTGGTCGCGGGCGTCGCGCTCAGTTTGATCGGCTGGCCGAAGGAGCGGAGGGTGCCGAAGGAGCCGTAGTCGGTCTCGACGACCATGTCGCGTTCGGCCGTCCCGGGGTCGTCGACGACCTCGCCGATGGTCTTCACGGCGGTGAGCGGGACGACGTCGCCGGCCAGCTCCTCGAGCTCGGCGCGGGTGCGGTCCGCGAACCAGGAGACGACGAGCGGCTTGACGCGACGGGCGTACACCTCCTCGTCGAAGCGTTTGCGCATGGTGTCGATCTCGGGGTCGGCGATCGCCTCGGGCGTGCCGAACAGCTCGCAGCTCGCCTTCCAGAGCTTGTCGGTGTACGCGCCGAAGAACACCTGTCCGTCGGCGCAGGGGAACAGCTCGTAGGGCCGCACCCAGGCGTGTTCGTTGCCGGACGGCGAGGCGACGGTCCCGTCGACGGTGTAGTCGACGACGGCGGTCTCGGTCATCGCGATGATGCTGTCGACCTGGGCGACGTCGACGAGCTGGCCCACGCCGGTGCGCTCGGCGTGCCGCAGCGCGGCGAGCGTGCCGATGACGCCGAACATCGTCGCGGAGAGGTCGCCGATGGTGACGCCGACGCGCACGGGCGGCTGGTCCGCGTAGCCGTTCATGGACCAGAGTCCGCCGGCGGCCTGGGCCGTGTTGTCGAAGGCCGGGCGGCGGCTGCGCGAACCCGTCTGTCCGTAGCCGGAGATCGCGGTGTACACGAGCTTCGGGTTGATGGCGGCGAGCGCCTCGTAGGGCAGGCCGAGCTTGGCCATCGTCCCCGGGCGGAAGTTCTCGACGAGGATGTCGGCGCTCGCGACGAGGTCGCGCAGCACCTCCTTGCCGGCGTCGCTCGCGAGGTCGAGCGCCAGACCGAACTTGCCGCGGTTGTACTGGCCGTAGTAGCCGCTGAACTCCTCGTCGCCGTCGCGCAGGTAGGGCGGGAAGCCCCGGGAGACGTCGGGGTCGTTCGGGTTCTCGATCTTGATGACGGTCGCGCCGAGGTCGGCGAGCATCGATGCGGCGTAGGGGCCGGCGAGGACGCGGGAGAGATCGAGGACCACGACGCCCTCGAGCGAGCCGGGCGGGACGGCGAGTCGTTCCGTGGCGGCGAGGACCGCTTCGGTGTCGGCTCCGGTCGACGGCTGCTCGGTCATTCGTGTCCTCCTGATCGCTGTACTCCGTACCGGTCAACGGTATCGGGCGGTGGAGGCCTCACCCATGGGTGAACCGCACACGTCCCGCGCCGATCCATGGATCGCCCGTCCGTCGCCGCCGATAACCGACGTGCATCACGACCGGGATAGGTGAGGCTAGGCTAACTCCATGCGCAGCGCGACCCTCCTCCGATCGAGACGCGCGCTCGCCGTCGGCACGCTGGCCGTCGCGCTCCTCGTCATCGCCCTCGCGAGCCTGATGCTCGGCAGCAACCTCATCAGTCCCGTGGCCGTCCTCACCGCACTGTTCGACCCCACCCAGGACACCGGTGCCGTCGTCTGGGGGTCGCGGGTGCCGCGCACGGTCCTCGGCGTCCTCGTCGGCGTCTGTCTCGGGATCGCCGGTGCCGTCATGCAGGGGCAGACCCGCAACCCGCTCGCCGACCCCGGCCTGTTCGGTGTCTCCGCCGGCGCGAGCCTCGCGGTCGTCGTCGGGGTCTACGTGCTCGGCACGAGCTCGGTGATCACGACCCTCTGGCTCGCCCTGCTCGGCGCCACCGTCGCCAGCGTCATCGTGTTCTCCGTCGCCGCGCTCGGCCGCGGACTGTCGAGTCCCGTCCCGCTCGCGATCGCCGGCACCGCCGTCTCGGCCCTGCTCGTCGCCCTGACCTCGTACCTCGTCCTGTCCGACGAGACGACGCTCGCCGCCTATCGCATCTGGGTGGTCGGTTCACTGTCCGGCCGATCGCTCACGGGCGTCGACGCGGCCCTGGTCTTCGCCGGGCTCGGCCTCGTGTTCGCGTTCGCCAACATCCGCTCGCTGAACGCCCTGGCGCTCGGGACCGAGCTGGCGAACGGCCTCGGTGAGAACCTCATCCGCGCACGACTCGTGGGGCTCGCCGCGATCACCCTGCTCACGGCCGCCGCCGTGGCCCTGACCGGCCCGATCGCCTTCGTCGGGCTCACCGCGCCGCACATCGCGCGCACCCTCGTGGGCGGGCATCACGGCTGGCTCCTCCCCGCCTCGGGACTCGTCGGCGGGAGCGTGCTGCTCGCGTGCGACGTGATCGGTCGACTCATCGGTGGCACCGCCGAGGTGCCCGTGGGCGTCGTCCTCACCGTCGTGGGCGGCGTCGCGTTCATCGCCATCGTGCGCCGCGGACGGATGGCGGAGCTGTGAGTGCCGTGCGGGAGGGCAGCCGCTTCTTCGGCCGCCTGTGGCGAGGGCGGGTCGTCGGCGTCACGATCGCCTGTCTCGTCGTCGCGCTGGCGTTCGCCCTGCTCGGGATCGTCGCCGGCTCGTCGTCCCTGACGATCCCCGACGTGGTCACCACCCTGCTCGGTGGTGGGACCGGCGGCCAGGAACTCATCGTGTTCGAGCTCCGCCTCCCCCGGGTCGTCGGCGGCCTTCTCGTCGGTGCGTCCCTCGGACTCGCCGGGGCCCTGACCCAGACCTTCGCACGCAACCCGCTCGCCACTCCGGACATCCTCGGTGTCACCTCGGGTGCCGCGCTCGGGGCCGTGGCCGCGATCGTCCTGGTCGGCGGCAGCTACTCGGTCGGGGCCGGCGCCCTCAGCCTGGGCTTGCCCGCCATGGCCGCGATCGGCGCCCTCGTCACCTCCGCCGCCGTCTACGCGCTGTCCTGGCGCGGCGGCGTCGACAGCTTCCGACTCATCCTCATCGGCATCGGTGCCACCGCGACCCTTGGCGGCATCACGAGCTACCTCATCGCCCGGGCGCAGATCACCGAGGCGGCAGCGGCGGCACAGTGGCTCGTCGGCAGCCTCTCGGGCATCTCCTGGTCGAGCGTGTGGCCGGTGCTCGTCGCGCTGGCGATCCTGACGCCGATCGCGGTCCTGCAGACGAGCAGCCTCGACATCAGCCAGCTCGGCGACGAGTTGTCGACCGGCCTCGGCGTCCCGGTCCAGCGGCATCGGATCGTCGTCATCGCGTGCGCGGTCCTGCTCGTCGCAGCGGCCGTGTCCGCGGCGGGGCCGATCGAGTTCGTCGCCTTCGTCGCGCCGCAGATCGCCCGCCGCCTGGCCCGCACCGGTCGCCCGCCGCTGCTCGCCTCCGCGCTGCTCGGCGCCGTCATCGTCACGGGCGGCGACGCACTCGTCCGTGGTGTCCTGCCGGGCGAGATCCCGGTGGGCATCATCACCGCGATCGTCGGCGCGCCCTATCTCATCTGGTTGCTGACGCGCCGCAAGGAACGGGAGACCTCCGCATGACCGACCCCGCCACGACCGCATCGCCCGCGCAAGGGCGTCCGACGCCCGCCCTCGAGGCTCGGGGCGTCTCCCTGGCCTACGACCAGACGGTGGTGTTCGAGGGGCTCGACCTCCGCATCGAGACGGGCGAGGTCACGACCCTCATCGGCGCCAACGGCTGCGGCAAGTCGACGCTGCTCAAGGCGTTCGGTCGCCTGCTCACCCCGACCGCCGGCACGGTCGAGCTCGACGGTCGCGGCGTGCGGTCGATCCCGACCCGCGAGGTCGCGCGCCGCCTGGCGATCCTGCCGCAGAAGCCCCTGACGCCGTCGGCGACGAGCGTCCGCGACCTCGTCTCGCGGGGGCGGCACCCGCACCAGAGCCTCCTCAAGCCGTGGACGCCCGCCGACACGATCGCCGTCGACGAGGCGCTCGCCGCCACCGGTCTCGAGACCCTCGCCGACCGCGACACGGCCTCCCTGTCGGGCGGGCAGCTGCAGCGCGCCTGGATCGCCCTGGTCCTCGCGCAGCGGGCCCCCACGATCCTGCTCGACGAGCCGACGACCTTCCTCGACCTCAGCCACCAGCTCGACGTCCTCCGACTCGTGCGGTCGATCAACCGCGAACGTGGCGCGACGGTCGTCATGGTCCTGCACGACCTCACGCTCGCCGGTCGCTACTCCGACCGCCTCGTCGTCGTGGGCGGCGGCCGGGTCATCGCCGACGGCACGCCCTGGGAGGTCCTCACCCCGGCCGTGCTCCGGGAGGCGTTCGACCTCGACGCGATCGTCATCCCCGACCCGAGCAGCGGTTCGCCACTCATCGTGCCGGTCGACCCTGACGACGCGATCGCCCTCGACGCCAAGTGATCCGGGCGATCGGGCATTCCGATACCGTTTCGTGACTTAGGTTCGGCTACCCTAAGTATCATGACGATCTCTTCACGCCTCCGCCGCGCCGCACTCGTGCTCGTGCCCGCGCTCGCCCTGGTCGGCCTCGCCGGCTGCTCCCCCACCGCCGCCTCCGACGCCGACAGCAGCGGCGCCTGGAGCTACACCGACGACACCGGCACCACGGTCAAGCTCGACGAGCAGCCCAAGCGCATCGCGAGCTTCGCCGACTACGCGCTCGGCCTGCACGGCAACGGCATCGACCCCGTCGCGGTCTTCGGTCGCGTCGACGTCGCCACCGACAAGCGGTTCTCGGACTACGACCTCGGCGACACGGCCATCGTCGGCAACAGCTACGGCGAGATCGACCTCGAGGCACTCGCCGAGGCGGCACCCGACCTCATCGTGACCGGGATCTACCCGACCGATCGCGACGGCACGCTCGACCTCAAGGGCCCGTACTACGGTGTCGCCGACGTCGAGCAGCAGGAGCAGCTGGAGAAGATCGCTCCGGTCGTCGCCATCAAGGTCGGCGGCAAGGGTGCCGACGTCATCGCCTCGCTCAACAAGCTGTCCGAGGCGCTCGGAGCCGACGAGGACACCATCGCCGCGGCGAAGGAGAAGTACGACGCCGCAGCAGCGGACCTGACCGCCGCAGCGAAGGAGACCGACCTCGAGGTCACGCAGATGTACGCGGACGCGAGCGGCATCTACGTCGTCAAGCCGCAGGACGAGCCGGAGACGGAGCTCTACAGCGAACTCGGCGTGAAGTACACGAACGCGAACCCGGACGGCTACTACTACTGGGACATCTACAGCTGGGAGAACGCCGGCCAGGCGATGACCGGTGACGTCCTGCTCGTCAACGTCGAGGGCTTCCAGCAGAGCGACCTCGAGGCGCAGGCGACCTTCGCCTCGCACCCGGCGCTCGTCGCCGGCCAGATCCACTCCTGGAACACCGCCGCCCTCGACTACACGTCTCAGGCGAAGCAGATGGAAACGCTCGCCGGGATCCTCCGCGAGTCGAAGGCGCTGTAGCGAGCACGGGGTGGGGCGGCCCTCGGGCGCCCCACCCCGTGTGCTCCCGACGCACCGGATCGACTCCGGAGTGTGCCGACCGCACATGGGCTGAGCCTCCAGACGGCCGGTAGCCTCGTCAGGCGTCCCGGCCGCCCGGGTGCGCCCAACACGAAGGAGTGCCATGGCCATCCAGAGCGCGCGCGCGAGCGACCCACGCGGATCCGACACGACCACCGCAGGCCAGAGCGACATCGATCGCGACGGCCTCGACTCCCGGGTGCAGCGTCGCCGCGCCATCCTCGCCAGCTCGGTCGGCACCGTCATCGAGTGGTACGACTTCACCCTCTACGGGCTGGCCTCCGCGCTCGTGTTCGCGCCCCTGTTCTTCCCCGGCGCGGGTGACCTCGCCGGCCTGCTCGGCGCGTTCGCCGGCTTCGCGGTCGGCTTCGGTGCCCGCCCGATCGGCGGCCTGATCTTCGCCCATTACGGCGACAAGCTCGGGCGCAAACCGACGCTGCTCATCACGCTCCTCTTCATGGGCGTCGCGACCACCATCATCGGGTTGCTCCCCACCGCCGAGACCATCGGTATCTGGGCACCGATCCTGCTGATCGTGCTGCGGATCTTCCAGGGCATGGGCTCGGGCGCCGAGTTCGCGGGCGCGATCACGATGGCGAGCGAGTCCGCCGACGTGAAGCACCGCGCGTTCGCCGCCTCGTTCCCCGGTGCCTCCGTGTACGTGGGCATGGCGCTCGCGACCACCGTCTTCGCCGTGGTGAGCACGCTGCCGATCGACCAGTTCCAGAGCTGGGGTTGGCGGATCCCGTTCCTCGCGAGCGTCGTCATCGTCGCCTTCGCCCTGTACTTCCGCCTGCGCGTGAAGGAGACGAAGGCGTTCGAGAGCGCCGAGGAGCGCGGTGCCGTCACCTCCGCTCCGCTGGCCGGCGCGATCCGCTCGCACTGGCGCGTGATCATCTGCGGCATGGCGCTGTTCACGTTCGCCCTGCCATGGGTCTACGTCGTGCAGGTGTTCTCGCTGTCGTACGTCACGGGCACGCTGAGTGTGCACCCGACGGAGGCGCTCATCGGCCTCATCGTCGCCGAGGTCCTGACCATCCCGACGGCGCTGCTGTTCGGTCGCCTCGCCGACCGCATCGGTCGCAAGCCCGTCCTCATGGGCGCCGCGATCTTCGGTGTGGTCTACGCGTTCCCGATGTTCCTGCTCTACAACACGGAGCAGTCGACCCTCGTCGCGCTGGGCCTGATCCTCGGCCTCGCCGTCATCCAGGGTGCCACCATCGGCACCTCGGGGGCGCTGCTCGCCGAGATCTTCCCGACCTCGATGCGGTGGAGCGGCATCGCGCTCTCCCGCGAGATCCCGGCCGCCCTCGTCGGCGGGACGGTCCCGCTCGTCGCGACCGCGCTCGTCGCCGCGAGCGGTGGTGCACCGTGGCTGGTGGCGGCGTACCTGCTGCTGCTCAGCGCGATCGGCATCGTCGGGATCGCGTTCCTCCCGGAGACCCTGCCGCGCAAGCAGCGCGGCTGACCTGTTCCCCCGATCCCGCCCTTCGACAGGCTCAGGAACCGCCTGTCGACGGGCGACGTCATCCGGGTGCACTTCGACAAGCTCAGTGACCGGGAGAGGTGCACTCAGTGACCGAGAGCAGGAATCCCTCCGCTACTCCTCGTCCCAGGCCATGCGACGGCCCATCACGGGCACGGAGGCCAGGAGTTCTCGGGTGTAGGCGTCCTCGGGAGCAGCGAGGACGGTGGTCGTCGGACCCGCCTCAACGACCCGGCCGGCCTGCATGACGCTCACCGTGTCGCACATGTAGTTCACGACGGCGAGGTTGTGGGAGATGAACAGCACCGTGAGTTCGAGCTCGCGCTGCAGCTCGCGCAGGAGGTTGAGGACGACGCCCTGCACCGACACGTCGAGCGCCGAGGTGATCTCGTCGGCGATGAGGACCTCCGGTTCGGCCGCGAGCGCCCGGGCGATCGTGATGCGCTGCCGCTGACCACCCGAGAACGCCGACGGCAGGTCATTCGCCCGGTCCGGGTCGATGTGCACGCGCTCGAGCAGCTCACCCACCCGGGACCGCTGCTCCGAGCGACTCCAGGAGCGCCCCGTCGCCCGGGACCCCTCGGCGATCGACAGTCCGATCGGCATGCGCGGGTCGAGCGCGGAGTACGGGTCCTGGAAGACGAGCTGCACGCGTCGACGCGCACGACGGGCAGCGGACGAGCGCCCCACGATGTCGGCGCCGTTCAGTCGGATGCCGCCGGCGCTCGGGATGACGAGACCGACGGCGGCCGCGGCGACCGTCGACTTGCCCGAGCCCGACTCGCCCACGAGCCCGTGGGACGTGCCCGGTCGGACCGTGAGGTCGAAGCCGTCGACCGCGGTGTGCGCGGACGCGCCGTGGCCGTAGCGGACCGTGAGGCCAGAGAATTCGAGACCGGTCATGCGCGCCGTCCTTCGGTGGTGATGGGTCCTTCGACAACCGGATCCTGGGCTTGTCGAAGGGCAGGGACGAGGGGGTCCTCCTCGTCGATCTCGTCGATCGCACCGATGACCGGGAGCGGCATGGTGCGGTCGGAGGTCATGTCGGGGACGCAGGCGATGAGCCCGCGGGTGTACGGATGCCGCGCCTCGTGGAGGCGGTCGGCGTCGAGCGATTCGACGATGCGGCCGTCCTTCATGACGAGGATGCGGTCGCAGAACCCGCTGACGAGGGCGATGTCGTGCGAGATGAGCAGGATCGCAGCGCCCGTCTGCTCCTGCGCCTCGTGGAGGACCCGGAGGACCTGGCGCTGCACCGTCACGTCGAGCGCCGTCGTCGGCTCGTCGGCGATGAGCAGCTTCGGGCGGCCCATGAGTCCCATGCCGATCATGGCCCGCTGGCGCATGCCGCCGGACAGCTCGTGCGGGAACTGCTTCAGGCGCTTGGCCGGAAGCGGGATCCGCACCGACTCGAGTGCGGCCTCGGCACGCTTCGTGGACTCGGCCGTCGAGAGCCCCTCGTGGACCTCGACGGTCTCGCGGAGCTGCTTCCCGATCGTGAGCGAGGGGTTGAGCGAGGTGAGCGGGTCCTGGAAGACCATGGCGAGCTCGAGGCCGAGGCGGCTGCGCTCGGCCTTCGTGAGCGGTGCGGTCATGTCGATCCCGCGGAAGCTCAGCTCCGAGGCTTGTACCGAGGAGTCCGGCCCGAGGAGGGCGGCGATGGCCATCGCGCTCACCGACTTGCCCGATCCGGACTCGCCGACGACACCGACGACCTCGCCGGGCATGATCGTGAGGCTGATGCCGTGGACGCGCTCGACGAGTCGGCCGTCGCGGTCCGGGAAGGCGACGCGGAGGTCGCGCACCTGCACGACGGGCTCCTGGTCGGCCGGGGTCGCAGCCGCAGCCGAGGCGGTCGCGGGAGCCGCGGTGCGACGTCGCGCCGGCGCAGGCAGGCCGAGCAGCCGCTTCGAGGACTCGTTCCAGAGCTCGCCCAGCTGCGTGAAGATGACGCCGCACACGACGAGCGCGATACCGGGACCGATCGCCGCCATCGGGTTGCCGTAGATGCGGGCGATCCCGAGGCCGAGGAGGCGCCCCCAGTCGTACTCGGGTGCCTGCACCCCGAGACCGAGGAAGGACAGGCCGGCGAAGGCGAGCAGCGTGCCGGAGGCGGAGACCGCCGCGTTCACGAGCATCGGCGGGAGCATGTTCGGCATGACGTGCCGGACGAGCACCTCCGCCTGCCCGACACCCGCGATCCGCGCGGCCTTCACGTAGTCGCGACCGATGAGCGACGACGCGAGCGTGTAGGTGAGGCGGGCGAAGGTCGGCACGCCGGCGAACCCGACGGCGAGCATCGCGCCGGTGGCGCTCGCGCCCCAGATCACCGAGAAGAACAGCGCCATGAGGAGCCACGGGAACGACAGCAGGATGTCGATGAGGGCGGTGACGAGTCGGCGGAGCGGTCGAGGCAGGACCGTCGCGACGGCCCCGAGCACGACGCCGCCGACGAACGAGATCGCCGTGGCGCCGAGGGTCAGGAGCACGGACACGCGCGTGGCGACCATGACCCGGGCGAAGACGTCCCGGCCGAGCTCGTCGGTGCCGAAGGGGTGGGCGAGGCTCGCACCGGCGAGGCGGTCGGCGACGGACGTCGTGTCTGCGGCGGACCCCCAGACGGTCGGGCCGACGACCGCGACCACGATGATGAGGAGCGCGCCGATCGCGCCGGTGAGGCCGCGCGGGGTGCGGAGGCGGTCGAGCACCGGCGACCGGTTCGAGCGGGTGGATGCACGCATGAGCTCAGCCCTCCGTGATCGAGGAGCGCGGATCGATCGTCGCGAGCGCGATGTCGATGAGGAGGTTGAGGCCGAGGACGAGGATCGCGTACACGAGCACGATGCCCTGGATCATCGGGTAGTCCTTCGAGGTGATCGACGAGACGATGCTCGTCCCGAGACCGGGGATGGCGAAGACCGTCTCGATGAGCACGGTGCCGGCGACCATGCCCGTGAGGATGATGCCGCCGATCGTGAGCGTGGACGTCACCATGTTCGGCAGCGCGTGCCGGAGGTAGACGAGGTGTGTCGGAAGGCGCTTGCTCCGTGCCGTGGTCATGTACGGCATCTCCAGGACGGCCAGCATCTCCACGTGCACGATGCGGGCCAGGTAGGCCATCGGGCCGACCGCGAGGGCCACCACCGGCAGGATCGCCTGGTCGAAGCCTCCCCAGCCGGCGGCCGGGAGCACCTTGAGCCCGATGCTGAACACGGCGATGAGACCGACGGCGAGCAGGAGGCTCGGGATGGCGATCAGCACGCCGAGCAGACCCGAGACGCCGAGGTCGGCGAGTCGGCGGCGGCCGGTGCGCGAGGACACCGCGGTCGCGACGCCGATGGGGAAGGCGCCGATCGCCGCGAGGAGGAAGGACGCGACCGCGAGGGTGAGCGTCACCGGGAAGCGCTGCGCGATCGTGTCGGCGACCGGCCGCTGCGACCCGATCGCCGTGCCGAAGTCGCCGCGGAACAGTCCGCTGACGTAGTTGACGAACTGCTCCGGCACCGGCACGTTCAAGCCGAGGTCGGCGCGCGTCCGCTCGACGAGTTCCGGCGTGGCACTGTTCCCGAGCGCAGCCCGCACCGGGTCGCCCGGCACGAGCTGCACGATCAGGAACGTCGCGACGATGACGATGGCGAGGGAGACGAGCACCCGGCCGAGTCGTCGGAGGATGAAGGACGTCCGCGGGGAGAGTCCGCCGAGGACGCCACGACCCCCTCGACGCGCGACCGCCGGGCCGCCGGGGCCCGTGGCCGGGTCGGTGGCCTGCCCGGTGGTCACGGTCGAGGGGATCGCCATGATCAGCCGACCATCCGGATGCTCGTCGGGCGGATGAAGTTCGGCCGCTCGACCTCGGCGCCGTTCAGGTACATGAAGTCCTGCGCGTCGGCGATCGGGAACACGTCCGTCCGCTCGATGAGCTTCGCCTCCGCCTGCTGCCAGAGGTCGCAGGTCTCCTCGGGGCTGGCCGTCTTGGCCTGCTCGGCGAGCGCGTCGTACTCCGGGTTGTCGACGAACATGAAGTTGTTGCCGCCCTTGTCCGGGGTCTCGCCACCGAAGAAGGTGTTCACGATGACCGGTCCGCCGGGAGCGATCTGCACGAAGCCGGTGTCCCAGTCGAAGGTCGAGAACAGCTGCTCGGACCAGGCGTTCGCGTCGTTGCCCGACAGCTCGGTCGTGACGCCCAGCTCGTCCCAGGTCTGCTGCACGAGCTCGGCCGCCGCCGCGTGGCTCGGGGTGGCCGCGTCGTAGATGAACTTGATCGTCAGCGGCTCACCGTCCTTCGACCGCTTGCCATCGGAACCGAGCTTCCAGCCCGCCTCATCGAGCAGCTCGCCGGACTTCTCGACGTCCGTCTCGGGGAGCGTCCACTGCGGGCCGTCGGCGACGCAGAGGTACGGGCTCTTCACGACGAGCGACTTCGACTCCTCGGCGGTGCCGTCGGTGACGACCTCGCCGACCTGCTCGCGGTCGATCGCGGTGACGAGGGCCTCACGGACGAGGGGGTCGGAGGTGGGACGCTCGGGACGCTCGTTGAAGAGCATCTCGCCGATCGGGTTGCGCACGCCCTCGCTGCCGAGACCGGCGGCCTCGACGCGGTCCTGGTCGGCGCCGCCGATGCTCGCGGCGTTCACGTCACCGGAGAGCAGCAGGTTCGCGGCAGTCCCGGGGTCGGTGACGACGCGGACCTCGAAGGTGTCCGGCAGGCCCTTGGTGTCGCTCGTGACGTCCTCGGGACCCCAGGTGTAGTCGTCGCGCTTCGTGAAGGTGTAGCTGGAACCCGGGGTCGCCTTGTCGAGGGTGAAGAGGCCGGTGCCGTTCATCGTCTCGACGAGGGAGTCGGGGTCGTCGAGGCCGGCCTGGCAGACCATCTCGACGGTGCCGGTGTTGGCGAGGATGAACGGGTCGGGCGTCGAGCTCGTGACGGTGAGCTGGTTGCCGTCGGCGGTCGCGGTCATCCGCTCGGAGACCTGCGCGCCGTAGTAGAAGGTCGCGTTGGCCGGGTCGGCGTTGTAGGTGATGTTCGCCGCGGCGGTCTCCGCGGTGAACGGGGTGCCGTCCGCACAGGTGATGCCGTCCTTGAGCGTGTAGGTGATGGAGGTGGAGCTCGCGTCCTCCTCCCAGCTCTCGGCCAGCCACGGCAGGAGCTCGCCGTCGGCGTTGACGTACACGAGCGACTCGTAGTGGAAGCTGATGATCTCGCGGGCCTCGAGGCTGATACCCGTCATGGGGACGAGGCTGCCGGGGTCGCCGCTCATCGCGGTGACGAAGGTGCCGCCGGAGACGTACTCGCCGGAGGAATCGGAGGATTGCGAGGAGGTGCACGCGGTGAGGGCCACCGCGGTGAGGGCCGCGGTGGCGAGGGCCGCCGCGGCTTTCCGCTTGCTGTTCATGCTGGATCCTTCGTACTCGGGTGGCCGTGGTGCGCGGGTGGCCGGATCAGATGGGGTGAGGTGCCGTGCTGGTGCTGGTGGAGAGCTGTGCTGGTGCTGGGGTGGGTCAGATGCGCTGTCGGGTCGCCGTTCCGATGCGGGCGAGCGGACCCGCCGCCTTCACGGAGACCTTCAGGGTGGGACGGGTGGCGTACGAGACGGGGGTCTCGAGCACGTCGACGATCTCGACCGAGCGCGGGTCTGCGCCGGCCTGGATCGCCTTCTCGATCGCGGAGCGTCCTGCCTCCTCGATGGCGGCTGCGCGGTCGGCGAAGTCGCAGAGCTGATCGGAGCGCCCACCGGCGAGCGCGATGGCCGCGCCCACGGCGTTGGCGACGTTGCCGCGCGCCGGGCGCAGGACCTCGCTCGCGCCGAGGACGGCGTCCGGGACGAGGAATCCTCCGCCGCCGACGACGACGAGCGGGAGGCCGGTGCGGCCGAGCGACATGCGCTCGACGGCGGACTCGATGCGTTCGTGGGCGACGCCGAGCGCGTGCTCGAGTGCTTGGCGGGTCGCGCGGTCGAGGGGCGGCAGCTCGCGGTCGGCGATGCCGAACTGGAGCGAGGCCGCGTCGGTGAGGGTCGGGGTGGTGCCGCCGAACAGCAGCGCCTCCTCGGTGAGCCGGTAGCCGACCGAGTCGTGCCGCGGGACACCGGTCGCGGTGTCGACGATCGTGCCGCCGCCGAGGCCGACGCTCAGGATGTCGGGCATGCGGAAGTTCGTCCGGACGCCACCGACCTCGCGGGGCAGGGTCGACTCGCGGGGGAACCGGTCGACGAGCACGCCGAGGTCGCTCGTCGTGCCGCCGACGTCGATGATGATCGCGTTGTCGGCACCGGAGAGGAACGCGGCACCGCGGATGGAGTTCGCCGGTCCGGAGCCGATCGTGAGCACCGGATAGCGCGCCGCGTACTCGACGGCCATGAGCGTGCCGTCGTTCTGGGCGAAGTAGGTCGTCGCGTCGAGTCGCTCCTCGGCGACGACGGTCGTGAGCGCGTTCGTGACGTCGCGGGCGACGGCGTAGAGGGACGCGTTGAGGACGGTCGCGTTCTCGCGCTCCAACAGGCCGAGCGCGCCGATCTCGTGGCTCAGCGACACCGGGATGTCGACACCGACGTGGTCCTGGACGAGCGCCTCGACCTCGAGCTCCTGTTCGGGGAACGACGGGCTGAAGATGCCGCAGACGGCGACCGCGTCGAAGGTGCCGGCCAGGGCGTCGAGCTCCCGGCGGATGAGGTCGCGGTCGAGCGGGGCGATCGGGTAGCCGTCGACGAGGTGGCCGCCGCCGGCGAGGATGCTCCCCGCGAGGACGACGTCGCGCAGTTCCCGCGGCCAGCCGGCGAGCGGCGGGAGCGAGGTGGCGGCGGGCGAGCCGAGCCGGATGACGACGACGCGTCCGAGGTCGCGACGGTTGACGATCGCGTTCGTCGCGTGGGTGGTGCCGAGCATGACGCGGGTGACGAGGCCCCGGTCGTCGCCGAGCTGGTCGAGGACCTCGGCGAGCGCCGCCCGGATGCCGCCGGTGACGTCGCGGGTGGTGGGCTGCTTCGTCCACGAGACGACCTCGCCCGTGCCCGAGAGCGCGACGGCGTCGGTGTTGGTCCCGCCGACGTCGATGCCGATCGCGAGTTCACCCGAGGTGTCGGTGACGGTGCTGGTGCCGGCGCTCATCGGGTCGCTCCAATGGTCTCGTCGGCGCTCACGCCGAACGGCTCGTAGTCGAGGTCGTAGCCGAACGCGCGCGGACCGGCGAGTTCGAGGCCGCGCTCGGTGCGCCACAGTGGGTCGCACGCCCAGGCGAGGACGCTCACCCGTTGTCCGAAGCGCAGCATCTCGGTGGAGATCGCGTCGCCCGTCTCGGAGTCGACGATCGTGACGAGGTCGGGGACGCTGACGATGACCGCTCCGTCCTCCATGACGACGAGGTTCTCGTTCTGGATCTCCACGCGGGTGAGGCGACCGCGGTGCTCGCCGATCCCCTCGACCGTGACGGAGCCGCGGGTGAACCCGCCCTCGGTGCGGCGCTCGATGTCGACGACCTTGCCTCCGGTGATGAGGGATGCGCCGAGTTCGTCCGTGAGTGCGCCGACGGGGTCGGTGGCGGTGAGGAGCCGTCGCCCGACCTGCACGGCGCGACTGACGCTGCCCTCGATGACCGCGCCGCGGACGGTGTCGCGGTCCATGACGTAGTTGGCGCCGATCGAGATCGCTCCGCTGGCCACGGTGAGGGCGCGGGCGTGGCGCTCGAGCCAGGCGAGGCTGACCGGCCGCAGGATCGAGACGTTGCCGATCACGTCGCTGAGGACCGCGTACCCGGGCGGGAGGTTCGCGACGTTCATCGCGGTCATCGGCGCTTCCGGGAAGGCGCGCCCCATGCCGTCGGCGTCGAGGATGCTGAGGCCGAGGCTCGCGGCCCAGCCGACGGGCCCGACGCCGTTGCTGCCGCCGATCTCCGTCGCCATGATCGTGGTGATGCGCTTGCCCGTGAGGCGCTCGATCTCCTCGACGATGATCTCGGCCTGGCCGCTCGCGCCGAGCATCTCGAAGCCCACCGAAGGGGCACCGATGCCGGACATGGCGACGACCACGTCGTCCGCGTCGAGGTCGGCGACCTGTTTGACGGGGACCGGTCCGAACCGCTCCAGGGCGATCTCGACGCCGAGCTGCGGGGTCTGCACCGCGCCGCCGCCTCCGGTGCCGAAGATGGCGCATCCTGCGGCGAGCGCCGGCACGTCGGCCAGGGTGATGCTGGTGATCGGCGTGGCCAACGCTGCGGAGCGTGCAGCGGGGTGGTTCGTTGACATGTACCGAGCGTAGGCAGGGTCGGGAAACACGACAATGTTCCCCCAGCCCACACAATCGGGGCAGAATGTGCTCATGGCCCAAGTCACCGTCGCGGACGTCATCCTCCAAGCCGAGCATCTCGGCGCCCGTTGCGTCGCCGGTGCCCCCGCGGGCGTGCCGGTCACCGGCGTCGAGATCCTCGCGCTCGACGAGTTGAACGACGCGACCGAGCACTCCATCGCCATCGTGACGACCCCCGACGGCGCCGTCCCGAGGCCGTACCAGGTCGACATCGCCATCCGCCGGGCCATCGCCGCGGGCTGTGCCGGCCTCGTGTTCGTCGGTGCGTTCCCGGTCGCCGAGACCTCACGGGCCCTCGCGGACCGCGGTGGTCTGCCGGTGATCATGAGCGAGGGCATCGCCTCCGACCTCGCCGTGCTCATGGACCGCACCATCCGCGGCGGGGCCGAAGAGGCGATGTCGCGCGCCGAGTTCGCGATCCAGCGGGTGATCAGCGCGTCCGCGGCCGAAGCCGAACAGGCGTCGGGTGTCGGCGTGCGGGAGGCGATCCTCGAGGTCGCCAGCACGACGCTCGGGGTGCCGGTCACGCTCGTCGAGGATGCGAGTGCCAGCTGGCTCGAACCCGACGCGGTGTGCATCGGTGAGATCCCGATCGGCCGCGTCCACGCCGAGCGTGACGACCCGGCGGCGGCGATCGCGCTCCCGGTCATCGCCTCCGTCCTCTCGCGCGCCCTGCAACGGGAGCTGCACGGACGGTTCGGTTCGGTTCGCTCGCGGGCGGAACTCATCATCGAGCTGATCTTCGCGGAATCGTCCCGTATCGACGGCTTCGCGATGGACGCGGTCCGCGCCGGGCTGCCGTTGCAGCTGTCGCACGCGGTGGCGTGGCTGACCCCGAAACACGCGAGCGATCCCGACCGTCGGGCGCCCACCGTCCTCGCGCCGTCCGTCGAACTGTTCGCCCTCCAACTCGTCGACCAGCGCGAGGAGCAGTGGCACCTCGCGATGCGGCGCGACGAGATCGTCGTCATCGCCTCGGAGGAGCTCGGCGCACCCGACCACCAGCGGCGCCTGCGCGACGTGATGGAGCGGATCGTCGCGCACGCCGCGACGATCGCAGGGCCGGAGTGGACGTTCACCGTCGGGCTCGGGACGCCGCAGAGCGGGGCGGCGGGGCTCCGGCAGTCGGCGACCGAGGCGCGGGTCGCTGCGGAGGCCGCCATCGCGGGTGGTCGCTTCGGCACCATGGAGGCGACGGACGTCACCGGGCTGCGGCGGGTGCTCCTCGACTTCTACGCTTCACCGCTCAGCCGGACGCTGCTCGACGACATCCTCTCGCCACTCGACGCCCTCGGACCGGAGCGGGCCACGATCTCGGTGCGGACGCTCCTCGCGTACCTCAGCCATCGGAACTCGCTGGCGCGTGCCGGAGCGGAACTGAACCTGCACCCGAACGCGGTGAACTACCGGATCCGGCGCATCGAGCAGTCGCTCGAACTCGACCTCGCCGACCCCGACGTCCGCTTCGCCGCGGAACTCGCCTGCCGGGTGCGCCTCATCGGCACGCCATAGCCCCGGTCCCCCGGCCCCCGGTCCCCGGTCCCCGGTCCCCGGTCCCTGAGTCTGTCGAAGGGCAGCCCTCCCCGAGCCCGCGGTCCCTGCCTCAACCCCCGGTCCCTGAGCCTGTCGAAGGGCCCACGAACAACCCTCCCGTCAGCGACACGTCCCCCGTGCTGCATTTCGACAAGCTCGATGACCGGACGAAGCCACCCCGCTCCCTGAGCCTGTCGAAGGGCCTGCGAGCACCACCCGGCCAAGCTCAACGGCCGGACGAACTCCTCGCCACCCGGACGATGCCGGCGGCGAGCGTCGGCCAGAGCTCGGCGGGGATGAGATGCCCCATGCCGGGGAGGACGTGGAGCTCGGCCGCCGGCATCGCCTGAGCGATGTCCACGGCGGAGGACCAGTGCAGGACGTCGTCCTCGCGACCGTGGAGCACGAGCGTCGGTACGGTCACGTCGCGGAGTCGCTCGAGTCGCTCCGGCGCACGCAGGAGCGCCGCCCACTGCCGGCTGAAGCCCTCTGGCGCGTAGCCACGATCGTAGGCCTCACCTGTCGCCCACACCTCCCAGGCGGTGTCCGGCTGGTAGCGCGCGCCGGGCACGGGTGCGGCGAGCTCCGCCATCGCGGCGACGGACTCCTCCCGGGTGTATCGCACCGGCTCGACGAGCAGCTCGGGCCGCTCGCCGTGCAGGATGTAGCGCGGGTCCTGGCCGGGGATCGTGGACAGCAGGCCGAGGCTCAGCACGCGCTCCGGGTGGTCGAGAGCGACCATCTGCGCCATCATGCCGCCCATCGAGTGCCCGACGAGGTGCGCCTGTTCGACCCCGAGGTGGTCGAGCACCCGCAGGACGTCGTCGCCCATGTCGCCGAGCGAGTACCCGCCGTCGAGGTCGGTCTCGCCGCCGAACCGCTGCGAGAAGCCGACGTCGCGGTTGTCGAACCGCACGACCCGGAAGCCTTCGTCCACGAGCATTCTCCGGAACGGATCGCGCCAGGTGAGCAGCTGCGCGCCGCCGCCGGCGATGAGCACGATCACCGGGTGGGCGGGGTCGCCCTCCACCTCGTAGTAGATCGAGACGTCGTCGGTGTCGGTGTACGGCATGCGGTACCCACTCTCTCGGAGGTGCGCCCTGGCGGGCGTTTCGAGGCTAGCCCGCGGCCTGTCCGGGCACCATGTGCCCGGACACCACGGTTCCGGAGGAGACTGTGCCGACGCCCCAGTCGTCGGTACCGAGGGCAACGCGGGTAGGCTCGCGACATGAGCGCCGAATCCCTCTCCGGAGACGACACCCTGCAGCTGCCCGAGTTCGAGACCCCGCCCGCCGAGCCCATGCTGCTCGCTCAGCAGTGGCTCGCCGCAGCGATCGAGCGGGACGTCAGCGAACCCCGGTCGATGACCCTCGCGA
This sequence comes from Plantibacter sp. MCCC 1A11337, assembly GCF_013349365.1. Classification (NCBI taxonomy): domain Bacteria; kingdom Bacillati; phylum Actinomycetota; class Actinomycetes; order Micrococcales; family Microbacteriaceae; genus Plantibacter; species Plantibacter sp. MCCC 1A11337. The sequence goes on along the minus strand of NZ_JABJWX010000002.1, from coordinate 759,519 downwards.
CCGCCACCTCGGTGGGCGTCGTGAGCGCGCGCACCGTCGATGTGAAGACCCTCGACGATCGCGGCCTGATCTTCGGCTCCTCGACCGAGAGCCGGAAGGGCGGGCAGCTCGCCGAGAACCCGAGCGCCGCCCTTCAGGTGTACTGGCGCGAGACGATGCAGCAGCTCCGCTTCGAGGGCCGCGTCGAGCAGTTGAGCGACGAGGAGTCCGACGCGCTGTTCGCCGACCGCTCGCCCAAGTCGCGAGCGGCGACGGCGGTCGCCCACCAGTCGACGCCGTTCCGCGACGGCCCGGAGGAGACCCTCGACGCCCTCATCGCGCGGGCCAACGAGCTGCTCGAGCGCGAGGGCGACGATGTCCCCCGCCCGGCCACCTGGGTCGGGTTCCGGCTGGTCCCCGACATGGTCGAGTTCTGGCACGCCAGCCGCGACCGCATGCACCGGCGCCTCCGCTACCTCGCGGCCGACGGTGGCTGGATCGTGGACCGCCTGCAGCCGTAGCGGAGAGGCGACCACCGGCCGCCTCCCCTAACCCGGTCGTCGAGCCCAACCCGGTCATTGAGCCTGTCGAAATGCACCCCGACAACCCCGCCCTTCGACAGGCTCAGGGACCGAGTAGGTCGCTCAGGGACCGAGCAGGCCGGTCGTCGAGCCCCACCCCGGTCATTGAGCCTGTCGAAATGCACCCGGAGAAACCCCGCCCTTCGACAAGCTCAGGGACCGGATGGGGGCTCAGGGACCGACCAGCCCTTCGACAGGCTCAGGGACCGGATGGGGGGCTCAGGGACCGGACACCCGGACAGGCTCAGGGACCGAGTAGGTCGCTCAGGGACCGGACCGCTCGCGCTACCTCGGCGCGCGGACGACCACGACGCCACCGACGGGCGGCTCGACGACCGCGGTGCCGTTGTCGGCGTCGACCGCGATGACGTAGGCACCGACGGCCACGCGCTGTACACCGGCGGTCGCAGGGTGCACGACGACGTCGAGCCCGGGCTCCACCCGGGAGACCTGCTGGTCGGCCGGGTCGGGGTCCGTCGTGAGCACGTGCGCGGGGTGCGTCCGCTCGGCGGCGGCTGCCGCCTCCCGGCGGGTCAGCTCACTCGACGGCGCGGCCACGTGTGCGGCCGTCCCCGCGGTCACGCCGGCTCCGAGGGCCGCCGTCTCCGCGCCGTCGACCGCGTTCCGCGGCTCGCCGCTCGACGGGGCGGTCGCGACCGAACCCGTGTCATGCGGGTGGCTGCGCTCGAGCGCTGCACCCTCGACGTCGACGTTCGGGAGGATGCGGTCGAGCCACTTCGGGATCCACCAGGCGCTCTTCCCGAGCAGGTGCATGACCGCCGGGATGAGGAGCATGCGGACGACGAACGCGTCGACGAGCACACCGAACGCGAGACCGAACCCGATCGACCGGATCATCGCCGAGTGGGAGAAGATGAACCCGCCGAAGACGGAGATCATGATGATCGCCGCCGCCACGACGACCGTGCGGCCGGCGTGCAGCCCGCGCTGGACCGCCAGGCGCGCCGGGGCACCGTGGGCGAACGCCTCGCGCATGCCGGACACGAGGAACAGCTGGTAGTCCATCGCGAGCCCGAAGAGGATGCCGATCAGGATCGTCGGCAGGAAGCTCAGGATGGGTCCCGGGTCGTGCACGCCGAACACCGGTCCGAGCCAGCCCCACTGGAAGATCGCCGTGATGCCACCGAAGGTCGCCGCGAGCGACAGCATGAAGCCGAGCGTCGCGGTGAGCGGCACGAGGATCGAGCGGAACACGAGGATCATGATGATCAGCGACAGGCCGACCACGAGCGCCAGGTAGAGCGGGAGGGCGTCGGACAGCTGCTTCGAGACGTCGATGTTGCCGCTCGCACTGCCGGCCACGCCGAGCTCGACGTCACCCGACAGCGGCGAGAGGTCGCGCAGGTCGCGGACGAGCTGCTCCGTGGAGACCGCGTTCGGGCCCTCCTTCGGGATCACCTGGAAGGCGAGCACGGAGTTATCGTCCGAGGCGCCCACCGGTGCGACGGCCTTCACGTCGTCCTGGTCGGCGATCTCCTGGCCGATCCGCACCTGCTCCTCGAGGACCTCCTCGTCGGTGGCGGCGTCGGGCAGCGTGGCGACGACGAGTAGCGGCCCGTTGACGCCGGCACCGAACTTGTCCTCGATGAGCGTGTAGGACTGGTACTGCGTCGAGTCGACGGCTTCCGAGCTGCCGTCCGGCAGGCCGAGGCGCATGTCGAGCGCGGGGATCGCGACGACGCCGAGCACGACGAGTCCGGCGACGAGCGTGCCGACGGCGCGCAGCGTGCCCATGGGCTTGGTCGGGACGGCGTCCGGACGCGGCGTGCCGATAGTGCCGCGTGCCTTCCGGCTGAGGATGCGGAGGCCGAGCAGCGACAGCAGGGCGGGCGTCAAGGTGACCGCGAGCAGGATCGCGACGGCGACGCAGATCGCGCCGACGGTACCCATCAGGCCGAGGAAGGGGATCCCCGTGACGTTGAGCGCCAGCAGCGCGACGAGGACGGTCGATCCGGCGAAGACGACGGCGTTCCCGGAGGTGCCGTTCGCGAGCCCGATGGACTCGTGCAGCTCGACGCCCGCGAGCAGCTGCTTGCGGTGTCGGTTGAGGATGAACAGCGAGTAGTCGATGCCGACCGCGAGCCCGAGCATGACGCCGAGTACCGGCGTGATCGACAGCATGTCGACGACACCCGAGAGCGAGAGCGACGCGGTGACGCCGACACCGACGCCGACGATCGCGGAGACGAGCGGGAGCGATGCGGCGATGACCGTGCCGAGCATGACGAGCAGCGTGATCGCCGCGATGATGAGACCGATCGCCTCACCCACGCCGAACAGCTGCGGCAGGCTCTGCGCGAGCTCGTTCGAGAACTCGACCTCGACGCCCGACGGGACGTCCTCCTTCACCTGGTCGATGACCGACTGCTTCGTCTCCGGCGTGACCTCCTGCTGACGCTTGTCGAAGACGACGTTCGCGACCGCTGTGGTGTCGTCGGTGGAGACGGTGCGGATGCCCGAGGAGAGGTCGAGGAGCTGGGAGGAGAGCTCGAGCTTCGTGCTCTGCTCGTCGAGCTTCGCGAGGTTCTCGGTGATGGTGGCCTGCTGGGCGTCGAGCGCCGTCTGCTGCTGCGTGATGGCGGTCTGCTGGGCGTCGAACTGGGCCTGTGCGGCGGCCGGGAGCGTGCCGCCGGCGGCCTGCTGCGCCTGGGCGAGCGCGGCGCTCAGCTGGGTCTGCGCGTCGGTCAGCTGCTGCTGTCCGGCGTCGAGCTGCGTCTGGCCGTCGGTCAGCTGGGTGCGGCCGTCGTCGATCTGCGTCTTGCCGTCGGAGATCTGCTTCGCCTGGTCGGCGATCGTCTCCTGCGTCTCGAAGGGGTTGACCGTGGTGTCGACGCCCTTCAGGTCGGCCGTCTCGTCGAGCAGCTCGCCGATGGCGGTCTTCTGGCTGTCGGTGAAGGCGTCGCCGTCCTTCGTGTGGAACACCATCGCCCCGGTGCCGCCGGACGCGCTCGGGAACGACTCCTCGAGCTGGTCGGTGACCTTCGCGGTCGGCGTGCCCGGGATGGTGACGGCGCTCGAGAGGGTGCCGCCGAAGGCGAGGAACGCGCCGACCGAGATGCCGAGGATCACGATCCAGGAGATGAGGACGGCCCACGCGCGACGCGCGGAGAAGCGTCCGAGGCGATACAGCAGTTCAGCCAAGGGAGTCTCGATTCTTCGGGAGGTGGTGCAGGTGTCGTGTGCGGGGACGGAACGGGAAGCGGGTCAGTGCGTGGACGCGTAGCCGGTGCGGACGCTCGCGATGAGCCGTTCCAGCAGGTCGGTCCAGAGGGCACGGGCTTCATCGTCCGTGGTGGCGCCGGTGCTCGCGATCCAGTGGTGGGCGAGCACTTCGACACCGTGCATGAGGGAGGACACCAGGAAGCCGGCCTCGAGTTCGTCGACGTCGGTGTTGCGCTCGGCCAGTTCGTGGGCGAGTTCCTGGGTGGTGCGGGAGAAGGTGGCCTGGAAGAGCTGCTGCGGGCGCGAGTCGTCGGGTGCGAAGCCGCCGAGCGCGTTCCAGAGGAAGGCGATGACGCGGGGGATGTCGGTCGTGCGGAGCGCTGCGGCGACGTCCTCGAACATCGACACGCGCGACCCGGGGCCTGCCGGTCGTGCGTTGACGGCGGACCGGAAGCTCTCGATCACGACGGCCAGCTCCTCCGTGCAGGAGGTGGTGACGAGGTCGTCGATCGAGGAGAAGTGGTTGAACACCGTGCGGCGCGAGACGTCAGCGCGCTCGGCGATGACGTCGACGTTGAACCCCGCGATGCCCTGCTCCGCGATCATGACGCGGGCGGCGTCGAGGATCGCCCGATGGTGGCGCGCGCGGAGGGCGGCGCGTCGATCCTCGGCGGGGGCGGTGGTGGACACGTGGGTACATTACGTGCACCGATGCACTGAGTGCAACTTGTTGACCATGGTCTCAGGCGACTCTCGGCAGGGCACGGCGCCTCCGGTGGACTGGCGGTCGGCTCGAGTGGACGGGAGGTCGGATGCGACCGCTTCGTCTCGGGCAGGCTTGAGGCATGACGACAGGCGAGAAGCTCGATGCTCCACGAACGGGCTCGGTCCCCACGACGAACACAGCCGCGTCCGCCGCCCCTCGCACGCGGACCGCATGGGCGGCCGTCGCCGTCATGATGGCGACGAGCTTCGTGCTCGTGCTCGCCGAGTTCCTGCCGCCGAGCCTGCTGCCGTCGATGGCAGCCTCGCTCGGGATCACCGAGGGCCAGGCGGGCCAGGCCGTCACCGCGACGGCGTTCATCGGCTTCCTCACCGCACCGACGATCGGCATCCTCGTCCCGCGGCTCGACCGCCGCCTCCTGCTCGTCCTGCTCGCAGCGGCCGCCGCGGTGTCGAGCGCGCTCGTCGCGATCTCCGCCGACTTCGTGATGCTGCTCATCGCCCGCCTCCTACTCGGTGCGGCCCTCGGCGCCTTCTGGGCGATGTCGATCGCGATCGCCGCCCGGTTGTCCGCTCCGCACCACCTCGGTCGGGCGATCATGCTCGTGAACACCGGCACCACCGTCGCGACGGTCGCCGGTGTCCCGGTGGGCACCTACCTCGGTTCGGTCATGGACTGGCGCCTCATCTTCGCCGGTGTCGCGGTCATCACTGCGGTGGTGGCCGTCGCACTGCGGCTCGTGCTCCCGCCCGTCGCCCCGGCACCGTCCAGCGGCGGTCTGCGGTCGCTCGTCGACACGCTCCGGGTCCCTGGCATCCGCGTCGGCCTCACGGGGCACATCCTGACCGTCCTCGGCCACTTCATCGCCTTCACCTACATCCGGCTCGCGATCGAGCGGGTGCCGGACCTCGACGCGGCCGGTGTGGCCGTCCTCCTCGCGGCGTTCGGCCTCGGCGGCGTGGTCGGCAACTTCGTGATCGGACTCCTCGTCGACCGCCACCTCGCGGCTCTGCGCTTCGTCGTCCCGGCCTTCATCGGCGTCTCGATCGCACTCGTGACCCTGTTCCCGGGGCAGCCGTGGATCGTGACCATCGCGATCACCACCTGGGGCATGGGCTTCGGCGCCTGGCTCACGACCCTGAGCACGTGGATGGGTCGCCTCGTGCCGGACCGCATGGAGTCCGGCGGCGGACTCGTCGTCGCGGGGTTCCAGCTCGCGATCACCGTCGGCGCCGGAGCGGGTGGGCTGCTCGTCGACGCGGTCGGCATCGTCCCGGCGCTCACGGTCGCGGCGATCTCCGCGATCATCGGTGGCATCGTCTTCGGGTCGGCGCGCACCGCGCGGTGAAGCCGAAGGCCGCCCGGCCGAGCACCTACGCGGCGAGCGCCGCCTCGGCACGCCAACGGGCGGGCGTCAGGCCCGTGTACCGCTGGAAGGCGCGCGCGAACCCGTCTTCCGACACGTAGCCGAGGGCACCGGCGAGCTCGGCCACGGACGCGTCGCCCGTGAGGATGAGCCCCTTCGCCGTCTCCATGCGAACGGTCGTGAGGTAGGCGCGCGGTGTGTGCCCGACGACCTCGCGGAACCGTTCGGCGAACGCCGACCGCGACATCATGGCTATGCGGGCGAGCGTCTCGAAGGTCCACGGTCGCCCAGGTTCGGCGTGCAGGGCGTCGAGGACCGCACCGATGTGCGGGTCGCCGATGCGCTGCAACCAGCGCTCCGGTGCGCAGCCGGCCTCGTTCCAGGTGCGCAGCGCGGCCGACACGATCGTGGTCGCGATGCGGCTGCAGATAACGCTGTCGCCCGGCCGCGGACGACCAGCCGCCTGCGGGCAGCCCATACCTTCCAGGAGCGCCACCATCGAGGGCTCCTGCCCGGCGAAATCTGCGACGTACAGGTGCTCGGGCAGCGTCTCCGCCACCTGCTGGCGTTGACCGGGCGGGGTGAACGCGACGTCGAGCAGCTCGGCGTCCTCGAGCGCGACCACCGTCGTGGCGTGGGCGCGAGGGAAGAAGACGAGGTCCCCGGCGTCGAGGTCGCGGGTGCCGTCGGCGGCCGTGAGGCGGACGCGGCCGCTGGAGAGGTAGACGAAGCCGGATGCCGCGTGCGGCCGCCGCAGCGGAACGTTCGCGGCGAGGCGGTCGCGGTCGGTGCCGTGGATCGTCCACTCCAAGCTCGCGAGCGCGCGATCGAAGGTGTCGGTCGCGGGCCCTGCGGGAGCGGTCAGGGTGGTGGTCACACCGTCGTGAACGCGAATGCCTCGCCGGATGTTCCGCGACCTGCACGCTGAGTCGCCAGGATCTGTCCGGTCTCGGAGTGGATCCGAGCAGATTCGGGCGACTCGGTTGCGGCTAGCGCCCGTCGATCACGGACATCAACCCTGCGAAGGCGAAGGCGCCCGGGATGAAGTACAGCAGCGTGCGGGTGACGAGCCAGCTGACCGCACCGACGGCCACCCAGATCGCATGGAAGCGCGCCCGCACCGTGAGGCGACGACCCTCCTCGCCGACGACCGTCTCCTTCCGGGTCCAGACCTGCTCAGCCTCCATGGCGTCCCGTGCCGCCTCGAGGACGCTCTCCGCGTCCTGTCCCGCCACCCGTTCGTCGCGGTACCGCTCAGCCCTCGTGATGAGACGCGGGACGAGGTCGCTGAGGATCGCGTCGACGGCGACCCAGGGGGCGGCGTACGAGAAGTCGGCGGCCGGCTTACTGAAGAAGACGACCCGATCGTCGACCATCTCCACGTTGTAGTACGCCGCGGTGCTGACGAGCGACGACATCACGTCGGGGGTCAGCACGTATCGCGCGTCCGTTCCGTAGCCGGACGGTGCGTAGACGCGGAACCACCGGTCGAAGTCGCCCTCGAGGGAGATACGCAGACCCCGGTCGAGGCCCGGCGGCAGGTCGCTGCGGACGGTGTCGTTCGTCGTCGCGTCGAGCAGGAGGTGCGGGAGCGGGGCCGGTAGCTGCACGGTCAGGTAGTGCCAGTCCCGCGACCGCTTCACGTCGTCGACGAGGTTGCCGAACTCGACCCGGTCGCCGACGAACCGCGGGTGGGACGACAGCTGCGGCCCCGGCGTGGTGATGAAGGCGTTGTTGTACTTCCCCGTCGTGGTGATGAGCGAGGAGAACATCGCCCGTCCTTTCGGCTCCTCCCCGAATCCGTTCGCCACGGCCGTCAGGTGGGTCCGCCACTCGGCGAGGCCTGCCTTCGGGGACGGCGGACGTCGCGACCAGCGGTACAGGAACCAGGCCCCGACGAGGAGACCCACGAGGACGAGCACGGCGACGACCAGCCCGACGACGTCATCGATCTCGACGCGACCGTCGTGGTGCTCGTCGACGCTGACTCCGACCGAGACGAGGGCGATCGCGAGGTACCAGAGGACGAGACTGAAGTAGAGGTGGAAGAGCACTCTCCGCCCGGTGGGCACCCACTTGGACCGGCCAGAACGACGCTCGTCCGCCATCGCCGCGGCGACCTCGTGTTCGGGCGCCGTCAGCCACCGCAGTTCCACCGACCAGATCCCCTCGACGCCCCCGACGTCCAAGCCTAGGACAGCGCGCGCGTGACTATACGCCTGTCGGCACGCGGATGACACACCCGACGGGAATCCTCCGGCGGGCGCAGGCTGGGTGCGAGTGCCCGCTCCGCCGGGGCGGGCACCGAGCACTGCACCACCGCGCCGGTCAGGCGTCGAACCAGTCCTCGCGGGGACGGGCGGGAACACACAGCATGTCGAAGACTCCGAACCGGACCAAGCCGCCCAAACGCATCCGGAAGGACCGCTACGAAGCGGAGCTGGAACGGCTGCAGATCGAACTGGTCGCGATGCAGCGCTGGGTGATCGAGACCGGCGCGCGAGTCGTCGTGGTCTTCGAGGGCCGCGACGCCGCGGGTAAGGGCGGCGCGATCAAGCGCATCGTCCAATATCTGAACCCGCGTTCGGCGCGGGTCGCCGCGCTGCCGACCCCCGGTGAGCAGGAGCGCGGCCAATGGTACTTCCAGCGGTACATCCAGCACCTGCCGACCGCGGGCGAGATCGTGCTGTTCGACCGCTCCTGGTACAACCGTGCCGGCGTCGAGCGGGTGATGGACTACTGCACTCCGGAGCAGTACCGGCGGTTCCTCCGCCAGACTCCCGTGTTCGAGCGCATGCTCGTCGAGGACGGCATCATCCTCGTCAAGTACTGGTTCTCGGTCTCCGACGAGGTCCAGGAGCAACGGTTCCGCTCGCGCCTCGACGACCCGATGCGCCGCTGGAAGCTGTCCGACACGGACCTCCAGTCGATCACCCGCTGGGAGGACTACTCGCGCGCCAAGGACGAGATGTTCGAGGCCACGGACCACGCGGACGCCCCCTGGTGGACGATCGAGAGCGACGACAAGCGGGCGTCCCGGTTGAACGCGATCTCGCACCTGCTCTCTCAGATCCCCTACGAGCAGCGCGCCCCCGAGCCGATCGACATCCCCGAGCGGCCGGGCGCCGACGGGTACGACCGACCCGCGCGCGAACGGTACCGGTACGTGCCGGATCACGCCCACACGCTCGGGAGCTGAGCAGGAGGGTAGGACGGCGGCCTGAGGAGGAGCACCCCGTAGGGAGGTCGTGAGGATCCACGCGGAAGGCGTATGGAAACCGTGAGGACCGCCGTCGGAGGTCGCTGACGGGTGTTGGCTCTGAGCTGTCCCGAACGGGACACCGCACCACGCACCCGCACCACGCACCCACTGGAGTCCTCTTGCTCGACCTCGTCTACGTGCTCGGCGTCATCGCCGTGTTCGCTCTGGTCGGCCTCGTCGCCCGGGGAGTGGAGAGACTGTGATCGTCTTCGAACTCCTCGCCGCCGTCCTGGCCGTCGCCGCCGTCGTGTACCTCGTGTACGCGCTCGTGAAACCCGAGAGGTTCTGATGCAGACCCTCTTCGCGATCCTGCAGGTCTCGACCCTCGTCCTGGTCCTCGTGCTGCTCTACCGTCCACTCGGCGAGTACCTCGCCCGCGTGTACACCTCCGGCAAGGACTTCGCCGTCGAGCGGGGCTTCTACCGCGTGATCGGTGTCGACGCCCGCTCCGAGCAGACCTGGCAGGCCTACCTCCGCGGGGTGCTCGCCTTCTCGCTCGTCGGCGTCCTCCTCGTCTACGCCCTCCAGCGTGCGCAGGCCGTCCTCCCCTTCGCACTCGGCCTCCCCGCCGTCCCCGAGGGACTGTCGTTCAACACGGCCGCGTCGTTCGTCGCCAACACCAACTGGCAGTCGTACTCCCCCGAAGTCACGATGGGCTACACCGTGCAGCTCACGGGCCTCGCGGTGCAGAACTTCGTCTCCGCCGCCGTCGGCATCGCCGTCGCGATCGCCCTCGTCCGCGGGTTCGCGAGTCGCCGCAGCGGCACCATCGGCAACTTCTGGGTCGACCTCACCCGTGGCACCCTCCGCGTGCTGCTGCCGCTCTCCGTCGTCATGGCGGTCGTGCTGATCGCGGGCGGGACCATCCAGAACCTCAACGGCTTCACCGACGTCACGACCATCACGGGCGCGACGCAGACCATCCCCGGCGGACCGGTCGCCTCGCAGGAGGCCATCAAACTCCTCGGCACGAACGGCGGCGGGTTCTTCAACGCGAACTCCGCGCACCCCTTCGAGAACCCGACCGCGTGGACGAGCCTCGTCCAGAACATCCTCATGCTCGCGATCCCGTTCTCCCTCCCGCGCACCTTCGGCCGCATGGTCGGCGACCACAAGCAGGGCTACACGATCCTCGCGGTCATGGGCGTCATCTTCCTCGCCTCGTTCTCGATCCTCACGGCGCTCGAAGCCCGCGGCCTCGGAGCGGCACCGATGGCCGCCGGCGGCGCGATGGAGGGCAAGGAGCAGCGTTTCGGCGTCTTCGCCTCGACGCTGTTCGGCTCGACCTCGACGCTCACCTCGACGGGTGCCGTCAACTCGATGCACGACTCCTACACGGCACTCGGCGGCATGATGCCGATGATCAACATGATGCTCGGCGAGATCGCCCCCGGCGGCGTCGGCTCAGGCCTGTACGGCATGCTCGTGCTCGCCGTCATCGCCGTGTTCATCGGTGGGCTGCTCGTCGGCCGGACCCCGGAGTACCTCGGCAAGAAGATCGGCCCACGGGAGATCAAGCTCGCGAGCCTGTACATCCTCGTGACGCCGACGCTCGTGCTCGCCGGCACCGCACTGAGCTTCGCGATCCCCGGCGTCCGTTCGGATGTGGAGACGACGTCGATCTGGAACCCGGGCCTCCACGGCCTGTCCGAGGTCCTCTACGCCTTCACCTCCGCGTCGAACAACAACGGTTCCGCGTTCGCCGGTCTCACGGCGAACACCCCGTGGTTCAACACGGCGCTCGGTGTCGCGATGCTCCTCGGCCGCTTCGTCCCGATCGTGCTCGTCCTCGCGCTCGCCGGTTCGCTGGCCGCGCAGGACCGGGTGCCGTCGACCGCCGGAACGCTCCCGACCAACCGGCCGCAGTTCGTCGGCCTCCTCACCGGTGTCGCTGTGATCATCACCGCACTCACGTACTTCCCCGTACTCGCGCTGGGTCCTCTGGCGGAAGGGCTGTCATGAGCCACGTCCACGACGCACACGCCGTGATCATCACCGCACCCACCTCCTTCCCCGTACTCGCGCCAGGCCCCCTGGCGGAAGGGCTGTCATAACCATGTCCACCACGCACACGCTTCCCGCCCAGGCGGAACCCGAGCAGGAGCAGGACCACCACCACGAGCCCGCGAAGGCCGCCTTCGGTCCGGCACAGCTGCTCGCCGCGACCCCGGGCGCCTTCCGCAAACTCGACCCGCGGCTCATGGTCAAGAACCCGGTCATGTTCATCGTCGAGGTCGGGGCGGCACTGACGACCGTCCTCGCGATCGCCGAACCGTTCCTCGGTGGTGCGCAGGAGTCCGGCGGGTCGGCCGTGCCGGCGTCGTTCACCTGGGGCATCGCGATCTGGCTGTGGCTCACGGTCGTCTTCGCCAACCTCGCGGAGTCCGTGGCAGAGGGCCGCGGCAAGGCGCAGGCCGACAGCCTCCGCAAGACGCGCACCTCGACCATGGCGAACCAGGTCACGGCCTACGACGCCTCGGCTGATCCGTCCGCGGAGCACGCCGCCATCGGCCAGGTCTCCTCGGCGGACCTCACCCTCGGCGACGTCGTCGTGGTGACCGCCGGCGAGCTCGTCCCGGGCGACGGCGACATCGTCTGGGGCATCGCCTCGGTCGACGAGTCGGCGATCACGGGCGAGTCGGCCCCGGTCGTCCGCGAGTCCGGCGGCGACCGCAGTGCCGTCACGGGCGGAACCCGCGTGCTGTCCGACCGCATCGTCGTCCGCATCACCTCGAAGCCCGGCGAGACCTTCGTCGACCGCATGATCGGCCTCGTCGAGGGCGCGGCGCGGCAGAAGACGCCGAACGAGATCGCGCTCAACATCCTGCTCGCGAGCCTGTCGATCGTGTTCGTGGTCGTGGCGCTGACGCTCAACCCGATCGCCTCCTATGCGGCGGCTCCCGTCAGCGTCCCGGTCCTCATCGCCCTGCTCGTCTGCCTCATCCCGACGACCATCGGCGCCCTGCTCTCGGCCATCGGCATCGCCGGCATGGACCGACTCGTGCAGCGCAACGTGCTCGCGATGTCCGGCCGTGCGGTCGAGGCCGCCGGCGACGTCACGACCCTGCTGCTCGACAAGACCGGCACCATCACCTACGGCAACCGGCAGGCGGTCGAGTTCATCGCCCTCCGCGGTGTCACGCCGGAGGAGCTCGCGCAGGCCGCCGCCCGGTCCTCGCTCAGCGACCCGACGCCCGAGGGCAAGTCGATCGTCGACCTCGCGGCCGAGCGTGGCATCCACCTGGACGGGTCCGGGGCTGGCGAGATCGTCCCGTTCACCGCGCAGACCCGCATGAGCGGCCTCGACCAGCCGGACGGCGTGCAGATCCGCAAGGGTGCCGGCTCAGCGGTACTGGCCTGGGTGGAGTCGTTCGGATCCCTCGCCGAGGCGAACCGCGCCGAGCTCCAGGAGCACGTCGAGGCGGTGTCCGCCGGCGGCGGCACCCCGCTCGTCGTCGCACAGACCGACACCACCGGCACCGCGCGGGTGCTCGGCGTCGTCCGCCTGAAGGACGTCGTGAAGGCCGGCATCGCGGAGCGGTTCGCCGAGCTGCGCGCCATGGGCATCCGCACGGTCATGATCACGGGTGACAACCCCCTCACCGCCAAGGCGATCGCCGCCGAGGCCGGGGTCGACGACTTCCTGGCCGAGGCGACGCCCGAGCAGAAGCTCGAGCTCATCCGCAAGGAGCAGGAGGGCGGCAACCTCGTCGCGATGACCGGTGACGGGACGAACGACGCTCCGGCGCTCGCGCAGGCCGACGTCGGTGTCGCGATGAACACGGGCACCTCCGCTGCGAAGGAGGCCGGCAACATGGTCGACCTCGACTCCGACCCGACGAAGCTCATCGACATCGTCCGGATCGGCAAGCAGCTGCTCATCACGCGAGGTGCGCTCACGACGTTCTCGATCGCGAACGACGTCGCCAAGTACTTCGCGATCATCCCGGCCATGTTCGCCGGGGTGTTCCCGGGGCTCGCTCTGCTCAACATCATGCAGCTGCACTCCCCCGCATCGGCGATCCTCTCGGCGATCATCTTCAACGCGATCATCATCGTGGTCCTGATCCCGCTGGCCCTCCGTGGCGTGAAGTACCGACCGCTCAGCGCCTCGAAGGTCCTCAGCCGGAACCTCTTGATCTACGGGCTCGGTGGCGTGATCGCGCCGTTCATCGGCATCAAGCTCATCGACCTCGTCGTCACCCTGATCCCCGGCTTCTAGCCCCACCCAGCACACGAAAGCAGACAGATCATCATGAGTGCCTCCCGCAGCGGCATCGCCCAGTACTGGGTCGCCATCAGGGCCATGCTCGCCCTCACCGTCGTCCTCGGCGTCGGCTACCCCCTCATCGTCACCGGCATCGGGCAGGCGACGATGTCCTGGCAGGCGAACGGATCCGCCGTCACCGAGGGTGGCGAGACGGTCGGCTCGGCGCTCATCGGGCAGTCGTTCACCGACGCCGACGGCAAGCCGCTGCCACAGTGGTTCCAGTCGCGTCCGTCGGCGGCCGGCGACGGCTACGACGGTGGCGCGTCGAGCGGCAGCAACCTCGGGCCGGAGAACACCGACCTCGTCGCATCGATCGAGGAGCGCCGCGCGGCCATCGCCGCCTTCGAGGACGTCGATCCGTCGAGCATCCCCGCCGACGCGCTGACGGCCTCCGCGTCCGGCCTCGACCCGCACATCAGCCCGGCCTACGCACTGCTGCAGGTGCCCCGCGTCGCCGCCGAGCGCGGCCTCGACGAGGGTGAGGTCCGTGCCCTCGTCGAGCGCCTGACGCAGGGCCCCGACCTCGGCTACCTTGGGGAGTCCACGGTCAACGTCCTGCAGCTCAACCTCGCCGTGGCCCGACTGAACGGATAACCCATGCAGCGCGGACGACTCCGGGTGCTCCTCGGCGCGGCCCCCGGCGTCGGCAAGACGTACGCGATGCTCGAGGAGGGTCACCGTCTCGCCGCGGAGGGCGTCGACGTGGTCGTCGCGGTCGTCGAGACCCACGGCCGGGCCGCGACCGCCGCCCTGACGGAGGGGCTCGAGACCTTGCCGCGTCGGGGCGTGGAGCACCGGGGCGTGACGCTCGACGAGATGGACCTCGAGGCCGTCCTCGCGCGCCGCCCCGGACTCGCGCTCGTGGACGAACTGGCCCACACGAACGCCCCCGGTTCAACGAACGACAAGCGCTGGCAGGACGTGGAGGCCCTGCTCGCCGCCGGTGTCTCCGTGCTCTCGACGGTGAACATCCAGCACATCGAGTCGCTCAACGACGTCGTCCGGCAGATCACCGGGGTGCCGCAGCGGGAGACGATCCCTGACGCCGTGCTGCGGGCGGCCGACCAGATCGAACTCATCGACCTCGCTCCACAGGCCCTCCGCGACCGGCTCGCCGGCGGCCGGGTCTACCCGGCCGAACGGATCGACGCCGCACTGTCCAACTACTTCCGCCTCGGCAACCTCACGGCACTGCGCGAGTTGGCGCTGCTGTGGCTGGCCGACGAGGTCGATTCCGCCCTCCGCGACTACCGCGCCGAACACGGCATCGACAGCACCTGGGAGGCGCGTGAGCGGGTCGTCGTGGCCCTCACCGGCGGACCGGAGGGCGAGACCCTGCTCCGGCGCGGCGCCCGGATCGCAGCCCGCTCCTCCGGTGGTGAACTCATCGCGGTGCATGTGACGACGCAGGACGGCCTCCGCACCGCGAACCCCGGCGCACTCGCGCAGCAGCGAGCGCTCGTCGACACCCTCGGCGGCACCTTCCACCAGGTCGTCGGCGACGACGTGCCTCGTGCGCTCGTGGACTTCGCGAAGGCGGCGAACGCGACGCAGCTCGTCATCGGCGTCAGCCGGCGCAGTCGCCTGTCCGCCGCGGTCACGGGGCCCGGCATCGGCAACACGGTCATCCGCGAGTCGGGCAACATCGACGTCCACATCGTCAACCACGAGGCGGCGGGCGGCCGGTTCCGACTGCCGAAGCTCGGCGGCGCCCTGAGCGCACGGCGCCACATCGCGGGCTTCGCGCTCGCGCTCATCGGCGGGCCGCTCGTCACCTGGCTCCTCCACCTCGCCCGCACCGAGGAGTCGATCACGAGCGAGGTGCTGTCCTACCAGCTCCTCGTCGTGCTCGTCGCGCTCGTCGGCGGGTTCTGGCCGGCGGTGTTCGCGGCCGTCCTGTCCGGGGTCACGCTCGACTTCGTCTTCGTCCAACCGCTCTACACCGTGACCATCGACGACCCGGCGCACCTCGTGGCGCTCGTGCTCTACGTCGTCATCGCGGTGATCGTGAGCGGGGTCGTCGACCTCTCGGCCCGGCGGGCTCGCACGGCCAGGCGCGCGGCCGCGGAGTCCGAGCTGCTCGCGACGGTCGCGGGCAGCGTGCTCCGCGGCGAGGGTGCCCTGCAGGCACTCGTCAGCCGGACCCGTGAGTCCTTCTCGCTCGCCGGGGTGCGCCTCGTCGCGGGTGAGCAGGTCCTCGCGGTCGACGGCGAACCGACCCGCGGCGGCGACTTCACGAGCGTCCCGATCGGCACCCGCGCGGTGCTCGAACTGCACGGTGGCGTGCTCGCCGCCTCCGACCGCCGCCTGCTCGCCGTCATCGCGGCGCAGCTCGACGCCTCGCTCGAGCACACCGATCTGCGCGCCACCGCCCAGGAGGTCGGCCCGCTGGCCGCGACCGACCGGGTGCGGAGCGCGCTGCTCTCGGCGGTCAGTCACGACCTCCGGCGCCCCCTCGCCGCCGCGACCGCCGCCGTCACCGGACTGCGCGCGACCGACGTCGAACTCACCACGGCGGACCGCCGCGACCTCCTCGAAACCGCGGACGACAGCCTGCGCACGCTCGCGGCCCTCGTCACCAACCTGCTCGACGTCAGTCGCCTCCAGGCCGGTGTCCTCGCCGTGACCGTCGCACCGATCGACGTCGAGGACGCGATCCTGCCGGCCTTCGACGAGCTCGGCATCGGCCCGCACGACGCCGAGCTCGATCTCGCACCCGAGCTGCCACCCGTCCTCGCGGACGCCGGCCTCCTCCAGCGGGTCATCGTGAACCTCCTGACGAACGCGCAGCGTTTCAGTCCCGACGACACCCCCGTCCGGATCGCGACGAGCGGGTTCCGCGACGCCGTCGAGATCCGCATCGTGGATCACGGCCCGGGCATCGCACCCGACCGGCGGGAGGACGTGTTCGTCCCCTTCCAGCGGCTCGGCGACACCGACAACCTCACCGGTCTCGGCCTGGGGCTCGCGCTGTCGAAGGGCTTCGTCGAGGGGATGGGTGGCACACTCGAACCGGAGGACACGCCGGGTGGGGGTCTCACCATGGTGGTGTCGCTGCCGGCGGCACGTGATCAGGAGGGGAGCGCTCGATGAAGATCCTCATCGCCGACGACGACCCGCAGATCCTCCGGGCCCTGCGCATCACGCTCACCGCCCGCGGCTACGAGATCATCACGGCCGAGGACGGCACCGCTGCGCTCAACGCCGCGACGACGCACCGCCCCGACCTGTACCTGCTCGACCTCGGCATGCCCGGGCTCGACGGGCGGCAGGTGATCGAGGGCCTCCGCGGCTGGACCGACGCGCCGATCCTCGTGGTGTCCGGTCGTGCCGGCTCGACGGACAAGGTCGAGGCGCTCGACGCCGGAGCCGACGACTACGTGACGAAGCCGTTCGCGATCGACGAACTGCTCGCCAGGGTCCGCGCGCTCACCCGACGGGTCCCCGGTGCCGAGGCCGAACCCACCGTGCGGTTCGGCGACATCGTGGTCGACCTCGCCGCGAAGCAGGTCACCAGCCAGATCGCTGGTGCGACCCCGGTCACCGTCCGCCTGACGCCGACGGAGTGGCAGGTGCTCGAGCTGCTGATCCGGAACGCCGGCAAGCTCGTGACCCGGCAGATGCTGCTCACGGAGATCTGGGGTCCGACGCACGTGACCGACACCGGCTACCTGCGCCTCTACATCGCGCAGCTGCGGAAGAAGCTCGAGCCGGAGCCGGCCACCCCCCGCCATCTGCTCACCGAGGCCGGCATGGGGTACCGCTTCCAACTCTGAGCGAGGGCACGCGTCGCGACGGGCAGGGTAACAGGTTGCAGCGCCTGTGGCCATGCCCCCGGAATCGCAGCTTGCACGCGTACCGTCGCAGTCGCGTCCGGGTTTTCCGGACGAGACCCGTGCAGGTACCGCAGCACCAGAGAGGATGGCGCCCATGACGCAGATCATCGAAACCATCGACGTGGACGTTCCCGTCTCCGTCGCCTACAACCAGTGGACCCGCTTCGAGGACTTCCCGAAGTTCCTCGACGAGGTCGAGTCGATCACGCAGGTCACCGACACGCTCACCGAGTGGACGGTGAGCGTCGCCGGCCAGACCCGCACCTTCGAAGCGGAGATCACCGAGCAGCACCCGGACGAGCGCGTCGCCTGGAACAGCACGGGCGGCGAGGCGGACCACGCCGGCGTCGTCACCTTCCACCGCCTGGAGGACGCCAAGACGCGCGTCACCGTGCAGCTGGACTGGGAGCCCAAGGGCCTCCTCGAGCACCTCGGTTCCGCCGTCGGTGTGGCCGGACATGCGGTGAAGAAGGACCTCGGCAACTTCAAGCAGCTCGTCGAGACCGAAGGTCAGACCGGTCAGGGATGGCGTGGCGATGTCGAATAACGGACCCGAGTCGGACGCGCAGCGCGCACACGACGACGACATCGAGCAGGCCGTGACGAAGCCCGAGGAGGTCGATCCCGAGACGGGGACCGACGCCGAGGGCGATCCCGTCGAGAACCCCTCGGGCTGATCATCTGATTCCTGCCAATCAGCACTCCCACCGCCTCTAGGCTCGGAGCATGAGTGCTCGCGCCGGTCAGGCGAACCCCCGCCCCGCGCTGTCCGCCCCTCTTCGGCGGCGGCGCGGGGCGATCTTCGTCTTCATGCTGACCCTCGGGGTCGGCCTGTCATCCTTCATCGTCCGGACGCCCGCTGTCCGCGACCTCGTGCATGCGAGCACCGCCGAGATGGGGCTCATCCTCTTCGGCATCTCGATCGGTTCGATGACGGGCGTCCTGTCCTCGGCGGCGTTCGTCCGCCGCTTCGGCGCCCGACGCCCGATCCTCATCGGTGGTACCGCCTTCGTCACGGGGCTCGCCCTCCTCGCCCTCATGGCGGGTGCCGGCCAAGGCTTGGGCGTGTTCGTCGGGCTGGTCGGCATCGGCCTCGGTTTCGGCCTTGCAGAGATCGCGATCAACATCGAGGGTGCGACGATCGAGCAGCTGTCCGGACGGTCCATCCTGCCCGTGCTCCACGGCTGCTACAGCCTCGGCTCCGTCATCGGATCCGTCGCCGGCATCGCGCTCACGGCGATCGCCTTCCCCGTGACCATCCACCTGCTGATCGTCGTGGCCGTGGCCCTCGCGGCGCTGCTGTGGGCGATCCCGAAGATCCCGGCCGACACGGGACGTCAGACGGACACGGGGATCGGCTCCCCCGGCATCCGCGCGCAGCTCGCGGTGTGGCGACAGCAGCGTGTGATCTTCCTCGGACTCATCGTGCTCGCCCTCGCGCTGGCGGAGGGCGCCGCCGGCGACTGGTTGCCGCTCATCATGGTCGACGGGCACGGCACCACGGCGGCCGTCGGATCGATCGTCTTCGCCGGGTTCGCTCTCGCCATGACGATCGGTCGTTTCGCCGGTGAACCGCTCCTCGCCCGCTTCGGGAAGGCCAACGTGCTGCGGGTGAGCGCGCTGGTGTCGGCGGTCGGGATCGCGCTCGTCGTCTTCTCCGACAGCGTCCTCGTCGCGGGGCTCGCGGTCCTGCTCTGGGGGCTCGGTGCGGCCCTCGGCTTCCCCGTGACCCTCTCCGCGGCGGGTGAGAGCGACGATCCGACGACGACCGTCGGGGCGGTGGCCTCGGCCGGCTATGTCGCGTTCCTCGTCGGGCCGCCGCTGCTCGGGTTCCTCGGGGAGCATTTCGGTCTGCGCGGCGCGATGATCGTCGTGCTCGCCGTCGTCGTCCTGGCGTCGTTCCTGACGTCCGCGGCGAAGCCCCAGGCCCGGCAGCGGACGCCTTCACCTACCGGTCCCTGAGCACAACACCGACCCGGTCCCTGAGCAACACCGACCCGGTCCCTGAGCTTGTCGAAGGGCGCACTTCGACAAGCTCAGTGACCGGGACCGCTCAGAAGTGACCGGGTGCACTCAGCGACCGGGGCTACTCAGCGCGGGTGGCGCTTGGAGCGCCGGATGTACCCGGGCAACAGCACGCGGCCGGAGACACCCGAGCGGCGCGCGAGGATCTCGCCGAAGGTGACGCCCGCGGCGAGCGCGAGGCCGGTGAGCCCCGCCTGCAGGAGCTGCTCGAAGCCCTCCGAGCCCTGCTCGCCGTTCACGAGGGCGAGCATGCCGCGGTAGATCGCGAGCCCGGGCAGCAGTGGGACGATCCCACAGATCGTCAGGATGATCGCCGGGATCCGCAGCCGCGGGCCGAGCGCCTCCGCAGCGAACCCGATCACGAGTGCGGCGAGCGCACTGGCCGCCGCCGGGGCGACGCCGCTGCCGGAGACGAACACGAACACCGAGAACGCGATGGCGCCGGTCACGCCCGCGAAGAACGCCGCGCGGAGGGCCGCGTACGAGGCCATCGCCCAGGCTGCCGAGGCGACGGCCGCTCCGACGATCTGCACGGCGACCGGCCAGGGGCTCACGGGGAGGTCGAAGAGGACGAGCGAGATGCCGAGTCGTCGGGCGAGGTCGAGCACCCCACCGATGCCGACGACGATCCCGATGGTGAGGAGCATCACCTCGACGAGGCGTCCGCTTGCGGTGACCGGGAACCCGTTGATCGCGTCGTCGGCCGCCCCGACGAGTGAAGCGCCGGCGAGGAGGACGACGATGCCGGACGCCACGATGAGGGCTGGGGGCAGCGCGGAGAGGTCCGCCGGGACGTAGGGGCTGAGGATGGAGATGAGGACGGCGACCGTCGTGGCGATGGCCGCTCCGGTGAGTTGGAGGAAGAAAACGGGCAGCTTCCAGACGTTCAGGGCCCGGAACGCGCTGTCGATGAGTGCCGTGGTGGCTGCGGCGAGCAGCATCGAGACCACGCCGCCGCCGAGGAGGACGGCGACGGCCGCGGCCATGGTCGACAGCAGCACGGTGATGAAGCCGCGACGGTAGGTGCGACGGGCGGTGAGGATGCGGTCGAGGTCGCGATGGGCGGTGCCGAGGCGGGCGTGCAGTTCGTCGAGCACGTCCGCCTCCTCGTCGCGGGCGACGTCGGTGACGGTCATGATCGGCTCGGAGCGACGGGTGATCCCCTCGGCGACCACGACGACCTTCGCGAGCCGGTCGAAGTCTGCTGCGGGTGAACGCACGACGCGCAGCACCGTGACCCCAGGTGACCGCTCGGACCCGTCGTGCGCGATGAGGATGGAGGTGAAGGTGAGGTCGACCTGGCATTCGAGGTCGAACGCGCGGCAGACCCGACGGATGGCGTCGGTGACCTCGGCCGCTGCGGCCCCGAGCGCGAGCATCGACTCACCGATCCGGCCTGCCAATTCGAGCACCTCGCGCACGGGCCGTTCGGCGTTGAGGCGGACGACCGCCTGCTCGTCGACACCCTCCGGCGCCGCTCCTCGGACTCCCCCGGCCAGCTGACTCAGCAGCGAACGCATACCCACCCGCTCATCGTACGAGCCACCGGTGACCGCGGTCTCGCCCTGGCGTTCCGCAGTCGCCTGTGCGAGGCCGCGGACTCGTCCTCACGGCCGGGATCCTCGTGATCATCTCGAATGTCAGTGGTCCATGGTGGACTGGGGTCATGACCGAGACCGCCATGATCCAGGGCCCCGAGGCGCTCGAGCGCGAGGGGCATCCGGAGCATCCGAGCGATGCCTTCGCTGCTCGGATGGCGTCGTTCACCGACCGCTTCGTCGATCTCTCCAGGCGCCGCGCGGCGCTCGACGCCGAGGAGGCGCAGCTGCTGGCCGAGGCCTTCTCATACGCCGACGCCACAGCGTCAGCGCTCGTCTCCACGAGCACCACCTCGACCGACGCCCGCGATCTCGCGAGGCGGTCGATGTGCGCGTCGCTCGCGATCGCCACGAGGATGTCCGAGCCGACGCTCCAGGCACGGGTCGGCGACGCCGAGGCACTCGTCCACCACGCACCCGCCGTGCTCGAGGCCCTCGCGCACGGTTCCATCAGCGGCGGTCACGCCCGCGCGATCACCGACCAGCTGCGCGACGTCCCGGTGGAAGGCCACGCGGTGTTCCTGGAGCAGGTGCTGCCCGTCGCTCTCCGATCGACGACAGCACGCCTCCGGCAGCGCGCCAGGGTCGTTCGGGAACGGCTGCATCCCGAATCGATCACCGCCCGACGCACGCGCTCGATCACCGACCGCCGCGTCGAGCTCGAGGCTGCGGCCGACGGCATGGCCTGGCTGCACCTGTTCACCACGGCCCCGTTGGCACACGCGATCAGGAACCGCCTCGACGCCGTCGCGGTCCCGGCGCGGATCGCCGGCGACACTCGCACGCTCGCACAGCTGCGCGCCGACACCCTCGCGTCGCTCGCCGTCGCCGGCACGGTGAGCGACGACACAGGTCCCATCCCGGTCGACCCGGAGACGACCGGGACGTTCACGTGGCTCCCCGGTTCCGCACCGCTCGACGACGCCGCCAGGATCGCGGAGGAGGCGGTCGCCGCCGGGGCCGACCCCCTGCTCGCCGAGCCCGTCGGCATCGAGGGCCGCATCCGGGCCACCGTCCAGATGACCGTCCCGGCACTGTCCACCCTCGGCGTCACCGACGAACCCGGCGTGCTCGACGGCTACGGCCCGATCGACCCCGACACCGCCGCCCGACTCGCGGTCACCGCGCCCTCGATGACCCGCATCCTCACCCAACCGGAAACGGGAGCCGTCGTGTCCGTCGGACGCGAGCAGTACCGGGTCCCGGCCGACCTGGCGCGTGCCGTCCGTCTGCGAGACACCACGTGTCGGGCTCCGGGCTGCGGACGAGCCGCCCGGAACTGCGACCTCGACCACTCGATCGCCTGGCAGGACGGCGGCACGACAGCGGTCGACAACCTGGCCTGTCTCTGCCGACATCATCACCGACTGAAACACCTGCCGGGTTGGAACCTCGAGCACCACCCCGGCGGCATCCTCACCTGGACCACACCCGACGGCCGACGACACGAGACGAGACCCGAGCTCGCCGAGACCGGGTGAGTGCGAGCGCGCCGGACGATCCTCGCGCCCACGGTTACCATGGATACCCGTGACCAACCGCCGACTCCCGCTCCTCGCGCAGCTGCGCAGGCGCATGCCGCTCGTCCGACTCGGGACGGATCCCGCCGAGTCGGAGACGTCGCTCCGCCGATCGCTCGGCGTCTGGCAGCTCACGATGATCAGCGTCGGCGCGACGCTCGGCACCGGGATCTTCGTCGTCCTCGGCACCGCCGTCCCGCTCGCCGGACCCGCCGTCTGGATCGCGTTCGCGGTCGCCGGACTCGCAGCACTCCTGTCGGCCCTGTCCTACGCCGAGATGGCCGGGTCGGTGCCGGTCTCCGGATCCAGCTACTCCTACGCCTACGCGACCATGGGTGAGGGCGTCGCCTGGGTGTGCGGGTGGTGCCTCGTCCTCGAGTACGGCGTTTCCGTCGCCGCGGTCGCCGTCGGCGCCGGGCAGTACGTGAACGAAGCGCTCGCGGTCTTCGGCCTGGGACTGCCGCCGGCACTCGCGAACCCGATCGGCGTCGCCGACGGGCTGATCAACCTGCCGGCCGCGGCCCTCGTCCTGCTCGCGATGCTGCTGCTCGTCCGCGGCGCGAAGGACAGCGCCTGGGCGAACACGATCATGGTGTTCGTGAAGCTCGCCGTGCTGCTCGTCTTCGTCGTCATCGCGTTCTCGGCGTTCTCCCTCGGCAACTTCGAACCGCTCGCACCCATGGGTGTCGCCGGTGTCGCGGCAGCCTCCAGCCGGCTGTTCTTCTCCTACATCGGGTTCGATGCGGCATCGACCGCCGGCGATGAGGCGACGAACCCGCGTCGCGACCTGCCGCGCGCGATCATCCTGTCGATGGTGATCGTCACCGCCGTCTACATCCTGGTCGCCATCGCCGCGATCGGTGCCCGCCCGTGGACCGCCTTCGCGGACGACGAGTCCGCGTTCGTCGGCATCCTCACCGAGATCACCGGGCAGCCGATCGTCGCGCTCTTCTTCTCCATCGGCGCGGTCATCGCGATCGCGAGCGTCGTGCTCACCGTCTACTACGGGCAGACGCGCATCCTGTACCGGATGGCGCAGGACGGCATGGTGCCGCGGGTGTTCTCGCGCGTCGGTCGCCGCAGCGGGACGCCCGTCGCCGGGACCGTCATCGTCGGTGCGGTCGTCGCGGTGGTCGCCGCCCTCATCCCCCTCGGCGAACTCGCCGACGCCACGAGCATCGGCACACTGTTCGCGTTCGCCCTCGTGAACCTCTCGGTCATCCTGCTGCGTCGCCTACGCCCCGACCTCGACCGCAGCTACTCCGTCCCGCTGTTCCCGGTGGTCCCCGCGCTCGGCATCGTCATGTGCCTCGGGCTCATGGTGTCGCTCGGCGGGACGACCTGGATCGTGTTCCTCGTCTGGATGCTCGTCGGCGCGGCGCTCTACCTCGGGTACGGACGCCGGCACTCGACGGTCGGCGCCCTCAGCGACGAGGAGTACGCCGAGGCGATCGCAGCGGAGGACACGTCGCAGAGGTGATGTCCGGGGCCTAGATGACGCCCTGTTACGCGAGGGGCCGATTGCCAGGCGACGTCCGGGACTCGTAATGCAGGATCGTGCGTATGACCCGACAGATCCGATTCAACGCCTTCGACATGAACTGCGTCGCCCACCAGGCGTCGGGGATGTGGCGCCACCCAGACGACCGCTCGAGCACCTACAAGGACCTCTCCTACTGGACGGACCTGGCGCAGCTGCTCGAGCGCGGCAACTTCGACGGCATCTTCATCGCCGACGTCCTCGGCACCTACGACGTCTACGGCGACAGCAACGAGGCCGCGATCCGCAACGGCGCACAGGTGCCGGTGAACGACCCGATCCTGCTCGTGTCGGCGATGGCCGCGGTGACGAAGCACCTCGGCTTCGGCGTCACGGCCGGCACCGCGTACGAGCACCCGTACCCGTTCGCGCGACGCATGTCAACGCTCGACCACCTGACGAAGGGGCGGGTCGGTTGGAACGTCGTCACCGGCTACCTGCCGAGTGCGGCGCGCAACATGGGGCACGACGACCAGCTCGAGCACGACGAGCGGTACGACGTCGCCGACGAGTACCTCGAGGTCCTCTACAAGCTGTGGGAGGGCTCGTGGGAGGACGACGCCGTCGTGCGCGACCGCGAGACGGGCGTGTTCACCGACCCGACGAAGGTCCACGAGATCGGGCACTTCGGCAAGCACTACACGGTGCCCGGCATCCACCTGTCCGAGCCGTCCACGCAGCGGACGCCGGTCATCTACCAGGCCGGTGCGTCGCCGCGCGGCATCCGGTTCGCCGCCGGCAACGCGGAGGCGATCTTCGTCGGTGCGTCGACGAAGGCGGGCTTGAAGGCGACGGTCGGCCGCATCCGCGACGCCCTGGAGGCCGCCGGTCGCGACCGGTACTCGGCGAAGATCTACACGCTGCTGACGATCATCACCGACGAGACGAGCGAGAAGGCCCAGGCGAAGCACGAGGACTACCTGCAGTACGCGTCGCAGGAGGGTGCGCTCGTGTTCATGTCGGGCTGGATGGGCATCGACCTGTCGCAGTACGACCCGGAGGAGCCGATCGGCAACGTGAAGAGCAACGCCATCCAGTCGGCGGTCGCCAACTACCAGGCGGCCAACGAAGAGGGTGGCGAGTTCAAGGTGAAGGACATCGCGCGCATGGGGGCGATCGGTGGGCTCGGTCCGCGGATCGTCGGCAGTGCGTCGGAGATCGCCGACACCCTGCAGGAGTGGGTGGAGGAGACCGACGTCGACGGCTTCAACCTCGCCTACGCGATCACGCCCGGCACCTTCGAGGACATCGTCGAGTTCGTCATCCCCGAGCTGCGTCGTCGTGGCGCTTACCCCGAGGAGTACGTCGAGGGCAGCCTGCGCCACAAGCTCCACGGCCGTGGTGACCGTCTCCCCGAGGAGCACACCGGCGCCCGCTACCGCTACACGAGCTGACTCCCGGTCCCTGAGCCTGTCGAAGGGCACCACGCACCCAACCGGCTGCGACCCGCACCCCCCAACCACCCCGGTCCCTGAGCCTGTCGAAGGGCACCACGCACCCAACCGACAGCGACCCGCTCCCCCAACCCTCCGGTCCCTGAGCCTGTCGAAGGGCACCGCGGACACACCCCGCCCTTCGACAAGCTCAGGGACCGAGGAGCACCTCGCTCAGGGACCGAGCCTCACCCGATCAGCGCGCTTCGAGCCACTCCCGCACAGCCGCTTCGAACGCCTCCGGCGCGACGTTCCACTCCAAGCCGTGCGGCGCAGCGTCGACCTCGACGAGCTCGAATGAGGGTGAGCTGCGAGCAACGGCCCGCGTGAGCTCCACGGGGATCGTCGTGTCGCCGGGCGAGTGGATCGCGAGCGTCGGCAGGTCGTCGATCGGCCCGGCGGACAGCGCGCGGACCGGAACCGCGCCGCGCACCCCGGCGGATCGCGCCAGCACCGGCGTCGAGAGCACGGCGAGCGCCGAGTGCACGAGCGCCCGCGGCACCCCGGCGACCGCAGCCGCATGGAGCACCGTCTCGCTGAGGCCGAGCATCGGCGAGATGAGGATCGCGCCCTGCACCACCTCTGGTCGCTCGCGTGCCGCCGCGAGGCTCAGGGCGGCGCCGTAGGACCAGCCGCAGACGATCACCCGTCGAGCACCGAGCGCCACGGCGTCGTCGATGGCCGCCACGACGCGGTTCACATCCGTGGCGTCAGCCCCGGAGCGACGCTCGGCGAACGCGGACCCGAGGCAGGCGACGAGCGACGGTAGTCCCGCGCGCTGCACGGCCTGCACGGAGCGGAGCGTCGCGAGTGGCGAGGCCCCGAGCCCGTGGGTGTGCACGACCCAGGTGTTGTCAGGTGAGGCGCTGTCGGCATCGCCGTCGAACCGCCATGCCCCTGACGGTGACCTCGGCACGCGCGCCTCGTCCACCCCGAGGTCCGCGGGTGTCACAGCCGCCCCGGTGAACCGCGCACGGGTAGCCCCGGCGGGAACCTGGCCGTTGACGACCGCTCGCATCACGGACCCGTCGGTCGTCTCGCGGCCGATCACCGGTCCGACGATGACCCGCGAGCCGTCGTCGAACTCGAGCCCATACCGTCCCGGCAGCGCGGTGGCAGCGTTCCGTTCGAGCCGCACGGTCGTGCGCGACGAGGTCGGCAACACCTCGCTGTAGTGCACTCGTCCGGCCCCGATGACGCGTCGGGCGACCATCGCGCTCGCGACCCCGAACCCCGCGACCGCAACGGTGGCGAGGCCGGCCACGACGACACCTGCACTGCGCTTCACGTCACACCCTCGATCCCGTCCCACTCGGGGAACGGTGAACCAGCCTAGCTGCGGCCCCTGAGCCGAACCCCGGTCCCGGGCTATCCCCGGTCCCTGAGCCGAACCCCGGTCCCTGAGCCTGTCGAAGGGCACACGACCACACCCCACCCTTCGACAGGCTCAGGGACCAGCAGAACCCATCCCGATCCGCCGGGCCATCCCGTCCCGGTCCCTGGCCATCTCCGGTCCCTGGCCATCTCCGGTCCCAGGCCATCTCCGGTCCCTGGCCACCTCCGGTCCCTGGCCACCTCCGGTCCCTGGCCATCTCCGGTCCCTGGCCACCTCCGGTCCCTGGCCACCTCCGGTCCCTGGCCACCTCCGGTCCCTGAGCCTGTCGAAGGGCATACGAGGGCCCTCCTCCCTTCGACAAGCTCAGGTACCGGGAGGGGGCGAGGCCCGAGTCCATACGGAGCACCGCCGGGTCATGTACGATTACTCAGGACGCTCCGGCGCCACGCGGATGTAGTTCAATGGTAGAACTTCAGCTTCCCAAGCTGATAGCGCGGGTTCGATTCCCGTCATCCGCTCCAATTCCCGTGCGGGAGTTCGACGTAGACCCCTGCTCGGTGATGCGGCCGACGGCGACGCCTCCCCCGACGCGCTCAGCTGTGCGTCGTGTTCGCCCGCATCTCCTCGACGGTCATCTCCGGCGCACCGCCGGCGGCCGCCTCCGGGTCCATCCAGACGAAGTCCCAGTGGTGGCCGTCGAGGTCGTCGAAGCTCTTCGAGTACATGAAGCCATGGTCTTGTTCGCCGGCAGGCGTCGCCCCGCTCGCGATGGCCCGCTCGAACATCGAATCGACGTCGGCTCTGCTCTCAGCGCTGAGCGCGAGCTGCACCTCAGAGGAGGTGGTGGCGTCGATGATCGACTTGCTCGTGAACTCCGCGAAGAACTCCCGCGTGAGCAGCATCGCCGTGATCGTGTCGCTGATGACCACGCTGATGGCGTTCTCGTCGCTGAACCCCTCATTGATCGAGTAGCCGAGTGCCTCGAAGAACACGCGTGACCGGTCCAGGTCGCTGACGGGAAGATTGACGAAGATCATGGTGGACATCGGGGCCGTCTCTCTCGAGGGTGCCGGCGGTCCGTTACCGTCGGTCGCTTTCGAATGATGACGACGATGGTCGACGACGTCAAGAGAGATCCGACGAGCGCGGCGCGACGGTTCGTCGCCATCCTCGACCGGCTGTGCATCGACGGTCACGTCACTCGCTCACGCGCATCCGACCGAGGTCACGGGATGCCTGACGCTGACACGGTGTCGGTCACCGAGCTCCAGCAGCCGGTCGCCCCAGCCTGACCGGGCGCCGGTCCTCCGACCCAGCGGCCACGAGGAACGCCGCAGCACTCGGGACACCACCGTGACGCTGGTCCGACAGCGGCTGTGGCGATAGCGTGTCACGCATGAACCGGAAGCAACGCCGTCACCGCACGGCCGGACGATGGTGCATCGGCGCGGGAATCGCGCTCATCCTCGCGTCGATCCCGCAGTTCGCCTTCGGCATCCCGGTCTCAGAGGGGTTCGCACCAGCGGGGCTCTCGCTCGGACCGCTCGCCCTCATCTGCGGCTTCGTCCTGTACCACTCCGGACGACCGGGTCCGGGCGACGGGACCTTCGATGACAGTTCCACGTTCCGCAACCTCGACCTGCCGACGAACCTCGATCACTAGGCGAATCCCCGCGCGAAGGGGCCGCCAAACGGGCTCCTGAAGGCGTGGTCGACGTCAACCGCTTACGACGGCTTCCGACCATCGCGTACGGCGCGATCCGTTCACTCAGAACCGGGAGATCATGGCCACGGTGTTCGCCGTGTTCACGGCGTTGACGGCGTTCACGGCGGCAGTCATGGCGATGGCTCCGGCCTGCGCGGCCCGCACGAGGTGGTTCGCCACCCAGAGCACGAACACGGCCTCGGCCACCGGCATCTGTGGCGGCACGACGAGCGCCCCGCCAGGAACCCCCTCGACGCGTCCGAAGAGGACCGCCCCGACGAGCTCGAACAGGTGCGGGGCGATGTCGGTCCGCCACCGCAGCTCGAACGAGCCGGAGGGAGTGGCGACGCGCCAGGTGCGATCCGATGTCCGCGTGGCATGCATCCACCGGGTGGGGCCGACGTCGGCGTGCAGGGTGCTGAGCATCCCGTCTCCGCCGTACTGCCACTCGTCGACGCCGACCCGGTAGCGGTCCTGCCCGATCCAGCCCGCCACGGCCATTCCGTCTGCCGAGACGACCCCGGCGATCTCGCGGTATTCCACGGCACGATGCTAGCCCGAGCCGGCACGCGGTGCACCCGGGAACCGCGCTTGTCCTCAGGGCCGGACGCCCACCGCTCGAATCCCGCGTGATGTCCTCACACGAGGATCGGACGAGACTCAGTGCTCGTCGTAGTGCTCGCCGTGCGCGGCGTGCTGGTGGCCGTCGTGGAGGTAGTCGACGTGACCGTCGTGGTCGACGGCGTCGTGACCGCACGCCGCACCGTGCTCGTGGTCGGCGACGGTGTGCTCGGCGACACTCTCGTGCTCGTCGTAGTGACCGTCGTGCAGAGCGTGATGTTGCGTGCCGTGCACGTAGTCGGTGTGGTCGTCGTGCTGGACGGCCTCGTGGCCGCAATCCGTTCCGTGCTCGTGCTCGTGGACGGAGTGCTCGGCGTGGATGTCAGTCGTGCTCATGGTTGCCTTTCGAAGGAGGAGATGAGGTGTCGCGATGGACGGCGACGCTTGACCAGTACATCTCACTCATAAGCGAATTGCAATACATGCACCTAAACGATAGTGGTTCTCGCTATCCCTCGAGCGCGTGCTGCACGGCATCGTCGACGATGTGCGAGACGTGCACGTCAGCGACGTCGTAGTGCGCCTCTCGACCGATCCGCTGCACCGAGACGAGGCCGGCCGAGCGCAGCGTCCGCAGGTGCTGCGAGACCAACGGCTGCGACAACTGGCTCTGTTCGGCGAGTTGGCCGACCGTGGATGTGCCGCCGGCCAGGATGCGCAGCAACCGCAACCGCGAGGAGGAGGACAGCGCCTTGAACAACTCGGCCGCAGGTTCGAGATCCTCGTTCATCTGTACATATAAGCAGATGTGAATGCATCGGGATCGTCTGAACCCTCGAAGACCCCGTTCGATGTCAGTGCTCTGGATCGTCACCCTGAGGATTAGGCTGGGCGACTGTGCTCGATGGACCGCTGATCGCCGAATGGCTCCCCGTCTCGGTGGCCGCGCTCATCCTCCTCCTCGTTGCGGCCGGAGTGGCCGGCTGGGTCGACGCGGTCGTCGGCGGCGGCGGGCTGATCCAGCTGCCCGCGCTCGTCATCGCCGTTCCGAACGACGTCGCGACCCCGTTCATCCTGGGCACGAACAAGCTGTCGTCGTTCTTCGGCACCCTGTCGGCGAGCTGGGTGTACCTGCGCAAGATCAGGGTGCGGCTCGCGCTACTGGTGCCTCTCGTCGCCGGGGCCTACGCCGGGTCGACCGTCGGTGCCGCCCTCTCGCGGTACGTCCCTCGCGACGTGTTGACGCCCGTCGTGCTCGTCGCCGTGATCGCCGTGGCGCTGTACACCCTGTTCAAGCCGACCATGGGCCTGCACCACGAACCCCGCCATGAGCGCGCCACCGCCGTCGCCTGGCGGGCGGCGATGATCGGCCTGCTGGTGGGCTTCTATGACGGCATCCTCGGACCGGGAACGGGTTCGTTCTTCGTCATCCTCATCGTCGGCGTGCTCGGCTACGGCTTCCTGCAGGCCAGCGTGAACGCGAAGATCGCCAACCTCACCACGAACCTCGCCGCCCTCGTCGTGTACGGGGTGCACGGCGAGGTCCTGCTCGCGCTCGGTCTCGCCATGGCCGTCATGAACATCACCGGCGGGTTCATCGGCGCCCGTATGGCGACGAAACGCGGAAGCGGCTTCGTGCGCATCGTCTTCCTGGTGACGCTGTCCATCCTCATCGTGAAGCTCGCGTGGGACACCGTGACGCAATTCGCGGGTTCATGACCCATCCGGGACCTCCCCGCTCACCCTCGACCGACCGCGCGGACCAATCGGCAGACAGCTCATTTTGACCCCCATATGTGGGCCAAAATGAGGACAGGCGAGCTCTTGACCGACATGTGAGGTATTTGTACGCTCAAACTAAGGCGGGGGGCCGAGTAGAGAATCTCATTCCACGCTCTGGGACCGCAGGTCTCCCTGTCCGATTCTCTCAACCACGCACATCCCGCCTCGGGCGGATGCATGCGTTTCGCTGATCGAGCGCACCTGGGCCGGACCGCAGGAGCCGCTATCTCGCCAGCGACGTCCTGGAGACGTCGCCCTTCCCAGGATGTGCCATGCCTCACGACCGTCTCTTTCGCGCGCGCTCACACGCAGCCGCGCGCAGCTCACCAGCGCGGCGTCACCGCGGCTTCCCGCTGGTGACGCACGGGGTCGTGTTGGCCATGACGGTCGGACTCTTCTTCGCTCCGGGCGCCTCGGCGGCGACGCCCACACCCCTCGATGTGCCGTCAGCGGAACCGACGCCGTCGGAGACCCAGCCACCCGCCGAAGCCCCGGTCCCCACAGAAACCCCCGCAGAGACGCCGCCGACGCCGGACGATGCAGACCCGTCGCCGGTGACCGAGCAACCGGCACCCGGCGCGCAGGAGCCCGAACCGGCCGAGGAGCCAGGGCCCGCCGACGAGCCCGAGCAGGAGTCACCGCCGGACGCGGAGAACCGGTCGGCGGCACCGACCGACGTCTCGCTCTTCGCCGCAGGTGTCCCAGAGGCTCCGGCGCAGCTCTGGCTCGAGGACTTCGAGGCGAGCACCACCCCGGCCCAGCTCGGCCCCTACGCCTCCAACCGTTTCACCGCCGCCGCATTCTGGCTGAATTACACGAACTGCAACGGCGTGATCCTGAACTACGCGGTGACCTTCCCGTCGACCGGCTACTGCGGTGCCGCAACAGACGTCGTTCCTCGCAACCAGGTGCGACGACTCGCCGACGTCCTCGGCCAGTTCCGACTCGGTGTCGCCGGCAGCACGAGCAACACGGCACCGGCCAATGGGTCGACGACGGGTACCACCGGGTCGCAGGCCAACCGCGCGGTGACCGCCCTGACGATGACGGGAGGGACGACGACGGCGAACCAGACGGTCATCGAGTCCACCGCGCCCGTCGGCCTGACGGCGTCGGCCGACCGGTACTACGCGGCCTCCATCGATGTCGCCGAGGATTCCTGTTCGGCCAGGCCCAACGGGGCGAACAACAACTCCCGTCTCGACATCTCCATCCTCTTCGGTGCGACCGTGCAGCCCCTCACCGCGGCACCGATCGTGGCGTGCAACGTCGCCGGTGGCCGGTACACCTCTCCCACCCTGTCGAGCGGTTTCGGCACCGAGACCGCGGTCCGGGCCGGCCGGTTCTTCACCGATACGGCCGTCCGCCTCACCCCCGCGCAAGCGGCGCAAGCGCGCATCCGGGTCAGCAACCAGATCTCCGCCTCGTCCGGCAACGACTTCGCCTTCGACAACCTGCGCATCGTCGATGCCACACCGAGCCTCGACAAGGCGTTCGCCACCGACACCGGCACGACAGGCACCCCGACGACGCTGACCTTCACCGTCACGAACACCGCCGAGCTCGCCGCGAAGAACGACTGGGGCTTCACCGACAGTCTGCCGGCCGGACTGGTCGTCGCCCCGACCCCGGCCGTCGGCGGCACCTGCGTGAACGTCACCGGCGCAGCCTTCTCCGTGCAGGCCGGTGCCGGTGCGTCATCGATCGTGGTGTCCGGCGGCGACCTCGCGGCAGGCGCGGCGAGCTGCACGATCACCGTGAACGTCGTGTCGGACACCCCCGGCACCTACGTGAACGGTCCGGCGAACGTCAGCACGGTGCTGAACCCGCCCGAGAACGCCTCCCTCGTCGTCGAAGCGTCGGCGCGCATCACGATCAGGACCTCCGTGACCGCTCGCGCGACCGTGGGCGACCAGTTCCGTCTCGCGCTGACGCTCGGGGCGACCGAGATCGCCAGCGCCACGACGACCGGCGCCAACACCGGTGTCCAGACCGAGCAGGTCGGTCCGATCAACGTCACGAGGGGGAGCGTCTACACGATCGCCGAGTCCATCGTGTCGACCGCGACCCTCAACACCTACTCGACGACCTATCAATGCATCCGCGGCACGACCACGGTGGCCACCGGAACGTCGGTCTCCGGTCCCATCACCATTCCGAACGAAGCCGGCGCCGAGATCGTCTGCACGTTCACGAACACCCCGCAGTCGGCGACCCTGTACTGCGACGGCAACTACTACTACGCGGTGCGCACCAACGGGTCCATCGCCCAGGTGAACGCTTCGAGCACCGCCGCACCCACGCAACTCGTCGGAGCGGTGACCGGTGCGACCGACATCAACGCCCTCGGGGTGAACGCGAACGGGACGAGCGCCATCTCGATCGACCGGACCGGGACCAACGCCGTGAACGCCGGTGGCGTCGTCAACTACACGATCGTCAACGGCTCGCTCCAGGGGACCCGCACCGCGTTCACCGGGACGCAGGGCTCGTTCCTCGACCGGA
The DNA here is from genome assembly GCF_013349365.1 of Plantibacter sp. MCCC 1A11337. Lineage (NCBI taxonomy): Bacteria > Bacillati > Actinomycetota > Actinomycetes > Micrococcales > Microbacteriaceae > Plantibacter > Plantibacter sp. MCCC 1A11337. The sequence continues at coordinate 726,313 of NZ_JABJWX010000002.1, read as the reverse complement.
CCGGTGCCGCCCTCGACGGGACCATCATCGGTGGCGCGGTCGACCCGCTCAACGGCCGGTTCGTCGTCGGGAAGTCGGCGGCCGGATCCATGCGGCTCTGGGAGTACACCCCGAACGCGCTGAACAACGGCAGCCGATTCCTCTACCTCGGGCAGGTGCTCACCGGGACCACCGCCGGCGAGAACGGCGACATCTCCTTCGATGCGCAGGGGAACCTCCACATCGTCCAGGCGGCGGCCGACTCCAGCAACGTCGGCATGTTCAGCGTCACGCGGGAATCACTCCAGGCATCGTCCGGCGGCACCATCGCATCCAGCGCCACGACCCGACGCGCACTGAGCGGCACCGACAGCGGAGCGGCGCTCACCGCCGTGAACGGCATCGCCTTCTCGCCCACCGGAACCCTCTTCCTCGGAAACGGGACGACGGCCTACCAGTTCGATCCCGCGACCTGGGTGCGGGTGCCCAACAGTCCCCGCGCCACCATCGGCACGACGACGAACACCTCCACGGACCTCGCCGGCTGCGCGTCGCCGTCCACGCTGTCCGTCGAGAAGAACGTGGTCGGGCGCCTCAACGCGGCCGACCAGTTCCGGCTCGCCGTCTCGGCGGGTTCGCCGCTGGCCGAGTCGGCGGCCGTGACCACCAGCGGGACGGCGACGGGTGTCCAGAGCGCCCGCATCGGCCCGACTCCGACGCAGATCAACACCTCGGTCACCATCTCCGAGACCATGGCGAGCGGGTCCTCGTCGCCGCTGACCTCGTACACGAGCGTGTACGAGTGCTGGGCAGACGGCGTCCGCATCTCCACCGGCACCGCGACCACGGCGGAGATCACGATCCCGAACCGGTTGAGCGTGGGAGTCGCGTGCACCTTCTCCAATTCACCGGCGCCGTTCGCGACGGTACGGGTGACGAAGATCGTCGAGGACTGGAACGGTGCCAACCGGACGCCCACTCCCGGCTGGACGATGACCACCACCGCGACCGCCAACACCGGAAGCACCGTCAGCATCCTGCCGTCCCGGAACCCTGCGCAGTCCACCGGATCCGACGGATCGGCAACCTGGCAGGTGCTCTTCGGTGCGGCGGCGCAACGGGGACGGATCACCGTCGCCGAGACGTCGCAGTCAGGCTTCCGCTACCAGAGCCTCGCGTGCACGGTGAACGGCGCCGCCGGAGCGACGACGGTCACGACCGTCGGCAACCAGGTGCGCGGCGCCGTCAACGTCGACATCGGACCGGGCAACGTCGTGGACTGCGTCTACACGAACCGGCCGGTCGCCACCCTGACCCTCGCCAAGAACGTCTCCTTCGGCACCGCGGCTCCCTCGTCGTGGCAGCTGAGCGCCACCCGAAGCGCGTCCACCTCCCTCGCCGGACCGAGTGGCGCGGCCGGCAGCGGATCCGTGAACGCGGTCGTCGTGTCGGCCGACAGCCCCTACCGCCTGTCGGAGGCGGGCGGCCCTGCGAGCTATGTGCAGGTCGGCGGCTGGTCCTGCGTGACGGAGACCGGGACCGCGGTGCCGGTGACCGCCGCCGGCGATGTCAGCCTGCAGCGGGCGACCAACGTCACGTGTACGGTCACGAACGCCACGGCGAGCCTGACCCTGCTGAAGAACGTGCAGAACCCAGCGGCGGGGTTCCAGCCCTCCACCTGGAACGTGACGGCGACACCGGCCGCGTTCACGGGGCTCGGCGAGACCACGGTCCGAGGCGCGGACTTCGTCGCCTCCGGCAACCCCGCCAGCACCTTCGACGTCCGACCGGGGCACTCGTACACCCTGAGCGAGTCGCTCGCCCAGAGCGGGACCCGCCTCGCGTACCAGCAGTTGCGAATCGAACGGCGGCAGCCGGACGGCACCTGGACGACGGTGACCTCACCGACGATCACGGCTCCGCCCGCCGGGCAGACCGCCGTCTACCGGTTCGTCAACGCCCCCGTCCAACCGACGGCGTTGCCCCGGACCGGAGGCCCGAGCACCGACGCCTTCCTCATCGGCGGATCGACCCTGCTGGCCTTGGCCTTCGTCCTCGCCCTCTGGCAGGGACGTCGTGAGGCGCGAAGGAGGGCGACGTGACACCTTGACCGCCCGCCCGCGCATCCCCGAACCCACCCCATGAAACCCATCCCGCTGTTCAGCACTTCACCTTCGACAGGAGAAACCATGTCCACATCCATCACCAGGCGTCTCGGCGCCGCGATCGGCACCGTCGTGCTGGCCGCCGCCGTTGCGCTCGTGAACGTCGCCCCCGCGCAGGCGGTGACACTGCCGGGCAACATCGACCCCAATCAGCCCCGCAGCTTCACGGTGCACAAGTTCGCACTCGGCCCGAACAACGGGCAGAACGCGGGCACCGGTCAGCAGCTGCCGTCGACCGCCGGCCTCGGTACCCCGCTCCCCGGAGCCGTCTTCACGGCCACCCAGGTCGCCGGTGTCGACCTCACGACGCCTGAAGGGTGGACCGTCGCGAACAGCCTCAGCCCGCAGGCGGCCTCGACCCGTCTGACCGGTGCTCCGTTCACGTCGGCACCGTCCACCGCCGACGGCACGGCGACCTTCCCCGCTGACATGCCGCTGGGTCTGTTCTACGTGCAGGAGACCGTCCTGCCGGCCGCCGCGACCAACCCGACGGCGCCGTTCCTCGTGTCGCTCCCGTTGCCGACCGGCCCGGTCGGTGCACCGGCGAACCAGTGGATCTACGACGTCCACGTGTACCCGAAGAACGCGGTCACCGAGACGACGAAGACGCGCGTCCCGGCACCGGCGAACTCCGCGGAAGCGCGCAACCCCGACCTCATCCGGTGGGCGATCGCGTCGAGCGTGCCGACCCTGGCCGCGGGTGACACCATCACCAGCTTCTCGCTCACCGACACGGTGCCCGGCGCCCTGGTGTTCCCCGCCTCGCCGCCCGCAGGGGTCTCGCCGTCGACCGTGACCGTGACGAACGCCGGAGGGATCGCGCAGAACTTCGCGCTCGGTGCCGACTACACGATCACCAACACCGCCGCGACCTCGACGGCGGACGCGACCTCGGTGCTGTCCTTCACCTCGGCCGGTCTCGCCCGTCTCACCACGATGCAGGGTGGACTGGTGTCGTTCAACGTCCTCACGCGTGCCGTGTCGATCCCGTCGAACGGGCTCATCACCAACAGCGCGACGGCCAACATCAACGGTGCCCTCGAGACGGTGACCGGGACGACCCCGATCGGCCAGCTGACGGTGTTCGCCTACGAGAGCAACAACGGTGGTCCACGCACCCCACTGGCCGGTGCCGTCTACCAGGTGTACCTGAACCAGAACGACGCGAACAACCAGCAGAACCCGATCACCATCAACGGCAACACGAGCTGGACGACCGGCGCCAACGGCATCGTCGCCATCCCGATCATCACGCCCGGCAACTACTACGTGCGTGAGATCACCCCGCCGACCGGCTTCAACCTGCCGCAGAGCAACCCGGTCCAGGCCGTGGTGGTCGCCGGTCCGACGTCGACCGTCCCGCCGGTGCAGAACTACGTGGAGTTCAACCACACGCAGGTGTCCGCGTCGAACTTCCTGCTGCCGCTCACCGGTGGTGACGGTGGCCTGTGGTTCGGCCTCGGTGGTGGCGCCCTCGTGGCGATCGCCATCGGTGCCGCGATCGCCGCGGCACGCCGTCGCGCGGGCGCGGTTTCCGTCTCCGCGTAACCTGGGATCATGACACAGAAGGCGGGGCGTCCTGCGGGACCCCCGCCTTCGTCGTCCCAGAGCGACACCGCGCGCCCCACGCTCACTCGGCGTGCTCGCCGTCGTTCGGAGCGGTGGCGGATGCCGCGGAGCTCGTTGGCGATCGCGCTCGTCGCGATCACCGGCGCCGGGATCCTGCTCTTCCCGATGACCGTCTCCTGGTTCAGCCAGTACGAGCAGTCCCAGCGCATCGACGGCCTGACCGACGAGGTCGCGGACCTCGGTGCCGCCACGCTGCAGCAACGTCTCGACGAAGCCCGTGACTACAACGCGCAGATCACCGGCGGCGGTGCGAACCTCCTGGCGAACGAGCGTCTCCCCCTGGCCGAGCAGCCCCAGCAGGACGGCGACTACGACCAGATCCTCCGTGCCGACGGGGCCGGTCTCATGGGGCGACTCCGAATCCCGTCGATCAAGGTCGACCTGCCCATCTCGCACGGGACGAGCAACGAGGTGCTCGAACACGGCGTCGGACACCTGAAAGGCACGGCCGTGCCGGTCGGCGGACCGTCGACGCATTCGGTGCTCACGGCACACCGGGGCCTGGCCACCTCGGAGCTGTTCACCCATCTCGACCGGGTGCGGGTCGGCGACACCTTCACCATCGAGGTCTTCGGCGAGGTCCTCACCTATCGGGTCACCGACACGAGGGTCGTCGAACCCACCGACACGCAGTCCCTGTTCCCGGTCGACGGCAAGGATCTCGTCACCCTCGTGACCTGCACACCCCTCGGCGTCAACAGCCACCGTATCCTCGTCACGGGCGAACGGGTCATCCCCACCCCGCAATCGGATCTCGATGCCGCCGGTGAGCACCCGGAGGGTCCTTCCTTCCCGTGGTGGTCGCTGATCGCCGGCGGGGTGCTCCTGACCGCGACCGCCTACGTCTGGCTGTCCGGACGCCCGCCGAGACAGCACCGGGCCTCGACGGCGTCACCGCCACGCCCGAGCGAACCGGCTCACGGCGAGACGGGCCCGCCGAGCGCATAGGCCCGCACGAACGCTTCCGTGCCGTCCGTCATGATCTGTCGGACCCGCTCCGGGTTCCCTCGGAGCCGGAGCGGCTCGTTCAGCACTCGGAGCGTGGTGAGGGCGTTGAAGTGGTCGGCGGCGAGGCGCGGGTCGTCGCCTCGGAGCAGCCCGGCAGCGGCGAAGTGCGCGAAGCGCTCGGCGAGCACCTGGGAATGGGCCTCGTCCAGCGGGTGGTTCTCGAGTTCGGGGAGCAGGGACTCGTTCTCCGCGATCAGCCTGACCGCTGCGGTGTAGTCGGTGGAGGCGATCAACGAGGCACCGAGATCGGTCGCGAAGCCGGTGACGGCTCCCGCGAAGCCGGACGGGTTCGCGGCGACCGCCTCGTCGGCGAGATGTTCCTGCACCAGTCCGCTGAGTGCGCCGAGTGCGGTCTCGCCCGCACGCTCGACGACGCCGAGCAGCAGCCGACGCTTGTCGCCGTAGTAGTCGTAGACGGTGCGCTTCGACACTCCCGCGCGCGCGGAGATCGCGTCCATGCTGGTGCGTTCGACACCGAGCTCGAGGAACAGGTCTCGCGCCGCCTCCAGGATGGCCAGGCGCTTGTGCTCCTGCCCCTGCCGAGTCGGTTTGTCCATCGTCGTCACCGCGCTCCCGTCGTCCGTAGGAACCCTACACTGCCGGGTGCGGCACTACACCACACGGTGTAGTGTAGCGATCATGAGTCAGATCACCGCAGGAACCCTGCAGGCCCACGCGCTCGTCAAGCGCTACGGAACCGTCACCGCCGTCGACCGGCTGTCCTTCCAGGTCGACCCCGGCAAGGTCACCGGTTTCCTCGGCCCGAACGGCGCCGGCAAGTCGACGACCCTGCGCATGTTCCTCGGCCTCGACCAGCCGACCAGCGGCGCGGCGACCGTCGACGGACGCCGTCTCGCTGAACTGCCGCAGCCGATGCGGGTCATCGGAGCCATGCTCGACGCCCGCGCCGTTCACCCGCGACGCACGGCCATCGACCACCTCGCCTCGGTCGCCCGCGCCGGCGGCCTCCCGAGACGCCGCGTCACCGAGACGCTGGAACTCGTCGGCCTGGCCGAGGTGGGTGCCCGGCCGGCGGGCGGCTTCTCCCTCGGAATGAAGCAGCGCCTGGGCATCGCGACGGCGCTCATCGGCGACCCCGGCATCGTCATGTTCGACGAGCCCCTCAACGGCCTCGACCCCGAGGGCATCCGGTGGGCACGATCGCTCATGCGCGACTTGGCCACGGAGGGTCGGCTGGTGCTGTTCTCGAGCCACCTGATGGGCGAGATGGAACTCACCGCGGACCACCTCATCGTGATCGACGACGGGCGACTGCTCGCAGATCAGCCGCTCGAGGCGTTCATCGCCGCCAACACGAGCGAGTGCGTCCGGGTCCGGACCCCGCAGCGGGCGGCCCTGCTCGAGGCGCTCTCACAGGCCGGACTGTCAGCTCGTCCGGATGCCGACGACGCCGACGTCGTGACGGTGCCGGATGCGCGGACGGAGCAGGTCGGTCACCTCGCCGCCTCCACCGCGATCGAACTGTCCGAGCTCACGCTCATCCGGGATTCCCTCGAAGACGCGTTCCTGACGCTGACCTCCACCGATCGAAAGGCCGTCTGACATGAACCTCCTCGCCTCCGAGTGGATCAAGGCTCGAAGCATGCGCGCGACCTGGATCGTCGCCGTCTCGGCCGTCGTCGCCACCGTGACGGTCCGCCTCCTCGGCGTCAGCGGGCTCATGCCCGATTGGCAGACGAGCCTCCCGGTCGACTTCGACCCCACCGGGATCAGCTTCAAAGGCATTCTCGTCGGCCAGATCCTCCTCGCCACGCTCGGATCGCAGACGATCACCAACGAGTACGCCACCGGGCAGATCGTCACCAGCCTCTCCATCACCCCGAGGCGCACCACCCTCCTGGCCTCCAAGTTGGCGATCACGCTCCTCATCGCCACCGTCACCGCCGTGATCGCCGTGGCATGCAGCTTCGTTGCCACCCAGGCCGCCCTCGGAGCGGCCGGACTCCCTCAGGCGACGCTCGCCGACCCGGAGACGGTCCGCGCGATCGCTTGCGCGGTCGCCTACCTCGTCCTCACCGCCGTCCTCGGTCTCGGTTTCGGCGTCATCACGCGGAGCTCCTCCGGCACCCTCGCGATCATCGTGACCGTCGCGCTCCTCTTCCCCGCGCTCGCCCCGGGGCTCCCTGGCCCCCTCGGCCACCTTGCTGGGACGTACTGGCCCACCACCGCCGGCCAATCGTCCTACGCCGTCGTCGCTGCGAGCCCGTTCCCGCCCCTCTTCGGGCTGGCGATCATGGCGGTCTTCACCCTGTGGACCACCCTCGCCGCCCGTCTCGTCCTCAAGACCCGAGACGCATGATCGTTCGTGCGCCCAAACATGGGCTCCGCGACACCCGCTCGCCCGAAAAGGGGCGAATGAGACACCCGGTCGCCGTAAGCGGCGGTTGACAGCACCGCCAGGACGCTGTACCAATGATAAAACGATTGTTCAACGGCGAAACGGATCACAGTGCAGCTCTCCGGATACTTCGACCCACTCCCCCGGGTCCTCGTGGCAGACGACTTCGACAACGGGATGAGCGGCTGGCTCGACCTGCGCCCCAACTTCGTCGCCCCCGACTTCCGAGAGCATTCCGACGACATCGACCTGATCCACTGGGGTCCGACGATGCTGAGCTCGGCCACCTTCGCTTTCGGCGGGACCCACGGATCGGCCCAGGGGACCTACTCGCTCAAGATCTCCAGTCGTGCGTCCGCTGCTCCTGCCGATCAGCCTCCGGCACCCGGTTCGATGGGGTTGGCGATCAAACGTCTGGCGGTGCCACCTCGAGCGCACCGTCTCCGGATCGAGGCCCTGTTCGCCTACAAGGCGGAACAGGACCGACCGGGACTCGGCGTCGACGATGTGCGGGCGTTCGGGTTCTTCGTCGACCTCCAGGACGCCGAGCACCGGTTCATGCCGGGCGTGCGGTACGTGAACGCCGTCGACGGCCGGCCCGTCCGCGCCTGGCAGTACTACAGCGCGACCGATGCGACCGACGCCGAGTGGAACTACGGAGCCACCGACGGCTGGCACAAACCGGGCGTGGATCCGCAGTGGTTCGGTCGGCGCTCCGCCGACGGCTCGACGGACGCGACCACCTGGTTCGACGAGGGTGCCCAGCATCTGATCTACAACGAATCCGACGACAAGCTCAATTGGACCCCGCTGTCACTGACCATCGACCTGCGCACCCGCCGGTACGAGGAGTTCCGCGTCGGCGGCCGCATCCTCACCTTCCCGGACGGCGCACACCCGACGCTTGCTCCGGCGTATGACGACATCGAGGGGCTCCTCAATCCGGTCTTCTTCGTCGAAGCGGACACCGACCGACGGGTGTCGCTCTTCCTGGACTCCGTCGTGATCTCCGTCGAGACGGGAGTGGCATCGTGAAGACCTTCTCCACCTCCGTCGTCGAGCTGCGGCAGCGATTCGACCAGACCGTCGAGACGCACCCGTACGAGTGCGGTTGGGCCGATGAGGCACTGTTCTTCGTCGAGCTCCACGACGCCGAGCCGGGCGAGCGCGTCGTGCTCCGAGTCCAACTCAGCGCGGACGGGATCCGCTGGCTCGACGAGGGCACCGTCATCGAGACCGCCGCGGCGTCCTTCGCGCGCGTCACCCACTTCGGCGGCTTCCTCCGGCTCGCCGGAACCGCGATCCGAGCCGACGGGGGTCCGATCTCGGTCACCCTCTCCGTGCGACTCGCCCTGAAAGGATGAACAGAGAACCATGACGTTCCGCATCACCAAGGCCACCGTCGGTGCCACCGTCGGCACCGCACTCGAGTGGTACGACTTCTCCCTCTACGCCACCGCCTCCGCGCTGGTGTTCCCCGCCGTCTTCTTCCCCACCGAGGACGCACTCACCGCGACGCTGTCGTCGTTCGCCACCTTCGCGGTCGGGTTCTTCGCCCGCCCGATCGGCGGGGTCATCATCGGCAACCTGGGCGACCGCTACGGCCGACGGCAGATGCTCTTCCTCACGCTGATCCTGATGGGCGTCTCATCCACGCTCATCGGGCTCATCCCGAGCGCGGCGACCATCGGTGTCGCCGCCCCGATCCTCCTGATCATCCTGCGGGTGCTCCAGGGATTCGGCGCCGGTGGCGAGTATGCGGGGGCCACGCTCCTCGCCGCCGAGCACTCGAGCGACGAGGCCCGGGGCCTGAACGCGGCGATCCCGGGAGCGGGCAATGCGGCCGGCGCCCTCCTCGCCACCGGCGTCCTGACCCTGCTGAGCACCACGCTCCCGCAGGAGGCGTTCCTCGACTGGGGATGGCGGATCGCCTTCCTGTTGAGCATCGCGGTCTGCGTCGTCGGTGTCGTGATCCGACTCCGCGTCTCGGAGAGCCCCGAGTTCGCGAAGTCCAAGACGGAGGGCCCGGTCCCCCGGGTCGCCCTCGGCGAGCTGTTCCGCTCGGCCGGACGTCGCATCCCGCTGGCAATGCTGGCCAGCATCGGGCCGAACGTGGCGAGCTACCTGCCGTCCGTCTACGCCATCACCTACCTGACGACGGTCGTCGGTGCTCCCGCCTGGATCGGGCTGACCGGAATCCTCATCGGCAACCTCCTGAAGTTCGTCACCATCCCCACCGCCGGCTGGATCAGCGACCGGATCGGACGGCGCCCGGTGTTCCTCGCCGGAGCGATCGGCGCCGCGATCATGGCGTACCCCTTCTTCTTCCTCCTCGACACCGGGACGCCGGTGCTCGTCTGGATCGCCCTGGTGCTCGTCTTCACGTTCTGCAACGACGCCATGCTCGCCGCGCAGTCCGGCTTCATGTCCGAACTGTTCGACGTGCGGTACCGCTACACCGGCGTGACGTTCAGCCGCGAGATCACGGGCGCACTCGTCGGTGGCACCCTCCCCTTCGTCGCGGCCGCCCTGACCAACGCGGCCGGCGGCGAGTCCTGGCTGGTCGCGCTGTACTGCCTGGTACTCATGCTGCTCGCCGCGACCGGCATGTACTTCCTCCCGGAGACCCGCACCCTGGCCTCGACCGCCTCGGAGGACACATCGAAGACGGTGTAGCGGGCATAGTGGGGGGATGGATGCATCACCGGCTGCCGCTCGTCGTGCACGCACGGGCGGCGCGGTGAGGCTCGCGGACGTCGCGACCGCCGCCGGGGTCTCCGTCCCCCTCGTCTCGCGCGTGCTCAACGGCGATCCGTCGGTGCGGGCGACCGACGACACGAAGGCGCGGATCGAGACGATCGCGAAGGAGCTGGGATACGTCGCCGACGTCGCTGCGAAGAGCCTGCGCATGCGCCGGAACGGGCTGATCGGGCTCGTCGTCCACGACCTCTCGAGCCCCATCCACGTCGAGCTCATGCGGGGCGTCCAGGCCGAGGCGTCGGCGAACGCCCACTTCCTCGTCCTCGGGGACGTGGACGAGCTGCTCGAAGACGAACGGGCGTTCCGGACCTTCATCAGCGGCAACCGCGTCGACGGCCTGATCGTGCAGGGTGGTCACGGCGCCTTCGACGAACGGATCGCAGCCGGCTCGCGAGGCCTCCCGACCGTGATCGTCAACGCGCCCAGCCGGGTGGAACGCGAGCGCATCTCGAGCGTCTACCCGGACGAGCCGGCGGGCACGCGACTGCTGACCGAACATCTCCTCGACCTCGGCCACACGCGCATCGGACTCGTCTCCGGCCCCCGTGACGCCACGACCGGCATGCTCCGTGCCCAGGGCGTCGTCGAGGCGCTCGAGCGGGCGGGTCTCACGCTCCGGCCGGAGGATGTCGTCCACGCGGACTGGACGGCTGCCGGAGGTCGGGATGCGTTCGACGACCTGGTGACCCGGTGGAGCGAGGGCGGTGACCGTCCGACGGCCGTGATCGCCGGCAACTCGCTGATCGGCATCGGGGTGCTCGGCGCCGCTCCTCGACACGGGCTGTCCCTGCCCGACGACCTCTCCGTCGCGGCCGTCCACGACACGTGGATCTCCGACCACCTCGTCCCGTCCCTGACGACCGTCAGCCTCCCGCTCTTCGAGATGGGCGCGGCAGCCGTGCGTCAGCTCCTCGCCGGCTCGGCCACCGCCACCGAGATCTGCGTCACCGATCCGCCTCCCCTGCTCCACCCCCGGGCCTCGACCGCGCCGCCTGCCGGTTCCAGGTGAGCGGGCGGGTGCCGTCCCGTCACCTGGTGCCGTCGACCTCCCCGGCGGTTGTTCCGAGCAGACGCCTGGTCCAGTCGGCCAGCGCAGCGGTGGCGGTCCGCGAGATGGCGGCGGCCGGCATCATGCTCGTGAAGCCGTGGAACGCCCCCGGCCAGACGTGCAGTTCCGCGTCGCCACCCGCAGCCCACATCGCACTGGCATAGGCGACCGTCTCGTCGCGGAACACCTCGGCGCTGCCACAGTCGATGTAGGTGCGCGGAAGACCGGCGAGGTCGGTCGCCCGCGCGGGGGCGGCGTAGATCGAAACGTCCTCACCGGCGCGACGGTGTCCGAGATAGGCCTCCCAGCCGAACCGCGTCATCTGCCGATCCGCGACCCCGACCCCGTCGATCTGCATCGTCGACACGGTGGCATCGCGGTCGTCGAGCATCGGCGAGACGAGGATCTGCCCGAACAGGGCCGGCCCCTTGCGGTCTCGGGCCAGTAACGCGGTACCTGCCGCGAGCCCGCCGCCCGCGCTCTGCCCGGCGATCACGATGCGGTCCGGGTCGATACCGAGGTCATCCGCGTGCTCCGCGACCCAGACGAGTCCGGCATAGCAGTCCTCCACCGGGTACGGGTCGGGGTACTCGGGGGCGAGGCGGTAGTCGACGCTGACGAGCACGACGTCATGGTCGTCCAGGAGCCAGTCGTCATAGGATTCGAGGTTGCCGAGGTGATGCCCGAACATCATCCCGCCGCCGTGGATCGTGTAGACCGCCGTCGTCGCGCCCGAGCGCCCGATCCGCTGGATGACAGCGAGCGTGATCGGATCCCCGAGATGGCCGGGCACCGTGAGGGAGCGCCGCTCGAACCCCCGCGAGCGCAGCCGTTCGTCGAGGGCCTCCTCGGTCGTGTCGAGGCTGCGCATCCTCGGCAGCATCTCGGTCGTCAGGGTGAACGGCCCGCGCGCCTCGAGCGCGGCGAGGAAGGGGGTGAGTTCGGGGTCGAACGGGGGACGGGGCGTGCGGTCAGACATGGGAAGGCTCCTGGGTTGCGGGCTGAGCTGGGAGGTGATGTGAACGGAGGACACCGACAGCCACGAGGGCTGCAGCGAGGGCGGTGATCATCGATCCCGCGATGAGGACCGCTTGCTGGAACGACGCGACAAGGGCCGGGGTGAAGTGCTCGGTCGCGATGCCGCCGCCGACGAGCGCGGCGAGGATCGTCCCGGTCGCGGCGATCCCGACCGCGGTGGCGATCTCGCTCGCGGTGTCGACCAGGGCCGCACCGATGGATGTGCGGTCAGCCGGGAGCCCGCGGAGGACGTTGTTGCCGGCGACGACTCCGACCACCCGCATCCCGGCGGCGACGAGGACGAGTGCGAGGAGCACCCACGGGTAGCCGAACCGGCTCAGGAGCGCGAACACGGCGAGCCCGGAGACGACCGCGGCGGCGCTCATCCAGGCGGCGCGGTCGAGCCCCACGCGCTGGACGAACGGACCGACGAAGCGACCGCTCGCCAAGAGCACCACGACCTGCGGGAGCATCGCGACAGCGGCCAAGGCCGGCGGCCACCCCCAGGCGAACTGCAGCTGCAGGGTCGCCAGGTACGACAAGCCGGCCATCGCCAGCCCGGCGGCGGCCTTGTACGCCAAGCCGGAGGCCACGAGCGGCTGAGCCACGAGACGAAGATCCAGCAACGGCTGGCGGGCGGTGCGCTCCCTGATTACGAAGCCGATCGCGGCGGTCACCGTTGCCGCTGCCGATCCCCAGCCCGCGGCGACGTCGGTGCCGGTGACGAACAGGGTCGGGGTGACGAGGACACCGACGACGGTCGCAGTCCCGAGCACAGCGCCGAGCACGTCGATCCGGTCACGGTGCAGGTGCGACCGCTCGTCGGCACCGATCCCGGCGCGGATCCCGATCCAGGCGATCACTGCGATCGGGGCGTTGGCGACGATGAGCACCTGCCACGGCGCCACGGCGAGCGCCAGGCCGCCGATGGTCGGGCCGGCCGCGAGGCCGACCAGTCCGGCGGTCGAGATGACCGTTAGCGCGCGGACGCGCAGGTCGTCCCGATCGAATAGACGGAACGCCAGAGCCATCGATCCCGGGGTCGTCATCGCCGCAGCGACACCCATGAGCGCGCGCACGGCGATCAGCTGCTCCACCGAGGCCACGAACACGGTCAGGACGCTGACGACCGCGAGCAGCGTCAATCCGACGAGCATGACCCGGCGCCGGCCAAACCGGTCGGCGACCGCGCCGAACAGCAGCATCAGACCACCGAACGCGACCGAGTACGCGCCCGAGACCCATTGCAACGACGCGGTGGACGCCGTGAGATCACGGCCGATGGTCGGGAGCGCGACGTTCAGGACGGAGTTGTCGAGCATCTCGAACAGGAACACGGCCGAGAGACCGGCCAGCGCGACCCAGGCGTCGCGGAGACGTGGCGGCGAAGCTGCGACGATCGGGGAGGATGAGGGTTCGGGCATGGGCGCACTCCTTCGATGAAGAAGTGACGACTCCCACGAGCCGCGTGCGCGTTTCCGTCGGCCGGAGCACGACGGGATTTTTCCCTCTGCGACGAGAATAACGCATCATCGGCCGGTCGTCGCACCTGCGGATCACCGCAGATAGGCGTCGACCAGCAACGGACCTCGGACGGCCCTGAGCGTGTCGACCAGCCGGTCGAGTGCTCGGCGGTTCCAGGAGGAGAGCTGGAGATCGTGGGGACCGAGCGGTTCGAGCCTCCCGGTCCGGAGCCGGACCACCTCCCAGCCGGCGGACCGCAACGCGCGGTCCTTCCGCCGGTCCACTTCCTCGCGACGTCCGACGTGCTCGAGACCGTGCCGGCCGATGCTGTCGTACTCGATGGCGATGCGCAGTTCCGGATAGACCAGGTCGGGCCACACCTCGAGGTGTTGGAAGAACGGACGTTGCACGCGCACCGCGTTCAGTCCCTCCGTCAGCACCAGCCGCTCGTGGACGTCCGCGCGCAGCTGGGCCTCGACAGCGGACGCCGGCTTCGGGGCGCACACCGATGCGAAGGCCTCGCCCGCCGGCAGGTCCGGGGTCTTCTCGCACAGCGACGGCTTCGGGCGCGCACGACGCTCCCGGATGATCCCGGCGGCCGCGGGCACGGGATCGGTCACCGACTCCCGCATCGGCAGTGCGACGATCCTCGACGGATCGGCCTCGTCGGAGCACTCCGGGCACCACGCGCTCCGACGACGCTCGCGTCCGGGCCGCGAGCGCTGCTCCGCCGGTGTCGCGACGAAGCGGTGTCCGCGGTCGCACTGCCACTGCAGGAGGACGTCGGCAGCCGGCGGCACCTGGCTCAGGACGATTCCGGCGTTGAGATCCGCGTGGTACTGACGCCACAGCGCGGGGAACGACGCCCAGGCCTGCCGGTAGGCGCCAACCGGGTACGGCGTCTCGAGGCCCTTCGACCATTGACGGCGGGCCCACCACGCTTCCACACGTTCCGGCACGGTCCCGAACCTACGACGGGCCGCCGACATCGGGCGCCGCGAAGCGCGCCCACCTCGGCGACCCGTCGTCAGCGCGTCGCGTGGACGGTGTCACCCCACCGGGACCTGGAAGTCCTCGCTGCAGGGGACGTTGTCCTGCCCGGTTTCGAAGTGGCCCGTCGGCGCCTTGCGCTTGACGTCGTCGATGTAATGGGTCTCGGTGCTCTGCGAGTAGCCGTCTCCACCCTGGAATTCGTACACGGTGATGTCGACGCGGATCCGGCCGGTCTGCTCGACGTACTCGGTTCCCGCCGTCACCGCGTTCTTGTAGCCCGGAACCGCCGTCACCTCGGCCCGGCGTTCGTTCGTCGTGGTCCTGGTCTCCGTGTAACCGCCGCTGGCCTCGATACTCACGACGTCCTTGATGTTGAGGGAGACGCCCCCGCCGGTGGTCCACGACTGGGCGAAGGACTTCACATCACCCAGCGTGAGCTTGAGGTCGCTGACCGCGCCGGCGTTGCAGTTGGACAGCGGCTCGCCGTAGCGCACCCATTCGAGCGGGAGCGGGGTCTCGCCCTGCACCTCGAAGGTGCACGAGCCCTCCATGGCACCCGTCGACGCCGGCTCCCCGTTGCAGGTCTTCATCAGCATGTCGTCGTTGTAGGGGTCTTCATCGGCGGATGCGGGACCTCCGGCGATCAGCGCCCCGGTGAGCGCGAGCAGTGACCCGGCAGCCAGGAGGTTCCGCTTCCGACCTCCGCTGAATCGAGTGACTTTCACGTGTGTGGTCGTGGTCTCGGTGTTCATGGTTCCGTCCTTCCGCCGTACGTTCCTGTCGCTGTTCCCCGCCGGTCGTTCCGACGTGTCGTCAGCATGACGCGACCGACTCGCGCTCGACAACGGAAGCGGCGGATGCTGAGACGATCGCCTAAAGAGCCGCAGGGGTCGACGAATGCGTGATAGAGGCGCGGGCCACCGTGGTCGTCACGCGAGCTGGTCGTCGTCCTCGCGCTCGCTGGGCTGCGCCAGGGCGACTTCGGGATGACGGTGCCCTGCTTCGAGCTGTGCCGGAGTCGACGGACGGCGGCGGAATCTGGCGGCGAGCACACCGCGGACGAACGCCACCGCCACGAGCGCGGTCCGGTTCTGCACGTTCCAGGCCTTCATGAGCTTGCCGAGGTGCCAGCTGACCGCCTGTCGGCTGTAGTTCGTCTGTTTGGCGATGTCATCGTTCGAGAGCCCGTACGCGGTGAGCGTCAGCATGTGCTGCTCGGTCTCGTCGAGCTCCGGACCGGTGGCGATCAGTTCGACCGGCGCTTCGTCCACGCCCTCGGCGACGACCGCTCCGACCGGCACCAGCGATCCCTGAGCCCGATCGAGCCGCGCCCGCTCCTGGTTCCAACTCTCGACCCAGCAGGATCCGAGCTCGTGAGCCACCCAGGTCGCGCGCGTCATGGCGAGCACGACCTGCGAGGGTCGGGCGGGCTGGAGTTCGAACATGACGGCTGAGAACACCGCCAGCGCCGGATACGACCCCCGTAGGGCCGTGGAGAAGGTCGCCCCCGGCTCGTTCGCCGAACGGATCGCCACACCTCTCAGCTCGGTGAGACACCTGGGCGAGATGGGTCCGCCGCGCTCCACGGCACGCAATGCGGCCGGGAGGACGACGGGAACGATCTCGGCGTACCGGGCCCGCAGCCACGCTCGCGTCTCGGGTTCGATGTCGTCGAACGGTGGGTCCTGGAGGAGGAGGCTGAATTCGTGGACGCGGTGGTCGAGGTGCAGTCCGAGATGTCGCCGTTCGCCCATGAGCCCCCGCCAGCCGTCAGTTCGCCTCAAATCCACAGTGGTCGGAGGCGCCGCCTCACACTGTATCGACACGCGATCACCTCGACGGCGTTCGAACGGGTCGGGCTCGCCAAGTTGGACTGACGGGCCGCGCTCGCCCCTCCCCACGTGAACAACGGGTGAATCCGCCCGCTCACCCGTTGTCGATCCCGTGATCGAGGAGCAGGATCTTCGCCGTGGACCCCATCATCCTGCTCTCGCTCGTCGTGATCACGGCGCTCGCCTTCGACTTCACCAACGGATTCCACGACACGGCCAACGCGATGGCAACCTCGATCGCCACCGGTGCGCTGCCGCCGAAGGTCGCGGTCACCCTCTCGGCGGTGCTGAACCTCGTGGGCGCGTTCCTCAGCATCGAAGTCGCGCTCACCGTCACGAACGCGGTCGTGAAGATCCAGGACTCGTCGGGAGCTCCCGATCCGGCGCTGCTGAAGGGCGGCGGCTCGGCACTCCTGCTGATCGTGCTCGCCGGGCTCATCGGTGGCATCATCTGGAACCTGCTCACCTGGCTGCTCGGTCTTCCGTCGAGCTCGTCGCACGCACTCTTCGGCGGTCTCATCGGCTCGACGCTCGCGGGCCTCGGCCTGAACGGCGTGAACTGGGCCGGTGACGGCTCGAAGCTCGACGGCGTCGTCGGGAAGGTCATCCTCCCTGCCCTCATGTCGCCCGTGCTCGCCGGCGCGGTGGCGGCGATCGGGACCTGGCTCGTCTTCCGCGTCATCGGCAACCTCGCACAAGGACGCCTCCACCGCGGCTTCCGGATCGGGCAGATCGGCAGTGCGTCGCTCGTCTCCCTCGCCCACGGCACGAACGACGCGCAGAAGACGATGGGCGTCATCACCCTCGCGCTCATCGCGGCCGGCGGCTGGGACGACACCGAGTCGGTGCCGCTCTGGGTGAAGCTCGCGTGTGCCCTCGCGATCTCGCTCGGCACGTACATCGGCGGGTGGCGGATCATCCGCACCGTCGGCAAGGGCATCGTGGAGTTGAACACGCCGCAGGGCATGGCCGCCGAGAGCTCCTCCGCCGCGGTCATCCTCGCTTCGAGTCACCTCGGCTTCGCGCTCAGCACCACGCACGTCGCGACCGGGTCGATCCTCGGCTCCGGCGTCGGACGGCCGGGGGCGCAGGTGCGCTGGCGGGTGGCGCTCCGGATGGTCGTCGCCTGGATCATCACCCTTCCGGCCGCCGCGCTCACGGGCGCGGTGATGTGGTGGGTCGGTCACCTCGCGGGCGGGGCGATCGGCGGAATCCTCATGGTCGCGATCCTCGTGGGTGCCGCGCTCGCCATCTACCTGCGGTCGCGCCGCGACAGCATCGGATCCCACAACGTGAACGACGACTGGCAGGACACCCCCACCCGTTCGTCGCAGCAGACCGCAGCGTAAGGACCTCGGACATGTTCATGCTCTTCCTCGAAGCCGCCGGCCAGGTGGCCGTCATCGCGCTCGTGCTCGGAGCGGGTCTTCCCACGCTCTTCACGCTGGGTGTCCGCTCGTTCGCCGTCGCCGGAGGGGCCGGTTCCGACGACCGGAGCGGGCCTGGCTCGTCGGCGCTCCCATCGGGGCTCCTCCGTGCCATCGGCGTGCTGTGCTTCGCCGTCGTCGTCGCCGCGGTGCTGGTTGGGCTCACGATCATCGTGGCCACTGGCCTCGGGCAGGAGGTCAGCTTCGACCACGTCTTCCCGACCTTCACCCCGAAGGACTGAGGATGTCGGACGAGAACGGCGCAGGCGGGGCCGGAGCCGACGCGATCCGCGAACCGGCCACCGGCAGCGGGTCAGGGGTGGTGGCTCGTGTCGTCGGTTGGCTCCGCGCCGGATACCCGGCGGGCGTGCCCGAGCATGACTACGTGCCGCTGCTCGGCATCCTCCGACGGAGCCTCACCCCCGAGGAGCTGGACCAGGTCGTCGGCGGGCTGCTCATCGACGCGGAGCAGGCGGAGGCGTCCGGCGAGCCGATCGATCAGGATCGCCTGCGGGCGCGCGTCGAACAGCTCCTCCTCGGTCCGGCGCTCCCGGAGGACCTCGTCCGCGTCTCCGCCAGGCTCGCGAGCGCGGGCTGGCCGCTCGGCAGTCCGGACGACATCCGTGCGGCGGCGACCGACCATGGCGACGCCGGTGGACAGGAGCGCGCGGCACTGCACGAGGAACGTCGAGGGCTGGTGGCCCGCATCGTGCGGTGGCTTCGAGCCGGCTACCCCGCAGGACTCCCCGAACAGGACTTCGTCCCGCTCGTGGCGCTCCTCCGTCGGCGGCTGAGCGACACCGAGGTGGCTGAGGTGGGCGCGCGCCTCGCGGCGGAGGGCGACGCGTCGCTGAGTCGGGTCGACGTCGCCACGGCGATCGCCCGGGTCACCGCAGAGCTGCCGAGTGACGAGGATGTGGAGCGTGTCCGCCGGTCGCTCGCCGACCACGGGTGGCCGAGCGACTTCGCGGTCTGAAACCCGCCCGCCGTCCACGCTGCGGGTCACCTGCAGGACGGTTCCCGACTCAGCTGGGAAGGATCACCCGCACCTGTCCCTCGATCTCCGCGACGATCTCGTCGATGGTGTTGCCGACGTTGATCGTCGCCGCCATGCTGACGAACATGATCGCGGACACGATGTGCGCCGTCGTCGCTGCGCGCTCGGCGGTCATGAGGTCGTGTCGTCGCAGCACCGCGGCGATCGCCTCCTCGGTCTGCACGGTGAGGGCGAGCGCGGCGCGGTGATACGGCTCCTCGGGATCGCCGAAGACGATCTCCCGCAGGTAGGTACGGCCGTTGTCGACCTGCTTCCGATTGCACTCCACGACCGGGCGGATGATCGCCATGACCGCATCGAGCGGGTCGGCGGCGGCTTCGGCGTCCGCAACCCCGCGGACGAGTGCATCCGCGTAGGTGGAGTTCTGCACGAGCAGCAGGAGCTCACCCTTCGTCTTCGCGTAGAGGAAGAGCGTGCCGGTGCCGATGTCGGCACGGTCGGCGATCTGCTGCGTGGTCACGTCGTCGACCCCGTGTTCGGCGAACAGCTCGCCGGCTGCCGCGGTGATGCGTTCGAGTTTGTCGAGCTTGTTGCGCTCGCGGCGACCGAGCGGCCGGGGTTCGGTGGTCATGGGTGTCCTTCGGGAATACAAAATGATTGCGCTCAGATGTGAGCATAGTCAGTGGATCGCGACATCGCTGGATGTCGCTCATTGTTCCACGGCCACATCGGAACCACTCATTCGAACAGAACGGTCAACCACATGCCCTCACTCAACGGAGCAGTCGTCCTCGTCACCGGCGCGAACGGCGGCATCGGGACCAACTTCGTCCGCCAAGCCCTCGAGCGCGGCGCCAGCAAGGTCTACGCCACGGCTCGGAACCCGCGCACCTGGGACGACGAGCGTGTCGTCCCGCTCGCGCTCGACGTCACCGACCCCGCTTCGATCGCCGCCGTCGTCGCCGCAGCCCCCGACGTCACGATCCTCATCAACAACGCCGGCACGAACGCGTCGACGCCCGGCATCCTGTCGCACACCGACGAGGAGATCCGGACCAACGTGGAGACCAACTTCCTCGGCCCCCTCTTCCTCGCTCGCGCGTTCGCACCGATCCTCGCCGCCAACACCGGATCCGCGATCATCGACATCCACTCCGCCCTCAGCTGGTACGCCGTCGCGGGAATCTACAGCGCGACGAAGGCCGCGCTCTGGTCGGCGACCAACTCGCTGCGCCTCGAACTCGCCCCCGCGGGCGTGCACGTCGTCGGCGTGCACGTCGGCTACGTGGACACGGCCATGGCCGCCGGCGCGACCGACCCGAAACTCGATCCCGTCGTCCTCGTGACGAAGGTGCTCGACGCGACGGAGGCCGGTGAGTACGAGGTCCTCGCGGACGACACCTCGGTTCAGCTGAAGGCCGGGCTCAGCGCCCCACTCGAGGCGGTCTACCCGCAGCTCGCCTGACCCCTCCCGAGAGTGCACAAAACGCTCCCAAACGTCGTGTTTGGGAGCGTTTTGTGCGCTTCTCCGTTCGTGAGCTACTCCGCGAGGAACTGCACGGCGACGGGCGCGAACTGCTCCCAGTACTGGAAGATGCCGCCGTGGCCCGAGTTCGGATAGATGATCAGTTCCGAGCCGGCGATGCGCCGGTGCAGGTCGTTCGACAGCACCGAGGGCACCATGCGATCGTTGTCGCCGTTCGCGATGAGGGTCGGCTGGGTGATCTTCGACAGGTCGGAAGGCGCTGAGCGGCCGAAGCGCTGGATCGCCTTGAGCTGCGTCTGGAACGCCTTCGTGCCGATGGCCTTGTCGCGGTCGACCGTGCGCTCCGAGAGCCGCTTGACGAACGCCTTCGCTGCGCGCTTGCCCTCGGCATCACGGTTGAAGAAGAGGAACTCCTTCGGGTCGGAGCGCGTCAGCGTGGCACGCAGGATGTCGTAGTAGGTGGTGCCGACGACCTTGTCCATGTCCTTGCCGCCGCGCGGGCCGGAGCCCGTGAGGACGAGCCGACGGACGAGATCCGGGTGCTTGACGACGAGGTCCTGGGCGATCATGCCGCCCATGGAGAAGGAGAACACGTCGATAGTCGTGTACCCGAGCGCGCTGATGAAGTCGTACGCGTCGTCGGCAGCAGCCTCCAAGGTGTCCGGGACCTTCCCGCTGGACGCACCGACACCGCGCTGGTCGAAGGTGATGACATGGCGGTGCTCGGCGATGGGGTCGATGATGCGGGGATCCCAGTTGTCGAGCGTTGCCGCGAGGTGGACGAAGAAGACGACGGGGATGCCGCCCCTCGGTCCCAGCTCGCGATAGGCGTAGGTGACGCCACCGGCGGTGATGGTCTTGGCCGGAGCCTGCGCGTATGAAGTGATGACGGGTTCGTTGCCGGTGCTGCTCATGATGATGCTCCTCGGGAATGGTGGTTCAGGGGTCAGGGGTTGGCGATGACGGCTTTGCCGCGGATGCCGCCGCCAGTAAGCGAGCCGAGGGCTTCCACCGTGTCGCCGAAGGGGAACACCCGTCCAACGACGGGACGGATCGCCCCGCTGTCGATGAGGGCGGTGATCTCGCGCAGCTGGTCACCACTCGCCCGCATGAGGAGGAACCGGTAGCTCACGCCGAGCCGCTTGGCCTGCCTGCGGATCTTGCCGCTGAGTGCTGAGATCGCGAGCCGGAGCATCGCGTTGAGGCCGGCGGAGCGGGCGAAGTCCGGGGTGGGCGGTCCGGCGATGCCGACGGCCGTTCCGCCTCGCTTGAGGATGCGGAGCGACTTCTCGAGGTTCTCGCCGCCGAGGCTGTCGAGCACGAAGTCGTACCCCTGGAGGAGCTGCTCGAAATCCTCGGTGCGGTAGTCGATCACGGTGTCCGCGCCGAGTTCGCGCACGAAGTCCGCGTTGGCGGCACTGGCCGTCGTAGCCACCTCAGCACCGAGCTGCTTGGCGAGTTGGATCGCGATCGACCCGACCCCGCCGGCACCGGCGTGGATGAGGACCTTCTGACCGGGCTGCACGTCGCCGAGCTCGACGAGGGCCTGCCACGCGGTCAGTGCGACGAGCGGCAGGGATCCCGCCTCCACCATGCTGATGGACGCCGGCTTGAGCGCGACATCCGCCTCGGCGACGGCGATGCGCTCCGCGAAGGTGCCGATGCGGTGATCACGAGGACGCGCGTAGACCTCGTCGCCGGGTTTGAAACCCCGGACCTGCGCACCGACGCGGATGACGGTGCCGGCGACATCATGGCCGAGGATGATCGGCAACTGGTACGGGAGGATCTGCTTGAACTCGCCGAGACGGATCTTCTCGTCGAGTTGGTTGAGGCCGGCGGCCTGCACCTGCACCAGGACGTCGCCGGCGCCGACGACGGGCTCGGGCACCTCGGTCTGGTGCAGCGGGGACGCGTAGCTCGAGATGGTGAACGCCCTCATGGGTGGGGCTCCTTCCGGGTCGATTTCTCGGATTGACCCGAGTTAGCTCAATTATGAGCAGACTCAGTTATTTTGTCAAGAAGCCCCCACAGCCACCCCGACGCCCAACTCCCCCAGCCACATCACGCCCCGACTGGGCACCACAAGACCATCGGGCCGCTGGTCGAGCGGCAGCCGTCAGACCCTCGAGGACGAGGATGCTCGCCGATCAGGGCGTCGCGTACGCGGGGATCGACGAGTCGATCATCCAGTACGTGTCCTCGACCCGCTGCGCGGTGTCGGTGAAGCCCGAGTCGGGGATCATGAGGTACGCCGAGGGGTCGCCGCCATCGTTCCAGGTGGTGTCGACGGCGAGCCACTGCCCGTCCACGAACACCTTGTTCCACGCGTGCGGCCCACCGGAGAGGACGTCCCCGGTCACGACCACCGTCTGCACGCCCGCGGCGTTCGCGAGCGCATTGAAGGCGTAGGAGTAGCTCGCGCACACGCCGAGCCCCTGCAGCAGCGTCCCGGTGGCGTTCCAGGCGTACTCGTAGCCGACCGGGACCCCGTCGAACGCGTCGCCCTGCAGGGTCGCGAAGGCGGTGTCGTCGTACTCGGCGTTCGAGACGAGCCACTCGTTGAGCGCGGTGACCTTCTCCCGATCACTCAGCCCCTCGGGAGCCACAGCCGCCACGACCTCGTCGACGCGTTGCTTGAGTTGCGCCTGCAGCGCCGCCACCTCGTCGTTCGGCAGTGAATACGTCACGAGCAGGGTGTCTCCCCCGTCGCGGAGTCCGACGTAGCTGACGTTGAAGACGTAGGGGTTCTGGGCCCGCGCCTCGTACACGGCGTCGTACGGGTCGGGCGCTCCCGGAGTGTCGACGAACTCGGAGATGTCGATCGACTTCGTCTGGGCGATCAGGTGCCCGGCGAGGAACCTGGTGAACTCGGTGCTGCCGTAGACCGGGTAGTCGGTGGGTGGCACCTCGGACACCGGTTCGGCGTCGGTGTTCTCGGGCGCCACGAAGGCGTCGAACCGCGGCATGCCGGTCGGCGGGGCAGCCTCCTGCGCTGCGGCGTTGAACTGGGCGATGGCCGCGACCGGGTCGGGGGTCGACCGCTTCGTGATCGGGATCCACTCCCCCAGCTGCGTGTTGCGCCCACGGAGCGGGACGACCCATCGATCGCCGTAGTCGAGCACGGCGCTGTCATCGAGGTACGCCACGGTCGAGCGGGTGCGCCCGTCGACGGAGACGAACGGCAGCACCTTCTGCACGTTCTCGATGCCCTCGATGTAGCCGCTGGCACCCCAGTTCTTCAGCGCCCGCGTGGAGTTCGACGCGACCTCGAGCGGGAGGAATCCGGCGGAGCGGGTGAAGTCGTACGGCTTGTACGGGGAGAACGAGGTTCCGTCGGTGGCGATCACGCCGAGGTCGAACCCGATCGTCTCGGCGGCGATCTCCTCCTCGCCGGCGTCCTGCTCCTCACCGCCGGTCACGTCGTCCTCGGTCTGCGAGCGGTAGTTGTAGGCCTGCAGCCCGATGTTCTGACGACTGACGAAGGGGGCCTCCTTCGCCTCGAAGCTCTCGGTGTCCCCGGCGGAGGACCATTCGGTCCCGTCGACCTCGGCCACCAGCTTGAAGATGCCGTCGCCCCGCTTGGTGACCTCGTGGTGCACGATCAGGTAGGTGTCGGCACCCTCCACCGACTCCCAGGACAGCGTGACACCGCCGCTGTCGTCGGCCGCTCCAAAGGTCACCTCGGGCGCCGAGTACTCCGACTCGACGGTGAACCTCGTCACGAGCGGCTTGTCCCGCTCGGTGCCGTCCTTCTCGAGCCGGCTCACGAGGAAGTACTCGTCGTGCAGGCCCCACCGACCTCGGGATGCTCCGGCCTCGTCGAGGATGTCCGCCTCGGTCTTCCCGAACGTCTTCCCGAGTTCGGTTCCGGAGATCGTCACGCCGCCACCGGAGTCGGACTGGTACACCGAGTACTCGGCCTGCTTCGTCAGAGCTGCGTCGTAGAAGACCTGGAACGCCCACGGGGGCGCGTTCCCGCCGCGGTCGAGGTCGTCGGCGTCCGCCCGCTTCTTGTTCTCTGCCTTCACGTCGTAGTCGACGTCGATCTCGAACTCGTGGTCGCGTTCGAGGCCCGCCTGTGGGGCCGTGAAGTCGTAGAGTGCGGACTGGTCGGTGGTGATCCGGCCCTCGTCGCCGCCGGTCACGGCAGGGACCACGACGAACGCCGCCACGACGGCGAGCGCGGCCGCGATCGCAACGCTCCCGGTGACGATGCCGATCGTGCGGCCCCGCCGTTTGCCAGGACGCTTCGACTGGTGTGGCTGCTGTGGCTGACGCTGAGCCTGCTGTGGGGCTGGTGGCTGCTGCACGGGTCGTGGCTGCGATGGCGGCTGCGGCTGCTGCGGAACTCCGCTGTGCACCTGCGGGGTCCACTCCGAGCCGTTCCAGTACCGCTGCCCGGTCGGGTTCCACGGGTCCGCATACCAACCGGCCGGCGTACCCCCATGCGATTCCGTCACCCGACATCCCCCTTCAATCCGAACGCATCACTGCGATGACCCCATCAAAGCAACGCAACATACGTTATTCGATTCACGGGAATCGGGAAGCGAATCGGCCCGCCGTCACCGCACGACCACGAGCGGTCAGATCGTCGCGCCGACGTCCCGGAACCCCTGCGGGGACCTGCCGGCGAGGCGCTGATCGACGGACGAGCCGACGCTCACAGGGCGAAGATCACAGCGCCTGGATGATGAGGGCGACACCGAATGCGACGATCAGACCGTTGCCGACGATGGCCGTCCACCTCCGAAAGGACGCGCCCGTCCTCCGCCGCAGTCCGGCTCCGAGCGCGACCAGCAGCGCTTGCCAGCCGAAGGACGCGAGCCCGACACCCACGATGAAGGCGGCCGCCGTCGACCCTGATGCCGTGAACTCGGCGAGCCCGGTCAGGATCGCCGCGAAGTACACCAGCGTGGCCGGGTTGATCGCCGTCAGGCCGAGGACGAGCAGGTAGCGCTGACGCGAGGTGCCCGAGCGGCCTGCGGGCCGTTCCCCGGCTGACGGCTTCGCACGGAGGCCCTGCAGGAGACCGTGCACTCCGAGTGCGACGACGGCGACACCACCGAGGAGCTGCGGCCAGGGAGACCAGCCGTTCACGATGGGCGCGGCGAGCGCACCGGCAGCGACGGCGACCGTGCAGTACGCCACGTCCACCGTCGCAACGGCGGCGGCCGCAGGCAGTCCACGGCCCAGCCCGCGCGTGATGCCTTCCTGGAGGAGCAGCATCCCGATCGCCCCAAGCGGTGCGGCCAGGGCGAGCCCGGCGACGGAACCGGCGAGGAGGGCGACGAGAAGGTCCATGCCGACGACTCTGGTGCAGCACACCGGTCGAGACAGTGTGTTCTGGCAGTGAGACGGCATACTGTGTCGCATGGACGACCTCGACAGTGCGATTATCGATGTTCTGCGGACCGACGGGCGCATTTCGTTCAGTGAGCTCGGTCGTCAGATCGGGTTGAGCACGAATGCGACTGCGGCTCGTGTCCGCCGCCTGGAGCGCAGTGGTGTCATCACCGGGTACCGCGCGATCCTCGGCTCCGACGCCCCGGTCGCCGAGGGCGGACTGGAGGCGTTCATCGACGTCCGACTCGACCCCGCGCGTCAGTCGGAGGAGTTCCTGGAGTGGACCCGTCGGATCCCCGAGATCAGAGACGCGGTGCACGTCACCGGTGCTTACGACTACCTCCTCCACATCCGCGTCGCGGGCACCGCGGCTCTCGACCGTCTCCTCCGCAGCACGAAGAACGATGGCGGCGCGACCCACACGCAGACGCGGCTGGCGCTCCGGTAGGCGGGAATCACACGCACCGTCGCACCGCGCTACACCGCGATACTGCGGAGCTGCCACTACACCGGCGCGAGGGGTCCCCGGGCTCCGTCCGGCAGCTCCACGGTGATCGGGTCACCGGGCTTCACGACGCCGCCGGCGAGCACGACGCCCATGACTCCCGCCTTGCGCACGGTGCGACCCTCGGCGTCCGTGCCGACGACCTGCTTGAGCAGGCCTGGTTCGAAGCGGTCGATCTGGACACAGGGATTCCGAAGCCCCGTCACCTCGACGACGGCGTCCGTCCCGAGCCGGAGCACGGCACCCGCGGGGAGATCGAGGAGGTCCAGCCCCTCGGTGGTGATGTTCTCGCCCAGCTCACCCGGGGCGAGATCTGCGTCCACCTCCGCGAAGAGCTCCCGGTGGATGAGGTGGACCTGTCGGAGGTTGGGCTGCGTCGGATCCCGTCTCACGCGGGACCGATGCTGCACCGTCGCACCGAAATGCGCGTCGCCTTCGACACCGAGACCAGCGATGAGCGTGATCGCGTCCCGTCGCGGCTTGGAGAAGCGGTGCTCATCGTCGCTGCTGACCGAGACGACACGGGCGTTTGTCATCACTCCAGTGTGCACGGGGCCAGCGCGGATGACCACTCGACCCACACGACACGGTCAGTCGTGCAGGATCACCTGGTACAGGTTGTGGTCCTGCCAGGTCCCGGCGATCCGCAGGTATGACGGCGCCACACCGATGTGCTCGAACCCGGCGTTGCGGAGCACCCGTTGCGAACCGCGGTTGCGCAGCAGGGTGCTCGCCTCCACCCGATGCAGGCGGAGGTCGTCGCGTGCCACCCGCAGGATCGCCCGGACGGCGGCCGTCGCGAGGCCCTTGCCCGCGTACTCCGCATCCACCCAGTAGCCCAACCCGGCGTTCTGGAACGGGCCACGGACGATCCCCGACAGATTGAACCGGCCGACGATGGTCGCGCCGTCGAACAGGCCGAGCGAGTATGCGCTCCCGGCGGCACTCGACGCGAGCTTGCTGGTGAGGTCCGCCGCTTGCGCCGCTTCGGTGAAGAACTCGTCGGATCGGACCGGCTCCCACGGGGCCAGATGGTCGCGGTTTCGCACGTATGCGGCGGCGAGTTCCCGCGCGTCGCCGAGTTCCAAGGGCCGCATGTCGATGCCGTCGGCGAGGTTGATCACGGTGAACACCCGTCAACGGTAGTCGCCGCCGGGTGCACTCGACCACCCCGATACGACATGCGGACCGCAGAGCGAGATTCAGCGACTGGCGATGGGGTGGGCCGGGTACTCGCGCAGCACCAGGGCCGTGCTCACGGGACCGAACCGGCCGATGGCGTCGATGATCTGCTCGAGGCGTTCCGGCGAGGAGGCGTGCACGTCGAGGACG
The DNA here is from genome assembly GCF_013349365.1 of Plantibacter sp. MCCC 1A11337. Classification (NCBI taxonomy): domain Bacteria; kingdom Bacillati; phylum Actinomycetota; class Actinomycetes; order Micrococcales; family Microbacteriaceae; genus Plantibacter; species Plantibacter sp. MCCC 1A11337. The sequence goes on along the minus strand of NZ_JABJWX010000002.1, from coordinate 698,963 downwards.
AAACAGTCCTCGCCGGTCACGCGGTAGATCCGGTGGATCTCCGGAAGCTCGTCGAACTGGGTCAGCGACGCCTGGATCTGTGCGTGGGTCGTCCGGAGTCGGACGACGGCGTGCGTCGTGAGCCCGAGCTTCTGCGGCGACACCCGAGCCCCGTAGCCGGTGATGTACCCGGCGAGCTCGAGCTTGCGGACCCGCGCCGACACGGCCGGCTGGGACAGGTGCACGAGCCGGACGAGGTCCGTCATCGTGGTTCGCCCGTCGACCTGGAGCACGTCGAGGATCGTCTGATCCGTTCGATCGAAGGAAAGCGAAGCATCGTCCGTCATCTGCTTAGTAAACAACGGATGGTGACGCTCCAGCTGCTGAGACGGAGGGTTCGGCTGGCACGCTGAGGGCAGATCGCCCGACCACGACGAAGGAATCCCATGTCGATCATCACCATGCCCGGGATCGGTGGATCCGACGACGCCCACTGGCAGTCCCTCTGGGAGCGCGAGACACCCGCGATCCGACGGTTCGCGCCGGCTTCCTGGGACGAGCCGGATCTCGACGACTGGTACGCCGCGCTCGACCGGGCGGTGGCAGGTGAGCCGGCGATCCTGGTGGCCCACAGCCTCTCGTGTCTGCTGGCCGTCCGCTGGGCCGTGGCGAACCCTGCACGAGTCGCCGGGCTGTTCCTCGTCGCCGCACCCGATCCCGAGGGGCCGCGATTCCCGACGGTCGCCGCCGCGTTCGACGAAGATCTCGATGTCCGGCCATCCGCACCCGCAGTGCTCGTGACCAGTGACGACGACCCGTACTGTTCAGAGGCACGCGCAGCCGAGTTCGCCGCAAGGTGGGACGTGCCTCGGATCAGCATCGGGCGGCAGGGCCACGTGAACTCCGCCAGTGGACTCGGCGCCTGGCCGGAGGGCCGGCGACTGCTGACCGCCTTCAGCGCGGGGGTCGGGAGGATCTCAGGCGGGCCGCGCTCGGTGGTGACGCCGCCAGTCGACTGACGCGACGCCGTTCAGGACGCTCAGCACGGTCCGTTCGGCCAGGCCGTCGTCGATCGGCTGGTGACCGAAGAAGGCGCGGTAGTAGAGCGGGGCCGCCAGCAGGTCGAGCGTGAGTTCCATGTCGAGGCCGCCCTGGATGTCGCCACGCTCGACCGCGTGCTCGAGCACCGCACGCGAGGTCGCACGGCGGGCCTCGAAGTAGTCGCGGCGGAAGACCTCACGCAACGCCGGGTCCGCCTCGAGGTCGGAGACGAGCCCCGGAAGCGCCCGGGTGATCGGAGAACCCTGGAAAGCGTCCGCCAGGGTGGAGATGCCGGTGATCAGGTCGCAGTGGACGCACCCGGTGTCTGGCGTCGGCGCCGTGCCGAGCACGGAGATGAGCGTGTGCACGACGACCCCGGGCAGGCTGCCCCAGCGGCGCCGTAACGCCGGCTTGCTCGTGCCGGCGGCCGCGGCGACCCCCTCGAGCGTCAGGGCGCTGTAGGGCACGGAGGCGAGCAACTCCACGACCGCGGCGGTCGCTCTCGCGTCGATCGTCGTGTCGCGCGGCCGACCCGGCGGTGGGGGGCTCGCCGCGGACACATCTCCGGGCTCCGTTTGCTCCATTCCTTGATCGTACTCTAGATTCATTACGTTCCGTAGTGGAATGAAACTGAAGGAGTGATCATGACCGACGACACGATGACCGACGACGACACGGGTGGAGTCTTCTCGCCGCGGTTCAGAGGCTTCACGATCGGCATCCTCGCGAGCGTCGGCGCGGTGGCGTTCGAATCGCTCGGCGTTGCGACGATCCTCCCGGCGGTCGCCGCGGAGCTCGGGGGCCTCGGCGGCTACGGCTGGGGGCTCTCGGCGCTCATGCTGGCCAACATCGTCGGCACCGTCGTCGCGGGCACCGACATCGACCGACGAGGACCGGCCCGCACCGTCCTCGTCGGCACCGTCGTCTTCGCGCTCGGCTGCCTGCTCGCCGGACTCGCACCAGGGTGGGGCGTGTTCATCGCGGCCCGCGCCCTCCAGGGACTCGGCATCGGCGCGATCATGGCCTACGCCTACAGTCTCGTCGGCATCGCCTACCCGGCACGGTTGCAAGCCGTGATGTTCGCGTTCCTCTCTTCCGCGTGGACGATCCCGTCGCTCATCGGACCGGTGTTCGCCGGAGCGCTGACGTCGCTGCTCGACTGGCGCGTCGTCTTCTGGTCGATCGCACCGCTCACGCTCGTCCTCCTTCCGCTCGTGCTCCCCGGCGCCCGACTCCTGTCGCGTCCGGAGCAGCGCTCGACAGCCGGCTCACACCGCCGCCTCCCGGCGCCGGTGTGGTTCTCGATCCTGCTCGCCGCCGGCACTGGAGCCGTGCTCCTGGGCCTCGAACTGGACGCCCTCCCCGCTCTCGTGGCGCTGGTCGTCGGCGGACTCGTCGGCGCTGTCCTGGCGCTGCGGTGGATCCTGCCGTCCGGCGCCCTCCGATTCCGCCGTGGTGCCCCGGTGGGGATCGCCATCCGATTCATCCTCTGCGGTGTCTACTTCGGTTCGGAGGCCTTCCTGCCGCTCGGCCTGACGAGTGTCCACGGCCTCGACGTCACCCTCGCCGGGCTGGGCCTCGCCGCCGGTGCGCTCGCTTGGACCGTCGGGTCGTTCGTGCAGGCGCGGATCGACACTGCGCGGCCAGGCAGACGCGCACGGTCGACGCGCGCCGGCATCCTCGTGCTCGTCGGCGGCGAGGCACTCATGGGCATCACCGTCGCACTGCCTGGCGTGTGGCCGGGCTGGGCCATCGTCGGCTGGACCATCGCCGGGATCGGCATGGGCGTCGCCTTCAACGCCGCGACCTCGGCGACGATGGCGGCGTCCCCGGCCGACACCGCTGGGAGCATCAGCGCGAGTCTGCAGCTCGCGCAGACACTCGCCACCGCGACCATCGCCGGCGTCGGTGGGGCGTTCGTCGCACGCCTCGGCGCCACGACACCGGCCTTCCTGGCGGTCTTCGGATTGACCGCCACGCTCGGGCTGCTCGGGGCGTCACTCGCGGGCCGCCTGGACGTCGGGAAGTCCGGTCGCACCCGATGAACCCTGCGATGGACGGCCTCCGCGCCGTGCGAGCGTCGGGCAGACTGGAACCGTGACCCGAGCCGAAACGACCCGAGCAACCCTCCTCCGCGACCGCATCGTCCAGCAGGTCGCCGAGCTGGGCTTCGACGCGCACGGCCTGCACGTGCTCGCCGGTGACGACGAAGCCGGGCACCGCTGGACCGAGGACGTCCGTGAGGACATCCACTCCGCAGCGAAGGGCGCCTGTGTGCTCGCCGTCGGCATCGCCATCGACGACGGTCTCATCACGATGGACACCACGCTTGGCGCGGTGTTCCCGGAAGTCGACTTCGGCGAGGGTACTGCCGACGTCACCCTCCGCCACCTCCTGAACATGACGAGCGGCGTCGACCTCCCCTGGTCACCTACCCTGCTGTCCGACTGGCCGGACCTCGCCCTCGAGTTCCTGAGCAGGCCGTCCCGCGGTCGTGTGTTCCAATACTCGAACGCCAGCACCTACACGGCGATGCGCGCGCTCGAGACCCGGGTCGGCGACGTCGGCGACTACATCGAGCAACGACTCCTCACACCGCTCGGCATCCACGACGCGCCCTGGGAGCGGTGTCCCCGCGGATTCATCGCGGCCGGCGGAGGGCTGCACCTCCGCACCACGGAACTCGCGCGCATCGGCCGCCTCATCCGCGACCGTGGCCGGTGGGCGGGCGAACAGCTCCTGTCGCCGGAGTGGATCGACGCCATGCACACCGAATGGGTGCCCTCCGGCACCGGCGATGGCTACGAGCGGTATGCGCTCGCCGGGTGGGATGGTCCTGGCGCGGCCTGGCGACTCCACGGGGCCTACGGGCAGCTCGTCATCTTCGCCGGCGACGCCGTGGTCACCATCACGGCCGAGGACCACGAGGGGGCCGACCGCATCGCGGCCTCCGTGTCCTCGCTCCTCACGGACACCGCGGGCTGAGCCCGGCTGCGGGCGCGGGTCAGCTTCCTGCGCGGAGCACTCCCGCCGCCGCTTCGATGGTCGAGACGAACGTGGCGCCGACGCTTCGGTGCCCGGAACGGATCTCCTGCTGTGGCGCATCGGAGATCACGACCACGTCGATGTCGAGGATGCGACAGACACGCGCTTTGTACGCGATGTCGACCCGGTCCCCGACTCGCGGGCACAACACGACCGCACTCGGTGGGAACCGGTCGTCCGTGAGCATCTCACCCCAGGACGACGCCGCGATCGTCACCTGCAGATCAGGTGCGTGGGAGCCGAGCCACGACACGGCAGACGCGCGGGCGCGGTCGTCACTGTCCAGTACGCCGACCGTTCGCATCGATACCTCGTCACTCGTCACCGCATCCGGATTCACACCCCGATGGTGTCGGCGTCATCCGTAAGATACCAGCGCTGGGCCCGCCCGCGGAGCACGGAACCCGAACTCCACCGCATGACCCACCCACGCCTCACGCGGACCGTCCACCGCGGGCGACTCACGATGCTTGCGCCCCGCAGGCCTGGCGGGCACGATGGTCGGGTACCGCGGTGTCGTGGTGATCGTCGAAGCCCAGGCCGACTTGTCTGCCGATCGATCCCCCGCTCCGCCTCGGAGGCATCGTCCATGACGACTGCTCGCTCATTCCCGCCCTCCATCCTCGGGCCCTTCCACTCAGCCGCCCGCCGATATCGCGGCGTCCTCGGCCATCCCGGGGCACCCCGGTTCTTCCTCGCTGCAGCCCTCGCGCGGCTCGGCGTCGCCATGACCGGACTCGGGCTGCTGTTCTCGATCCAGCACGCCACGGGGTCGTTCGCGGCCGCAGGGGCGGCGACGGGGTCGTTCGCGCTCGCCGAGGCGGTGGCCGGCCCGCAGATCGCCCGACTCACCGACCGGTGGGGACAGACGGCGACCGTGCCGGTGGCCGTACTCGTGCATGTCAGTGCAGTCGTCGTCGCGATCGCCACTGCAGGACATGCGCCGTTCGGCATCACCCTGGCGATCGTCGTCGTCGCGGGTGTCGCGATCCCGCAGCCCGGTGCCCTGTCGGCGGCGCGCTGGTCGCGGCTCCTCCCGGAGCCCGATGCACGCCGGACCGCCTTCGCCCTCGAGGCGAACGTGAACGACGCGGCGTTCCTGTCGGGACCGATCCTCGTGACGCTCATGAGCACCTCGCTCGCGCCGTGGGCGGGATCCGCGGCTGCGGGGATCCTCGTGGCCACCGGCTGTGTCGCACTCTCGCTGCAACGCTCCACCGCCCCGAAACCGCGACGTCGACCGAAGCGTGGGGCGGACATCCACCGCTCCACCCTCCTCGCCCCACCGTTCCTCGCGTCGCTCGGGGTGAACCTCGGGCTGGGGTGCTTCTTCGGTGCGGCACCACTCCTCGTCACGGCGGCGGCGACGGCGGAGGGACGACAACCCTTCGTCGGACTCGTCCTCGCGCTCTCCAGTGCCGCGAGCATCGTCGCCGGCGCGATGTACGGTGCGCTGCGATCGACCCCGCAGCCCCGGACCGTGCAGCTGATCGCGTCCGTCGTCCTCACGCTCGCCGTCGTCGTCGGTGCCGCCTGGCCCACCCTGCCCGGGCTGGTGATCATGCTCCTCGTCGGCGGGACCGCGATCGCACCGCTCATCGCCTCGTCCTCACAGATCGTGCAGGCGACGGTCGTCCCCCAGGAACTGACGCAGGGGTTCACCTGGATCAACTCGGCTTCCGCCGCGGGTATCGCGGCGAGCGCCGCGCTCACCGGTCGGCTCGTCGCACAGGGAGGGGTCGAGGCCGCGATGCCGCCGCTCATGATGCTTGTGCTGATCGCGGTCATGGCTGCAGCGTCGGCGTTCCGGACACGCACGCCCGTCGACTGAACGGCACTCCGAGCGGCGGTCGATGTGACATCGGCGAGATCCACCCACTATGGTATTGATAACCATTATCAATACGGAGGGTGCGGTCATGAAGGTCAGGAACTCGTTGAAGTCGCTGAAGAAGATGCCAGGAGCGCAAGTGGTCCGCCGACGCGGTCGCGTCTTCGTCATCAACAAACTCAACCCACGCTTCAAGGCGCGTCAGGGTTGAGCGAGGTCGTCGTCGCGTCGATCCGGCGTGGCCGCCGGCATGACGCGGCGATGACCGTCAGTCTTGCCATGCTCGCCGTGGCGACGATCCTCATCGCCGTGGCGATCGGCCCCGTCCCCATCGAACCGCCGACGGTGGTCGCTGTCCTCGCCCGGCACCTCTTCGGGAGCGCACCCGGCCCCTGGCCGGACTCGGTCGATCAGATCGTCTGGATCACGAGAGCGCCGCGGGTGGCGATGGGACTCATCGCCGGCGCCGTGCTCGCCGTCGCGGGAGTCATGCTGCAGGCCCTCGTCCGCAATGCGCTCGCAGACCCCTATCTGCTCGGACTCAACTCGGGCGCTTCGACGGGTGTGGCCCTCGTCGTGCTCGTCATCGGCGGTGGCGGCGCGCTCGTCGTCGCCGGCGCCGCATTGGCCGGGGCCATCGGTGCGGTGCTGCTGGTCGTCCTGCTCGCCGGGATGGCGAATCGACGCGGGCCCTTGCGCTTGGTCCTCGCCGGGCTCGCCGTCGGGTACGCGCTGAACGCCACCACGAGCTTCCTCGTCTTCTCCAGCGACGCACCGGAAGCGGCACGCTCCGTGCTGTTCTGGCTCCTGGGGTCGCTTGCGTCAGTGCAACCGGCCGCCCTCTTCGCCGCGGCGATCTCCGCGGTGATCGGCCTGAGCGCCCTCATTGTCCTCGCGCCCTGGACCGACGCCCTGGCATCAGGCGACGACTCGGCCAGATCGGTCGGACTCGATCCCGAGCGAGCGCGGATCGGACTGATGGTGGGCGTCTCGGCGATGGTCGGCGTGACGGTGGCGGCCGTCGGGGGCGTCGGCTTCATCGGGCTCGTGATCCCCCACCTCGCGCGCCGGCTCGTCGGCGGACGCCACCGGGCCGTGCTCCCCGTCGCCGCCCTGCTCGGCGGCATCGTCCTCGTCATCGCCGACACCATCGCAAGGACGGCGTTCGCTCCGCAGGAGATCCCGGTCGGTGTGATCACCGGGATCCTCGGCGCGCCATTCCTCCTCGCGCTCCTCCGCCAGGGCCACGGTGCCCGGTCCGAGACATGAGCCCCTCCCCTCCCCCATCAGAACGGAAGACACCCGATGACCACACCCCGACTCCGGCGAGCGCTCCTCGCCGCGACCGTCCCCGTGCTCGCGCTCGGCATCCTGAGTGCCTGCTCGGCCACCACCGCAGCTGAGCCCTCTGGCGCTCCGAGCGACGCCGGCTTCCCGGTCACCATCGACAACTGCGGTTCGACGATCACCCTGGACGCGCCGGCCCGACGCATCGTGCTCGTGAACGACGACGAACTGCCCAACCTGGAGGCGCTCGGAGCCGTCGACCGGATCGTCGCCATCACCGCGACCCCACAACCGGGCCTGTACGCGGACGCCACGTACGACGCACTCGACGCCCTGTCGCCGCTCACCACCGAGCAGAACGCGACGGGTGGTTCGGTCGTCTCCCAGGAGAGCATCCTCGGTGCGTCGCCGGATCTGGTCATCGCCCCCGAGAACGCCGTCGACCGTGACGCGTTGGCGGCGAGCGGGATCCCCGTCTACTCCCCCACCGCCTACTGTTCGAACCCCGACCCGGCGCTCAGCAGGACGGCGACCTTCGACCGGGTCTGGGACGAGGTCCGGTCCCTGGGCGGCCTGCTCGGAGCGGGCGAACAGGCCGAGCAGGCCATCGCCGCGGCGAAGGCGACCGTGCAGTCACCTGCTCCCGACGCCGGGACCGCCGCTGCCCTTTACGTCTCGTCCGGCGGCGCCGTGCTGTCGCCGTACGGCGGGCCGAGCATGGTCACCCCGGTCTTCGCGGCCGCGGGCCTCACCAACGTGTACGCGGACTCCGATCAGCGGGTCTTCGACGCCAGCGTGGAGGACATCATCTCCCGCGATCCCGGCACGATCGTGCTGCTGTACTCGAGCGGCGACCCGCAAAGTACGATCGACGCCTTCCTGAGCACGCCGGGTGTCTCCGGGCTGAGCGCCGTCCGTGACGACCGGGTCACAGCACTCCGCTTCCCGTACACGGATCCGCCGAGCCTGCTCTCGATCAAGGGCCCTCACGAGCTCGCACGGCTCCTGGACGATCTCGGATGATCGAAGCCGCGGCGGTGACCGTCCGCTCCGGTGGCCGCACGCTGCTCGACGCCGTCTCCTTCACCGCACCGACCGGTAGCGTGACCGGGATCGTCGGGCCGAACGGCGGCGGGAAGACGACGCTGCTGCGCGCGATCGTGCGAGCCGTTCCGATCGAGCGTGGTCGGATCACCGTCGACGGGCAGGACGTCGGCACGCGGCGCCGACGGTGGATCGCCCGCAGGGTCGCCGAGGTCGGCCAGCGAGTCGACCCGGACCCGGGGCTGCGCGTCGTCGACGAGGTGTCGTTGGGCGGTCTCGCAGAACACGGCGTACTCCGCGTCGGTGGCACCACCCACGACCAGGAGGTCGCCGCCGCGATCGACGCGGTCGGGCTGACCCACCGGGCGTTCGACCGCCTGGCCACCCTGTCCGGAGGAGAGCTCCAGCGGGTCGCCCTCGCCCGAGCCCTCGCGCAGCGTGCGCCGCACGTCCTGCTCGACGAACCCACGAACCATCTCGACCTCAGACATCGGCTCGAGGTCGTCGCGCTCCTGCGCACGATCGCACCCACCGTCGTGGTCGTGTTGCACGATCTCGACCTCGCGGCTCAGGCCTGCGACCACCTCGTCCTCCTCCACCACGGCCGCGTCGCCGGTGCAGGCCCACCGCGGGACGTCCTGCATCCCGACCTGATCGACCGGGTCTACGACGTGAGCACCCACCGGCACGAGGACGCGGCCGGCCGGGTGCGCTTCGAATTCTCACTGCCACCGGAACGACACCTCCACCCCGACACCAAGGAGTCCCCATGACCGAATCCATCTCCACCGACGACGCGACGACGCTCGCGACCGCGCGGAGCCTCGCATCGCGCTGGGATGCGCAGCAGACGGGCTACATCAGGCATCGAGCAGAGCGGTTCGACACCATCGCGCGGGTCGTCGCGGCGATCTGCGCGGACTCGCCCGCGCCCCGCATCCTCGATCTCGCGGGCGGGACGGGCTCTCTCGCCGAGCACGTCCTCGCGGCCGTCCCGAATGGTCGGGCGGTCGTCGCGGACAAGGACCCTGCGCTCCTCGCCATCGCCGCCGACCTCTCGGCAGCAGACCCGCGGCTCTCGATCGCGGAGGTCGACCTCGCCGACGCCGGCTGGGCCGCGCATCCGCTCATCGCGGACGGCCGGTTCGACGCCGTGGTCTCCTCGACGGCACTGCACTGGCTCCGACCCGCCGACCTCGTCGACGTCTACCGCGCACTGCCCGCCCTCATCCGGCCGGGCGGCATCGTCTTGAACGGCGATCACCTCTCGTACAGCGGACACCACGAGTCGACTCTGGCCGACATCGCCCGCACCGACGACGAGGCGATGCAGCAGGAGACCTTCTCCGGCGACACCGACACGTGGGACGGCTGGTGGGACGCGGTCGCGGCCACGCCGCGCTACGCCGACGCGCTCCGCCGTCGTGACGAGGTCTGGGGTGCATCGCTCCACGAGGCGCCGCCGAAGGTCACCCTCGGCTTCCACCTCGAGACACTCCGCAGCGCGGGGTTCGCCGAGACCGGGACCGTCTGGCAGTACCTCGACGACTACGTGCTCTACGGCGTCATGGCGAGCTGACCGTCTGAGGACCCCGCAGACCGACCTCCGTCCTGCTCGACGGAGTGGCGTTGCAGAGCCGGCGGCACTCGTCAAGCGGGCTCGACAGGTCGGTGCGCGGAGGTACCGTCACAGGCATGGGTTCCTCTCGTACGTCCGCCGGTTCCGTCGATCGCATCGCTCGCGATGACTTCGGATGGGAGACGTTCCTGCCGGGACAGCGGGAGGCGATCCAGTCGGCCGTCGCGGGGCGCGACACGCTCCTCGTCCTCGCCACGGGCGGCGGGAAGTCGGCGGTCTACCAGGTCGCCGGCGCCCAGCGCGGTGGCGTGACCCTCGTCATCTCCCCGCTGGTCGCGCTGCAGGCCGATCAACTCGCCTCGATCGAGGCGGCGCCGGCCGCCCCTCCGGCCGTCGCACTCAACGGCTCGCTCGGGCCGCATGCGATCGCGGAGGCCTGGGAGCGCATCGACGAGCGCGGGCCCGTCTACGTGCTGCTGGCTCCGGAACAGCTCGCGAACGAGGAGACCGTCGCCCGGCTCGGCGCGGCCGGTGTCTCACTCATGGTCGTCGACGAGGCGCACTGCGTCTCCTCGTGGGGAACCGACTTCCGACCCGACTACCTGCGCCTCGCAGACGTCCGCCGCGAACTCGGCGATCCGCCGGTGCTCGCCATGACGGCCACCGCATCCGGCCCCGTCCGCGCCGAGATCATCGAACGCCTGCGCATGCACGATCCGGACGTCCAGGTGCACGGCGTCGACCGCCCGGAGATCCGCCTCGTCGTGCACCGGCACGAGAGCGAAGCGGAGAAACGAGCCGCGGTCGTCGACGAGGCCCGCGCCTGGACGGCGCCCGGACTGGTCTATGTGGCGACGCGCCGCGACACCGAGCGATACGCCGAGGAGATCGCGGCCGAAGGACGACGGGTCGCCGCGTACCACGCCGGTCTGAAGACCTCGGAACGTCGCGCCGTCCACGATCGCTGGCGAGCCGGCGAGCTCGACGTCGTCGTCGCGACCTCGGCGTTCGGGATGGGGATCGACCGCGCCGACGTGCGCTTCGTCCTCCACGCCACGACGACCGAGTCACTCGACGCCTACTACCAGGAGGTGGGCCGGGCCGGACGGGATGGCGAGCCTGCCACCACCGCGCTCCACTACCGCGCGGAGGATCTCGGTCTCCGTCGTTTCTTCACCAAGCGTTCGGTGTCGGAGTCCGCACTGCGCGCCGTCTGGAAGGCCGTCCGTGCCGCTCCGGGTTCGAGCGTCGGCGATCTGGCCGAGCAGCTCGATCGGCCGCGCCGCACGGTCGCCCGCCTCGTCAACGACCTCGCGGACGCCGGCATCGTCGACACCGCCGACGGCGTCCGGGCGATCGACGAGATCGGTCCGAAGCGCGCGATCGGCGCTGTGCGCCAGACGCTCGAGTCACGCGAGCGGATCGCTGAATCGCGGCTCGCCATGATGCGTGCCTACGCCGAGACGTCGCACTGCCGCCGGCGGGTGCTGCTCGAGTACTTCGGTGTCGAGGCGCCGGAATGGTGCGGGAACTGCGACGGCTGCGAACGGCATGAGGCACACCAGGAGGAGGAGCGCGCCGGGTCAGGAGATGCCGTCGCCGGTTCGCCGCTGCATGTCGACCAGGCGGTGCACCACGAGGAGTTCGGTCCCGGCACCGTGATGGGTGTCGAGCCGGATCGCGTCACCATCTTCTTCGATGCCGAGGGCTACAAGGTCGTGGCGCTCTCAGCGCTCGAGACCGGTGTCCTCACCACCCGCGAGCTCGCCTCGGCCTGAGCACGGCAGATCCACGCTTGCGTCGTCGATGACGCGATCGATCCAGTCGCGCCGCGGCAGCGTCGGGATCTCGTCACGGGCGAACCAACCGAGTTCGAGCAGCTCCTCGGGGTCCGCGGTCGCCTCACCGAGGAGCTCGCAGTCGTAGGCGGTGGTGACGTACCCGACGTGGTCGCCGTTCGGGTAGCGCACCATCATCGGTTCACCGCCGTACACCCCGACGATCCCGCGGATGCGGACCCGGGCGCCGGTCTCTTCGAGGACCTCGCGGAGCAGGGCGTCGGCGGGCTCCTCGCCTGGCTCGACGCCGCCGCCGATCAGACTCCAGAGGCCGGAGTGGTGATGGCGACCGAGGAGGAACCGGTCCCCGTCGCGGATCACCGCGGTGACCCCGGGGAGCATGAGGAACCCGGTCCCGATGTGGGAGCGGATCGAGGCGACGTAGTCGGACATCGGCATGCGGGGAGTCTACGGAACCGGCCTGACCGGTCGGCGAGACCTCAGTCCGCGTGCTCCGGCGGCCACACCACGGCGAAGTGTTCGAAGACGATCTCTTCGGACTCCGACCACACCGCACCCCGGGCCGCAGTGGTCCGCTCCCAGTAGCGTCGATGTTCGCGCTGCCAGCTCTCGAGCGTGCGGTCGTCCTCGCCTTCGGCGAACGCGAAGGCGGCGTCGGCACTCCCGAACGGACCGATGCGCAGTGCGACGCTCCGGATGATGATCCGCGGAGCACCGGTGCTGTCGCACGCGATCCAGTGCGAACCGATCCGCGGAAGCGGGTCCCCACGATGCGCGAACTCGGAGACGAGTTCGGCGGTGGCCCGCTTCCGTCCGGTCAGGACGATGTCGAGGAGCTCATCGGCGAGCCGGGCCGTGTCACCGAAGTGCTCGACCGTGTAGTCGGCCTCGTCGACGCCCATGCCGCCGCGATGCTCGGCATACGCCTGCCACATCGTCCTCGCGGCGTCCACGTCGGGAGCGGTGACCGGGGTGGCGGCATGTGCGGAGTCCATACATCCGATCGTGCCAGACCATCCGACAGACCCGTCGACCACGGCTCAGCGCAGACGGCCTCCGGTGAACGCGTTCGTCGCGGCGAGGACGGTGTCGACGGGTGTGTCGATCGCCACCTCGCCGACCTGGAACCCGAGCTTGCCGAGCGCGGCGAAGGACCGTGGCGGGAGGGTCGTCGAGACGCCCGGAGACTGCGCGGTGAGACCGGGCACGAGGTGGAAGGTCAGGATCCGCCACTTGCCGCGTGAGCGGACCGAGATGCGCTCGATCGCGCCCCACGGAAGGAAGACCTCGCCCTGCGGGATGGTGCCGCGGAGACCGTTCGGGTCGAGCGTCAGCACGGTACGAGCCACCGACTGTGCTCCGCGGACCGTCGCGAACTGCACCACGGCGAACAGCATGAGCCAGGAGATGACACTGAAGGACAGCCCGGCCAGCATGCCGAGGGCGAACCCTCCGGTGGTCGTGGTCAGCACGGCGAGGAGCATCCCGAGCATCGGGACCAACGCCGCTCCGATCAGCGTGAGCACGAACGCCGGGCGGGTCGCCCGCTCCGTCCGGGCCGGGGCGGATCCGACGACCAGCGGGGGGAATGACGGTGACGCAGCGTTCATGACGACAGTATGCCGTTCGCTCGGAGTGTCCCGGGGCTTCACCGCGCGGTGAGGCCCGAACCGTCCGCGTCAGCGACGAACGAGGTGGTGCCGTAGTCGTCGCCGACACTGAACATGATCTCCGGCGGCCCGGCCGGGCGACCGAAGGCGGGACTGTGGACGTCGTCGTCGGTCGCGCGGACCACGTAGGCGAGGGCGTCGCCGACGGGCCGGTCGACCTGCTCGGCACCGTCATGCATCAGCGTCCAGACGCGGTCGAGCGCGACATCCGTCCAGGAGAACTGCTCGGCCGTCGACTCGGGCTGCGAGGTCGCCGCGCCGTCGTTGGTGACGGCTCCGTCCCGGTAGGTCCAGCGGTCGGTCTTCGTGTCACCAGCGGACAGCGGGGCCTCGACGATGATGAAGTCGGCCGCCACCGTGATGGAGGCCACGCGGTCGTGACCGATCGCGTCCTCGAGCGCCCGCTGAGCGTCGGCGAGCGCCTCCGGTCGGCGCAGATCCGGTCGGAGCCGGCCATCCTGCATGGCGGCGAAGGACTGCCCGACCGCCTGGTGGAACGGCGCGACGACGACCGTCGCCGCAGCGATCGCCACGACGGCGAAGAGGGCGAACCGTGCGGGCCGGCCCGCGCGACCGACGCCGAGCAACGGCCCCCGTCGGACGCCGTCGACGATGCGGCGGTGCGGCTCGACGGGGATGAACGGGACGGACCCACGCCCAGGCACGCGCAGACGCGCCCGTTCCGCCGGTGAGAGCTCACCTTCGTCGATGAACGCGACCTCCGGTCCACCGTCGAGCAGGATGGCGACATCACGCTCCGTGCCGGGCTGGAACATCGGGATGGCGGTCAGCGGGACGACGGTGCGCATGGTGCTCGCGAAGGCCGATCCCTGCAGTGGTTGGACGGTCAGGTCGAGCTCGCACAGCGGCTGGTCGTTGATCTGTGTGCCGGTCTGACGGAGCGCGTCGATGCGTGCGACCCCGAGCCGGCGGGCGTCTTTGGCCTGCTGCACGGCCTCCGGAGAAGCCCCGATGGCGTTCCCCACCGACCGGGCGATGAGCGTGAGCACGGTGGAGATGATGAAGACGGGGAGTGCGATGCCGGCCACCGTGTACCCGACGGTGGATGGACCGACGGCGATCACGATCACCCCGCCGACGAGAGCACCGAGAGCCGCGAAGGCGATCAGACGAAGCATGCCTTCGAGCCTATCGCCAGGCTCCGTACCGATGCTGTCGTGGTTCAGCCCGGCCCATCGCTCGCCGCGGCGAGCAACGGTACGACGATGTCGCTGATCGGCGTGGGGATGCCGTGCGCGCTCCCCCGCCGTTGGATCACCGCGTTGCGGACGTCCCATTCGAGCGGTCGCCCCTGTTCGCGGTCGGCGAGGATCGACGTCCCGCGGTCGACCGGAGCGGCACGGAACTGGTCGAGGAGCCGCCGAGGTTCGTCGTCGGTCAACCGCGCACCCTCCGCGCGCGCGACGGCGGCGCATTCCTCGAGGTAGTCGAGCATCAAGCGGCCGATGTCGTCGCGCCGGTACATGCCCGATCGGCGTCCGGTCAACGCCATGAGTCCGGCGGCCGCGTTCTGCAGCAGCTTCCGCCAGGCGAGGGTCGTGAAGTCGGTCGAGACCTCGACGGCGCAGCGGGAGCCGCGCAACGCGTCCTCGACCACGACGGCACCGGGTGCCTCCGGCAGGGACAGGCGCGGCGGGCTCAGCAGGGTGACCGGGCCGCCGGGCTCACGGGTGGCCGGGAACCACACGACCGCGGGGACGACCGTTCCCTCCCGGACGAGTGGCTCTACCATCTCGCGTTGCTCGACGCCGTTCTGCAGGACGCACACGACCGTGTCCGGGCCGCACAACGCGGCGAGCCAGTCGGCAGCGGCAGCCGTCTGGGTCGCCTTGACCGCCAGGAAGACGAGGGCCGCGGTACCCGGGGACTCCGCCGGGTCGGTATGGACCGGGCCGGGGACCGTCACCGTCTCATCGTCGACCTGGAGCTGGAGTTCCGCCCGCTTCGACCGCCCCGCGATGAACGGCGTCCGTCCCTGTTCGTGGAGCGCTGCGGCGACCACGGTGCCGATCGCGCCCGGCCCGATCACCGCGATGCGGTCGGGTCCCGCGGGCGTCACGCCGCACTCGATCCGGACAACGCGTCGCGGGTCGCGGCGATGATCGCCTGGGGGAACCGCCGGAGCTGGTCGAGGTCGACCCATTCCTCCGCGGCGTGCAGTCCGCCGCCGGCGGGGCCGCACACGACGGTCGGGATCCCCGCCGCCTGCCAGAGCGCCGATTCCATCCAATACGGCGCTCCGACCGCCGCCGGTAGGGCCTCGGCGTCCCGGGAGAGCTCGGCGGCGAGGACGTCGGCGAACCGCGCGGCCGCCCCGTGCTCGTCGGCCTCCCATGCCTCGCGCTGATGGGTCAGCCGGGCGCCCGTGCGGAGGCCGGGCATCCGGGCTGCGACCGCGTCGAGCATCGCCTGGACCTCGACCAGGGCGTCCTCAGCGCGTTCACCCGGCAGGGTGCGTCGCTCGATGACGAGGGTCGCGTCGGCGGCGATCGTGAACGGGGCGCTCCCTGCCCGGACCACCGTCGTGGTGAACGAACCGTGGCCGAGCAACGGGTGCGCCGGTCGCCGGTGGAGCTCGTCGCCGGCCCGCTCCACCTCCTGCAGCAGGGCGCCGAGAGCGCGGATCGCATCGACGGCAAGATCAGGCTGTGACGAGTGCGCGGCCGTCCCCTGCAGCGTGACCTCGACGACCGCGTACCCCCGGTGCGCCGACACACGGTCCAACCACGTGGGCTCGGCGATGAGGCACACGTTCGCCGTCACACCACGATCGGCGAGGTGTCGGAGGACGGCAGCGGCCCCCACGCTCGCGTCCTCCTCGTCGGCGACGCCCGTGAAGACGACCGCGCCGGAGTGGTCGGTCGCGGCGAGTCGTTCTGCGGCGACGATCAGCCCCGCCAAGCCGGACTTCATGTCGCTGGCGCCGCGTCCGAAGAGCTTGCCGTCCGCGATCCGCGGGCTGAAGGGGTCGACCATACCCTCGACCCCGACGGTGTCGAGATGGCCGTTGAACACGACCGTCGGCCCCGGCTGCGATCCCGCGTGCACGGCCACGACGCTGACGCGCTGCGGATCCTCCGGCGCCGGAACGAGGTCGACCACGAAGCCGGCTTCCCCGAGTCGCTGCGCGACCACCGCCGCGATCCGCCCTTCTCCGGGAGCCCCTGGGACGAGGCTCGGACTGACGGAGTCGATCGAGATGAGCAGGCGGGCGAGCTCGAGCGCGTCGTCGCCGGGGCTGAGGTCGGACATGCCACGACGATAGCGGGATGCCCGGTCCGCGCGTGAGTGGTCAGGGCCTCGGCGTCACTCCGCCTTCGGTGCGCGCCACGTGCCCGCTCCACCGAAGGACACCGACTCGAGCGTCGCACCCTCCGGCACCATGATGAGCTGGCACCCTTCCGCCTTGCCGTCGGACACCTCGCCGAGACCGGTGCAGTCGAAATCCCCACCGAAGTTGAGGACGTTGATGGGCGACGCCTCACCGTCCGACGCCTTGGCCTTCCAGAAGTTCTCGTCGAGGTCGCCCTCCGAGCCGTCGTTGAAGGCCACCTCGTACGCCACGAAGTAGGGCGTCTGGCCGGCGAGCTCGTCGAGTTCGAGCGCGGCGACGTCCTCCGCGGTCCGCTGCTCGATCCCCGTGACCGTCATCGTCCCTTCAGAGATCCGGACCTCATCGCCGATCTCGCCGCCCGAGCTCCCACATGCGCTCAGGAGCAGCAGTGCGGGAACGGCCAAGGCTGCTGCCGAGGTGCGGATGATGCGCTGCCGGTATGTGTACCCCATGGTGATGTCCCCCTGATCGACGGTTGTTGTTCTCAGGGTCCAGATTGGGGCACACCACGACGGCGGCTCAATGGGGACTGCTCCCCACCGCTTGCCGGTCGAGGTCGACACCCGGGCGGATCGCGGCGAGGCTGAAGACCAGAACAGGCGCCCGTCTCCGTGAGGGGACAGACGCCTGAGCGCATCACCGACCGCGACGGGCCGCTGATCAGGACTAGCGGTTCTTGACCCGCGTGACCGCGTCGGTGTTCTCCGAACGCGCATTGCCGGCCTTCTTGTCGGCCTTGGCGGTGCGCTTCTCCTTCAGCGTCTTCGCCGGTGCGGTCTTGCCGCCTTCTTTCCGTGCGGACTTCTCGCCCATGATGGTGCTCCTTTGCGAGTCACGGTGACCCGGTACCGCTGAGGGTACAGCCACATCCTGTCCCCCGGTCCAGCCACCGCATCCTTGTTAGCATTCGGGGATGACGAACCCGACACAGATCACCGATGTCCCGATCGGTGGCGAGAGCATCCGACTCGGGCAGTTCCTGAAGTTCGCCGGCCTGCTCGACTCCGGCGGAGACGTGAAGGCGGCGATCGCCGACGGCGCGGTGCGGGTCAACGGCGAGATCGATCGCCGACGCGGCCGGCAGCTGCAGCTCGACGACGTCGTCTCCCTCGAGGGGCGCAGCGTCCGCGTCCGCCCCTGAACGCCCGGTACCTGGACACCGACCCGAACGCTCAGCCCGAGGTGGTCGCCGACCCTGCGACCGCGCCCGACTGGAGGGTCGAGGGGAACGTCAGCGTGGCCGCCCACCACACGTCGGATTCGGGCAGGTGCACGACGACGATCCCGTCCTCCGTCGCCCGTTGGCTCACCCGGTAGCCGGGGATCCGTGGCGGGAAGCCGGACACGGCGGCCGTGTGACTCGCTGGTACGGTGAGCGTCGCCTGTTCACCGACCCGGAGCCCGTCGGAGCTCCACTCGATCCTGCCCGTCAGTTCCAGGACCTGTCGTCGACCGTTGCGGCCCGTCGCGCGGGGTACCGCCCCACTCAATGCGAACACGACGTCCGGCTGCCGGGTTCCGGGGCGGAACGCGAGCAGTCGGATGCTGTTGCGCACCGCGATGACGGACCACCAGGCGAGCAGTGCGGTGAGGAGCGACATCGTCACCGCCCAGAACCACTGCCAGAAGTCCGGGCCGGCCGGCGCCTCGAGCGTGACCTCGCCGGTCTGGTCGCGGACCCAGATGTCGAGCGTCTCGCCCACCTGGATCGTGTCACTGCGGATCTCGTCCGATCCGGCCGTCCCGGGCACCTCGTAGGTCACCGTGACGGTGCGGTACTCCTCCCAGTGCTTGCTGCGTCGGCTGCCTTCGAGCACCCGCTCCGTACCCTCGTCGACCACCTGTCCGGTGGTCGTCGTGTAGCTCGCCGTGAGGTCGGCGGCGAGGTCCCTGACGTTCCCGAACCCGATGAACCCCGCGACGGCCGTGAGGAAGATGAGGGTGATCACCAGGACGGTGCGCCCTCGTACCGCGCGATTCAGGTAGGTGCGGTCGATCGTGGTCGTGCTCACTGCAGCCCTCCGGTTCTGGCCCGCTTCGGGCCGACACCGACTCTAGGAGGGATCGGCCGCGTCGGACGATGGGGAGGACTCCCCAGGTCGACGGCGGTTCCGACCGCGCCGGTCCCGGCCATCTAGGGCAGTTGCCCGAGGTAGGGCACGGGCCTCAGCGAGGAACGTGAGTGGTCGAGCACGGGGATCCGCCCCGTGCTCAGCGGAGGAGCCATGTTGATCACGAGCGCGAGTCACAGCCCGTTCACGTCCGTCGAGACGAGACGGTTCATCGAGCAGGAACTCCAGCGGGATCTCGAGCGGGAACGTCGCCGCCGGGAACGACGACTGGAGGAGCAGCGGCGACTCGCGGACGCCGCGGCCGATCGTGACGAGGGTGGGACCATGGAGTGGTGAGCCTGCCCACCACCAGCCCGACGATGATCGGGCGCGCCTCCGATCTTCGAGCGCTCCAGGCCGTGTTCGCCGTCGCCGCCGCGGGTGAGTCGCGCAGTGTGGTCCTGAGCGGCGAGGCCGGTATCGGCAAGACGCGCCTGCTCACCGAGTTCACGCGGTCGGTCCGGTCGTCGGCGCTCGTCGTCACGGGCCAGTGCGTGGACCTCGGTGACGTCGCCGCGCCCTATGCACCGGTCCTCGGCCTCATGAAGGACCTCGTCGCGCAGCGCGGGCGCGACGCGGTGCTGGAGGCTGCGGGTCCGGGCAAAGCCTCCCTCGCGACGCTGCTGCCATCGCTCGGCCCCGACGCGCAGGACCACCGGGACGGCGGCGTCGGGCGGCTCCACGAGACCGTCGCGGTGCTCCTCGAGGCGCTGTCACGTCAGCAGCCCGTCGTCGTCGCCATCGAGGACGTCCATTGGGCCGACGGTGCGACCCTCAGCCTGCTGGCCTTCCTCGTGCGCGTGCTCTCCGATGCCCGCGTGATGGTCATGCTCACCTTCCGAAGCGAGGACGTCTCCCGCGGGCACCCCCTGCGCGGGTTCCTCGCCGAGCTCGATCGCACGAGGCGCGTCGAGCGGCACACCCTCGAACGGTTGAGCCGCAGCGACGTGCTCCGCCAAGCGATCGCGATCCGCGGAAGTTCCCTCGACACGGTCTCGATCGACAGCGTGTACGCACGGAGCGAGGGCGTTCCGTTCTTCGTCGAGGAACTCCTCGGACTGGAGGTGGACCGGGACGGCGATGGCGACGAACTCCCCGACACCCTGCGCGAGCTCCTGCTGGCGCGCTACGAGCGGCTCGCGCCCGCCACCCAACAGCTGCTGCGCGTGATCTCGGCCGGTGGTGTCTGCGTCGAGCACACCCTCCTGGAGCGGGTGTTCACGGGCGGCCCCGACGCCCTCGACACCGGTGTGCGGGAGGCGATCGGGTCGAACGTCCTCGTCGCGGACGCGACCACGTACGAGTTCCGACACGCACTGGTCCGGGAGGCGATCCACGACGATCTGCTGCCCGGCGAACGGAGCCGGTTCCATGCGGGGTTCGCCGAGGCGCTGGAGGCAGGCGTCGGTGGTGAGCCGGTCGCTGCCGCGGTGTCGCACCACTGGATGCTCGCCCGCGACTTCGGACGGGCCTTCCCCGCGACCGTCCGCGCCATGGAGCAGGCTCACGCTGCATACGCGTACAGCACCGAAGCGCAGCTCGGCGAGCGTCTCCTGGAGATCTGGGACCAGGTGCCCGACGCCGCGGCACTCGTCGGGCGCTCGCGTTCGGAACTCATGCGACGGACGGCGAGCGCCTTGCGGAACGCCGGGTGGACGGACCGGGCGATCGCCATGGTCGACGAGGTGCTCGCGACGCCGGAGGAACGCGACGACCTCGACCAGGCCAAGCTCCTCCGTGACAAGGCGTTCTACCTCGCCAACCTCGGGCGACCGGGCTCGGTGGACCTCCTCGAAGAGGCGCTCGACCGGGTCCCACCGGGCACCCCCGGCGACCTGCGCGGTGTGCTGCTGACGAGCCTCGGCGCACGGCACATGATCATCGGGCGGCTGGAACGGGCGATCGAGTACGCCGACGAGGCCGCCCGGGAGGCCGTCCGCACCGGTTCGGCACGGAACGCCTCGGTCGCGGCGAACATCGGTGGGATCGCGCGCATCCACCACGGCGAACTGGAGAGCGGCAGCAGGATGCTCGCGACCGCCGAGACGCTGGCTGACGGCGACGGCAGCGCCCTCCTCCGGTACCGGGTGAACGCGTCCGACATGGCCAACCTGCTCGGTTCCTACGAGGAAGCGCTCGCGTCGGCATTGGAAGGCGTCGCGCGGGCGAAGGAGCTGGGCGTCGAGCGCAGCTCGGGGCTCATCCTGTCGTCGAACGCGGTCGACCCGTTGGTGGCGCTTGGTCGCTGGGACGAGGCGGAGGAACGGGTCCACCGGGCCCTGGCACTGCAGCCGCCCCTCGCCTTCTCGGTGTACCTGCGCCAGTCGCTGATCCTGCTCACCCTCTGGCGTGGCGACGCCGAGAGCGCGGCGACCCTGTACCGCCGGTGGCGGAAGGGGATGCTCTCCCTGTCCGGCCTGGAGGTGCAGACGCGGTTCGGCGTCGCCCGCGTCGTGATGCAGGTCGGGCTGGCTGCCGGCGACCTCGCCGGGGCCTGGTCGACGGCGGGGGTCGGCGTGTTCGAGGCACCGGACCACCGCCCCATGCCGGCGTACGACCTGCCGGCGCTTGCGGACGCGGCGCGCGTCCTGGCCCGGGTCCGTGTCGCGTTGGCCACCGGCACACTCGACGTGGAGTCCGGACCATTCGCAGGGGTCGACGACGATCGGCTCCGCCAGCTGGAGGAACGCTGGAGGGCACTGCTCACCGAGGAGCGATTCTGGCCGACCGCGCCACTGTGGAGCGCGCTGGTCGACGCCGAGCTCGGCGGACCGGACGGCACCGGGAACGACGTCGGCGCGTGGGAGGCGGCTCGTGCGATGGCCGAGCATCCGTTCGCACCGGCCGCGCTCGCGCCCTACGCGGCGCTCAGACTGGCAGAGGCGCGCGTGGCAGCCGGTGATCGTCCTGGCGCGCAGGATACGCTCGTCATCGCGGTCGCCGAGGCGGCGACGCTCGGTGCCGGCCTCGTGCTCGACGGTGCGCGGGCGTTGGCGGAGCGGGCGTCGCTGAACCTCGACGGCCGCCCCCGAGCGCGCGGCGCCAGCGGCTCCATCGAGTTGACCGCCCGAGAGCGCCAGGTGCTGCAGCTCATCGCGGAAGGCCTGAGCAACCGTCAGATCGGCGAGCGCCTGTTCATCAGCGCGAAGACGGCGAGCGTCCACGTCTCGGCCATCCTGCGGAAGCTCGGCGCGGCGACCCGGACCGAGGCCGCGATGGTCGCCGGAGCGAGCGGATTGCTCGCGGCGAACGCCGGACGCACCGACCGCCCCTGACGTCCGCCCTGGCGGTGAAGCGGGCCCCGGCCGGAATCGAGGGGAAGCCGGCCGGGAACCCCGACAGGGCGAAAGGGTCCTGTCGGGCATCAGCGTAATGACGGGGCGAGACGACACGTGGCCCGTTGCGTTCTTTGGACAGGCGTGTCCGTCTAGACTGAAAAAACCGACACACGTGTCGGATTATGCACACCAGTCAGCAACGGAGAGCACATGCGCATCGTCATCATGGGTCGAGGTGTCATCGGGGTGACCTACGGCTGCGTCCTGCGCGAAGCCGGCCACGAGGTCCAGCACCTCCTTCATGACGCCGACCCGCAGGCCCGATCGGCGACCACCACGGTCGACCTCCTCGACGGACGCGAGCAGCCACCGGTCGACCGCTCGTTCCGGTATCCGCTCACCCCGGCGACGTTCGATCCGGAGACGGTCGACCTCGTCCTCGTCTCCGTTCCGGCCGAGGCGCTCGCCGGTGCGATCGAGTCGCTCCGTCGCCACGGACTCGATCGACGTCTCCTGCTCATGGGCGGGTTCTGGGGGTCCCGCGAGGAACTGCAGGCGCTCGTGGGCCACGACGACCACCTCCTCGGCTACCCGATCGCCGGCGGCAGACGTGACGCGGAACTCGTCGAGAGCGTCCTCTTCGACAGCGTCCGGTTGGCGCCGGCATCCGCTCACACCACCGCCCTTCACGCAGCGGCCTCGCAGGCGTTCCATGACGCCGGTCTGACGGCGGAGCGGTCGCCTCGAATGCTCGAGTGGCTCTGGGTGCACCAGGCGGTCAACGCGGGGATCATCTCCGCGATCGCGTCCGATTTCCGACCGGGCGATGAGATCGGCGACGTCGTCTCGCGGGCGTTGGCGAGCCCGCGAACCCTCGCTCGGGGCATCGGCAACATCCGTGAATGCCTCCGGGTCGTGCAGGCCCGCGGGGTCCGGCTCCGCCACCACCTGCGGGACATCGCGCCGTTCACGCTCCTGCCGAAGGCGCTCGCCGCACGCGTCATGGTCCTCATGTTCCGGAATGACGTCCTCAGTCGGCGCATCATGGAGCTGCACCACAACACGGACGATATCCTGGCGCTCATGTCGGAAGTCCACGTGTCGGCCATCGAATCGGGTGTCCCCGTCCCCGCATTCACCCGCGACCTCGGTCGCGCGCGGGACGCCCTCGCCTCGTGAACGCGCTCAGCCCGACGTCGTCACGCGCCCGCGAACACCTGAGGCAGGCCGCTGTCGCCGAGTTCCGGGAACGTGGCTTCTGGCGGACGACGATGGATCACGTCCGACTGGCGGCGGACGTCTCACGCGGAGGCCTGTACTACCAGTACGCCAACACCGAGGAGATCCTGCTCGACGCGCTTGCGCACGAGCGCTCAGGGGACGAGGCGAACGACCTCGAGGGTTTCCTCACCGAACAGGCGACCGCGCTCCACGACGTCGACGCGACCCTCCGCCCGATCGTCTACGAATACGTCCTCGGTCTGCCCGCCGACCATCGTCGCGCACTCCTCACGGAGCAGTTCCGGCAGGCCGAAGGGGTGGTGGTCGGGATGCTCGGCGAGGTCTCCAGCGCCGACGACCGGGCGTTCCGCGCTCGTCAGATCGTCAGGCGCCTCGAAGGACTGTCGATCGCGGCCATGGCGGGAGCACTCGACGACGCGGACCTGGAACGCGAGCTGGCCGACCTCCGCACCCTGGCTGCGGGATGAGCCGGCGTGCCCTGCGATGATGCGCCGTGTTGCGATACTGGGCGGATGTCACCGTTGAGCCTGCAACCGCTCGAACGCCCACGGGACGACGACGCGTTCGTCGAGTTCCTGAGCGCACACGAGTTCCCGTTCCACATGCAGCCGCGACCGACCGCGGAGGAGGCTCGCAAACGCCTGACCTCCGGCATCGTCGACGGGCCCGGTGCCTTCGGATGTTGGGTACTCGCAGACGGCGAGGTGGTGGGAATCATCACCCTCGAGGACCTCGAGGACGACACGGCGTTGATCGACCTGCGGCTCGCCGAAGACACGCGAGGGCGCGGGATCGGAACGGCGATCCTGCCGGTCATCGTCGCCGAGGTCTTCGGGCGGTTCCCGTCCGTCCGGAAGCTCGAGGGGCAGACCCGCGAGGACAACGTCGCCATGCGTCGCGCCTTCCGTCGGGCCGGCTGGGTGAAGGAGGCCCACTACCGCGAGGGCTGGCCAGTGGCCGGCGGACAGCCACTCGCATCGGTCGCCTACGCGATCCTCCGGAGCGACGTGCAGTCGGGCACGACGACGCCGGTCCCCTGGGACGACGAGCCGTGAACCTGGCCCGCGCCCATCGCCGGGTAGGAGCGCCGAGGACGACCCTGACGCGGACCTTCCGCCGTCAGCCGGGGAGCTCCCACGAGGGATCGCGCAGGAGCGTGGTCGCATACCCGTCGCCGCGCGCTGCCGCGATCTCGTAGGCCTGTCTTGCTGCGGCATCGTCGCCGAGTGTGTGGAGCAGGTTGCCGAGACTGCGCGCCGAGCGGGCATCTCCGACAGCCATCGCCCGGAGACAAGCGCGCAGCCAGGGCGACCCGGACGAGCGCGCAGGCGCGTTCAGCGCCGGTCGTTCAGCGAGCGCTGGACGGCTCCGAACGCGATCGTCCCCACGATGAGGACGAGGCCGATGATGCCGAGCCAGAACAAGCCCTTCAACACGAACCCGACGATCGAGAGAACCGCCCAGAGGACGAGGAGGACGACGATGACGACGGCGAACTTCTGCACGAGAATTGGGTTCCTGTTCCGATGGTGATGTCGACTGCCGGGATCGGATGACGATCAGCCAGGACCCTAGCAGGACGGCCTCTGCGCCAGCCGGAGTTCGGTCATGGCAGGAGGAGCCGACGCAGTCCGGCCCGAGCCGCCTCGTCGAGAGCCAGGGCGTCGAAGACCCCGTCCGCGTCGGCGACGAAGGATCGCACGTGCGGCGTCACGTCGTCGAGGAAGGCGTCGACCTGCTCCGACGTCCACGACGCCTGGCGGTCGTGGGTCGGGCCGCCGTGGGGTGCCGTCCCCGCCATCGCCCGCACCGATGCCGCGTAGTCGTCGACGATGGCCTCATCGGGGACGCCGACGTTGGCGAGCAGGAGCGCGCTGATCATGCCGGTGCGGTCCCTGCCGGCTGCGCAGTGCACCAGCATCCCGGGTTCGGATGATGCGACCGCGTCGAGCGCACCGCGGACGAGCTCCGGCAGGATACGCACATTGTGCGGCCAGTACTCCGGGGAGTCGAGGATCGGCAGGCACACCGCGCGGAACTCCGGATCGGTCTGATCCTCGGTCGGCGCGAGCGTGATCACCAGCTCGGCTGGAGGACGGACACCCGGGTCGGTTTCGCGCGCTCCGGCCTCATCAGCGCTGCGGAGATCGACCACGGATCGCAGCCCCCATCGCATCGCGGCGTCCCACCCTGCAGCGGTGAGCAGCTCGCGTCGGGGACCCCGCGCGATCCGCCCGCGCGCCGTCAGGCCGGTGGACGACAGCGCGGTCGGCAGACCGCCGAGATCCCTGAGGTTGCGCAGGCCGTCCCAGTCCAGATTCCGCATCCGGCAGAGCGTACCCGAACCGACCGGGCGGCTTCCGACTGCGAGCTAGCGCTTGCTGGTGGTCGGTGAGGTGGCTCAGTGTATGCGGAGCTCGGCGACGAGCGGGCACGCGAACGGATCGCGAGCTCCGAGACCGACGCGGTTGAGGTAGCGGATGACGATCCCGTACGAGCGCAGCAGCGGACGATCGAGAACGCGACGCTCGCCACCGATCACCGCTGCGGCCGAGGGGACTTGCGGATCCTCCACAACCCACTCCAAACTCAGCCGGAACAGGGCAGGATGGAGGTTCGAACATCACCGAGCACTCTCGAAGGAACACACCCATGGCAGGCCTCAGCCTCTCCAAAGGCAACAACCTCTCGCTCACGAAGACCAGCCCAGGGCTGACCATCGCCACGGTCGGTCTCGGGTGGGACCCGCGCACCACCGTCGGCGTCGCGTTCGACCTCGACGCCTCCGCCATCCTCGTCGCCGAGAACGGCAAGATCCGGACCCCTGCGGACTTCATCTTCTACAACCAGATGTCGACGCCCGACGGTTCGGTCGTGCACCAGGGCGACAACCGCACCGGCGAGGGTGACGGCGACGACGAGCAGATCACGATCGACCTCCGCGCTGTGGAGCCCGACGTCTCGCGCATCGTCATCGCGGTCTCGATCCACGACGCCGACAACCGCCGCCAGAACTTCGGCCAGGTCCGCGACGCCTTCTGCCGGGTCATGGACCAGGATCAGCAGGAGATCGTCCGCTACGACCTCACCGAGGACGCCTCCCAGGAGACGGCGATGCTGTTCGCCGAGATCTACCGGTACAACTCGGAGTGGAAGTTCCGTGCCGTCGGCCAGGGCTACACCACCGGCCTGGCCGGCATCGCGGGCGACTTCGGCGTCCCGCTCGACTGAGCCGGACGCAGGAGCCGGCGCGACCGGCGGTCAGTGACCGCCGGTCAGCTTGCCGGCCAGCCGGGCGTGGATCCGCGTGCTCGCGTCGTTCATCCCCTCGATGACGACCCGCTTCCCGCGACGCTCGTACTTCGTGGTGATCGCGTCGAGGGCGGCGACGGTCGACGCGTCCCAGACGTGCGACTGCGAGAGGTCGATGACGATCCGCTCCGGGTCGTCGGCGTAGGCGAACTGCGTCGTGAGGTCGTTGCTGGACGCGAAGAACAGCTCTCCGGTCACGGTGTACCGGGCGGTGGGCGTCGCTGCGGACAGGTCGACCGTGCGTTCGACGGTGGCGAGGTGGGCGACCCGCCTTGCGAACACGACCATCGCGGCGATCACACCGATGACGACACCGATCGCGAGGTTGTGCGTCAGGACCACCACGACGACCGTGGCCACCATGACGACCGTCTCACCGAGGGGCATGGCGCGGAGGGTCCTCGGGTTGATGCTGTGCCAGTCGAAGGTCGCGACGGACACCATGATCATCACCGCGACGAGCGCGGCCATAGGGATGACCGCGACCACGTCGCCCAGCGCGACGACCAGGACGAGCAGGAACACCCCGGCGAGGAAGGTCGAGATCCGCGTCCGCGCGCCCGAGGCCTTCACGTTGATCATGGTCTGGCCGATCATCGCGCAGCCACCCATGCCCCCGAAGAACCCCGAGAGTACGTTCGCGATCCCCTGGCCCAGCGACTCGCGGGTCTTGCCCGACGGGGTGTCGGTGACATCGTCGACGAGCTTGGCCGTCATGAGCGACTCGAGGAGCCCGACCAAGGCCATCGCGGCCGCGTACGGCGCGATGATCGCGAACGTCTCCAGCGTGAACGGCACGTTCGGGATGAACAGGGTCGGCAGGCTGCGCGGCAGTTCGCCCTGGTCGCCGACGGTGGGCACGTTCAGTCCGGTGGCCACCGTCGCCGCGGTGATGAGCACGACCGCGACGAGCGGCGCCGGCACGACACTCGTGAGGCGGGGCATGACGACCATGACCACGATGCCGACCGCGACGAGCGGGTACACGAGCCACGGCACGCCGATGAGGTTCGGCAGCTGGGCGGTGAAGATCAGGATCGCCAGTGCGTTGACGAACCCGACCATGACGCTCCGCGGGATGAAGCGCATGAGCTTCGCGACGCCGAGGAGACCGAGGATCACCTGGAAGACACCGCCGAGGATGACTGTGGCGATGAAGTAGTCGAGGCCGTGTTCGCGGGCGACCGGGGCGATGACCAGGGCGATCGCTCCCGTGGCCGCCGTGATCATCGCCGGGCGGCCGCCGAGGAAGGCGATCGCCACGGCCATGACGAACGAGGAGAACAGTCCGACCTGCGGGTCGACGCCCGCGATGATCGAGAAGGAGATCGCCTCCGGGATGAGCGCCATGGCGACGACGAGGCCCGCCAGCAGCTCCCTGGTGAGGATGCGGGGGCTGCGGAGTGCGGAGAGGACGGTGGCGTCCGATGTGGTGGTTTCTGGGCCCTTGGCCATGGGTGCTCCTGTCGGAGTCGGGGTCCTCGTCGCGAGGACCGGATGGGAATGTCTGGGTCAGGCGCTGCGGTGCGCACGCCACCGACCGCGCGGGGACGTCACGCGCGGGAGAATGGTGGGGAGATGCGGCCCGATCGGCCGCCGTCGATAACTCTACCCTAACGTAAGGGTTGATTTGAAGTGAGGCGACCGTGACGAGCGAACCGACCACTATGCACATCGGCGAACTGGCCGAGCGCACCGGACTCTCGCTCCGCACGCTGCGGCACTACGACGACGTCGGCCTGGTCTCGGCCTCAGCGCGCACGGAGGGCGGCTTCCGCTTGTACACGCAGGACGACTACGACCGCCTCATCCTCATCCGGCGCATGAAACCACTCGGCTTCTCCCTCGAGGAGATGGCAGAGCTCCTCCGGGTGATCGACGCCATGGACACCGCACCCGACGACGACACCCGCGCGATCCTCGACGGCTTCATCACCGACGCGGCCAAGCGTCGCGCCAAGCTGCAGCAGCAACTCGCGATGGCGGACGAGTTCGTGTCACTCCTCGAAGCCCGCCGCTGACGACAGCTGCGATCACGCCTTCCGACGGCGACCCGCCGAGCGTGGCGGAGCCGCCCGGAGGTGCTCACTGACCCGCCCGAGGATGCGGGCGAGCTCGCTGACGTCGTCGTCGTCGAGCGGCGCGAACAGCAGGTCCCTCACGGCCTGGATGTGGCCGGGGAACACCGTGGCGAGCACGTCCCGGCCGGCCGTCGTGATCGCGACGACCGTGCTGCGTTCGTCGTCCGGTGACGGCGAGCGGGTGATGAGCCCCCGCTGTTCGAGCAACTGCGCCTGGTAGGTGAGCCCGCTACGGCTGTAGACCACGCCATCCGCGAGATCCGTCATGCGCAGGTGACCGTCCGGCGCATCACCGAGGCGCGCCAGCAACTGGAACTGGACGTAGCTCAACTCCCCCGCCTCGCGGAGCTGCTGCTCGACCGCCGGACGCAGCAGGCTGCTCACCTCGGTGAACGCGAAGTAGGCGCCGAGCTCGGTCGGAGTGAGAGATGCAGGCGTTTCGGTCATGCGTCCATTCTAGGTGTTGCTTCGAGTTCGAAGCAGTGTTATCGTCATCCCAGTTGCTTCAAATTCGAAGCACTTGACGAAGGAGAGCATCATGCAGGCAGTCCAGTTCCACGAGGTCGGAGGGCCCGAGGTCCTCCACTACGGCGACATCGAGCAGCCGACTCCTGCCGTCGGACAGGTACGCGTCCGCGTCGCAGCATCGGCGTTCAACGCGGCCGACAACGGCATGCGAGCCGGGTTCCTGCCGATCCCGGTCCAACTCCCCCACGTCCCCGGGTACGACGTGTCGGGCACGATCGACGCGCTCGGTGAGGGCGTCGAGGGGCTCTCGGTCGGCGACGCGGTCATCGGCTTCCTCCCGATGGAGCTCGACGGCGGTGCGGCCGAGTACGTCGTCGCACCGGCGGAGGCGGTCGTCGCAGCACCGACGACCATCCCGCTCGCGGACGCCGCCGCCCTCCCCTCGGTCGCTCTGACCGCCTGGCAGGCGCTGTTCGACGACGGCGGCCTCGAGTCGGGTCAGCGCGTCCTGATCGTCGGCGCCGGCGGGGTCGTCGGCAAATACGCGATCCGACTCGCCAAGCGCGCCGGGGTGCACGTCATCGCGACGGCCAGCCCGCGGAGCGAGGCGGCGGTTCGGGCCGCCGGAGCGGACGAGGTCGTGGACCACACGGCGTCCGACCTCCTCGGTGCGGTGTCGGCACCCGTCGACGTCCTCCTCAACCTCGCGCCGATCGACCCCGAGCAGTTCGAGGCGCTCGTCGGGCTCGTCCACGACGGCGGTGCGGTGGTGAGCACCACCGCATGGATGCCGACGCCCGGAGACGAGGCACGGCAGGTCCGCGCGGCGACGGTCTTCGTCCTGCCGAACCGCGACCGCCTGTCGACCCTCGTGTCGCTCGTCGACGAGGGATCGCTGACGGTCGAGGTGACGCGACGGATCCCGCTCGCCGAACTGCCCGCGCTCCACGCCGAAGCCGCTGCCGGCCGGATCGCCGGCAAGGTGATCGTCCTGCCGGCATGATCAGCCCGGTTCGTCGCGACCGGACAGACGGCGATCCCGCCCGAGGTGACGATGGTCACCCCGGACGGGATCGGTGCGGTCGGGCGCCGGCTACGACGCGACGCGTCGGCGACGGACGACCAGCCACGCACCGGCTGCGAGGAGCAGCCCGGCCAGGCCGACGAATCCGACGACCGAGACACCGGTGGTCGAGAGCGCACCAGGACCGGAGCCCGCAGCGCCCGGAGCTGCGGCATCCGCTGCCAGGACGGTCAGCGCCGCCTCGGCCGTGATGCCTGAGTCCGCGCCGAGCGCCTGGAGGGTGTGCGCTCCCGGCACCACGGAAGCGGGCACCGTGAGCGTCGCCACGAACGCACCCGAAGCGTCTGCGACGACGGTCCCGAGGTCGGTCGGGGTGGAGAACAGGGTGAACCGCACCTGCTCCCCCGCGGCGAAGCCGGACCCGGACACCGAGAACGACTCACCCACCCGCACCGACGGCCGGTCGATCGTCAGCGTGCCCTCGGCACCGGGAACCGCGATCCGCTGCGGGCCGACGCTCTCGAGGGTCGGGACGACCGGGTTCATGAGGCCCGTCTCCGGGTCGAACGTCAGTCGGTCGATCGTCGTCTCGCGGTGCTGGCCGTCACCACCCGGGATGGCGAACCGGTGGTAGACGATGTACCAGTCGTCCGTGCCCGGCACGTTGAGGATCGAGCTGTGACCGGTGGCGAGGATGCCGAGTTCGGGTTTCTTCTGCAGGATCACACCGCGGTACGTCCACGGGCCGTCCACACTCGTCGCCGTCGCGTACCCGACCCGATAGTTCTCCGAACCGGTGTCGTCGATCGAGTACGTCAGGTGGTAGATCCCGTCCCGATAGTTGACGAAGGCACCCTCGCGGAAGTCGGTCAGGCCGTCGATGCGCTTGAGCGTGTCGGCCTTGATCGACAGCATGTCGTCCGACAGCTCCGCGTACACCGGCGAACCGTTGCCCCAGAACAGGTAGCTCTTCCCCGTCTCCGGGTCGGTGAACGTGGCCGGGTCGATCGCCTGTCCCGAGGTCACCGCTTCGTCGTTGAGGATCATCGCGTTCGGCTGAGCCGTGAACGGACCGGCCGGACTGTCCGCGACGGCGACGCCGATGGTCTTCCGGTCGACCAAGGGGTTGTGGCCACTGAAGTAGAAGAAGAACTTGCCGTCCTTCTCGCCGATCGTCGGCGCCCAGGCGTTGCCGGTCGCCCACGGCACGTTCCCGTTCGCGCCGTCGAGCGTGAGGATCGGCTCCGCCGAACGCTCCCAGTCGACGAGGTTTTTCGACGACCAGACGAAGAACTCCTTGCCACCCCAACCGGCGAAGCCGTCGGTGGTCGCGTAGATGTAATAGGTGTCGCCCCAGACGAAGACGTTCGGGTCGGCGTAGAGACCGGGGATGACCGGGCTCTTCATCTCGACCGCCCGCATCGTCCACGTCACGGCCTCACCCGAGGTCGGCGTCAACGTCACGGTCACGGGGCTGCTGAGGTCGAGGGCGGTCCCCGAGGCGGGGCTCGCCGTGACACCGGCCGCGGTCGTGAAGGTCGGGCTCAAGGCGGTGCGGTCCGTTCCGGGCTGAACCGGGAAGACGACCTCGTGGCGGTCGTTGTCGACGATCGGGGCGGTCTTCAACACGTCCTCCTCGAGGCCGATGTCGGTCAGTGCCGCGGTGTTCCCGGAGCCGGCGAGCACCTCGTCCGCCGAGAGGGCGCGGTTGTAGATCGCGAACTCGCGGAACGCGCCCTTCAGCCGGTTGTCGGCGTCGTAGTTCGAACGGCCCAGGTAGTTGGCGCTCGTCCACCCGCCGCCGATGTCTCCCGGATCCGCCGTCACGGTCCCGGTGCCGACGGCGATGCCGTCGAGGTAGATCGTGGCCGTGGTGCCCTGCAACGTGTACGTCAGCTTCGCCCAGCGACCGCGCGTCAGGTCCTTGCCCTGCGACACCGTCTGCTCCGTGCTCCAGTTGCCGGTCGCGAGACTCGTCCGGTACGCGTTGCCGGTGCTGAACAGGTAGCCGTCGCCGGCGCCACCGGTGGTGTTGCCGAGCCCGTAGATGAAGTACGGGTTGGCCTGCGTGGGGTCGATCCAGACCTCCGCCTCCACCGTGACGTCGGTCACCCCGGCGAGCAGGTCGTCCGGCAGCTTGACGTAGTCGTCGCCACCGTCGAGCTGCAGCGCACCGTCGGAGAAGGTCGCACCGCCTTCGACCGTCGCGTCGAGGCCGTTGCCGGACACGTCGCTGAGTGTCGAGCCTGCGGAGCCGGCGAAGTCGTAGCGGACGATCTCGCCGTCCTCGTTCGCGGGCACCGGCTCGGGTGCTCCGCCGAGGCTGTCCTCGAGCAATTGCAGCTCTGCAGCCGTGACCGGGAGCACCGTGCCGTGGCGCGGGCTCGCAGGAAGGTCGTAGTCCTTCGCGACCTGCCAGTCCGGGTTCGCGATGTCCTCGGTCTCGAGCGGGATGTAGCCGCGCCCGCCGTACTCGTCGACGAAGAGGTAGAACTTGTCACCGTTGACGTCGCCCGGGTTGGCGGCGAACGCCGTCGGCCCCTCGACCGCGCTGGTGCCTGCGTCGCGACCGATGCAGGTGTCGAGCACCGTCCAGGACTCGAGCGTGGCCCGCAGGTCCGTCGATGACTCCTGGATGATGTCGGCGCACCCGGTGCCACCGGCACCCTCGTCCTTGGTGAAGCGGTAGTAGGTGTCGCTCGACTTGATCACCGTCGAGTCGATCCGCGAGACGCCCTGGTCCTGCCAGACCTGCGGCTCGCTGAACGTCGTGAAGTCGCGGGTGGTCGCGTACATCATGCGGTGGTAGCTGTTCCCGGTGTGGTCCGGGTCGTCGGCGTCGTAGAGCGACGAAGCCCAGAAGACCACGTACGCGCCGATGGTGTCGTCGTAGTAGGCCTCGGGTGCCCAGGTGTTGCCCGCGTTCTCCGGTGCGACCTCGATGTGCCGCTGGTCGGACCAGGTCACGAGGTCGTGGGACTCCCACACCTCGAGGTAGTGGCTGCCCGTGCGGACGGAGTCTCCCCAGGACGTGCCGCTGCCGATCGAGAGGTCGGTGGCGATGAGGTAGAAGGTGTCGCCCTCGGGAGAGCGGATGAGGAACGGGTCGCGCAGCCCCTTCGTACCCTCGTCCGAGGTGAGGACCGGGCGTCCGGCGTTGAGTTCGTTCCAGTCGAGCGCGTTGTTGCCTTCACTGGCGGCGAAGTAGATGTTCTCGCCGGCGAGCGAGTTGCCGGTGAAGTAGGCGAAGGCGTAGCCCTCGTAGTCGGGGGTCGCGATCGCGGCGCGGACGGTCGCCGTGAACTCGCGCGTCGCGGTCGCCTCGCCCTGGCTCAGCGTGGCGGTCAGGGTGACGGTGGTGTCCGTGGCGGGCCGCGTCACGACACCGTCGGTGGTGATCACGGTGGTGTCCGACGACGCCCAGGCGATGTCGATCCCCTCGGGTGCTCCGGGCAGGGTCAGATTCCCGCGCACGTCGTCGACGTTCGCGATCGAGAGCGCCGCCGCGGCGGCGTCCAGGTCCTCCTGCGCCGTGGGGGCGGTTCGGAAGCTGGACTGGGAGGTCGCTGTCGGGGCGGTCCCCGGCGACACCGCTGCGGCGGCGCCGGAGGCACCGACGAGCGGCAGGATCAGGGCCGCGACGGAGGTCGCGACGACCGTTTTGAGGCGCAGTTGTCTCATGGGGGTGGTTCTCCTGGTTCGGCGTCGTTGTCGAGCGGGATGGAACGGGTGGTGCGGTGGGGGTGTGCGGGCGTCAGGTCTTGCGTTTGCGCGAGACCACGAGTCGCTGGAGGAGGACGAAGACGAGCAGGATGCCGCCGGTGATGATGGTGGTCGCCTCCGGCGGGATGCTGCCGTCGCGGGTGATGAGCACGTTCATGAGGCCGAGGACGAGCGCGCCGACGACTGAGCCGAGGACGAAGCCTGCGCCTCCGGTCAGCAGCGTGCCGCCGATGATGACCGCTGCGATGGCGTCGAGCTCCCAGCCGACGCCCGTGATGTTCTGGGCGATGCCGAGCTTCGAGGTGTAGACGACGGCCGCGAGACCGGCCAGCGTGCCACTGATCACGTAGACCATAAGCTTCGTGCGGACGACGGGCAGCCCCATGAGGAGCGCCGACTGCTCCGAGCCGCCGATCGCGTAGACGGTCCGGCCGAGGCGGGTCTTGTGGAGCACCACGAACGCCGCGGCGACGACGAGCAGGGCGATCAGGACGTTCGGGGTGGTGATGAGGTCGTTGATCTTCGGGCCGTCGATCACCTTCCACTCGGTGGAGAGCGAACGGATCGGCGAGTCGTCGGCGAGACGCTCCGGCGTGGTGCTGAGCATCGAGGCGAGACCGCGCCCGAGGAACATCATCGCGAGGGTGGCGATGAACGGTTGCACGTTGAAGTACTGCACGAGCACGCCCGAGAACACGCCGAACGCGGAGCCGATCAGGATCATGATCACCATGACCGCAATCGGGTTCCAGCCCGAGTTCGCGAGCATCACCCCGATCAGACTGCTGATGGCGATGATCGCACCGACGGAGAGGTCCACGCCGCCCGTGAGGATCACGAAGGTGAGTCCGACGGCGAGGATGATCAGGTACGCGTTGTTGATGAGCAGGTTCGAGATCGTGCTGGCCTGGACGATGCGTCCGTAGGCGATCTCGCCGTAGACGACCATGCCGATGAAGATGACGACGGCCGCCAGGGTGGGCAGGGTCTCGAGGTTGGGCGTCAGCCGGGACAGCAGCGAGCGCCGTGGGAGCACCGGAGCGTCGGGCGTCGGTCGGTCGGTGAAGGTGCTCATGCTGACACCGTTTCCTTTCGCGTGGGGACCGACGCCGTAGGCGTCGTCCGGGACTTCCGCCGGGCGAACAGGGCTCTCACGCGCTGTGACTGGAGGAGGCAGATGATCACGATCACGACGGCCTTGAACGCCGGCGTCGCCGAGGAGGGGATGGAGAGGAACACGATCGTCTTGTCGAGGGTCGCGATGAGGAGCGCGCCGATCACGCTGCCGGTGAGGGAGAACTTGCCGCCGGCGAGCGAGGTGCCGCCGATGACGACCGCGAGAATTGCGTCCATCTCCGCGTTCAACCCGGTCTTCGCCACCTCGACCGTCATGACGCTGGCGGTGCTGAAGATCCCGGCGACACCCGCGAGGACGGCGCTCACGATGTAGACGGCGATGAGGATGCCGATGGGGCGGATACCCGCCATCCGGGCGGCGCGCGGGTTGATGCCGATGGACTCGATCATCAGGCCGAGCGCGGTGCGCCGGACGAGGAACGCGACGATCGCGACGATGACACCGGCGATGATGAAGACGACGGGGAATCCGAACACGGTGCCGTTTGCGAGCCAGCGGAAGGGCTCGTTCGTGGCGGAGGTGTTCTGCCCCGAGGTGATCACCTTCGCGAGGCCTCGACCGGCGAGCATCGTGATGAGCGTCGTGATGAACGGTTGCAGGCCGACGATCGAGACGAGCACCCCGTTGACCGTGCCGAGGAAGGCGCTCACTGCGAGCGCGAGCAGCGCGGCGACGATGGCCGAACCCGCGTCGCCGCCGCTCTGGTTGCTCATGAACTCCATCGACACGGCGCCGGACACGGCCATGACGGAACCGACCGAGAGGTCGATGCCGCGGGTGGCGATCACGAGCGTCATCCCGACCGCGATCATCATGATCGGGGCGCTCGCTCGCAGGATGTCGATCGGGTTGCCCGACAGGTTGCCGGTCGTGCCGTTGACGGAGACGCCGAGGTAGCCGGGGTCCTTGACGAGGTTGATGACGAGCAGGAGCAGCAGGGTCACGATCGCCCAGATGTAGGGCTGGTGGACGATGGTGCTGACGACGCCGCGGGTCGAACCCTGGCCGCCTCGTGCGGAGGAACCGGAACGGGCCGGCCCCTGACTGGTGGCGCTCACGTGGCGCTCCCTTCGGTGGCGATCAGGTCGACGATGGTGTCTGCGGTGACCTCGGGTCCGTTGACGATCTCGCCGATCTTACGGTGGTCCTTCAGTACGACGATCCGCTCGCTCAAGCGCACGACCTCCTCGAGTTCGGAGGAGATGAACACGACGGACATCCCGTCCTCGGCGAGCGCGGCGATCGCCTCCTGGATCTCGGCCTTGGCGCCGACGTCGATGCCACGGGTCGGCTCGTCGAGCACGATGAGCTGGGGCTTCGTCGCCAACCATCGGCCGAGGAGCACCTTCTGCTGGTTGCCGCCGGAGAGGTTCTTGATGGGTCGTTCCGGGTCGGAGGGCCGGACGTTGAGTTCGAGCAGGTACTTGTCGCAGAGCTCGTTCTGCTCGCGGCGGGACAGCGGACGCGCCCAGCCCCTGCGGGCCTGGACGGCGAGGATGAGGTTCTCCCGTACGGTCAGGTCGCCGATGATGCCTTCGTCACGTCGGTTCTCCGTGGAGAAGGCGATCTGCTTCGACAGGCCGGCCATGGGCGTGTGGACCTCGGCGGTCGCGCCGTCGATCGTGACCGTGCCGGAGTCGGGACGGTCTGCACCGTAGATGAGCCGACCGAGCTCGGTGCGGCCCGACCCGAGGAGCCCTGCGAGACCGACGACCTCGCCGGCGTGGACCTCGATGTCGACGGGGTCGATGGAACCCTTCCGCCCGAGGTCCTTGGCGCTGTAGAACGCCGGGGTGTCGGCTGTGGCGGTGCGGCCGCGGTTGGAGCCGAGGGCGGCGAGCGCGCCGTAATCCTTGCCGATCATCTTGGAGATGAGCTCGGTGCGGTTGAGGTCCGCGGTGCGGTACTCCCCGACGAACTCGCCGTTGCGGAGCACCGTGAGTCGGTCGCTGATCGCGTAGACCTGGTCGAGGAAGTGGGAGACGAAGAGGATCGCGACGCCCTGGTCGCGTAGTCGGCGCATGACCTGGAAGAGGCCCTCCACTTCGTTGGCGTCGAGGCTGGAGGTCGGCTCGTCGAGGATGAGCACCTTCGACTTCGTGACCATGGCCCGGCTGATCGCGACGAGCTGTTGCAGCGCGAGCGAGATGCTCGAGAGCGGCTGCTTGGGGTCGATGTGCCCGAGGCCGAGCCCGACGAGCGCTTCGTGTGCGGCTTCGTGGGTGCGGCGCCAGTTGATGCCGAAGGGACCGCGGACCTCGTGGCCGAGCATGACGTTCTCGCCGAC
Source organism: Plantibacter sp. MCCC 1A11337 (assembly GCF_013349365.1). Taxonomy (NCBI): domain Bacteria; kingdom Bacillati; phylum Actinomycetota; class Actinomycetes; order Micrococcales; family Microbacteriaceae; genus Plantibacter; species Plantibacter sp. MCCC 1A11337. The sequence continues at coordinate 661,669 of NZ_JABJWX010000002.1, read as the reverse complement.
GGTGAGGTTGTCGCAGAGGTTCACCTCTTGATAGACGGTCGAGATGCCGGCGCTCTGCGCGTCCGCCGTTCCGGAGAACGAGCGGGGTCCTCCGGCGACCAGGATCGTGCCGGAGTCGATCTTGTACACCCCGGTGAGCGCCTTGATGAGCGTCGACTTGCCGGCGCCGTTCTCGCCCATGAGCGTGTGGACCTCGCCGGGGAAGAGACGGAAGTCCACGTCTTGCAGGGCTTTGACGCCCGGGAACTCGATGGAGATGTGCTGCATCTCGACGATCGGCTCGGTGATTGCCATGTCTGCCTGGTCGTTCTGCCGGTCGATCCGGCGTCGTCGCCGGGGAGTCTGGTCCCCGGGAAGCGGGTGGGCGGTCGCCCGGCAGCGAAGGGGGGTGGCTGCCGGGCGACCGGGACGGATCAGTAGGCGCGTTCGGGCAGAGCTGCCGTCGCAGCGTCCGGAGAGTCGAACGTGACGCTCGGCACCACGATGTCCGATTCGACCTTGTCGCCGGCGAGTGCCTTCTTGACGATGTCGATCGCGGTCTCACCGAACAGCGGGTTGTACTCGGCGACGAAGCTCAGGCGTCCGGCGGCGAGTGCTTCGAGCGCCGCCTTGGTGCCGTCGATCGTGATGATCTTGACGTCGGTTCCGGGCTTCAGGCCGGCCTCCTCGACGGCGAGTGCGGCGCCGAGGCCCATCTCGTCGTTCTGTGCGAAGACGAGCTGGACATCGTTGTTGTTCGCCTTGAGGATGGTCTCGAAGACGCTCTTCGCCTCTTCGGTGGACCAGTTGGCCGACTGCGACTCGAGCTTGGTGAAGTTCGGGTCGATGGTGTCGTCCCAGCCCTTGTTGCGGTCGTTGACGACGGAAAGGCCGGGAGGGCCCTCGAGGACGACGTACTTGGCGCCGTCGGGGAACTGACCGTTCGCCCACTCGGCGGCCGAGGCGCTGATGCCGACGTTGTCGGGGGCGATGCGGCTCGTGTAGAGCTCGGTGTCGTTCGGCTCGATGCCGCGGTCGAGCAGGACCACGGGGATCTCGGCCTCCTTCGCGCGCTCCAGGACGCTCTCCCAGCCGGTCGCCTCCGTGGCGGACAGCAGGATGGCGTCGACGCCCTCGTCGATGAACGAGGTGAAGGCGGTGATCTGCGAGTTCTGGTCGCCGTTCGTCGCCGGTGCGTACTTGAGGTCGAAGCCGTTCTCCTTCGAGAACGAGTCCTGGATGTTCTTCTCGTTCGCGGTGCGCCATCCGCCCTCGGGGCCGACGGCCACGAAGCCGATGGTGGTGAGTTCGCCGTCCGAACCAGCGTCGCCGTCGGAGCTTCCGGAACCGCTCGAGCAGGCGGTCGCGCTGAACGCGAGAGCACCGACCAGGGCGAGGCCCGCGAGTGCGCGGACACGTGTTGTCTTGAACATTGTTCTCCTCTTTGAGACCCGCGGTCCCGACGATGGGTGCGGCGTGAATGTGACGTGCGTGGTGCTGCGGTGACGCAGGTGGTCAGCAATTGTTAGCGATCACATCTGCGTTGTGCTGAACATTAGCCACGGCTGGGAAGAGTTGTCAACAGGCAATGTGAGCCCTCACAATTCCTGCGGAGCGGCCTCCCGGCGGTGCCGTCGCGCGCGCTAGAGTCGGGTGATCAGCGGACACCCGGCCGCGACCACCTCGACGGAGAGCTGCAGATGACCTCGCCCACGCCACTCGTGCAGTTGCGCGGTGTGTCCGTGAGCTTCCCCGGCGTCAAAGCGCTCGACGACGTCGACCTCCGACTGTTCCCCGGCGAGGTCCACTCCCTCATGGGCGAGAACGGAGCGGGGAAGTCGACCCTCATCAAGTCGCTGACCGGGGTCCATCGAATCGACAGCGGAAGCATCCTCCTCGAAGGACGCGAGGTCTCGTTCTCGAGCGTCGCCGACGCCCAGGCGCACGGGATCAGCACCGTCTACCAGGAGGTCAACCTCCTCCCCAATCTGACCGTCGCCGAGAACATCCTCCTGGGCCGCGAACCACGTCATGCCTGGGGAGGGATCTCGGGGAGGCGCATGCGTGAGCGCGCACGAGAGCTGCTCGCCGTCGTCGGACTCGACATCGACCCGGCCTCGCAGCTCTCCGCCCATCCGCCGGCGATCCAGCAGCTCGTCGCGATCGTCCGGGCGATCGCCGTGCGCACCAAGGTGCTCGTCCTCGACGAACCGACCTCGAGCCTCGACAACGACGAGGTCACCGAACTCTTCCGGGTCATCTCGATCCTCAAAGCCGAGGGCGTCGCGATCCTCTTCATCTCGCACTTCCTCGACCAGGTCTACGAGATCTCCGACCGCCTCACCGTGCTGCGCGAAGGCCGACTCGTCGGCGAATACCTCCCGCACGAACTGCTCCGGATCGACCTCGTCCACAAGATGATCGGTACAGAGCTCGCGACCTTCGACGAGATCCGACGCGGGCTCGACACCTCCGATGAGGGCGACGCCCTCGACGGTGAGGACCCGTTCGTCTCGGCCATCGGGCTCGGGCGCCAGGGTGCGATCGAACCGATCGACCTGAAGGTCTACGAGGGCGAGATCGTCGGCATCGCCGGACTGCTCGGCTCAGGACGGACGGAGCTCGCCAGACTCCTGACCGGCGTCGACCGGGCCGACACCGGCTCGGTGGAGGTGGCCGGGAGGGCCACCCGCCTCGGATCCCCGCGCCGCGCCCTCAAACAACGGATCGTCTACGCGTCGGAGAACCGTCGCACCGAGGGGATCATCGGCGACCTCAGCCTGCGCGACAACATCGCGCTGGCCCTCCAGGCGGACCTCGGGTGGTTCAGACGGATCCCGCTGCGTCGGCAGAACGAACTGGCCGAGAGCTACATCCAGGCGATGGGCATCAAGCCGGCGAATCCCGATGCGCTCATGAAGGAGCTCTCAGGAGGGAACCAGCAGAAGGTACTCTTGGCGAGGTGGCTCGCGCTCGCTCCTCGGTTGCTCGTGCTCGATGAACCGACCCGAGGCATCGACATCGGCGCCAAGGCCGAGATCCAGAAGCTCGTGACCCGGCTCGCCGAGAACGGTCTGTCGGTCGTGTTCATCTCAGCCGAACTCGAGGAGGTCCTGCGCATCAGCCACCGGATCGCCGTGCTGCGCGACCGACGGAAGGTCGCCGACCTCCCGAACTACGACCTCACCGTCTCGAAGCTGCTGGCCGCGATCTCGGAGGGGCCTGATGAGGCCTCGCCGGAACCGATCACGACCGCCGACGACGAGAGGGGACCGCGTGGCTGAGCCGTCCCGTCATGCGACGATCTTCGACGTCGCACGGCTCGCGGGGGTCTCGCACCAGACCGTGTCACGGGTGCTGAACGACCTCCCGAACGTGCGGCCGGCGACGAAGGCGCGGGTCGACGAAGCGATCAAGCAGCTGCGCTACGTCCCCTCCCCCGCCGCCCGGACGCTCGTCACGAAGCGATCCCGGACCATCGGCCTCATCGCCACCGGCGGCACCGAGTTCGGGCCTTCGTCCTCGGTCCTGCACTTCAACGCGGCGGCCCGCGACGCACGCTGGTCGGTCTTCACCGCGAACATGGTGGACAGCGACCCGGGTTCCGCGCGCGCAGCGGTCGAGGGGTTCCTGCGCCAGAACGTCGAGGGCATCGCCGTCATCAGCGCGCGCGAAGGGGTCACCGACATCGTGGCGGGGATGGAACTCAGCGTGCCGCTCGTCGCCCTGCACGCGACGCCGCGCGCGGGCATGGTGACCGTCGGCGTCGACCAGTACGCCGGCGCGCGTGCGGCGACCGCGCACCTCATCGCGCTCGGGCACCGGCGTATCGGGCACCTCGGCGGACCACCGGACGCGATCGACGCCCGCGAGCGTGAGCGTGGCTGGCGGGACGAACTCGCTTCAGCGGGTCTCGTCGCGCAGGTCGTCGGGACCGGCGACTGGACGCCGACGTCCGGATACTCCCTCGGGCGTCAGCTGGACGACGAGGTCACCGCGGTGTTCGCCGCCAACGACCAGATGGCGCTCGGCCTCATGCACGCCCTCACGGAGCGCGGCCTCCGGGTCCCGCTCGACTTCAGCGTCGTGGGGTTTGACGACATCCCCGAGGCGGAGCACCTCTCGCCGCCGCTCACCACCGTGCGGCAGGACTTCGAACAGGTCGGCCGGACCCTGCTCGCGACCCTGCTCGACCACGTCAATGGAGAACCCCCGGGAGCGGTGCCGCCCTCGGTACCGGAGCTGATCCTGCGCGACTCCACGGCGACGGCGAACGCCGAGCGCTTGGCGAGGCGCAGCGTCGACGTCCCCTGAGCGTCTCCGGTCACTGAGCCCCACCCGGCCCCTGAGCCACCCACCCCCTGACCCCGGAGCCACCCACTCCCTGAGCCCTGAGCCACCCACCCCGGTCCCTGAGCCTGTCGAAGGGCGTATTCCCAGGTACCCCTCCCACCCCCTGACCTACACTTGTCGCAGCAGGGGGAGTACTCCTTCGCGACATGCTCGTCAGTACGGATCCGCCATCGGGTCCCGGGGTGTCGGCTCTCATCGAGAGTGGAGAAGACCGTGTTCCGACCATCGCGTCGGAGTCCCGTCCTCGAGCCCTTGGAGCCACCATGGCCGTCACCCCGCTGATCTGGATCATCACCATCGGTGTCACGATCCTCTTCTTCGTCTACGAGTTCTTCGCGCACGTGCGGAAGCCCCACGAACCGACCATCGCCGAGTCGGCACGCTGGTCGATCTTCTACGTCAGCCTCGCCCTGCTGTTCGGTGTCTGCATCGGCCTCGTCTCCGGCTGGACGTACGGCGGCGAGTACTTCGCCGGGTACCTGACCGAGAAGGCGCTGTCGATCGACAACCTGTTCGTCTTCCTCATCGTGATGGCCGGGTTCGCCGTGCCGAAGGCGTACCAGCAGAAGGTGCTGATGATCGGCATCATCATCGCGCTCATCATGCGCGGTGCGTTCATCGCCGTCGGCGCCGCACTCATCGAGAACTACTCCTGGATCTTCTACCTGATGGGCGCGCTGCTGCTCTTCCTCGCGTACCGCCAGGCGTTCGGTAGCCACGAGAGCGACCCGGCCAACGGCAAGGTCGTCGGATTCGCCCGCCGCATCCTCCCGATCACCGACACCTACCACGGCGACCGACTCTCGGTGAAGATCGACGGCAAGCGCTTCTTCACGCCGATGCTGCTGACGATCGTCGCGATCGGGTTCGTCGACCTCGTGTTCGCGGTCGACTCGATCCCCGCGATCTACGGCCTCACCGAGGAGGCGTACATCGTGTTCACCGCCAACGCCTTCGCCCTGATGGGTCTCCGCCAGCTGTTCTTCCTCATCGGTGGTCTGCTGGAACGCCTCGTCTACCTCGCCCAGGGCCTCGCCGTCATCCTCGCCTTCATCGGCGTGAAGCTCGTGTTCCACGCCCTCCACGTCAATGAGCTGCCGTTCATCAACGGCGGTCAGCACATCGACTGGATCCCCGACATCCCGATCTGGTTCTCGCTGCTCTTCATCGCCGCGACCATCACCGTGGCGACGGTCGCCTCGCTCGCGAAGACCCGCCGTGACGCGCGGGCCGGCGTCGAGCGGTAGCCCACGACGGCCCTGCTCGCGGCACCGGTGATCCGTTTTCCGCAAGAACCGCCGGCCTGAGGAGATCCTCTGTCACGATCTCCTCAGGCCGGCCGCCGTGGGGGCGGCCGTCGCGATGAGGAGTGACGATGGGTGTGCTTCGCGGCAGCGTGTCCGGTGTGCTGGCGGTCGTCCTCGCCTGCGGTGCCGTCGGCGCCGGCACCCTCCCGGTATCGGCCGTCCCCGCCACGACCGCGGCTGCCTGCCGTTCGCTCCCGGCACCCGCCGTCGAACTCCTGCATGCCGGAGACGCACGGACGGCGTTCGGCGTGGACGGTTCCGGGGTCCGGGTCGGGATCATCTCCGGATCCTTCGGAAACGCCGGAGCGGAGGCCGTCGCAGCCGACGTCGCCGCAGGACTCCTCCCCGGGCCGGGGAATCCCTGCGGCTTCGGGACGCCGGTCTCCATCCTGAACGACCCGCCGGTCGGCCAGGACGACGAAGGACGGGCGATGGCTCAGCTCGTGCACGGGATAGCCCCCGGGGCCGAGATCCTCTTCGCGTCCGACAGCGCCGGGTACCCTGCCGCCGTGGACCTGCTCGTCGCCAATGGTGCCTCGGTCATCGTCGACGACGTGCAAGGCGGCGAGGACCGTCGCTACCGGACCGGTCCCGGCGAGGCGGCCATCCGTCGGGCGGTCGACGCCGGTGTGTTCGTCGTGACCGCGGCCGGGAACTTCGCCGTGCCGGGCGCACCCGGTTTCCCGAGCGCCGGGTCTCCGATCGGGTCCTGGGCGACCGACCGCTACCGCCCCACCGATTGCCCGGGGAACGTCTCCGAGCTGTTCGACGCCGGTTCCGTCGACTGCCTCGACTTCGACCCCGGTGACGCGGTCGACTCGACCATGGGGGTCACGCTGCCGGCCGGTTCGATCATGGTCGGCTCGCTCGATTGGGGCGAGCCCGACGGCGGGGTGTCCACGGAATTCGAGTACGTCCTGTCAGTGGAGGACCGGACGATCCCGTTCCCGGCGGCAGACCCGCAGCTCGCCACGGGCACCGCACCGCTGCAGAACCTGTCGGACACCGAACAGTCCGAAGTGCAGGTCAGTGTCGTCCGGCACCTGACGGCCACCGCGGCGACCCCTCCCCTCGCCCTCACCTGGACCCCGTTCCCCGGCCGGCCGGAGCTGATCGCGCAGGAGTACTTCCGGTCGACGGCGACGGACATCGTCGGCGCAGCCCTCTTCGGCCACCAGGCGACACCCGAGGTGTTCAGCGTCGCAGCCGTCGACGCGGCGGACTCCACCCTGGAGACCTACTCCTCCCTCGGGCCGTCGACCATCCTCTTCGGCGTCCCGACACCCGTCGTCGTCCCCGGTCCGACCGCAGCCGGTGTCGACGATCTCCCCGTCTCGACGACCGTCCTCACCGGCTCCGGCAACTTCCGGGGAACCTCGGCCGCGGCCCCCACCGTCGCTGCTGCAGCAGCGCTCGTCCGTCAGCTCAGGCCGGATCTGACGCCGGGTCAGGTGCGAGCAGCGCTCACCGACCATGCGCGTATAGACACCATCACCATCCCCTGGGACCCCTCGATCCCGACCGAACGTTCGGTCGGCGCGGGCCTGATCGACGTCGGCGCGAGCCTGCAGGCCGTCTCGCTCCCGACCCCTCCGGGGCCCACCACCGTGTCCGAAGCGGCGATCGACGTCCTCCCGCCGACCGGGCTCTCGGGAACGGCGCTGCTCGCGACCGTCGGCCTCGCAGGATCGCTCGCCGGGGCCGGGGCGTGGCTGCTCCTCGGACGACGGCCGAGGCGTCGGGCCTGACCCCGTCACGAGGCCCGGTCCAGGCCTCGACCTCACGGTTCCCCGCTCCTAAGCTGAGCCCATGTGCGGTCGCTTCGTCGTCACCGATTCCACGTCCACCCTGCTCGCGGACCTCGTGGCCGAGTTCGAAGCGCCCGCGCCCGACTACAACGTCGCGCCCACCACCGAGGTGACGGTGGTCCGCACCCGGCACGAGGAGCGGACCGCGACCAGCGCCCGTTGGGGTTTCGTCCCCGGCTGGGCCAAGGACTTCGCGAAGCAGCGCCCGCAACCCATCAACGCGCGGATGGAGACGGTCGCGACCGCCTCGATGTTCCGCAAGGCCTTCGAATCGGCACGGTGCATCGTCCCGGCGACCGGTTACTACGAGTGGGTGGTCACCGAGACCGGCAAGCAGCCCCACTTCATCCACGACCCCGACGCCGAGCTCGCGATGGCGGGCATCATCAGCGCCTGGCCCGACCCGGCCAAGGCGGAGGACGACCGCGACAAGTGGCGGTTGTCGATGGCGATCATCACGCGGGACGCGCACGTCTCACCGGGCGAGGTCCACGACCGGATGCCGGCCTGCCTCACCCCCGACGGCTACGACGACTGGCTCGGCGACCACCTCGACACCGACCAGCTGTTGCAGCTACTCGACCGGGAGTCCTTCGCGGTCGCCCACGATCTCACCCACTACGAGGTCACACGCGACGTGAACAACGTCCGTAACACGGGCCCGCACCTCATCGAGCCGCTCCCGGGCTGAGTGGTCGGCGCGGGCGGTCGTCGAGTTCCTCAGCTTCGTCACAGACGATCGTCTAAGCTAGACGAGCGTCTGACTCAGACGATCGTCTAGCGGCCCGAGCCCGGGCCCTCCACCTCGAAGGAGCGCTCGTGAGCGGTCTGCGCCAGTACGCGATGAACCAGGTCCGCGACGAGATCATCGACGCCGCCGGACTCGAGTTCGGCCGGAACGGCTACGCCGGGACGTCGTTCTCCGGCATCGCGTCCGTCATGGGCAAGCCGAAGTCGGTCATCGGATACCACCTCTTCCCGTCGAAGCGGAGCCTCGCGCACGCGGTGGTCGCGGAGCAGGACGAACGGTGGCAGGCGGCGGACGCACGGATCGGCGTGCCCTACGGCGCGCTCCGTTGGGTGACGATGATCCTCGCCTCCGCGCAGGAAGCGCAGCGGTCCCCCATCGCGATGGGCGCCATCCGGCTCCTGCACGAACTGCCGCGGATGGACGATCCGGTCTACACGGTGTTCGACTGGCGGGCCTACACGCGTACGAACCTCCGCATGGAGGCCGCAGCGCACGATCTCGACCTCCCCGACCTCGACGGCGTCGCAGACGTCCTGCTCGACGCCTGCTTCGGACTCGTCACCACGACGGTGGGCGACGACGATGCGGCCGATCTCAGTGAGCGACTGATCACCCTGATCCGGCCGATCCTCGCGACCGTCGATCCCGCCGGCGCCGCAGCCACGACGACCGCCGCGGCGGCCGCTCATGAGCTCGTCGCCGGGCCAGCTGAGCACTGACCTCCCCCGGGCACCGACCCCTCCCCCGAACCCCGTCTCCGCAATCGGAAGGACGCCCATGTCCCAGATCGACGCCGTGCCGAACGGCACCACCCGCAGCACCACGGTCGCGGATCGCGTGCACCTCGTGCAGGGCCCGTCCGTCAACTGGATCATCGTCGAGGGCGACCTCGGGCCGGTCCTCATCGACACCGGCTACCCCGGGGACGGTGCAGCCGTCACCGCGACCCTCGGCGCGCTCGGCTACGCGGTCGAGGACGTGCGGGCGATCCTGCTCACCCACGGACACAGCGACCACATCGGCAACGCGACGTTCATCGCCGGGTTGGCGGAGTGTGACATCCTCGCGTCTCGCGACGAGATCCCCAACGTCCGCCGGGAGGTGCTCGAGCAGGTCGGGCTCGCCGACGTCCAACCCCACCTCGAGCGTCCCGGGGTCGCCGACTGGATCAGCCACGCCGTCGAAGCCGGCGGACTCGAGGTCGTGCCGCCGGCGTCGGTCACCGCGATCGAGGACGTGCCCGAGCTCCGGGCGATCCTCGGGGTCGCGGTCCGCCCGCTCCCCCTCCCCGGCCACACGCGCGGGCACCTCGGATTCCTCCTCGTCGAGCACGGTGTCCTCGTCGCGGGCGACGCGCTCGTCACCGCCCACCCCACCAGCCCTCACGACGGCCCGCAGTTACTTCCCGAGATGTTCCACGGCGACCTGCAGCGCGCCCGCCAGTCGTTGACCACGCTGGCCGGACTTCCGGCCTCCGTCGTGTTGCCCGGACACGGCCCGGCGTTCTTCGGCTCGCCCGCGCAGGCGGCGGCGGAAGCCCTCGCCTTCGGGAGTGCGTTCTGAACCTCCGGCTTCCCGTCGGACCCCTGCGATAGCGTTGGTCGCGTCCCCGAACCCGGATCCCGAGCCACGAGGAAGTGACCATGAAGAACCCGTTCCGCCGCGACGGCAGCCCGAACGATGAGCAGACCGACGCCCCGGGGCAGCCGAACCAGGGCCGCACCCTCGAACCCGCTCCCGAGGTACTGGCCGAGCTCGACGCACTGAACGAGGCCTGCCGGGCGGCGCCGGACGACATCGACGCGCAGATCCGGCTCTGGCGGGCGGTCGCCGCACTCGACCGGTGGGTCTTCATCAACCGTGGTCCGGAGGACGACCCGCGGCCCTATGCGATCGCCGCGGAGCCCGGCAACCTGCTCTGCATCTACAGCAGCGGGACGCGGGCGCAGGAGGCCGCCTACGCGAACGGCCTGGTCCCGTCCGATGCCACGGTGTCGCTGCTGGCGGTCCCGATGCCGGGCGCGATCGACTGGGTGCTCTCCTTCGGTGAGTTGGGCGTCGCCGGCGTGACGATCGACTATCCACGCCTGGGCGCCTGGTCTCCGCTCCCGAACCTCGCCAGGCTCCGTCCGGCAACCGGCCAGGGCTGACGCCGATACCGACACCGAGGAGGATCACGATGCACGGCTCGGAGCTGCAGGACCGGGCGGCTCGCCGCGCCGACGAACTCCCCGGTGCGGAGCTGACGCACCCGTTCGGCGAGGAGTGGGACGTCTACAAGGTGCGCGGTAAGGTCTTCATGCTGCAGACGGGGGCGACGGGCGAACCCATCGTCACTCTGAAGGCGAGGCCCGAGGACAGCCGCAGCCTGCGCCAGGCCTTCCCCGACATCATCCCCGGCTACCACATGAACAAACGACACTGGATCTCGCTCAAGCCGGACGGTGAGCTCGAACCGGCGTTCGTCGACGACCTCGTCACGGAGCCGTACCTGCTCGTCGTCGAGGGGCTGCCGAAGCGGCTGCGGCCGGTCGATCCCAACACGTTCGGGCAACGCCGCGAACGCTGAGCACCGGGCCGGCAGCACTCAGACCGGGATTCGCCTGGCGCCGGTGCCGGTGTCGCCGAGTTCGTCGTCGGGGTTGAGGAGCGTGCACGCCTTCATCGACAGGCAGCCGCAGCCGATGCAGCCGGTGAGCTCGCGTTCGAGTTGCTCGATCCCGCGCCGACGCTGTTCGAGGACCTTCTGCCAGCGGCGAGACGCGCGCTGCCAGTCCTCGTGACTCGGGGTGCTGGAGAGTGGCACGTCGGCGAACGCCTCCGCCACGTCTTCGAGCGGGATACCGAGGCGCTTCGCGACCGAGATGAGCGCGACGCGGCGCAGCATGTGCCGGGGGTAGCGCCGCTGGTTGCCGGTGGTCCGTTCGGAACCGATGAGGCCGAGCCGCTCGTAGTAGTGCAGCGCCGACACCGCGACGCCGGTGCGACGACTCATCTCGCCGACACTGAGCAACTCCTCGGGGCTGTGCACCGCGTTCCACCAGCTTCCTCGAATCGACCTCAAGCGACCTTGAGGTACAGCTCGTCTCGACGCTACAGGAGCCGCGGATGTCCGGGCACACCTTCTCGCCCACTGAGCGTGCGACCCGACCGCCCTTCGACAGGCTCAGGGACCGAAACGGGTCGCGCACACCTCTCCCGGTCACTGAGCCTGTCGATGTGCAGCACGGCTCGGGAACCGAAGCGATGCGGACAGCCATCTCCCGGTCACTGAGCTTGTCGAAGTACCCACGAGCAACCCTTCGACAGGCTCAGGGACCGAAACGGATCCGGGCACACCTCCTCCGGTCACTGAGCTTGTCGAAGTGCCCACGAGGAACCCTTCGCCGGCGGGTTCAGAACGGTGCGGGGTCCGGTTCCGTCCGGTGGTGTCTGCCGTCGGGTGTCGTCCACTCGAGCACTCCGCCGGGTCCGTGGTCGAGGTTCCACCCCGGGAGGTGCTTCATGCGATGGTGATGTCGACACAAGCAGGCGAGATTGCCGACATCCGTCGTGCCGCCGTCCTCCCACGCGACCGAATGATCGAGGTCGCACGCTCTGGCTCGCCTGCCGCAGCCCGGTGCCCTACAGGTGCCGTCCCGGAGGCGCACCGCGCGTTGGAGGTCGGCCGGCACCCGGTACTGGTTCCGCCCGACGGACAGCACGGATCCCGTTTCCGGCTGGACCAGGATCCGGGTGAAGCTCGGTGCGTTCACCGCGATGCGTGCGGCGGTCTTGGGGTCGATGGGCCCGTAGCCATCGAGGGTGGCCGGGGCGTCTGAGACACCGGCCATGCTCAGTGCCGGGACGGTGATCTGCACGGTTGGTTTGATGTGTTCCTGGACCTCGATCGGGTGCGGGAGCACCGGGCTCGACATCACGTCCTCGGGCGTGACGCCGGTCAAGGCAAGCGCAGCGAGTGCGTCGGCCTGCAGTTGTCCGCAGGTGCGGGTGTCGCCGGCGGCGCGCGACTCAGCCGCCGCGGCCTCAACCCGCTCGATGACGCCCTGGGCGATCGGGGCCGTGGTGAACAGATGCACCCACGCCATCCCGTCCGCTGCGGGTTCGAACTCGACCCGGCGGTCGGCCTCGGAGCGGATCGCTCGGGCGGTGATCGACTCGGGGTGCAGACGCTCGCGCAGGACGCGGGCGCGCCTGCGGAGGTTCGCGTTCGTGGACTCCTCTGCGACCGGCAGGACCTCGGCGAGGAACACCGCCCGCCCGGCTACCGGGACGTCACTGAGTTGGTCGATGATCGTCTGCGCGTGCCTGGCCGAGATGCGGCCCGCTTCAAGGGAGGCGAGCACGGCCGGTGCGTCGTTGACGAGCCGCTCGGCGTCGTTCGTCGCCCGCTGCACGGTCCGCTCAGGGGTGCGGGTCGCCATCGCGAGCGCCGCACAGGTCGAACGACGGGAGAGGGCCTGACGTTCCGCCGGCGGGAAGATCGCCGGAACCGTGGCGTCGGCGAAGGCGGCGGCGTAGGCGGCAGAGCGGGCGAGGAGCCGGACCTCCTCGGCGTCCAGTTTGGCGCGACGCCGCTGGATCTCCGCGTACTGCTCCGAGAACTCCGCGAGCTGCGCGGCGTACTCGTCGCCGACGCGGATCGCGGAAAGGGTGGTCTCGGTCATGGAACAAGTCCATCATGGACCACTGACATTCCAGATGCCGAGTCGCACCGGTTGTGGAAGTGTCCTCGTGTGCCCTTCGACAGGCTCAGGGACCGGAGGAAGGGCGCAGGATTCGCGAGGTCGCCCGTGTGCCCTTCGACAGGCTCAGGGACCGGAGGAAGGGTGCAGGATTCGTGAGGCTCTCCGTGTGCCCTTCGACAAGCTCAGGGACCGGAGGAAGGATGCCGGATTCGTGGGGGTTTTCCGTGTGCCCTTCGACAGGCTCAGGAACCGGAGGAGGGCGCTCAGGGACCGGAGGGGGTGCGGCGGATTCACGACGTTCCGTAGGCTGGAGGGGTGAAGCTCATCGCCACCGTCCGCGACCGCGCGACCATCACCACCGAAGCCTCCGCACCCGACGTCGCCGCTCTGCGTGCCGCTGTCATCGCCTCCACCCCTCCCGGGCACGCCCTCGCCGGACTGCACGGCGGTGGCCGGGTGAACGGCGACCTCGTCGGCACCGCGGTCTTCCGTCCGACCGCCACCCGCACCATCGAGGCCGAGGGTCGCGACTATCCGAGCGCCCGCAAGGCCCTCGAGGCGCTCGTTCCGGAGGAGCAGATCGTGCTCTCCGTCCACGCGGTGGACCAGTAGGGACACCGGCGTGAGCGGCCACGCATTCTCCGTGGGATCGATGGTGCGCTTCCATGAGGTCGTCTCACCGCTTCCACCGAGCGACACCCTGACGGCCATGCTGTCGACGCTGCAGGCGGACGGCTTCGCCGTGGCTCCAGAGGAGTTCACCGCCGACCCCTGGACCATCCGCTACGCCGTCATCGGCGACGACGCCGCCTCGAACTGGAGCGGGTTCGCCCTGGAGGTCGTGCCGCTCCTCTCGCTGCTCGGCGTGCGCCGGCCGTTCGCCCGGTGCGCGGTGCCCGTCGCCGTCCGGCCGACCGAGCACGGCTCCGTCCTCCACACGACGACGGTGTGGGGGTTCAAGGGTGAAGCCAGCACGGTCGGTATGGTCGCCAAACGCGTCGCGGCCGCCACCGAGCAGGCCACCCGGGTCGTCGGCGGGACCCACCGGGCCACGCTCTCGATGATCGACCGCACCGTCCCGATCGACGGCCGGCGCTTCCAGCGGCTCACCGGCTGGAAGCAACGCTCACGGGCCTGAATCGCATCGACAGCAGCCGTTCGTCAGCAACACCGTGAGCCGGGCGTCCGGTCCTGCTCCGCGAATCGCTCCCGCCAGAACGTCCGCTCGTCCGGGACGGCCGCGCCCGGGTGGACGCGACGCTGGTGATCCACGTAGGTGGCGTAGGCGGTGTCACCCATGAGCGAGGTGACGAACCACCGCACCGCGGCCCAGCCCCGTCGTATGCCGGCCATCAGTGCCCCGACCGCGCGGGTCGCTTGTCGGCGTGCACGGTCGACCACTCCCGCTCCAGCGCCTTCTCCGACTTCGTGGCGAGGAGCCCGGACGGCGCGTACCGGCGCGACGGCAGCGCCGGATCCTCCGAACTCGGCCCGCCACCCGATCGGAACGACCGCGCCGTGTGAAGGATCGCGAAGAAGATGACGATGATCGCGAGGGTCACGAACAGGATCGAGAGCACTCCCTGCACAGTGGTGTTCCGCACGACCGCCTCCATCGCCGCCCGCGTCGGTGCATTGCCGAAGCTGTCCTCGCCCGCCGCGAGCGCCTCACGGAACGCCGCGTTCTGCGCCCAGTAGCCGACGGCCGGAACCGGCGAGAAGATCTTGAGCATCGACGCGGTGATGGTGACCACGGCGGTGAAGGCCAGCGGGACGGCGACGATCCACAGCCAGCGGAAGTTCCCTCGTTTCGCCACGATCGCCATGCAGACGGCGAGCGCGATGGCGGCGAGCAGCTGGTTCGCGATGCCGAACAGCGGGAAGAGGGTGTTGATGCCGCCGAGCGGATCGGTGACGCCCATGATGAGGATCGCTCCCCACGCCGCCACCATCACCGCGGTGCAGATCCACGCTCCGACCCGCCAGTCCGGGTCGCGGAACTTCGGGATGATGTTGCCGAAGGTGTCCTGCAGCATGAAGCGCGCCACGCGCGTCCCGGCGTCGACGGCGGTGAGGATGAACAGCGCCTCGAACATGATCGCGAAGTGGTACCAGAACGACATGAGCGACGTGCCGCCGATGAGTTGCTGCATGATGTGCGCGAGGCCGAGGGCGAGCGTCGGCGCACCGCCGGTCCGGGAGACGATCGACTCCTCCCCCACGTTCGCCGCGGTCTGCGTGAGCACGTCGGGCGTGAGGTTCACCCCGGCGAGGCCGAGCGAGTTCACGAACGCGACCGCCCCCTCGACGGTCCCGCCCGTCGCCGCCGCGGAGGAGTTCATCGCGAAGTAGATGCCGCGGTCGATCGACAGGGCCGCGACGAGGGCCATGATCGCGACGAACGACTCCATGAGCATGCCGCCGTATCCGATGAAGCGGGTCTGGCGCTCCTTCTCGATCAGCTTCGGCGTGGTGCCCGAGGCGATGAGCGCGTGGAAGCCGGAGAGGGCACCGCACGCGATCGTAACGAAGAGGAACGGGAACAGCGAGCCGCTCACGACCGGTCCGGCGTCGCCACCGGCGAACTCGCTGAACGCCGGGACCGTGATCTCCGGGCGGACGAGGACGATCGCTCCCGCGAGCATGACGATCGTGCCGATCTTCATGAACGTGGAGAGGTAGTCACGTGGCGCCAGGAGCAGCCACACCGGCAGGATCGCGGCGACGAAGCCGTAGACGATGATCCCGACGGCGATGACCGTGCGATCGAGGGTGAACGCCGCGGCGCCCCACTCGGTCTCGGCGACCCAGCCGCCGGCGACGATCGCGAACATGAGCAGGACGAAGCCGATGATCGAGATCTCGGTGATCTTTCCCGGCCGGATGAACCGCAGGTACACGCCCATGAAGAGTGCGATCGGGATCGTCATGGAGACGCTGAAGACACCCCACGGGCTCTCGCCGAGCGCGTTGACGACGACGAGGGCGAGGATCGCGACGATGATGACCATGATCGCGAGCGTCGCGATGATCGCCGCCGTCCCGCCGATCACGCCGAGCTCGTCGCGCGCCATCTGGCCGAGGGAACGTCCGCCACGGCGCATCGAGAAGAAGAGGACGAGGTAGTCCTGCACGGCACCCGCCAGGATCACGCCGATGATGATCCAGATGGTGCCGGGCAGGTAGCCCATCTGTGCCGCGAGCACCGGGCCGACGAGGGGACCGGCACCGGCGATCGCCGCGAAATGGTGGCCGTAGAGCACCCGGCGGTCGGTGGGGACGAAGTCCTTGCCGTTGGCGAGGTACTCGGCCGGGGTCGCTCGTCGGTCGTCGGGCCGCAGCAACTTGCGTTCGATGAGCTTCGAGTAGAAGCGGTAGGCGATGAGGTAGGTGCAGACCGCCGCGAAGACGAACCAGATCGCGTTGACCGTCTCACCACGGACGAGGGCGAGCATCGTCCAGGCGAGACCGCCGAGGAGGGCGATGGCGACCCACAGGATCACCTTCGCCGGGGTCCATCTCGGGGCGAGGTCGGCCTCGTCGACCGCCGTGGGCGGCAGCTCCGGATCCTGGACCAGGACGGGTTCGGGCCCCCCGCCACCCGCGGGCTGCAGCGTTCCGTCCCGCTTCGATCCTGCGCGTGCTCGGTCCTGTCGTCCGGCGTCGTTGCCCATGACGATTCCTCCCTCAACGGTGGTGTTCGTGCGTCGAGGCTAACAGCGTCGCGGCGGCGGGCGCTCGCGGGGTCGGGGTCAGGCGCGGAAGGTGGTGCCTCGGACGACCAGGTCGGGTGCGAGCTGGACCGATGAGACGCGGGCGTGCTCACCCGAGAGCCGACCGAGCAGGAGATCGAGCGCCGCGTACCCGGACTCCTCGAACGGCTGGCGGACGGTCGTGAGGTCGAGTGCCGACGCCAGCGGTCCGTCGTCGTAGCCGACGAGCGAGCGCCCCTCGGGCAGGTGCGCGCCGGTGACGCGGAACGCCCGATGCGCGGCGGCGGCCAGCTCGTCGTGGTTGGCGACCACGGCGGTCGCTTCCGGGTCGGCCCGGAACGCCCGCTCGAGCGCGGCACCGACGGCTTCGACGAGGTCCGTCGCGGCGACGTCGGCCACGGCCTCGGAGACGGAGAGCAGGTGACCCAGGCCGCGCGCCCGCAGCATGCCGGCCGACACGTACTCCTCGGAGCGTTGCGGTTCGTGGAGGAACACCACGCGTTCGTGACCGAGCTCCGCGAGATGTCGAGCGATGAGTTCACCACCCTGCTCGTCGTCGATCAGGACCGAGGGCAGCCCGAGCCGCCGCTGCGCGCCGTCCGGGACGTCGACGAGGACGACGGGCGGGCCGGGGAGCGCCTTCGACTCCAACGCGGCCGGTGACAGCGGCACGCCCATCACGATGATGCCGTCGATCCCCGCACGCATGGGAAGCGCGTCGAGGACGGGACTGTCGCTCCCCGCCGCCGAGGGGAGGTCGTGCACGACGATCTCGACGGAGTCCGTCGCGGCGCGCTCCATGAGCCCCGACAGGCGCCGGTAGTAGGAGGCGTAACTCGAGAACGGCGCCGCGACGGCGATCCGCTGAGCGCCGCTCGCGGCGGCGCCACCTCGGTAGCCGAGCTCCGTCGCCGCGGCGATGACCGATCGTCGCGTCGCTTCGTTCACCCGTTGCGGGTGGTTGATGGCCAGGGAGACGGTGGAGATGCTCACGCCGGCACGCTTGGCCACCGCGTAGATCGTGGCCTTCTGCGGTCGCTCGTCCATGGCGCACCTCCTCCGTCGATCCTAGCGCGCAAAAAGTTCTTTGATCGAAGTTCTTCGATAGCGGATACTCGAACCGGACACGGCATCGATGCCGGGATCGGAGGAACACCATGGCTCGGAGCAAGCCCACCGTCGACGCGTTCGTCACGGCGGTCACCGAGCGTCTGGCATCACTGCAGCAGACGCCCGAGCCGAAGGATCCCGTCGGCCGGCGTGCACACGCGGCCGCCTTCGACCGGGTGTCCTCCGAGGCGCTCGGCACCGAGACCCTCGTGGCGGCGACCGAGGACCACACCGTCCACGTGCCCGGCCACCCTGACGCACGGCTCCGCGTCTACTGGCCCGACCAGCAGCGACTCCCCGCCCTCGCCGACGATGCGTCCGGTGGTCGGCCCGTCCTCGTGTACTTCTTCGGCGGTGGCTTCACGATCGCCGGGATCGACTGGATCGGTTGGGATGCCGGGTTCCGTCGCCGCGCCAGGGAGGCCGGTGTCATCATCGTCGCCGGCGAGTACTCGTTGGCCCCGGAGGTCCGGTACCCCGCGCAGCCGGAGCAGTGCTGGTCCGTGTTCGAGTGGGCGGCCGAGCACGCACGTTCACTCGGCGGCGACCCCGACCGACTCGCGATCGGCGGTGCATCATCGGGCGGGAACCTCGCCGCCGCCGTGACCCTCATGAACCGCGACCGCGCCAAGCGACCGATCCGGCTGCAGCTGCTCGAGGCGCCGTCACTCGACCTGACCCGCGGACACCTCGACGCCCGGGGGATCACGCAGGTCCCGGGTGCCATCCTGCGTCGCCTCGCGCGCCAGCTCGTGCTCCAGTACCTGGGGCCGGACCGGGCGACGCAGCGCGAACCGTACGCATCGCCGCTCCTCGCGACCGACCACCGGGATCTGCCGCCGGCCGTCATCTACACGGCGGAGATGGACCCGCTCCGCGGAGACGGCGAGGCCTACGCCCGCGTGCTGAGCGAGGCCGCCGTGCCGGTGAGCTGCGTCCGGTACATCGGGCAGACGCATACCTCCGGCGGGCTGACCGGTCACGTCCCCGCGGCAGACCACCTGCATCGCGACGTCATCACGACCCTGCGGACGCTGCACGAGGAGCCGGCGAGCTACGGTGCGCCGCTCCGCGAGCCGGCGGAGGCCTCGCGGTGACGTCCGTGGAGGAGCTGCGGCTGGATCCGGGCGTCCTCGCTTGGGCTGGGCGGATCGAGCAGCACGCGGAGCAGCTACCGGCACTCCGCTCCTCGGACCTGGTCCTCCGTCGGCAGGCGGCGCGGCGGCTCTCCGACCTCCTGGCGGAGGAGTTCACCGAACCCGCGCCGCCGTCGGTCGAGATCACCACGAGCTGGATCGACGGACCGGCCGGGCCGCTCGAGCTCCGCCGATACCGCCCGGAAGGACTCCCGTCTCCGGCGCCGACCCAGCTCGCGCTGCACGGCGGCGGCTTCACGTCGGGCACCGTCCACGAGCTCCTGAACGACCGGCTCCTCGCCGCCCGGGCGCTCGCCGCCGGGATCCAGGTCGTCGCGCTCGGGTACCGGCTCGCACCCGAGCACCCCTATCCGGCCGCCGTCGACGACACCGTCCACGCCCTTCGGGTCCTGACGACCGAAGCGGGCCCGAGCCGTTTCGACGTCGACCCAGGCCGCCTGGGCATCGCTGGCAACTCGGCGGGCGGCGGGATCGCGGCGAGCGCCGTCCTCCACCTGCGTG
Organism: Plantibacter sp. MCCC 1A11337; assembly: GCF_013349365.1. Classification (NCBI taxonomy): domain Bacteria; kingdom Bacillati; phylum Actinomycetota; class Actinomycetes; order Micrococcales; family Microbacteriaceae; genus Plantibacter; species Plantibacter sp. MCCC 1A11337. The sequence continues at coordinate 642,302 of NZ_JABJWX010000002.1, read as the reverse complement.
ACTCGAGTGATCTCCCGCTCGTCCATCAGGCGCTCGAGGTCCCCGCGGTGTCGCTGACCCCATCGGGCGACTCCGCCACACGGTATGCGCGCGGGTTCGGACTGGACGACGCGGAGGCACTCGTGCCGCTCTATCTCGGCAGTCCGCGGGCGGTGGACGCCTACGCCTCCCCGCTCGAGGCCGACGACCTCTCGGGCCTGCCGCCCACACTGATCCAGGTCGCCGAGCACGACCCGCTCCGCGACGCAGGTCTGGCGTACGGACGCCGACTCATGGAGGCGGGGGTTCCGACGATGACGTGGATCGGGCGCGGCCACGTCCATGCGTCTGGTGGTCTCACGGCCGTCATGGAGGGGGCGAGGGAGTGGCAGGCGGTCCAGGCCTCCGCGCTCCGTGAGGCCTACGGGACGAACCCGCTCACGCCAGAGCCGATCCAGCCGAGGAGACGATGATGTCAGCTCACACCCCACCCACCGGTCCGTCCACAGAACCCGCCGAGCCGGAGCCTCGGATCGGTGACGCCGTCCCCGTCGCGGCGGTCGATCCGGACGCCGTCCCCGGGTCACCGCAGGCACGCGGCTTCCTGCCGCTGTTCGTCCTGGCCTGGTTCGGGGTCACGCTGGCGCTCGGCACCATCAGCGGTGCGTCGATCCCGAAGGCCCTCGCCTTCCTCGACGACGCGACGAAGGGGACGAACCTCTCGATCGTCGCGGCGGTCGGTGGCATCGTCATCATGATCATCACGCCGCTGTTCGGCCGGCTGTCCGACCGTTCACGTTCGCGCTTCGGGATGCGGCGACCGTGGATGCTCGGCGGCGCGATCGTGGCGCTCGGTGGGGTCGCGATCCTGGCGACGGGTGACAGCCTCGCGGTGACGATCCTGGGCTGGAGCATCGTGCAGCTCGGCTTCGGTGCGACGAACATGGCGGTGCACGCGCTGCTCGCCGATCAGATCCCGGCGCGGATCCGAGCGCGTGTCGCGGCCGCCGCCAGCGTCTCGGGCGGGCTCGCCCTGATCGTCGGTGCGCAGATCGTCGCCGCCCTCCCGAATGACGCGCGGTGGACCTGGTTCGTCGTCCCGGGCCTGATCGGCGGCGTCCTGAGCACCGCGCTCGTGTTCGGGCTCCGGGACATCGTGCGGACGGTACCCGCGCCGCCGCTGCGCCTCGCCGACGTCTTGTCCACGTACTGGCTGAACCCCGTGCGCTACCGCGACTTCTTCTGGGCTTGGGCCTGCCGGCTGCTCGTGACGATGTCGATCGTCTCGGTGTCGATCTACCTGTTGTTCTTCATCATCGACCAGTTGGGCATCCCGAAGGAGCAGGCATCGGGGGTCCAGGCGAACGCGCTCATCATCTTCACGGTCGGGAACATCGTCATGACGGTGCTGTTCGGCTGGATCTCCGACCGGACCGGGCGACGGAAACCGATCGTGCTCGTCTCCAGCCTGCTGAGCGCCGTCGGGCTCGGGGTCGCGATCGTCTCCCCCGACGTCACCGTGTTCCTCGTCGGCATCTTCATCGTCGGAGCGGCGCAGGGAGCCTACGTGTCCGTGGACATCGCCCTCATGACGGAGGTGTTGCCGTCGTTCGACGAGGCCGGCAAGGACCTCGGCATCGTCTCCCTCTCGTATCAACTCCCGCAGCTGCTCGTACCGATCGTCGCCGTCCCCCTACTCGCGCTCGGTGGCGGGGAGAACTACCACGCGCTGTATCTCGCGGCGATCGTGTTCGCCGTCCTGGGCGGACTCGCCGTGCTGCCGATCAGGTCCGTGCGATGAGACCGGCACCTGCATGGTCAACGGCTTGCAGGGGTTGGTTCCGGGGTGGTTTCCAGGCGGGATCCATCTCGGACCCAGGACCCGGAGCGACACTGGATCACACCCGACCCTTGACCACCGGATCCCCATGACCCTGCCGTTCCCCACCTCGCCCGATGACGTGCTGCAGCGGCGACCGCTCCGCGCCGCGCTCGCGGACGCCGTGCTGCAGGACTTCATCGACGACCTCCCGGTCCCCCTGCGACCGACCGACCTCGCGACCCGGCTCCTCTACCCGCGCTGGCAGGTGTACTCCGACATCCACGAGGGCAGACTCGTCGCCGAACGGGTCCGGAACAACAAACGGTTGTTGAAGATCGACGTCGAGCGGAACCGGGCGTGGATCGCTCGCGGGCTCGCCACCCGTCGGGCTCGCGCCGGGTCCGCCGTGGGCGAGGCGGGGCCCGAATCGCCCGTCTCGGTCGTCATCGTGGATCCCGAGGCCCTCGCGCAGCTGAACACCCTCACGGCGACCGGCTTGAGCGTGCGTGAGGCGGTCGAGCATGCGCTCACCGTCCTCGGCTCGCGCGAAGCGGCGACCACCGCCACGGTGCCCGACATCGACTCGCGTGGCCGACAGGTGCGGGCGGGCTGACGCGGCGGAAACTCGTCAGATCGACGTACGCATCGCGCGCTCGAACTGCGCCACGAACTGTGTGCCCGGGTCGGACCAGTCCGCGGCGGTGATCGACGCCGAGATGCGTTTGGCGTGCTCGACCGCGTCGGGCCGCTCGATGATGTCGACGAGGCGACGCGCGATGGCCGCGGGCGACAGCGGGACGTACTCGATGTGCCGGCTGTCGAGGACCCCGGTCGTGTTCGGGCTGTCGTTGACGACGGGCACGACCCCGGAGGACATGATCTCGAGCGGCAGCAACGACATGTCGGTCAGCGAGAGGACGAGGCCCGCAGCACACCGGTTGTAGACCGCGTTGAGCTCCGAGATGTCCATCGCCGACCGGTTGACGAACGGGAAGCCGGTCTCGTACCCCGACATGTCCCAGCCGACGAGGTTGATCGTGATGTCGGGGCGCAGTCGGTGGAACTCGGTCAGGGCGAGCTCGCCGATCTCCCAGCCGCGTCGAGGTGTCGGCGGGCGGGCGTAGAACAGGATCTCGGTGCGGGGCGCGTCGTTCACGTGCGAGTAGTGCTGCTTGTCGACCGAGTAGTCGAAGTGGTCGCAGCTCATCCCGTACTCGTCCGCGACCTTCTGCGCGAGCCACGGCCCTGCGGAGAAGCCGTGGAACCCGAACCGGTAGGTGTTCTCCGCGAGGACGTACTCGCTGCTGGCCGGGTAGAACCACGGTTCGAAGTCCTGCACGAAGGAGAACCGCTTGGCCGGACCCTCGTAGCGGAAGGCGGGGTAGGCCGTCTGCCAGTCGGAGGAGACGACGACGTCCACGCCCGGCGCGATCCCGGTCGAGGGGTCGTACCGGACGATGTCGGCCTGCAGCTCCGGGTACGCGCTGCTCGCGGCCATCATCGCCCGGATCCCGGGGATGTCGACCGCGGGCTGAGCCGAGGCCTGGTACAGGTAGATCGTGAGCCGATGCCCGGCGCGCTCGAGGAACTCCATGAACCGGAAGGCGTTCTGATGGCCGCCCGAGGTCCGGCTCGGCGGTGAGATCAACCACGCCACGTCGTACGGGCGCTTCGGGAACTCGGCGGCGTTGAAGTTCCGCGGCACCGTCCAGTCCGCGGCGATGGCGTCGCTCGGGTACAGGTCCGTCGGCTTGCGCCGCATCGGATTGAACCGTCCGTCGGCGAAGTGCACGGCGCGCCAGAGCGTCGACCTGACGCCTTCGCCACGGATGGCACGGAGCCCCTGCCCGATCATGCCCATCTGGAGTCCCGTCCCGTCGATGCCGTCACCGCAGGTGCGGCGGGTGCTGCTGGTGTCACCGGTCCGAACGCGCGGACCGCCGTGATGACCCGGTCCACCTCGTCGTCCGTCATGGCGGGCCACAACGGGAGCCGGACGAGACGCTCGGCGAACCGGACCGCGTGCTGCGGCTCGGTGACCACTCTGCCGTAGCGCCGACCGGCAGCGCTCGAGTGCAGCGGCACGTAGTGGAAGGCGGCACCGACACCGTGCGCCTGGAGGTGCAGCAGGAGCTCCTGCTGCACCTGCGCATCCGGGAGCAGGAGGAAGAACAGGTGCGCGGCGTGCACGCCACCGGGTGGGTCCATGAGTGTCGCGCCGCGATCGTGCGCCCACTCGGCGAGTTCGGCCGCGTAGCGGTCCCAGATGCGGTGCCGATGCCCCTGGATGACGTCGAACTCGCGGAGCTGCGCGTCGAGGACGGCGGCGTTGAGCTCGCTCGGCAGGTAGCTCGATCCGAGGTCCGCCCAGCTGTACTTGTCGACCTGCCCGCGGAGGAACTGTGCGCGATCGGTCCCTTTCTCGCGCATGATCTCCGCGTGCAGCAGGGCGGTCTCGTCGGAGATGAGCAGGGCACCGCCCTCGCCGCAGTGCACGTTCTTCGTGTCGTGGAAGCTCTGGGCCGCCATCGCTCCGACCGTGCCGAGGCGGACACCGTCGCCCGCGACCCCGAGGCCGTGCGCGTTGTCCTCGAGCAGGTGCAGCCCGTGCTCGGCCGTGAGCCGCTGGAACGCCGGCACGTCCACGGGGACGCCGCCGTAGTGCATGACGGAGATCGCCCGCGTGCGTGGTCCGATGGCGTCGGCGACGTGCTGGGGATCAAGGTTGCCCGTCAGCGGGTGGCTGTCGACGAAGACGGGCGTCGCACCGGCGAGGACCACCGCGTTCGCCGCCGACGGGAAGGTGAAGGTCGGCAGGATGACCTCGTCGCCGGGACCGACGCCGATCAGACGGGTCATCATCTCGAGCGCGTGGGTCCCCGAGGTGGTCAGGAGCACGTGCGGCGCGCCCGTGACGTGCCGGAGACGCTCGGAGGCCGACGCGGTGAACACTCCGTCGCCGTGGACGTGGTCTCCGGCGAGGACGTGTTCGAGCTGTTCGAGCTCACCGGCCGCGCGGAAGGGCTTCGACAGCGGGACCCGCTGCGCGAGGGAGACCTCGACCATCAACGGCCACCGAGGGCCAGTGCCGTGACGAACGCGCCGGCCAGGACCACCAACAGGATGACGCCGACGGTCGCGAGGATCCCGATGCCGACGGTCGGAGCATCGTCGACGCCGGTCCGGCGGCGCGCGCCGCTCCCCTGTCGTGACCTCACGTGACGTCCCCCATGCGAACTCCCCCATCGTCCGTCCGACATCGTCGATGCCGGACGCGCCAGGTACCGCTCCACGGGACCAAGCGATTCAGTCTCCGCCTCGGCGGGCGCGGTCCACATCCTGCTGCGGGCTATTCCACCCCCGCCACCTGGCGGGTTCAGCCTCCCCACCGTCGCCGCCCGGTTCCCCGGACTCGTAGGGTGAGAGTCGAGCTGAGGAGGACACCGTGATCGGAGTGGCCATCGTCGACGACGAGGCGTTGGTACGGTCCGGATTCGAACTCATCCTGGGTGCCGTCGAGGACATCGAGGTCGTCGCCTCGGTCGACGGGGTCGACGCTGTGGAGGCGATCCGCTCGAGCCGTCCCGACGTCGTGCTCCTGGACGTCCGCATGCCAGGGCGCAACGGGCTCGACATCCTCGACGAACTGCAGACCTGGGACGACCCGCCCGTCGTCGCGATCCTGACCACCTTCGACTCCGACGACTACATCGCACGCGCCCTCCGCAGTGGCGCCGCGGGGTTCCTCGTGAAGGACACGGACCCGGAGCAGCTCCCCATGCTGCTCCGATCCCTCTCCGCGGGCGGCATCGTGCTGTCCCCGCAGGTGTCCCGGACGCTCGTCGGCGGATTCGCCCGCGCCGCCGACCGCGAGGCGGCGAAGCGACTGTCCGGGCTGACGGGCCGCGAACAGGACGTGCTCGCGGCGCTCCGGACCGGTGCGTCCAACTCTGAGATCGGCGAGGCACTGCACCTCAGCCGCGCGACCGTGAAGGACCACGTGAGTGCGATCCTCGGCAAACTCGAGGTGACGACCCGACTCGAAGCCGCCATCATCGCCGAGCGTGCCGGGGTCCGCGGCGACGAGGCGGCCCCGCGGTGAAGCCGCGCTCCCGGCTCTGGTCGGTCCTCCTGGAACTCGCCCTCATCGCGGCGGCGGCCCTCGAGAGCCTGACGACGCTCGAGTGGGCGACGCCCTGGGAATCCGGCCTGGCGATCGTCGCTGCCGTCGGCCTGGTCTTCCGGCGACGCTGGCCGTGGCTGTCGCTCCTCCTGGCTGTGCCGGCCTTCACCCTCAACCTCGCCACCCTCGCCGGCTTGGCATCGCTCTTCTCCGTCGCGGTGCGGGAACGGCGACGCTGGCGGCTCGTCACGACGGGCGCCGTGGTCTTCGTCCTCGCCGCGGTGCCGTGGTGGGGGTGGACGTCGCCCAACTACACGATCCTCTCCATGGTGTACGCCGCGCTCTACGCTGCGGCACCGATCGCCTTCGGCCTGCTCGTGCGCACCCGCCGCGAGCTGTTCGACCGCATCCGCGACCTCGAACAGGTCCGACGCAGCGAGCGGGCGCGCATCGCCTCCGATGTCCTCGTCGAGGAGCGCACGCGCATCGCCCGGGAGATGCACGACGTCGTCTCCCACCAGGTCAGTCTGATCGCCGTCCAGGCCGGCGCGATCCAGGTGCAGACCGAGGAACCCGGGACGAAGCGGATGGCGGTGACGATCCGTTCGCTCGCGTCGCGCACGCTCGACGAGCTGCGGGACATGGTGACACTGCTGCGCGCGGAGACCGGACACGCGCCGCTGGCCCCGCAACCGACGGTCGACGACCTCGCCCGGTTGATCGCGGAGAGCGGCATCGCCGTCACCTCCGCCATCGAGTTGCCGGACGGCCTCCCCGCACCCTTGCAGCGTGCGATCTACCGGACGGTGCAGGAGGGGCTGACGAACGCGCGCAAGCATGCGCCGGGCGCCGCGGTCGACGTGCGCGCGGAAGCCTCCGCCGACGAGGTCACCGTGGTCATCTGGAACGCCCGCCCCGCACGCGCGTCGGACAGCTCGTGGTCGTCCGCGGGCCACGGCCTCGTCGGCTTGAGCGAACGCGCCGAACTCCTGAACGGGTCCCTCCTCACCGAGGACGCGCCGACCCGGTTCACCCTGACGTTCCGCGCGCCCTACTAGCGGCAGCTCGAGCCATTGCTCAGATCGGCGCCCTCAGTCCGCGAATGGAGGCCGCGGAGACAACGACGGACGCGCCGCCGGTATGCCGGAGGGGTAGGCGGATGCAACGGGTGTCGCACCAGCTCGCTTCCGGATTTCGGCCATCGAGCCGATGTATTTGTCCAGATCCTCAATGAGACGCAGCGCCAATCTTGCCGAAGCCCCAGAGGCGACGCCGTCAGCAACAAGCGCATTCCGGATGACCCTCGCAGCACCGTCGCCGATGCTTGAACCCACTCCGTCTGGTTCCCATACACAAGGCGAAGCACTCTCTGCCTCCGGATACCAGGTGAAGATGGGCAGAAAGGTTGCCTGACACAGCAGCTCGAACCCTTCGAGCACCTCGTCCATGTCTGGTGCGACGAACTCCCAGTTCGCGGAGGAGCCCACACGAGATGCACCTTGCGGAACGTTTCTATTCGAACTCTCGGCACCGTGCAGCACGACGCGAATTTCGTCTCGAGAACTGACCGTTGCCCAATCAAAAATTGACCACATCTGCGGATGCATGAAGATGGACCGAAAGTCGCGGGCAGCCCGCAGCGCGTCCATACGGTCGTCCAGCCTTGTATTTTGACCAACGACCTCCCACCAATCCAGAAACTTGTCGTTCGAGTTTATGGGCGCTTCCTTGTGCGAAAGGTATAGCCGAATTCTTCCGTGCACCGATGCAAGAGCAGACAGGGCGGCGTAATATTGTTCGAAGAAGCCTTGGGTCAACTCGTAGGCCGAGTCCTGTTGCTCAGCATTGGGTTGTTTACTTAGACCCATGGGAGCTTCGCTCGTCGATCGAATCAAGGATGCGAATGCATCCCTTCTCCTCAGAAGACGTCCCAGCTGCTCGCGCAGGTGCTGCACAGCCATGCGCTGGGCCGGGTTTAGTTCCACGTGGTCCGCGTTGTGTGTCGCGTAGATCAGCCGATGTTCCATCCGGCTCGGATTGCTGTCCATTGCGCAATGTTGTCAGCTACCTCCGACATTTAGCTTGCTCCGAACGGACCTTTCAGGAGGGGGCCGCTCAGGTCGCGCTGCGCCTCGATAATCATGGGTTGCTCGGGCGGTCGTCGGTGGAGAGCACCGACATCAGGATCGAGTCGACCCATGCGCCGTCCCAGTGGAGCGTGTGACGCCGACGCCCTTCGACGAACCCGGCTTTGACGTAGGACCGCTCGGCCCTCGGATTGAACGAGTAGACGTCCAGGGCGATCCGGTGCAGGCCAAGCACGAAGAAGGTGTGGTCGAGGACCGCCGTCGTGGCCTCCGTCCCGAAGCCCTGTCCGGTCCACCCGGGGGCCAGCGCGATCCTGAAGTTCATCGACGCGTTGTCCTCGTCGAGTTCGTTGAGGACCACCTCACCGAGGTACTCCCCGAATCGATCGCGGTGACCGCCCAGTCGGCCCGGTCGTCCTACCTGCCGATGGTCGCGAGATGCCGCTCGATCAGATCGCGCGGGATCGGCCGCGCGTGCCTGTGAGACGCAGCGTCTCCGGGTCGGCCAGGCCGCTCAGGGTCGGTTCGAGGTGCGCTGGGCCGAGGGGTACCAGCCGGAGCCTCGGCGTCACGAGGGTGTCGACCTCCGCGAGCTTCGCGGTGTCGACCGTCGGAACGGTCATGCCTCCACCTCCACGTCCTCGTCCTCGCCGAAGAGCGGCGTCTGGAAACGACGCTCGAAGCGCACGATGCAGCCGGTGCCCCGCACGAGCTCGTAGGCCTCGATGCACTCCGGATCCGTCGTCGCGGCGATGCGGTACTGCTCGTACGCGGCGAGCGACGGGAAGCTGAACAGCGCGAACGCCTCGTCGTTGTCGCCCTCCGCGGGGAGGAAGTAGCCGTGGTGGTCGCCACCGAGCCGGTTCACGAGGCGGATCCAGCGCCGCCCGTACTCGGTGAAGGTGTCGAGCTGCTCGGGGTCGATCTGGTAGCGGAGGTGGATGGTGATCATGGGTCCAGTCTGGCCGGTCAGCCGGTGGCGACGAACACCGTCCCGTCCGCGGACACGGTCACCGGCTCCGGGCCCGGCGAGACGAACACCGCAGCACCGCGCTCCAGTACCACCGTGTCCGGGCCCTGTTCCACGCGCGCGGTACCGGCGGTCACGACGATCACGGCCGCCCTGCCGCGAGCGAGGTCGCCCGCCGTCCCCCGGTCGACCTTGACGAGTTCGAAGTCGTCGACCGGCACCGGGTAGACGAGCCCGCCCTCCGGCCGGACGACCGGCTCGACGAACGGGACCGGCACCGGTTCGAACTCGAGGACGGCGAGCAGTTCCGGGACGTCGACGTGTTTCGGCGTCAGCCCGCCACGGAGCACGTTGTCGCTCGAGGCCATGACCTCGACCCCGAAGCCGGAGAGGTAGGCGTGGATGTTGCCCGCGGGCAGGAACAACGCCTCGCCCTCGTTCAGCGACACGAGGTTGAGGAGCGCTGCGACGACGATTCCCGGGTCACCCGGATACTCCTCGGCGAGTTGCCGGACGAGTTCGCGCTCGGCCGACCAGCACGGGTGATCGGTGTCGGTACGCGCGGCCGAGACGACGGCGGCGACCACGCCGGGCGTCCGTCGTTCGAGCACCGCCCGCACCGTGTGTTCCAGACCGGCGTCGAGCAACTGCCCCGCCAGTGTCTCGAGCACCCGCCGGTCGGTCCCCTCGACGAGGCCGGCGAGGTGGACGAGCAACGCCTGCGACCGGTCGGTCGCACGGAATCCGCACAGTGCACGGAAGCCGTCCTGGAGGGCGACGATGATCTCCGGCTTGTGCGAGGCGTCCTTGTAGTTCCGGTGCGGCGCGTCCCGGGGCACGCCCCGGCGCTCCTCGTCCGCGAACCCGGCCCTGGCGCGGTCCGGGGTGGGGTGGACCTGGAGGGACAAAGGACCAGCCGCGGCCAGGAGCTTGAGCAGGAAGGGCAACCGGTCCCGTCCGCCCAGGGCCGCGTCGGGGTCCGAAGCGAGCCAGTCGTTGAGGCTCGCGGGGCCGCCCTCCTCCGCGTCGACGAGGGTGGTCACGCTGTCGGGGTGCGCCCCGAGCCAGAGCTCGGCCTGGGGCGAACCGTCGGCCGGCACGCCAAGCAGCTCCGGGATGGCCGTCGTCGAACCCCATGCGTACCGTCGGGGGTCGCTCGTGATGCGATGCAGGGTCATCCGTGCACCCGCCGACGACCGCGGAACAGCAGCACACCGCCGAATGCCAGCAGGGCGAGCGCACCGATGATCCAGGGTGCGGCCTCCAGGCCGGTGCGGGCGAGGTCGCCCGCAGGAGCGTCGGTGGCGCCGGTACCCGATCCGCCGACCTCGCCGGTGTCAGGCTGCCCGGTGCCCGGTTGTCCCGTACCCGGCTCGCCCGTACCCGGCTCGCCCGTACCCGGCTCGCCCGTGCCCGGTCCCGGGTCCACCGCAGCGACGATCGTGGTGACGTCGTCGACCAGCAGCGTGCCAGTCCCCTCGCCACCGAGATAGAACCCGATCTGGGTGACGGAGGTGGGGTCGAACGCCGCCTCACCGGCCCACGCCGGCGGGGCGAAGTCCGAGAACGGGATCTCGACCAGCTGCCAGCCCTCGCCCACGATGGGCGCGACCGTCTCCCAGTACGTCCCACGCGTCACGAACTGGACGGTGACGTCATCGCCCGGCGTCCCCTGCACCCAGAGCTCGAGCCCGCTGTACCCCCACCAGTCCTGCGGCGTCTGGAAGGTCCGGACGACACCGGCGTAGCCGGGACCGGCGAGGTCGTAGGCGGCCGACATCGCCTGCGACCCCGAGTCGGGGTTGCTCGTGAGCGTCGGCGTGATTGCTCCGCCGCCCGTGTTGCGCACATAGGCGGCTTGGAGTGCGGCGTCGTCGGGGTAGGACTCGAAGTCCTCCACGACGAGCGGCTCGCTCGGGAGGGCCTTCATGAGGAAGTCGGAGGCTCCCGTGCTCGTGGCGGTCGTCCCGGCCCCGTTGACCGCGGACACCGACCACCAGTACCGCTGCCCTGCCGTGAGCGAGACCGTCGGCGTGATGGAAGTCGTCCCGACGCCGTTGACGACGACGACCGTGTTCCCGAGATCGGCCTGTGGGGAGAGCGTGAAGCGGTAGTACGCCGCACCGCCCGACGGCTCCCAGGTGAAGGTCGGCGTCGCCGTCACGTCGACGGTGCCCGGTACGGGCGACGTCGAACCGAACGCCGCGGGCGGTCCGCTCGGGGCGTCCACCGCTGACCAGATGGTGGCCCGCGACAGCGTCGCGCCCGCGGCGAGGGTCACCCGCAGGTACGGGCCGACGAGGTCGCGTGCGACCACCGCGCCGCCGACGCCGGACTCGGTCGCCGCGGTCTGCCAGGTCGAACCGTCGGCGCTGGACTCGACGACGACCGATCCGGAGACCGCGAACGCCGCCGCCGACAGTCGGTCCTGCTTCCAGGTGACGCTGGCACCGTCGGCGACCGCCGTCACGCTCGTCCCGTCGGCACGGGGCGTGATCGCCAGGTCGTCGTGCGCTTCGGTCAGCAGCCACGACTCGAGCGGGTCGACGAGCACGCGGGTGTCGGTCTCGGTCGGAACCGGGTCCGACAGATCGGCGACCGCGCCGGCCGCGTCGAGGGCGACCACCCGGTAGACGGCGCCCGCAGGTGATCCGAAGTCCGTCGCCGATCCCGCGTCGGCGGCGAGGACACCCGTGTCGACCGGCGTCCAAGCCGTTCCGTCGAGCGAGCGTTCGACACGGTACGAGACCGCACCGCCGGCGCCACGCCACCGGACAGTGTTGATGCCGTTCGCCCGGTCGATCGCCGTGATGAGCGGCGTCCCGACGGCGGGAGCGGCCGGAACGGCACCGATCGCGGCGGCGTAGGCGGTGATCGCGGAGACCCGGGCGCGCTCGGCGTCGGTCGCACCGGGAGCGTGGATCGTGAAGCCGTCGTCGTGCGGCACGAGCCCGCCACGGTCGTTGTTGCCGAACAGCGACCAGAACAGCATGCCGGTCACGTTCGGGTCGGCGACGAGCGGTTCGAGGAGCGCCGGGCTCGCAGCCGTCGAGGCGTACTCGCCGGCCAGGTAGACCTTGCCGGCGGCGGTGACCGTTGCCGCGTCCGCGGAGACGCGTGCGGCGGTGGGCGGGTAATAGTGCACGTCGACGATGTCGAGCCCCGGCGCGGCGAGCGTGTCCGGATCGATGTCGAACCGACGTCCGGCCGCCACGAGCTGCTGCGGGGCGCGTTCCTTGATGAATGCGACCTGCCGGTCGATCCAGGGCGCGGTCATCCCCTCCAACTCGTTCCCGAGTTCCCACGCCATGATCGTCGGGTCCGCGGTGTACCGGACGCCGGTGAGCGCGTTCGTCCGCTGGAGGATCGCCCCGACGTACGCCTGGTAGGCGGCGATCGGACGCTCGTCGGTGTAGAAATCGGCGGACGACAGGCCGTAGGGCGTCGTGAAGTCGCGATGCCCGCCGTGGTAGTACTCCCACTCGTCGGTGAGCGGGAGGACGAGCCGGATCCCGAGTTTGCCCGCGTAGGCGATGGCGAAGTCGATCGTGGCGAACGCCTCCTCGTTCATCTGCCCGAGGGCCGGCATGATGGCGAGCGGGTTCGCGCCGTCCTGACCGGTCGAGGTCATCATGTGCGTCCGGACGACGGTCGAGCCCATCCGTGCCGCCGCGTCGAGGGTGTCGGCGATACGGAAGGCGGTCGGGTAGTCGACCCCGCCCACGTTCTCGTCGAGACCGAGCCAGTAGATGTTCGGTCCGCTGAAGCGGAAGGTCTCGCCGTCGAGCACGAGCCGGGAGCCGTCACGCTCGACGAACGAGGTGTTGAGCGACGTCCAGTCGGTGGGCGCAGCGGCGGCGGGGGTCGCGAGCGCCGGGAGCAGCGCGGCGGTGACGGCCGCGGCGAGTACGCCCGCCGCGAGACGTCCTCGGGCGCTGCGACGGGGGTGGTGCGGATCGGTGGTGCGGTTCATCGTGCCAGGCTCCTTCGTCTGGGATGGTGCATCAGGTCGTTCGCCGGGAGGCCGAGAGCCTCCGGTCGGTGGATGAGTGCTGCGGCGCCGAGGATCGGTCCGCCGCCGTCGAGGGCGGAACCCGTGACGACCACGTCGGCGGCGTAGTCGAGCACGATGGCGTCCTGCACCGCGGCGCGGACGAGGTCGAGGTAGTCGGGGCTGACGGCGGTGAACCCGCCGCCCACGGCGACCGCTTCGAGGTCGAGGAGGGTCGCGGCGCTGGCGATGGCCTGGCCGACAGCCGTGGCCGAGCGCACGACGGCCGCACGGGCGATCGGGTCGCCGGTGGCCGCCGCGACGGCGAGTTCCTCCCCGGTGCGCCCGTCCCAGCCCATGGACCGGGCCCAGGCGACGCTCCGCGGACCGGAGGCGATGCGTTCCAGGGTCGCGTCGTCGGCGGACGTCCGCGCGTCCCGCGAGGCGATCTGCACCTGACCGATGTGGCCGGCGTTGCCGCTGCGGCCCGCGATCAGGCGGCCGTGCAGGATGACCCCACCGCCGACCCCGGTCGAGACGATCATCGCCATCGAGTTCTCGGTGCCACGCGTCGCTCCGAGCCAGTGCTCGGCGAGGGCGATACAGGTGCCGTCGAGCCGGACCACCACCGGGGCGTCCGGTAGCAGCCGCCCGACGTGCGCGCGCAGATCGAAGCCGTGCAGCCGCGGGAGGTTCTTGGGGCTGACCGTCCCGCGCTCCAGGTCGACCGGGCCGGCGGAACCGATGCCGACGCCGACGAGCGCGGACCCGTCCGGCAGGTGTGCGACCGAGGCGAGGAGGACCCGGTCGACGGCTTCCTCGAGCGCCCGGCGCCCGGCATCGGGCCCGGTCGGCGCCCGGTGCGCGCTGCCCTCGACCACGACGCCTTCGGCCGTGACGAGTGCCGCCTCCACTTTGGTACCGCCGAGGTCGACCGCGAGCGCAATCGATCCCGACGGGTCCTGCCTCCCGGTCATGTCCGCCAGGGTCACCGCGCCCAGTCCTCGACCAGCTGGTTCGCCGTGCGGACGACCCGGGTCGACCGGAGCTCGTCCTCGCCGAGTTCGGCTTCGGTCCGCACGCGGAACGTCACGCGCTCACCCGGCAGGAGCGTCACGAGTTGGTCGTCGACGACGGCGGCCGGGTCGACCTTGTCCACGAGCAGGGTGAGGTCGCGCAGGAAGGACTCCGCCGCGACGGTCACGGCGTACCCGCCCTCCTCGCGAGCGATCTCGATGCTGAGGCGTGGAGCGGGGAGCGCAGACACGCGAGCCTCGGCGAAGAACCAGAAGCCGCGTTCGGCACCGAGGGTGGCGACGAGCACCTCGTCGGTCGTCGATCCCGCGACCGCGACCGCTTCGGGGATCTCGACGAGCGTCGAGGAGCGTCGGTCCAGGTCGATCGGGACCCGCACGGAAGCCAGTTCCGTCCCGTCGAACCGGAGGCGTCGGATGACGAGCTCGTCCGCCCAGGCGTCCGGTCCGTCGTTGAGCACGGCGACCACGAGGCCTTCGCCACGCGGTTGGACGGTCACGAGGCGATCGGCGTAGACGTGCTTGAGCGCATAGAGCAGTGGCTTGGCGCGCTCGTCGCCGTCGACGGCGGCCCAGGAGGTCACGGGCCAGCAGTCGTTCAACTGCCAGACGATCGATCCCATGCAGCGCGGGCTCCAGGACCGGAAGTGCTCGATCGCCACCGTCACCGCGTTCGCCTGGTTGAGCGACATCGCCCAGTGCCAGTCCTCGGTGTCGTCCGGGAGCGGCAGGTGGGCGACGAGTCCGTCGGTCAGCTTGTCGTTGCCGTCGATCGCCTTCTGGTGGTGGATCATGCCGGGCGACTCCGGCGTGAGCGGCGAGTCCGAGATGGCCCGCCCGATCGTCGACCACGTCGCCGGCCCCTGCCAACCGAACTCGGCCACGAAGCGCGGCGAGACCTCACGGTAGGCGGGGTAGTCGACGCGGTTCCACAGCTCCCACAGGTGCACGGATCCGTGGTCCGGGTCGTTGGCCGGGATGTCCGGCGTTCCCGACCAGGGGCTGCCCGCGGTGTAGTTGCCGGCCGGGTCGAGCTCGGCGACGAGCCGCGGCAGCAGGTCGAGGTAGTAGCCCATGCCCCAGGTGCGGCCCTGGACGCGCTTCTCCCAGCCCCACTCCTCGAAGCCCCAGATGTTCTCGTTGTTGCCGTTCCAGAGCACGAGGCTCGCGTGCGGCATGATGCGCGTGATGTTGTCGCGCGCCTCCGCCTCGACCTCACTCCACAGCGGTTCCTCCTCGGCGTAGGCCGCACAGGCGAAGAGGAAGTCCTGCCACACCATGATCCCGCGCTCGTCGCAGAGTTCGTAGAAGTCGTCGGACTCGTAGTAGCCGCCACCCCAGATGCGGAGCAGGTTGAGGTTCGCGAACTCGGCCTGGTCCATCCGGCGTGCGAGCCGGGCGCGGTCGACGCGGGTCACGAAGGCGTCGTCGGGGATCCAGTTGGCGCCGCGCACCCACACGGCCTCACCGTTCACGACGAAGCGGAACGAGGTGCCCTCGGCGTCGGGTTCGAGTTCGACGGCGACGGTCCGGAAGCCGATCCGCTTCGACCACTCGCCGAGGCGTGCCTCGTCCTGCCCGAGCTCGACGTCGAGGTCGTACAGCGGCTGCCCGCCGTAGCCGCGTGGCCACCACAGCTCGGCGTCCGGGACACTGAGCTCGACGACGGCGGAACCGGCACCGGCCGGGAGCACGACCTCGGCGTCCACGCCGGCGACCGTGGCCGAGAGCGCCAGGGCGACATCACCGTCGCCGGCGCGTTCCACGTCGACGTGCACGGCCACCCGGCCCTCGCCGCCGTCGACGGTCACGACCGGACGCACCGAGGCGAGCCGGGCCGTCGACCAGGACTGCAGACTCACGGGCTTCCAGAGGCCGGAGGACGCGGCGTCGAGCCCCCAGTCCCAGCCGAAGTTGCAGGCGGCTTTGCGGATGGCGTTGAACGGGTGGGAGTAGGTGTGCGGGCGGTAGCCGATCTCGAGGCTCGCGACGTCGGCGGCTGCGACGGGCGACGCGAAGTGCACGACGAGGTCGTTCTCGCCCTCGCGGAGGACGGCGCCGACGTCGATGCGGTAGGTGCGGTGCTGGTTCCGCGTGGTCGCGACGACCGAGCCGTTCACCGTGACCGTGGCGACGGTGTCGAGTCCCTCGAACACGAGGTCGTGCCGCTCGTGGCCGTCCGGCTCCCAGGCGAAGGTGGTGCGGTACTCCCAGTCCGTCGATCCGATCCACGTCACGAGGTGCTCGTTGCGGTCGAGGAAGGGGTCGGGGATGAGCCCTGCGTCGAGGAGGTCCGTGTGCACGAGGCCGGGCACCGTCGCGGGGATGCTCGTCCCGACGAAGGCCTCGGGGACCGCACCGCCGACCGCACGCAGACTCCACCCCTCGTGCAGGAGGCGGGTGGTCAGGGGACGGACGGTGGCGGTGTCGATGATGCTCACTTGGTTGCTCCAGAGGTCAGGCCGTTGTAGATGTATCGCTGCAGGAAGAGGAAGGCGACGAGCGTCGGGATGATCACGAGGATCGTCCCGGCCGCGATGATCTGCCACTGGGCGCCGAACGGTCCCATGAACCGGAACAGCGAGGTGGAGATCACCCCCAGGTCCTGCGACGGCATGTACAGGAAGGGGATGTAGAACTCGTTGTAGATGGCGATGCCCTTGATGATCACGACCGTCGCGACGGCGGGTTTCAGCAGCGGGAGGATGATGCGCCAGTAGATCGTGAAGCGGTTCGCACCGTCGAGCATCGCGGCCTCGTCGAGGGACACCGGGATCGACTGCATGAACTGCAGGAAGATGTAGATCGCGACGATGTCGGTCCCCATGAACAGCAGGATCGCGGCGCCGCGGGTGTTGAACAGTTCGAGCGCCGAAACGACCTGGAACGTGGCCACCTGCGTGGTCACCGACGGGACGAGCGTCGCGAGCAGGAACAGCCCCATGACGAGCTTCCGGCCGCGGAACCGGAACCGGTCGAGCGCGTACGCCGACATGGTGCCGATCAGGATCGTCCCGGCGACGGAGACGAGCAGGATGATCGCGGTGTTGAGGAAGCCCGTGACCATGCCGCCCTGATCGAACGCGACGACGAAGTTGTCGAAGTTGAACCAGTTCGACGGTGGGGTGAGCGGGCCGGTCGTCCGCTGCTCGCGGTCGGTCTTGAACGCGAGCATGAAGATCGTGGCGAGGGGGACGACGGCGAAGAGGCTCGCGATGATGAGCGAGGCGTACTTGATCGTCGTCGCGGTGAGGGCGCCGGCGCCCTGTGGACGCTTCGGCCCGCGCCTCGTCCGCCGCAGCGGGGTGCGGGGCTCGGGAGCGGACGCGGAGACCGGTCGGTCGGTGGTGGCGGTCACGACTCGCCTCCCTTCTCGTCGGGGAACACCCGGCGTTGGACGAAGGTGATGATGAGGACGATCAGCAACAGCACGACGGCCATGGCCGACGCCAGCCCCACCTTGGAGAACTTGAAGGCCGTGTTCACGGTCTGGATCACGAAGGTCTCGGAGCCGTTGGCACCGCCGGTCATGATGTACGGCATCTCGAAGGCGGACAGAGCGCCGGCGATCGCCAGAATGAACGACAGGCCGAGAATGCGCCGGATGCTCGGCAGGATGATGAAGCGGAACTTGTGCCACGAGTTGGCACCGTCGAGGTCGGCGGCCTCGTACTGCTCCGACGGCACCGACTGGATGGCGCCGAGGAAGAGCACGAAGTTGAGCCCCATGTACCGCCAGACCGAGGTCGCCGCGAGGGACGCGTTCACGAAGGACGGGTCGCCCAACCATTGCGGGGTGTCCTGCACGCCGACCGCCGCGAGCAGGGCGTCGAGGGTGCCGCCGGGTCGGAGGAAGTAGAGGAAGACCAGACCGATC
This sequence comes from Plantibacter sp. MCCC 1A11337, assembly GCF_013349365.1. NCBI lineage: Bacteria > Bacillati > Actinomycetota > Actinomycetes > Micrococcales > Microbacteriaceae > Plantibacter > Plantibacter sp. MCCC 1A11337. Next base: position 624,419 of record NZ_JABJWX010000002.1, on the reverse strand, counting down.
GCGACCCCGTTGATGAGGTACGGGAAGAAGATGACGCCCTTGAAGAGGTTCTTGAAGCGGGTGCGGAAGCTCAGCAGCGTGGCCAGGTAGAGGGCCAGGACGAGCTGGGCGACGGCACCGACGAGGTAGTACAGGCTGACGAAGAAGACCTGGAAGATCTCCGGCTTCGTGAAGATCTGCACGAAGTTGTCGATGCCGACGAACTCCTGCTCGGGCTCCAGGCCGTCCCACGAGGTGAGGCTGTACCAGAACATGTTCGCGACCGGCACGTAGGTGAGCACGATCAGGAAGGCGAGCGGCACCACCAGGAACAGCCAGGGGGTGACGCGCGAGCCGGTGGCCTTCGGCGGTCTGCCCGGCCGCAGTGTGCGCGCGCGGCGTGGATGGTTCGTCACCACCGCTCGGGTGGCGGGTGACGCTCCCTGGACTGTGACCATGTTCGTTGCCTTCGATTCGCTGGAGTGGGTGGATGGCGCCCGGGCCCGCCGGACCGGAGGTCCGCTGAGGGGGTTCGTGGGCCCGGGCGCCGGTCGGGTGCTACTCGGCGACGTCGGCGCGGGCTGCCGCCCAGCGCTCGTTCAGGTCGGCGAAGGCGCTCTCCTTGTCGCCGTCGGCGGCGCCGCGGGCGATGTCGATGAGCTTCTGGCGGTAGGTGTTGCCGAAGAGGTCGATCTCGGCGGCGTTCGCGATGTCGTTGATCACGGCCTCCTTGCCGACCGGGTCGGGAGCGAGCTCCAGGTAGGTGACACCGAGGTCGGCGAAGTCGGACAGCGTGTCGGGTGCCGGGTCACTGATGACCGGGCTGATCGCACCCTGGCTGGCGGCGAAGCCGGACTCGTTCGTGAACCAGTCGATCCACGCCTTCGCGGTCGCCTTGTTCTTGGAGTACTTGCTGACCGCCAGGAACTTGTCGGAGGCGGTGACGGAGGTGAAGCCCTCGTCGGTCTTCCACGGCATCGGCCAGAAGCCGATGACGTCGCGGGACTCGCCGGCCTTCTCTGCGGCGTCCTGCATCTGCGAGACGGCCCACGAGCCGAGGACCATCGAGCTGATCTCACCGGAGGCGAGGAGGTTCTTCGACTCCTCCCAGTTCGTGGTGGTGGGGTCGGGTTCGCTCAGACCGGCGGCGACGGTGTCGAAGAGGAGGCCGTCGATGTTGTACTGGTCGTTGCCCTCGGTCCACGGGCTGTCGGTCGCGATCATCTCGGTGCGGACCTTCGGGCCCTGCACCGCTCCGAGGTTGCCCTCGAGCGTCGCGAGCGGCCAGCCGTCCTTGTAGTTCGTGTAGTACGGGATCGAACCGGTGGCCTTGATCTTCTCGAGCGCGGCCAGGTACTCCTCCTCGGTGGCCGGGGGCTCGGTGATGCCGGCCTTCGTCCAGACCTCGCGGTTGAAGACGTAGCCCATGGCGGACCCGAAGGTCGAGACGCCGTAGGCCGTCCCGTCGAAGGAGGCCTCGTTCGCGAAGCGGTAGGTCTTGGACTGCTCCTCGGTGCTGCCGAGCGGCTCGAAGAAGTTGGCGTACTGGTCCTTCGTGACGTTCGAGGACGGGATGAGGAGCACGTCGCCGTAGTCCTTCGAGTTGAGGCGGATCTTGGCGTCGCCCTCGTAGTCGGTCAGGGCTTCGAACTTGACCGTGGTGCCGGGGTACTGCTTCTCGAACTCCTTCGCGTAGTCCTTGAAGGTGGTGTCGACGAGGTCGGTGCGGTTGGTGAGGACGGTGATCTCACCGTTCGGCTTGCCGTCGTCGTTGGCGGCACCGCCGGAGCAGCCGCTGAGGACGAGTGCCGCGGCGGCAGCCGTCGCGGCGAGGCCGATGATCGGTCTCCGGGACATGGGAACTCCTTCGTTCGTGGGGGCGAAGGGCCGGGTCGCCTCCTCGCTCGCTGTCCAGCATCGTCTGCCGTCCCGCGTCCGTCAAGACTAAACATTATTAATTTATATAACAACTCGGTCACAGGAAGCCAGGGCCACCGGCCGCTCGGCGCGACTCAGACGGCCGGGGCGATCCCCGAGGTGGAGCGCTCGATGACCACGGCATGCGGGGCCTCGCGAGTGATGCCCACACGACCGGCGAGCAGCTCCAAGAGCTCCTCGCCCGCCATCTCACCGATGCGCTGGACGTCGTGACTGAGCGCCGACATCGGCGGGTCGGACAGCTGGCACTGCGACGAGTCGTCCCACGCGACGATCGACAGGTCGTCGGGGACGCGCAATCCGGCCTCCTGCACGGCCTGCAAGCCGCCGAGCGCCATGACGTCGCTGTCGAAGACGACCGCCGTCGGTCGCGGGTCCCGTGCGAGCAGCGCCTGCATGGCCTGGACACCGGACGCCCGGGAGTAGTCGCCGCCGATCGAGACGGTGTCCACGTCGGGCAGGTCGGAGGCGAGGGTGAACGCCTCCATGCGCGAGAGCGTGTGGGTGAGTTCGCGCGGACCGGTGACGTGCGCGAGCCGCCGGTGCCCGAGGGAGACGAGGTGGTCGACGGCCTCGTGCATCGTGACCGCGTCGTTGGTCCAGACGGCCGGCAGCCCCTGCGCCGTCGTCGGTGCGCCGATCACGATCGCGGGGATGCCCGAGCGCTCGACGAAGGCGACCCGCTCGTCGTCGTCGATGAGGTCCACGAGGATGACGGCGCTCACCGTGCCGTCCCGCTGCCAGCGTCCGAGCTGCAGCAGCTCCTCTTCGCGCGTCGGCAGGACGCGCAGCAGCACCGACAGGCCGTGCGGGCGGACCACGCGATCGATGCCCGCGATGAGCTCGTGGTAGAACGGCTCAGCCCCGTAGATCTCCGAGGCACGGAACAGCGTGAGGCCGATCGGCCGGGGCTGCGCGATAGTCTGTTCGGCGTCGAGACCCATCGGGACGCGGCCTTTCGTGAGGAGTGGTCGTGTGGCCCTCACATTACGCGCTCGACGATCGCCGGGAGGGACAGATGGCCAGACGCGAGTCCGTGCAGTCGGGCCCCGGTAGCCAGGCGCTCATCGTCGACCTCATCCGCTCGGCCGGCACGATCAGCCGCACGGAGCTCACCGAGGCGACCGGCCTGACCCAACCGTCGATCTCCAACATCGTGCGTCGACTCATCGAGGACGGGCTCGTCCGCGAGACCGGCCGCGCAGCACCCCGAGGCGGAAAACCGCGGACCCTCCTCGAGATCAACGCGAGTGCGAAGTACGGGATCGGCGTGCAGCTCGGGTTCGAGTCGATCACGCTCGTCGCCACCGACGTCCGTGGTGGCGTGGTCGGCCGGCAGCTCGTCGACGGCGCGGGATCGGCCACGCCGGAGCAGGTGACCGATCGCCTCGTGACGCTCTACCGCGACTTCGTCGCCGGGGTGGGGCTCGTGGCGCCGTCGATAGCCGGGGTCGCGGTCGTCGCACCCGGGCCGATCGCCCAGCTCGGCGGGGTGCTGCTCGGGCCACCGACGCTCGTCCGCTGGGACGACTTCCCCCTGCAGCAGGCGTTGCAGGAGAGCCTCGACGTGCCGGTGGTCGTCGACAACGACGCCGCGGCCGCGGCCGTCGGCGAGTTCTGGAGCCGCCAGGTCTCGCGGACGGAGTCGTTCGCCTGCGTCTACATGGGCACCGGCATCGGCGCCGGTATGGTGCTGGGCGGTGCGCTCTACCGCGGTTCGAGTTCGAACGCGGGTGAACTCGGTCACATCAGCATCGAGGTCGACGGTGTCCCCTGCCACTGCGGCAACCGCGGTTGTCTGGAACGGTACGCGGCACCGGCGGCCGTGATGGCCGCCGCCGAAGCGGTGCGGGACCGTCTCGACGGCCTGGGGCTCGGCTTCGCACCGGAGACCCTCAGCCGTGACTTCGACCAGCTCGCCCGGGCGGCCGTCAGCGGTCACGAGGTGGCGCTCGGCCTCATCCGGTTCTCGGCAGACCGGGTCGCCGCAGCCACGGTGACGCTCGCGAATCTGCTCGACCTCGACCGACTCGTCCTCGCCGGCCCCGGCATGGCGGTCGCCGGTTCGCTCTACGCCCGCGCCATCAGGGAACGGCTCGAGGAACGGTTCTTCGCCCGCCGGGCCCACCCGATCGTGGTCGAGCTCTCCGCCAACCCGCGCGACGCGGCCGCCATCGGCGCCGCGTCACTCGTCCTGCAGGGCACGATCGCCCCGGGGCACGGTCCGGCGCTCTCCCGCTGAGGCGCGGTGACACAGGCACAGCGGCGCTGAGCGTCCGGCCCGTCAGCCGCGCGGGGTGTCCTGCCAGGTGGAGACGTCGAGCTCGACCGCCTCGATGGCCGCCCACAGGCTGTCGTCGATGGGCACGGCGGCGAGGTCGAGCGTGCGCGTGTAATCCTCGAGCCGTTCCATGCCGACGATCGTCCCGGTGATACGCGGGTCGCGGAGCGACCACTGCAGCGCGGCGGCGGCGAGTGGCACTCCTGCCTCGTCGCACACGCGGCCGATCCGATCGACGGCTCGGAGCATCGCCTCGGGGGCGGTGCCGTAGGCGTACCGCGTGGTCCGCACGGGCCAACTGGTGAGCAGGCCTCCGCCGTAGGGCGCGGCGTTCAGGACACCGAGCCCCGCCTCGGCGGCCAACGTGAGCAGCGCATCCGCCGACCGGTCGACGAGCGTGAACCGGTTGTGTGTGATCACGGACTGGAAGTGGCCGGTGCCGACGAACCGCGCGAGCAGCTCGGCCGGACCGCCGGATATCCCGAGCGCGCCGATCAGGCCTTCCTCGCGCGCCGCCACGAGCGCGGCGACCGGGCCGTCGTCGGCCATTGCGAGCTCCCAGGTGGTGTTCTCGGGATCGTGCAGGTACACCATCGGGAGGTGGTCGACGCCGAGCCGTTCCATGCTCTGTTCGAGCGACCGACGCATCTGCGGTGCGGAGAAGTCGTCGGTCCCCGGCTCGCGGTCCGCCTTCGTCTGCACCCGGAGCCGTCCGGCCTCGTCACCGAGCCGGGCGAGCACCTGGGCGATGCGCCGCTCGCTGTCGCCGAAGCCGTAGTTGTTGGCCGTGTCGATCGTGGTCACGACGCCGTCGCCCGCCATCGCGGCGGCGAGCTCGAGGCTCTCCTCCGGTGACGAGCCCGAGCCGTCCTCCCGACGACGCCAGCCTGCGGCACCCGCGATGATCGGGCTCACCGTCACACCCGTGTCACCGAGGGGCCGTTGCTCGACGAGGGCCGAGATCCGCTCCGTCATGGTCATCCTTTCAATCCACCGCTGATGAGGTCGAGCTTCCAGAACCGCTGCAGGAACAGCATGAGTGCGACGAGCGGGATGAGCGACACGAACGCGCCGACGATGGCCGTCGTGTACAACAGCTCCTTCCCGTCCCCGGTGCTCAGCAGGGTGAAGAGCCCCAGGGTCAGCGGGTAGAGCCGTTCGTTGGACAGCATCAGGTACGGCAGGAGGAAGTTGTTCCAGGTGCCGATGAAGTGCAGGAGGAAGACGGTCACGAGCCCGGGCACCATGATCGGGAGCGCGATCCGCCGGAAGATCGAGAACTCCCCCGCCCCGTCGATCCTGGCCGCCTCGAGAAGGTCGGACGACACCGAGGAGGTGGCGTAGACCCGACAGAGGAAGATGCTGAACGGGCTGATCACCATCGGCAGGAGCACCGCCCAGTAGGTGTTCGTGAGACCGAGGCCAGCCATCACGAAGTACTGCGGGATCGCCAACGCGATCCCGGGGATGAGCACCCCACCGAGGAGGATCCGGAACATCGTGTCGCGCCCTGGGAATCGGAACTTCGCCAGCGCGTACCCGGCGAGCGCAGACACGAGCACGCACAGCACGGAACCGCCGAGCGAGTACACGATCGTGTTGCCGATCCACGAGAGGAAGACGCCGTTCTGCATGGTGAACAGCTTCTCGAGGTTGGAGAGGAAGCCGGTCCCGGGCGCCAGGGTGAAGGTGGAGAAGAGCTCCTGTGGCGACTTCGTCGAGGCCATGACGACCCAGACGAGCGGGGAGAGGCAGTACGCGGCGCCCACGACCAGGATGACGGTCAGGATGAGCGATCCGCGGCGGGGTCGTCTCGGCATGGCGGCGCCAGGAGCCGTCGCCCCGGCGCGGAGGGTGGCGGTGGTCATGAGGCGTCGCTCCGATCCCGGGTCACACGCAGCAGGATGGCCGAGGCCGCGAGGGTGAACCCGGCGATGATGACCGCGGTCGCCGCTGCGCCGTTGATGTTGTCGTTGGTGAAGGCATCCGTGTTGACCTTCATCAGCGGGAAGAAGGTGGAGCTGATGGTGTCGGTGAGTGGGCGGAGCGCGGTCGGTTCGGCGTAGGCCTGGAGCGTCCCGATGAGGGCGAACAGCGAGGTGAGGACGAGTGACGGCGCGATGAGCGGGATCTTGATCCGCACCGCAATGTCGAACTCGGAACAGCCGTCGATGCGGGCGGCCTCGTAGACCTCGGCGGGGACGGCTCGCAGCGCGGTGAACATGATGACCATGTTGAAGCCGAGCGACCCCCAGACGCTGATGTTCGCAAGGGCGGCGATGACCGAACCGGAGGCGAGCGGTTCGACCGCGGGTAGTCCGACGCCGGTGAGCACCGCGTTCACCGGGCTGGTCGACGGCAGGTAGAGGAAGCCCCACATCATCGCTGCGATGACGCCGGGGATGGCGTAGGGCAGCAGGATGCCGGTCCGCCAGATCCGCGCGCCACGGATGCCGGGGAGGTCGAGGAGGAGCGCGAACAGCAGAGCGATGCCGAGGGTGCACGGGATGACGATGACCGCGTAGAGACCGAGGCGACCCACACTGGCGACGAACTCGGGGTCCGTGAGTGAGGTGACGTAGTTGTCGAGGCCGACGAAGGTCTGCTCGCGAGCCCCGTAGCCCCCGGATCCGGCCGGGACCCGTTGCCCGAACAGGCTCAGCACGACGGCGTAGCCGATGGGCGCGACGAGGAACAGGAGGAAGAGCACGATGGCCGGGAGGAGGAACAGGTACGGGGCGATCGGTGCCGGGACCCGATGACGAGGCGTCCTGATCCGGCCATGGTCCGGAACCGGAGGTGACGCGCTCGTGGCTCTCATGAGCGGTGTGGCGTTCATTCGACGTCGAATCCCGACTTCTCGAGGTCCGCGCGGACCGTCTGCTGCACGGCTGCGAGTGCATCGGCGAGGGGGCGACCGGCCTGGATGGCCTTCCCGACCTGATCCGTGTAGGCGCTGAAGGCGACCGTCGTGTTCGGCCCCCAGGTCACGTCCGTGGTGTCGGCGGCGACGTCGAGCAGGATGTCGTGGAAGTCCTCCTGTCCGGCGGCCGCCTTGTCGGCCGGCTGCGGGATGCTCGCGTAGACGTCGAGGCCGGGTGCGGAGGCCGGGAAGTTGCCGCCCTGCTCGATCATGACGCCCTGCCCCTCCGCGGTGGAACCCAACCAGGCGAGGAACTCGGCCGCCTGCTTCGGGTGCTTCGACGTCGTCGTGACGAGGCTCGACGAGCCGCCCTGGAACCCGACGCCCGGGTCGTCGTCGGTCCATGACGGCAGCGGAGCGATCCGCCACTTCCCGATGGTGTCCGGCGCGCCGGTCTTCACCGAGGATCCGGTCGCGCCCCAGGACCCGATGACCTGGGTGAGGATCTTGCCAGAGTTCAGTTGCGCGTTGAACTCCGGCGTCCCGCTCGCGCCGGCCGAGACGACGCCCTCGCCGACGAGTCCGTCCCAGTAGTCGGCCACCTTCGTCGGTGCCGCGCCGTCGATGTCGACGGACCAGGAGCCGTCGTCGAGTGACCACCAGTCGCCGCCGGCTTGGGCGGTGAGCCCGGCGAGCCAGCCGGCATCACTGGTCGGGAAGTTCGCGAGGACCGCATCCGGAGCGGCCTGTTTCGACGCCCTGGCGGTGTCGGCGAACTCGTCCCAGGTAGTGGGCACGGAGAGCCCGTACTGCTCGAAGAGGTCGGCGCGGTACATGAGCAGCATCGGCGCCTGGTCGAGCGGGACCCCGTAGACCCCGTCGTCACCGAGATGGACGAGGTTCCAGACGGCAGGACTGTACTGGTCCTCGATGCCGTTCACGTACTCGCTGATGTCTGCGGCGACGCCGCTCGAGATGTACGAGGGGAGCCACTGGTACTCGGCGAGCGCGAGGTCCGGGCCCTCCCCGGCCCGCACGGCGGCGTTGAGTTTGGTGAACTGATCGGTGCCACCCCCGACGTTGGTGACCTTGACCTGGATGTCCGGGTGTTCCGCGTTCCAGGCGTCCGCGATGCCGGGGGCGCCGGCCCACCAGGTCCACCAGGTGAGCGTCACCGGGCCGCTCTCGGCGGGGGCCTCGCTGTCGCTCCCGGCGGAGCATCCGCCGAGGGCCAGGGCCCCGACGACGGCTGCGGTGACCCAGACGGCTGATCGCTTCATGGAATTACCTCCTCGTAATCCTTCGGTGGTGCACCGGTCGTCGCTACAGCCGGTGCTGCTGTCAGGAACAGTAGCTTATGTTCAAGACTTGGACAAACTTAGGCCGTCATTCCCGTGGCATCGCCGTCGAGCAGCCAGCCGAGGCTGCGCTGCAGGAGGATCTGTCGTTCGGGCGAGTCGAACGAACGGATGTCGTGACCCAGTGCGTCGTAGACGACGCGGGCGGGACCCGGGCGGTGCGTCCACAACACCGGATGACGGACGCCCTCCTGCTCGTGGAAGGCGAGCGGCCGGACGGCGTCGGAGATCCGGAGGTGCGTGTAGCGCTCATCCCAGACGGTGAAGTCGCCGAGACCCCGCGTGATCGGATGCCCGGTGTCGGGCACCTCGATGGCAGCCTGGCCGATCTCGGGATGCATCGAGACACCACCGACCCACCGACCGCCGATCACCCGCTCCCACGCCGGCATATGGGGGAACGACGTGGCTGAGACGTGGTGCGACCAGATCGACCCTCCGCCGCGCGCGTAGGCCTCGAACCCCTCCTGCGCCGCCGCGAAGGTTGACGACTCCAGTCCGTGCCGTGTGGGATTGCCGACCATGAGCACGAGGAGGTCGACATCGTCGAGTGATGCCAGCTCCTCCTCCACCGCACCACTCACCCGGACACCGAGCCCCTCCTCTCGGGCGAGATCGGCCACGCGGCCCGACGTCGCCGCGAAGTCGTGCCAGGGATCGGCGTAGCGCCCCTCGCCACGAAGAATGAGTACGTTGTGCATGCCGGTCTCCTCGATCGCGTTGCATTTGTGCAAGACTAGAACTTATCAGCTCGCTCCGCATCGGTCGCGGAGGAACCCCGTCGAGAGGACCCAATGAGCATCGGAACCCCCTCCGGGCACACCCTCGAGGACATCCGACGGCGGAACGTGTCCGCCGTCCTCGCACTCGTCCACGGCGACGGTGGCCTCTCCAGAGCGGAGATCACCAGGCGCACCGGTCTCTCCCGCTCGTCGGTGGCGACCGTCATCTCCGACCTCGAACTCGCCGGCGTCGTCCGCCAGGAGGCCGCTCCCCCGGCGACCCGGGTCGGGCGCCCCTCCCCCGTCGTCGTCCCCACGGATCGGTTCCTCGCGGTGTCCGTGAACCCCGACGTCGACGGGGTCCGAGTGGCCCTCTGCGCCCTCGGCGGGCGGATCGTCGCGCAGACCTTCCGTCCGAGCGAGCGGGTGGTCACCCCGAACGAGGCCGCCGTGATGACCGCCGAAGCCGTCGGCGAGCTGCATGCGGCCCTACCGGACTCCCGCCTGGTCGCGCTCTGCGCTGCCACCCCGGGCCGCGTCGACAAGACCGGCGAGGACGTGGTCTACGCGCCGCACCTGCGGTGGCGGAACGTGCCGTTCGCCTCGCTGTTGCAGGACGCGACCGGTATCCCCTCCCGGGTCGCCTTCGACGCCGCCGTCGGGCTCGCCGCTGAACGACACTGGGGCGCGGCCCGTGACACCGACGACGCTGTCTACCTCTACGGCGGCCCCGGCGGGATCGGGGCGGCGGCTCTCGTCGACGGCCGGATCCTGCAAGGCGCGAACGGCGGCGTCGCCCGCCTCGGCCATCTGCTCGTCGCCCCCGACGGACCGGTGTGCAGTTGCGGCAACGTCGGCTGTCTCACGACCGTCGTCTCCTCGCACGCCATCGCCGCGGCCACCGGCGCCGCCTCGGTCGCGCTCGCGGACCTCCGTGCCGCGCTCGCCGAGGGATCCGCCGCCCGGACCGCCGGCGCCCTCGACCGGCAGCTGGAGTACGTCGCGACCGCGATCCGGGTCATCACCAACATCTACGACCCCGAGATCGTCGTCATGGGCGGCTTCTTCAGTCTGCTGCTCGCCCAGGGCGACGGCGCGATCCGACGGCGACTCTCGGACGAGACCATCTCCGCGCTGCGCAGCCCGGCCCGCCTCGTCGAACCGCGGCTCGGCGAGAGCCAGCTCCTCGCGGGGGCGAGCGACGTCGCGTTCGCCGCGCTCCTCCGGGACCCACTCGGGTTCACCGCCCGCGAAGCGACCGCATGAGCCGCGCGATCCGACCGGTGTCCTCGACGGGACACCGGCGATGAGCGCGGGCGACGCGGCACCGGCGGCCGACGACTTCGCACGCCGACGGATCGCGTACGTCATCGCGCTGGGACTGCTGCAGACACTCAGCACCTTCACGATCGACATCTACCTGCCGGCCTTCCCGCAGATCGCGGGCACGTTCGGCGTCTCGGAGCCGTCGATCCAGTTCACCTTCACGGGCGCGATGATCGGCATGGTCTTCGGACAGTTCTTCGCCGGCCCCTGGAGCGACGCAGTCGGTCGGCGCCAGCCGATGCTCATCGCCACCGTCGTCCACGTCGCCGCCTCGATCGCCTGCGCCCTCGCGCCCTCGGTCGAGATGTTGGTGGCCGCTCGCGTGCTCCAGGGCGCGGCGTCGGCCGCGACGGGCGTCATCGCGCTCGCCATCGTGCGCGACCTCTACTCCGGGTTGTCGATGATGCGCATGCTGGCGTCGATGTCGCTCATTTCGGGGATGGCCATCGCCGTCGGGCCACTGTTCGGGTCGCTGTTGCTGGAGGTCATGGAGTGGCGGGGCGTCTTCGCCTCCCTCGCCGGATACGGACTCGCCATCGGGCTGCTCGTGCTCGTCCTCATCGGCGAGACGCTCCCTCCGGAACGCCGGCACCCCGGAGGACTGCGCGCTCGCGCCTCGGCGATGCGGCGGGTGGGCTCCGACCGACCCTTCGTCGGGCTCGTGCTCGTGACCTCACTGGCGTGGGCCGGCATGTACAGCTATCTCGCGGCCTCCTCGTTCCTGTTCCAACGGGTCTACGGGCTCAGCGAACTGCAGTACGGTCTCGTCTTCGCCTCGCACGCGCTCATGATGCTCCTCGGCACGCAACTCGGGGTCCGCATCGCCCATCGCATCGAACCTCGCCGCATCGTCATGCTGTCCACCGCCGGTCTCGGGCTCTCCGCCATCGGGCTGCTCCTGATCGGGCTCCTGCCCGTCGGGCCGCTCGTGAGCATCATGGTGTTCCTCTGGGCGTTCACCTTCTTCCTCGGTGTGAACACCCCCTGCATCCAGACCCTCGCGCTCGCCCGCCACGGCGGCGACGCCGGCACCGCGGCGAGTCTCCTGAACGCCACCCGGCAGGGCTTCGGCGCGCTCGCCACCCCGATCGCCGGGTTCATCGGGGTGACGAGCGCCGCACCCGTGGCCGCGGTCATGGTGGTCGGCCAGCTCGCCGCGATCGTCATCCTGTGGGTCGTCGTCCGGCCGGGACGACTCGACCCCATCGACTGAGGCGCACGGCTACAGCACACCACGAAACGACACCCCGGACCAGGAGGGTCCGGGGTGTCGCGGTCCGTTCGGAATCGGATCAGGGAATCACCCCTTGATCGCGCCGGTCAGCATGCCCTTCGTGAAGTGGCGCTGGATGAACGGGTAGACGATCAGGATCGGCAGGGTCGCGAGGACCACGACCGCCATTTGCACCGACTGGGACGGTGGTGTCGGGACGTCCGAACCGATGATGTCGGTGAGGACGGACCCCTGGATGACGTACTGGTTCAGCACGACCTGCACCGGCCACAGGCTCGAGTCGTTGATGTAGAGCAGCGCACTGAAGTAGCTGTTCCAGTACCCGACGGCGGCGAAGAGCCCGACGACCGCGAGCACGGGGCGCGACAGTGGCAGGACGATCTTCCAGAGGATCCGGAAGTCGCTCGCGCCGTCGATGCGCGCGGACTCGATGAGACTCGCCGGGATGCTCATGAAGAAGTTGCGCACGACCACCATGTTGAACGCCGAGATCAGGCCAGGGAGGATGAGCGACCACAGGGTGTTCAACAGGCCGAGGTTCTTCATCAGCAGGTAGTTGGGGATGATCCCGGCACCGAAGAACATGGTGAACACGACGAGGAGCAGAATCGCACGCGAGCCGGGGACCTGCCTGGTGCGGCTGAGCCCGTAGGCCAACATCACGGTGCAGGTGAGCGAGAGCGCCGTCCCGACGATCGTCACGAAGGCCGAGATGAGCAGCGAACGCGTGACGATGTCGCCGGCGAGGATCGCCTGGTACGCGTCCAGCGAGAACGAGGTCGGCAGGAAGCCGCTCGTCTGCGCGTCCTTCGAGGCGAAGCTCATCGCGATGATGTAGACGAACGGGTACAGCATCACCAGGACGATGAAGCCGATGACGAGGGCTTTGAGCGCCTGAACGGGGACGGAGGGGCGCCCCATCCACGCCGGTCGGTCGCTCGCGGGACCGCGTCGCCGACGTTTGGTCCGCGGTGGGCGAGCGCTGCCCGCGGCTTCCGATGCCATCGGCGACGTCGGCGTCTCCGGAGCTGTCATGGTGGTCACAGGACCCCCTCCGTTCCCATTCGTTTCGCCAGACGGTTCGCGCCCAGCACGAGGAGCGTGCCGATGACGCCCTTGATAAGTCCTGCGGCTGCGGAGATCCCCCAGTCGCCTCCGACCACGCCTCGGAAGTACACGAAGGTGTCGATGACCTGCGCAGCATCCGCGCCGACGATCGGTTGTTGCAGGAGCAGCTGCTCGAACCCGACGGTCAGCACGTTGCCGACGGTCAGGACCAGCAGCAGCGAGATCACCGGGACGAGCCCCGGCAGGGTCACGTGCCACGTCTGCCGCCACGGCTTCGCGCCGTCCACCGCCGCGGCCTCGTAGAGTTCCTGCGGGATCGCCGCGATCGCCGCGAAGAAGATGATGGTCCCCCAGCCGATGTCCTTCCAGATGACCTGCGAGGTCACGAGGAGCTTGAAGGTGTCCGGATTCGACATGATGTTCACGCCGTCGACGCCGAGGGACTCGAACAGCCCGGCGACCGGTCCGGCGCCGCCGAGGATCTGCTGCCAGATGGAGATCACGATCACCCAGGAGATGAAGTGCGGCAGGTAGACGATCGACTGCACGACCCGCTTCACGCGGGATGACAACAGGCTGTTGAGGAGGAGGGCGAGCAGGATCGGTGCAGGGAAGGAGAAGACGATCTGGAGGACGGCGATCTGGATCGTGTTGACCACTGCCCGAACGACCTCCGGGTCGCTGACGATGCGGACGAAGTTGTCGAAGCCCACCCACGGTGAGCCTTCGATCCCCAGGAACGGCGAGAACGCCTGGAAGGCGACGACGTTGCCGAGGATCGGGACGTAGGCGAAGAGCACGAAGAACAGGAGCCCGGGCAGGATGAGCGCGTACATCCGCCACTCGCGACGCATCCGGGTCCCGAGCGGGGTGCGGTGCCGGCGGGCCGCGTCCTCTCGACGACGATCGCGGGCGGCGGAGCGCGCCGACCTGGTCTGCAGCTGCGTCATGACGTCACTTCCGTTCGTCGAGGAGCTTGCGGTAATCGGCCTTGACCTGGTCGCCACCGGCTTTCCGCCAGTCGGACCGCCAGTCCTTGATCGCGGAGACCGAGAGCTTGCCCGAGACGATCTTGTTGCGGTAGTCGTCGTTGATCTGGGTCAGCTGGGCCCCACGGCTCGTCTGAGTGGTGGACGTCAGGCCGACGACCGGGCTGTCGACGGCGGCCTTCGTGAGGTACTCCATCTGCGCGACGAGCCCGTCGGCGCGCCCGGCGTTCTCGTTGTTCAGCATGATGTACGGCGGTGCGGTGACGCCCAGCCATTTGAGGCCCTGGAGGTTGGCGAGGGCGGTCGCGTCTCCCGTCGAGACGATCTGCTTGCCCGGCCCGAAGGTGTAGTTGTAGCCCTCCAGACCGGAACCGCCGATGAACAGGTTCTCCTCGGTGCCGAACGGCGCAGCCCACCAGTCGAGGAACCGCAACAGCTCCGCCAGGCGCTTCGGGTCCTTGGCCGCGGAGGCGGAGATCCCGTCGAAGCCACCGTAGCCCGGTCCCGCCTGTACGACGATGTCCCCGCCGTCGTGGCCGGGCGGGGTCAGGTACCCGACGCGGGCGCCACTCGTCGACTCCTCGACCTGCAGCATGCCTTGCGAGGAGAGCCAGGCCGGGTCGTCGAGTTCGAAGGCGATCTGGCCCTCGAGCCAGAGCTGCTTCTCCTTGCTGCGCTGGGAGTCGGATCCGAGCGCGATCGCGTCGGGGTGGAACACGTTCCGCTTCCACAGATCGGCCAGGTACTCCATGGTCGCCTCGAATTCGTCGGTCTCGATCGTGTTGACGAGCGAGCCGCCGGAGCCGAGCGTCCAGTCCGCGCCCGCGCCGAACATCCAGCGCGACAGCAGTTGGATCTGACCCGTGCCGAGGCCACCGACCGCCCACACGCGACGGCCGGCGTGTTCGCCGAGCTTCGCGATCTCCGCCAGGACGTCCGCGAACGCCGCCGCGTCGGCCGGCTGACCGGTCACACCGACCGCCTCCATGAGGTCGGTGCGGATGACCGGGCACGCCGTCACGCGAGGGCTCGTGCGCGGGACGCCCATGATGCGGTTGCCCTTCGCCGAGTTCCGCCACGCATGGGTCTCGAGGTTCGCCAGGTTCGGGTACTCGAGGACGGCGTCGCCGCCCAGCGCGTCGGACAGGTCGGCGAATGCACCGGCCTGGATCGCCTGCTGCACCGCCGGGACCTCGTCTCGGAGGTACATGATGTCCGGCAGCGTGCCGCCCGCGAGCGTCGTCGCGACCTTCGCGTCGTAGTTGTCGCCGGAGGCGTAGCTCGGCTTGAAGTCGGCGTTGATCCGCTTGTTGAGCTCCTGCCAGAACGGGTTCGACTCGAGTGGTGCGGGTGGCGAGAAGTACAGCATCTGGAACGTCTTCAACTCGCCGCCCCGGCCCGGCGCCGCGGCGACACTGGTCCAGTAGCTCGCGGGGTACGAGGTGTAGACCGGTTGCACCCCGGCAACCTGGCTCACGATGGCGGTGGCGTCCGCGGCGCGCTGCGCTCGGAACGTGGGCAGCAGGAGCTCGGATCGCGCGGCCTGGGTGCTCGCGCCACCCGGCGAGCACGCCGCGAGGGCCATGGCGGCGAGACCGCCGATACCGAGGCCGAGCGCGGTGCGGCGGGTGAGCTGGACGTCGTGCAGGGGGTTCGTGTGTGACATCTGTCTTCTCCTCTGAAGCTGATGTGTCGCTGGAACGGTTGTGTCGAGGTATCAGGCGGTGAGCACTGGGGAGGCTTCGGTGAAGCGCCGACGGGCGGCGAAGGGGTCATGGACGGTCCGGCTCCGACGGTCGAGGACGCGGGTGGAGCGCTCGGGACCGTACGCCGGCCACGCGGCATCCGGGGAGGACGGGTCCCCCGCGGCGACGAACGCCGCCCATCCCGCGCTCATCCGCTCGCTGAGCTCGAACGGCGGTTCGGCGCCGAGCTCCTCCCTGGCCGCGGCGCTGTCGTCGAGGTGTCGGAACACGAACGGCAGCTCGAGCGAGTGACCGGAGCGGCGGGCCCACGTGGGCGTGTCCGGTCGGCTCCAGGCGAAGAGGTAGCCGAAGGTGTTCCCTTCCGCACCGGAACGCGCGTCGAGCAGACGGCTCACCGGCCGTCGGTAGAGCCGGTCGGAGACGTACGATTCCAGCGCCTCGACCGGATCGAGCACCCGCCCGTCGTCCGCAGCGCAGGCAGCCAGATAGGCGTCGGCGGTTCCGCCTCGACCGTCGGCCTGGAGTTCGCGGTCGAGCGTGGCCAGGGCCTCCGCAGGCGCGAGGCGGAGCAGGTCGACGTATCCGCTCGCCTCGTTCCGGTTCGTTCCGATGATCGCGTCGATGTGGGCGCCGGCGCCGGCTGCGATCGACCGCAGCGGTACATCGTGGACGAAGCGCCCGTCGATGACGGGCCGGAAGGGGATGCCGGGCCCCCGCCGGGTCGCACGCCACCGATCGACCATCCGTTCCTGGGCGGCGACGAGCTCGGCCGGACCGGTGCGCAGCAGCTCGCCAGGGTCGGCGTCCGAGCCGGCCAGCTCCACCAGCAGTTCATCGGTCACCTCGGCCGCTTCGTCGAGCGTGTGCACCCGCTCGGCCGTCGCGCTCTCGATGATCACCCGACGGAAGGGAGAGTCGCCGGAGCTCTCGGCGAGCAACGTGGCGACGGCCACGCCGCCGGCGGACTGCCCCATGACGGTGATGCGTGCGGGATCGCCCCCGAAGGCCGCGATCTCGTCATGCACCCACTGGACGCCGGCGAGCGTGTCGCGGAGCGCCAGGTTGCCGGCGTCCACATACTCCGGGCCGAGCAGGTGGTCGAGGCGGAGCGAGCCGAGTGCGCCGAGCCGGTACGCGATCGACACCACGATGATCCCGTGCGCCGCGGCGAGGCGGGCACCGTCGCACAGCGGGTGCGCGTTCGAGCCGTAGAGGTGCGCGCCGCCGTGGACCCAGACGAGGACCGGTCGAGGGGTGTCGACGCGTTCACCGGGGAGCCAGACGTTCGCTGTGAGGCTGTCGGCCTCGCTCATCGGTGCCCCTCCGGCCCGCCCCGCGTCCTGCCAGGCGATCGGGCCTTGAGCGCTTGCGCGGACACCGCGCCAACCGTCCGGCCGTACCGCCGGCTGGAACCGGGCTGCGACCCGAGCGGTCGGGAGCCCGAGGACCGCGACCGCCGCGCCGTCCGGGGTGTCGATCCGCTCGCCGCGCACCCGGCCCAGTGATGTGACGTACTCGAACACCTGACTCCCATCGTCGTTGATGGATCGATCCTCCGCCCAGCGGTCAAAGTTGTCAAGCAACTTCTCGGGAAGATTCTCCAAGTAGCCCGACTAAATCAAGGTGCTTGGCCGAAAAATCGCCGAATGACGCCCCAAACACGCCAAAAGATGTCTGACACCTTTGTCCAGCTACTCACTCGGGCCAAAAGTTGTCTGATACCTTCACGGCATGGATCACACCGGAGGGACCGAGTCTCGGGTCGAGGACATCGCCGACGACTTGCAGCGGGAACTCGCCGACGAGTTCGAGTTCGGCGCGAAGCTCCCGAGCGAATCCGAACTCTCCGAGCGCTACGGGATCAGCCGCGCCACGGTCCGAGAGGTGTTGAAGGTCCTGAGCGGCCGAGGGCTCATCGAGTTGGGCCGTGGGCGCCGCGGCACGGTGACCCGGCCGACCAGCGAGGTGCTCGGCATCCAGCTCGGCGCCCTGGTCCGCCGCGATCCCCAGCGTCTGATCGAGCTCGCGCAGATCAGGGACTTCCTCGACGAGTTCGTCGCGCAGCGGGCGGCCGAGCAATCCTCCCCGTCGGCCTCGCACGCGGTCGACTCGGCCCGATCCGCCCTCGATCGGATGCGGAGTGCCGAATCCGGCGACGCCCTCGGCGTCGCCAACGGCGAATTCCACGCGGCGCTCGTCGACGCGGCCGGCAGCGAGGTGCTCTCCTTCCTGCTCGACGGCATCGAGAGCGCCCTGGTCTCGACGCAGCGCTCCGCATACGGCGGCAGGTTGGTCCGCGACGAAGCGGCCCAGGACTCGCTCGCCGTCCACGAGCAACTGTTCGAGGCGATCGCCACCGGTCAGGTCGACGAGGCCCGGACGGCGGCGCGGGAGCACGCCCGGCTCGTCCGGGCCGGACTGCGCCACCGCGTCGCTGCGCTCCTCGGCCTCCGCTGACGGGGCGTCGCCGGGGTCACCAGTCGTGGACGGTTCCGTCGGCGAGACGGTTGTAGGGCAGGTACGCCCGCTGGTACGGGTACTTGCCCGCTTCGTCCACGTTCAACTCGACACCGAGGCCGGGCTGGTCTCCCGGGTGCAGCATGCCGTCCTCCCACGTGTACGACTGCTCGAACACGGCGTCGGTCTTCGCTCCGTGCTTCATGTACTCCTGGATGCCGAAGTTGTGGATCGACAAGCCCAGGTGCATCGCGGCGGCCATGCCGACCGGGGAGATGTCCGTCGGCCCGTGCATGCCCGACTTGATCTGGTACTGCGCCGCATAGTCCAACGTCTTCTTCAGATGCGAGATCCCACCCATGTGCGTCACCGCACCACGCACATAATCGATGAGCTGCTCGCGGATGATCTGCTGGTAGTCCCACACCGTGTTGAAGATCTCCCCGATCGCCAACGGCGTCGTCGTGTGCTGCCGCACCAGGCGCAACGCCTCCGGGTTCTCCGCCGGCGTGCAGTCCTCCAACCAGAACAGGTCGAACGGCTCCAGGCTCTTCCCGAGCTTCGCGGCCTGGATCGGCGTCATCCGGTGATGCCCGTCATG
The DNA here is from genome assembly GCF_013349365.1 of Plantibacter sp. MCCC 1A11337. Lineage (NCBI taxonomy): Bacteria > Bacillati > Actinomycetota > Actinomycetes > Micrococcales > Microbacteriaceae > Plantibacter > Plantibacter sp. MCCC 1A11337. Next base: position 605,897 of record NZ_JABJWX010000002.1, on the reverse strand, counting down.
CAACAACGGCAACTCCGGACCGAACTCGTTCCGCACCGCCTCGAACACCGACGGCAGATGCCGCAGATACGACCTCGTGTCCCAATCCTCCTCGTTCGGCAGCCCGCCACGCTGCGCCGGCTCATGGTCGTAGCGGACACCCGTGTTGCCCTCGAACGTCGCGTTCGACGCGATGCCATAGATCGACTGCAACCCCGGCACCGCCGTCTGGATCCGGATGGCCTTATACCCCTGCGCCTGATGCTCACGCACACTGTCGAACAACTCCTCGTTGCTCTTCCCCGACGCATGCCCATAGGCGAGCAGCCCCGTCCGCGACGCCCCACCCAGCAACTGATACACCGGCATGCCCGCAGCCTTGCCCTTGATGTCCCACAACGCCATATCGACCGCAGCGACCGCCGCCATCGTCACCGGACCCCGACGCCAATACGCCGACCGATACAGGAACTGCCACGTGTCCTCGATCCGCGACGCATCCCGCCCCAGCAACAACGGCACCACGTGCTCGGACAGATACGCCACCACCGCCAACTCGCGCCCGTTCAACGTCGCGTCGCCCAAGCCGGTCAGGCCGTCGTCGGTCGTGAGTTTCAACGTCACGAAGTTCCGGTCGGGACTCGTGACGATGACCTCGGCCTTGTCGATGTTCATGGGTGCTGCTCCCGGTACTCGACGATCTCCACCCCGAACGGTGGCAGGGTCACGGTGGTGACGGAGGATCCGTCGACGCGGTCCACCAGTCCGCCGTCGGAGACCGGCTCGACCGTGCGGGTCTCGTCGCTCTGACTGATGAACCAGACGAATCGACGACCGTCGCGGTGGGTCATCTCACCGGCCATCACGAGCGCGTCGTCGACTCGGACCGACGGTGTTACGCCGGCTTCCGCGGCGAGCGCCGCGTAGAGCTCCCAGGTCGGCTCGGGGTTGACCCGCGGCACGGCCGAGGCGAAGTACTCGACCGGGTAGGTGGACAGGATCATCGACCCGCTGCCGACCCGTCGTCGGAGCAGCGCCGGCCGACCGTCCCGATCGGTCGCGATGACCTCGGCGTCGACCGGTTCGACGGGCAGGTGCGAGCGGCCGTCGACCGTGCCTCCGACGGGGAAGGCGAGGGAGGTGCCGCGGGCGATGCCGCCGAAGTCCGTCTGGAACTCGAGCGTGACGGTCTCGTCGAGGACGGGTTCGATGAGTCCGTAGCGCAGGCGTTTGCGGACACCGAACAGGTCGTCGAGCTTCGGCCACCACGATCCGCGCTGATTCGCGTGCATACCGTTGAAGTAGGAGGCGTACACGGTGGCACCGGCGGCCGCCCGGCGCTCGAGCTCCGCCCAGGTGGGTGCGAGGAGCGCCTTCGTCGACGGGACGATGATGAGGTCGAGGTCCGCCGGGAGCCCGTCCAGTTCTCGGACGACGCCGACGGGCAGGTCGGCGGTGCGGGCGGAGACGTAGGCCTGCCGTGACACCTGGAACACGGTCGGGCCGTCCTCGCGGGCGGTGAAGGCGTAGGGCGACTCGAGGAACGAGGACACGAGCAGGCCGATGCGGGTGTCAGGTCGTTCGAGCCCTCGGAAGTCGAGCTCCGAGAGGGTGGCCGCGAAGTCGCGGACCTCGAGGAGCTGCGCCTTCGGGACCCCCTGGTCGGTGACGAGACCGAAGTGCATCTCGAACGGGTGGTGTGAGTAGGGCTCGCGATCCGAGAACGCGTCGTAGTCGACGTTGTTCCACGGGATCCAGGCGGTGGCGCCGCCGAGCAGGGTCGCGTGGAGGACCTGGCGGTAGTAGTGCGCCGCGTTCTCGTCGTCCACGTAGTCGGACGTGACGCCGAACTCCTCCATGACGACGGGCTTGCCGCCGAGGTCCAGCAGTTCGCAGATGAAGGCGGCTCCGAGGTGCTGCCGGACCGGGTCGTCCTCCATGCGGTAGACGTGCGGACCGAAGAAGTCGATCAGCGGCTCGAGCTCACGGACCCGGAAGCCGTTGTCGTTCCCGGTGATCTCGACGCCCCAGGCGCCCTCGCCGACGGACACCGGCTGGGTCCCGCCGCCGGCCCGCACCGCGTCGATCAGCAGCTGTGCCCAGGCGGTGACCGCCTCGGCGTCGATGGTGTCGATGCCGCGTGACCGCCAGTCCGCGTAGATCGGCACCTCGTTCGTCAGCAGCCACCCGTCGATCGCGGGGTGCTCGGTGAAGCGGGAGACCACCTCGCGGATGTACCAGGCCTGGCGCCCGACGAACCAGACGTCGGAGAAGACGTCGCGCCCGTCGCGCCACGCCGGATCCCAGTTCTGCGCGGACATGTGCCCGACGAGGAAGGTGGGGATCGTCCACATCCCCGCGTCGGTGTGCCGCTGCAGGAAGTCGGCGAAGTGGGCGAGCATCTCCTCGGACAGGCGATCGGGCTCCGGGTGGAAGTCCGGCCAGTACAGGAAGCTCCGCGTGTGCGTGATGCCGTGGGCGCGGAGCTGCTCGAGCTCCTGCGCGACGACCTCGCCGTCGTAGTCCCGCCACATGAGCGGACCACCGGTGCGTGACCAGTAGTTGACGCCGATCAGGGCGTCGACGCCGTCCGGGGTCGGGAATTTCGCGGAGTGTCGTTTCATGAGGGTTCCTTCTGGATCGTCTTCCGTGACGTCGTGGTCACGGAAGGGTTCGCGGGGCGGTGGACGCCCGCGGGAGGAGTTCGGGGCGGGCGGCGTCGAGGCGCACCGGGCGACCGGTGCGGATCTGGTCGAGGAGCGCTTCGGCGACGAGCGCCCCGAATGCCCGGACGTCTCGCCGGATCGCGGTGATCGGCGGTGTCGCCAGCTGGCAGAGCATCGAGTCCTCCCAGGACAGGATGCTGAGGTCGTGCGGAACGGCGAGTGAGAACTCGGCGGCGACCGGCAGCGCCGCAGCGGCCATCACGTCGTTGTCGTAGATGACCGCGGTCGGGCGGTCCGCCCGCGCGAGGATCCTCCGCGTCGCCGACGCACCGCTCTCGGCGGTGAAGTCCGTCCGGATGATCGACGACTCCACGCCGAGTTCGTGTGCGGTGTCCTCGAACGCCCGGTCGCGTGCCGAGACGTGGCGGAGGTGCTCGGGACCCGCGACCCGGGTGATGCGCCGGTGGCCGATGGCCTGCAGGTAGCGGACGGCGTCCGCGGTGGCCCCTCCGTGGTCGACCACGACGGAGGACACCTCCGGTCGGTCCGGAGCGTCACCGAGGACGACCGCTCGCAGGCCCGTCTCGACGACGACCTCGAGGCGGGGGTCCTCGGTCCGCGGATCGACGACGATGATCCCGTCGACGCGTTCCGATGCACCCCATCCCCGGTAGATGCGCGCCTCCGCGTCGACGTCGGCGACCACTCGGAGCAGCAGGTCGAAGTCGTTGGCCGCGAGGGTCTCCTCGAGACCGGCGATGAGCTGCATGTAGTAGGTCTCGACGCCGAGGGTCTCAGCCGGTCTCGCGATGACGAGGCCGACCGTGTTGGTGCCGCCACCCCGCAGACTGCGCGCGGCCTGGTTCGCGGCCCATCCGAGTTCGGCCGCGATCGCGAGGACTCTCGCGCGGGTCGTCTCCGACACCCCGGGTCGTCCGTTCAAGGCGTAGGAGACGGCCCCGACGGACACCCCCGCCGCGGTCGCCACGTCGTGCATCGTCGGTCGAGGTGCCCGGGATCGCACCCTGGCCTTGGTCGGTTCGTCGGGTCCACCGGTCATTTGAGCGCTCCATCCACGAGGGCGTCCTGCATCCGTCGATACAGGACCGCGTAGACCAAGTAAACCGGTAGCAGCGTGATCACGATGCCGGCGGCGAGCTGGCCGTACTGCGGGCTCTGCTGGCTCGTGAGCAGCGGCAGCGCGACCTGGATCGTGCGGTTCTCAGGCGCCGGCGCGAGGATGAGCAGGGAGAAGAGGTACTCGTTCCAGACCGCGAGGAAGTTGAGGATGGTCACCGTGACGATGCCCGGCGCGGCCATCGGGATGATGAGTCGCAGGATGATCGAGAACCGGTTCGCCCCGTCCATCTGGGCGCTCTCCTCCAGTTCGTACGGGATGGCCCGGATGAACTGCGTGAGGAGGACCACCGAGATCGGGAGGGCGGTGGCCGGGAAGAAGAGCATCAGGAACTCCTTCGTGCCGTAGAGCGACAACCAGAAGGAGAGGATGACCGTCGGGACGAGCGCGGCGAACTGCGGGATGAGGAACCCTGCGGCGAACACCCGTTCCACGATGACGCCGATCCGACCGCGACTCCTGGCGATGGAATACGCAGCCGGGATCGCGAGCACGAGGGTGAGGACGAGCGAGACGGCGGTGATGAGCACGGAGTTCACGAGCGCCTGACCGAGGTCGACGCTCGTCCAGGCGCCGAGGTAGTTCTCGAAGAGCCACTGCCGCGGGATCCCGAACGGGTCGCCGAAGATCTCGGTGTTGTCCTTGACCGAGCTGATGAGCAGGTAGTAGATGGGGATGATCAGGAGCACGGCGTACACCCAGGCGAAGATGCCGCCCACCCAGAGGCTCGACCGCCCGTGGGGCTGGCGGCGTCGACTCGGACGGGATGCCTGCACGATGGCCTGTGTCGAAGCGGTCACAGTAGAAGAGGTCACAGTCGGGGTCCGTTCAGTAGTTCGCTCGGATGGTGCGACGGATGACGAGCATCCCGACGAGCCCGACGAGGAAGAGCACGACCGAGGCGGCCTGGCTGTATCCCACCTGGCTCGACTGGAAGGCGAGGTCGTAGACGAAGTAGGACAGCGTGGTCGAGGCGGTTCCCGGCCCGCCCTGCGTCAGGAGCAACACCACGGGGGCCGAGTTGAAGAGCGTCCAGATGAACTGAAGCATCACCATCGTGCCGACGTAGTCCTTCGTGATCGGGTACGCGATGCGCCACATCATCTTCCAGTGCCCGGCACCGTCGAGGGCCGCCGCTTCGTAGACCTCCCGGGGGACGCCCGCGAGTCGCGCGTTCATCAGGATGGCCGTGTACCCGATCCCGTTCCACAGGTCGATGACGATGATGCACGCGAGTGCCGTCTTCGGGTCGGCGAGCCACGCCGTGGTGGCGGCGTCCGCTCCGATGCCGCTGAGGAACCCGTTGAGTGCGCCGTTGGGGGCCAGGATGGCGAAGAACATCATGGCCTTCACCGACAGGGAGATGAGCCCGGGCGTGAAGAAGATGATCGACAGGAACTGGTGTCCGCGGGGACTCTGCTGCAGATAATAGGCGAGCATGAACGCCAGCGGGATCATCACCGGGATCACGACGATCAGCTGCACGGCGGTGTTGCCGGCTGCCGCCCAGAACGTCGGATCCTGCACGAGCGCCGCGTAGTTGTCGAAGCCGATGACCTCGCTCGGCGCGATGATCTTCGGCCAGCGCAGGAAGCTGATGCCGAACATCGCGATGATCGGCGCGATCATGAAGAAGAGGTACCAGACGAGTGCCGGCATCCCGAGGATGGTGAGCCCTCGGTCCGGCCGGGAAGGCCGGACCGAGGGGGTGGTGCCAGGCATCACGCGGGTCATTCGGCGAGCGCGGCGTCGAGGGCCGCGCAGATGTCCGAGGTGCTCGCCGACTCCGCGTAGGCTCCTGCGGTCGCCTTCGCCCAGGTGGTGGTGGCGGTGTCGGCGACGTAGTCGTCCGGCAGGACGGCACGCTGGCCGGTGTCGCTCAGCCCGAGCGCCTGCTGCAGGAGCGGGTCGGTCGCGGCCGCGGAGAAGTCGGTCGTCAGGGGTGAGACGAGCGAGGCCTCTGCGACGAGCCGCTCCTGTGCCTCGTCGGAGAGCAGGAAGGTGACGAGCTTGCCGACGGCGTCGAGGTTCTTCTCACCGTTCGGGCTGATCCAGAGCCCGCTCCCGAACTCCGAGTAGTAGGAGGGGCCGGTGAAATCGGAGTCGGCCGGCACCGGTACTCCGCCGATGACGACGTTCGGCTTGATCTCCTCGGGGACGTTGCCGAAGCCCCATGAGGCGTCGGAGTAGATCGCCGCCTTGCCGGTGTAGAAGTCGGTCTGGGCGAGGTCCACGGTGTACCCCTCCGCCTTGTCGACGAAGACGCCGCCGTCGCGGAGTGCGACGAAGTCGTCGATGCCCTGCTTGGCCGCGTCGGAGTCACACCAGCCGCCCTTCGTGAAGAGCTGGGCGGCCTCGTCGGCACTGACGTGCGTCTGCGCGATCTGCGCGAAGAGTTTCTCGCCGCTCCAGTCGGAGCCACCGATCGCCCAGGGCGTGATTCCCTTCACCCGCAGGGCGCTCGCGAGCTGCAGGAGCTCGTCCGTCGTCGTGGGTGGTGCGTCGAAGCCCGCTTGCTGGAGCAGCTCGGTGTTGTACATGACCGGCCACGTGTAGCCGTTCAGCGGGATGCCCATGAGCCCGCCGTCGGCGTCGGACCAGGCGTCGACCGCGTCCGGCTTGAGCCTGTCGGTGATGCCCCACTCGTCGGCGTACGGCTTGGCGTCGACGACGCTCCCGTTCTGCAACCAGTCGAGATTCTGGTAGCGGTTGGTGAGGACGAGTTGTGCCTCGCGGCCACCGGCGAGCGTGGTCTCGTACACCTGGTTCGTGTCGTCGCCCTGCTCGATGACCTCGACGGAGATCCCGGTGTCCTGCTTGAACTGGTCGAAGAGGGCGAAGAACGCCCTACCGCTCGCGGTGTTCTTGGACACGTTGGACAGAACGGTCACCGTCTTGGGGTCGATCTCGGCTCCGCCGCCGCTGCACGCGGTGAGTGAGGCGCCGAGGATCGCCGCTGTGGTGAGGGCGACAGCAACGCTGCGTGTGCTCTTCATGTGCTTCCTTGCCATGGGGGTCGGGGCGTCGCGGGTCGAGACGCCTCTCGGGAACGAGACGCTACCGTGCCGGATCGGCGAAGTCAATGATACGTTTAAGCTCGTTGTCTCCAGTTATTAAGGGGCAATAGACCTGTTTACTTAATTCTTAAGCAATCTGGAGGCATCCGTGGACACCGTCCCGCTGCGAGATCACTGGCTGCTCGAGGTCGGGAAGCACCCGCGACGGAATGAGGTCGCTCCGGTCCCCGCGGTCGTCCCGGGAAGCGTCCACCAGGACCTTCTCGCCAACGGGCTGATCGACGACCCGCTGCTCGGCCTGCACGAGATCGACGCCCTCTGGGTCGGACGGCGATCGTGGCGTTACCGTCGCCCGTTGGCGCTGACAACCGACGCCGAGCGGGTCGACCTCGTGTTCGACGGGCTCGACACCCTCGCCACGATCACCGTGGGCGACACGGTCGTCGGCAGGACCCGCAACATGCATCGGCGGTACCGATTCGACGTGACCGACCTCATCGGTCCCGACGACCGCGAGCTCACGGTGGACTTCGCGTCGGCGCAGGAGTTCTCGGACGCGGCCGCGCGGGAGCTGGCGCCGGCACTGCCGAACGCGACCGGAACGACCTTCCAGTACGTCCGCAAGATGGCCTGCAGTTACGGCTGGGACTGGGGACCGGTCCTGGCGACGGCGGGCATCTGGCGAGAACCCCGGCTCGAGGCCTGGTCCACCGCCCGCATCGCGGGGTTCCGCCCGCAGACGACGCTGACGCACGGCGTCGGTGTCGTGGAACTCGCCGTTGAGCTCGAACGGACCTCGACCGGCGCCGGCCGGCCACTGGACGCGGAGATCACGGTGACGTCCGACGGACGACGCACCACCCGCACGCTGCGGATCGACGTCGACGAGCTGCGCGAGACGATCCGCATCGACGAGCCGGCCGTCTGGTGGCCACACGGCTACGGCGAACCGCGTCTGTCCGAGCTGACCTTCCGGCTGTGGGAAGGTGACCGTCTGCTCGACGAGCGGCACCACCGGATCGGGTTCCGCTCGGTCCGCATCGACGAGACCGAGGACGATCACGGGCGCGCGTTCACCCTCGTCGTGAACGACGTACCGCTGTTCGCGCGCGGGGTGAACTGGATCCCCGACGACCTCCTCCTGGCGCGCGTCACCCCCGAGCAGCTCGACGAGCGCCTCGGGCAGGCCCGCGCGGCCAACGTCGACCTCGTCCGGGTGTGGGGTGGCGGCGTCTTCGAGGACCGGCACTTCTACGAGCGCTGCGACGAGCTGGGTCTCCTCGTCTGGCAGGACTTCCTCTTCGCCTGCGCCGCGTACCCCGAGGAGGATCCCCTCGCCGGTGAGGTCGAGGCCGAGGTCAGGGACAACCTGGACCGGTTGTCGCCGCACCCGTCGATCGTGGTCTGGAACGGCAACAACGAGAACTTCCTCGGGCACGAGAACTGGAACTGGAAGCCGCTCATCGGCGATCGGACGTGGGGCCGCGGGTACTACCTCGACCTCCTGCCCCGGCTCGTGGCCGAGCTCGACCCGTTCCGGCCGTACACGGCGGGCAGCCCGTGGTCCGGTTCCGAGGAACGGCATCCCAACGACCCGCGGTACGGCAGCGTCCACGCGTGGACGAAGGACGACTACCTCGCCTACCGGAACACCGCGCCGCGCTACGTGTCCGAGTTCGGCAACCAGGGGCCGGCCACCTGGACCACCCTGGTCGACGCGATCGGCGGCGTTCCCGCGTCACCCGAGGCCCCGGAGTTCACGCACCGTCAGCGGATGGTCAACGGGAACGCGCTCATCGGCGAATCGATCGAGCGCCACTTCGGCGGTGCGGCGGATCTGGCGAGCTGGCACTTCCTCGCGAGCCTCAACCAGTGCCGCGCGAACCAAACGGCGATCGACCACTGGCGTTCGAGGTGGCCCGACACCGCGGGAGCCGTGCTGTGGCAGTTGAACGACTGCTGGCCCGCGGTGTCCTGGTCGGTGATCGATTCGGCGGGGCGGCCGAAGCCGATGTACACAGCGCTCCAGCAGTCCTTCGCGCCTCGGACTATCAGCGTGCAGCCACGGGACGGACGCCCGGTGCTCGTCGTCGCGAACCAGACGCTCGAGCCGTGGTCGGACGAGTTCGTCGTCCGGCGGATGAGCCTGTCCGGCACCGCCCTGGACCGTCACACGCTCCCCGTCACCGTCGAGGCGAACAGCGTCGCGATCGTCGACCTGCCGGCGAGGCTCACGAGCTGGACCCATCCGAAACGGGAGTTCGCGGTGGTCGAGGCGGCGAGCTCCGGTCAGCGCGCCTGGTGGTACGGCGTGGAGGATCGGGACTTCGAGCTCATCCCGGGGGCCCTGGACGTGGCCGTGACCCGCTTCGACGACCACGACGAGTACCGACTCACCGCAACCTCGCTCGTCAAGGACGTCCTCATCCAGCCAGACCGCGCCGGGGCCGTGTCCTGCGACGCCGAAGGGTTCTTCACCATGCTGCCCGGCGATGTGAAGGTCGTGCGGCTGTTCGCCTCGGGGAGTGCAGCGTTGCGGCTCCCTGACGCGGACGGCGACCCCTGGGTGGTGGCCAACCTGAACGACGTCCTCGCCCGCTCGCGCAGCGGTCCCGGTGCGCAGGTCGCCGGTGTGGCGGCCGTGCGGCCCGACGAGATCGCGACCTCTGGACCGGCTGCGAGCTGACGTGCGGGAGCCCACTTGAGGGACCTCGGGCGGGCTCCCGCACCTAGGCTGGAATCGAACCGACACAGCTCTGGGAGGTCGCTCGATGAGCCAGGAGTACGACGCCGCTGCAACGAACGGTCTGGCGATCGCCCTCAGCGCACCCGTTCCCTCGGACCGACTGCAGGCCGCACTCGCCGCGGGCACCACCCCGAGGACCGCCTACATCGAGGTGCTCGTCGACCGCTGCGCCGTCGAGCCCGACTTCTTCGTGCGCGACATGCTCACCTGGGCGCTCGTGCGACACGACCCCGAGGTGACCGTCCCACGCCTGATGGACGAGCTCGGATCGGTCTTCCCCCAGGCACGCAGCCAGGCGCTGCACACCCTCTCCAAGACCGGAGACCCACGCACCTGGTCGGCCATCACCCTGGCGCTGCTCGAGGACGAGGAGGATCAGGTCGCCCGAGCCGCGTGGCGCACCGCCGCAGGGGTCGTCCCGGAGCGGGAGGCGTCGGCGCTCGCCGAGCTGCTGACGAGGCAGTTCGGCCGCGGCGACCGCGAGGTGCAGCTCAGCCTCACGCGTGCGTTCACCACGATCGGTGAGCCCTCGCTCGAACCCGTCGAACACACGGCCGTGTCCGAGGCATTCGGCCGGGAGGCCCGTGCACACGCTCGCGCGACCGCCCGGATCCTCCGCGACCCCGAAGTCGACTTCGACGAGGCGATGCAGGAGGCGCAGCACGCCCTGCGCCAGGGTGACTGACGAAGCGCGTGCGCCGAGCGCCTCCTGACCAGAGGGGGCCGGGCCTGCCTCAGCTGAGCCGGGCCGTGCGGAGCGTCGCCGTCGCGCTGTGCGCCGCCATGCCCTCCGAATCGGAGATGACCTGCACCGCGTCGGCGAGCGCCGGCGTCGCCGACTCGGCGATGCGCTGGTAGGTGAGCGGCTTCAGGAACCGCGACACCGAGAGCCCGGCGCTGTGCTTGGCACCGCCGGCGGTCGGGAGCACGTGGTTCGTCCCCGCCATGCCCTTGTCCGAGTAGGCGACGGTGCTCCATGGGCCGAGGAAGATCGACCCGTAGTTGAGCAGCCGCCCGTGGTACCAGGCGTCGTCGGACGTGATGACCTCGAGGTGCTCCGGGGCGAGGTCGTCCATGAGCGCCGCGGCGGTCTCACGGTCGTCGGCCACGGTCACCGAGCCGTAGTCGCGCCAGGCGGGCCCGCAAATCGACTCGGTCGAGAGCGTCGGCAGCTGCCGTTCGACCTCGGCGATCACCGCGCGGCCGAGCTCCTCCGACGTCGTCACGAGCGCGGCCGGCGAGTTCGGTCCGTGCTCGGCCTGCCCGAGCAGGTCGGCGGCCACCAGGATCGGGTCCGCGGTCTCGTCCGCGAGGACGGCCACCTCGGAGGGACCGGCGAGGAGATCGATCGCGACGGTGCCGAACAGCTGTCGCTTCGCCTCGGCGACGAAGGCGTTGCCCGCACCGACGAGCATGTCGATCGGCAGCTCGCCGAGCAGACCGTAGGCCATTGCGGCGAGCGCCTGGACGCCCCCGAGGACGAAGACCCGGTCGACACCGGAGACGTGCGCGGCGTAGACGACCGCGTCGTTCGCACCCCCGTTCGGCTGCGGCGGGGTGCAAGCGATGACCGTCGGCACGCCGGCCTGCTTGGCGACGCCGACCGTCATGAACGCGCTGGCGGTGAGCGGGAACCGGCCGGCCGGGAGGTAGGCGCCCACGCGGGAGACGGGCACGTACTTCACCCCCGTGACGAGTCCGGGCACGAGCTCGGTCTCGAAGTCCTGCAGGTGGGAGCGCTGCTCCTGGGCGAAGGCCCGGGTGCGCTCGCCACCGAGGTCGATGGCTGCGCGGAGGTCCGCGTGGAGGCGGTCGCCGCTGGTCGCGATCTGCTCGGCCGTCAGCTCGACCTCGCCGCCCTCGTACCGGTCGAGCCGCCGCGCGGCGTCGAGCACGGCGTCCATGCCGCGCCGCTCGATGTCGAGGAGCATCGCGGAGACGGTCTCGATGACGGCCGGGTCGCGCTGAGCCGGCGGAGCGTCGATGAGCGGGGTCTTGAGGTGACGGAAGGAGCCGTCGAGGGACTGGAGCACGGGAGGGCTGAATCGCATGCTGCGAGCGTACGAACGCGGCGCGGGGGCGACAACGGGGGACGTGCCTGCGCGAGCCATCGGGTCATCCGATACGCCGATTCGCGAACGAAGCTCAGCGCCTCGGGGTCGTCGCGATCACCTGGTCGGGCTCCGCCGCCGCGAGCAGGGTGTGCTCGGCGAGTTCAGCGATCCGCGCGGTGGCCGGCGACAGGTAGGCGCCCTCGCGCTGGACGAGCGCGATCGTGTCGTAGAGCGGCTCGGCGAAGGGGGTGAGCGTCAACTGCTCGGGGAATCCCCCGGTGCGGGCGACCGTGCCGGAGACGATCGTGTCCGCGGCCCCGGTCGCGGCGAGGCTCAGGGCGGTCTCCACGTGCTCGACCTCGACGGCCGGCTCGATCGACCGCCCCTGCAGGCGAGCGCGCTCCAGCAGTTGGAGCCGCGTGGGGTCCCGCCACCCGGCGTAGGCGTCGTAGAGCACGAGCTTGGCGTCCGCGAACTCGTCGATCCCGACCGGGCCCGCCGCGGGATCCCTCGTGGTGGAGGCGTAGAAGACCTCGTCGCGGAAGAGGGGCCGGATGGCGAGGCCCGCGACGGGCACGGGGAGGACGACCAGCCCGGCCTCGATCTCGCCGCTCGCCACGGAGTCCGCGACGAGTGCCGAGTTCAACCCCACGAGTCGCACGCGCACGTTGGGGTAGCGCTGGTGGAAGCGCTGCACCAGGTCGGACAGCTCGTAGTAGGCGGCGTTGCGCAGGACGCCGAAGGTGCACACGCCGCCGTCGAGGGAGGTGATCGCCGAGAGCGCGTCGAGTCCACCGTCGATCGCGGCGACCGCGCGTCTGGCGTGCTCGCGCAGCTCCTCGGCGGCCGCCGTCGGGACGAGCCGACGCGCACCGCGGGCGAACAACTGCAGGCCGATCTCGCGCTCGAGGCGGCTGACGAGCTCCGACACGGAGGCCTGACTGCTGTCGAGCTCGGCGGCTGCGGCAGTGAAGGAGCCGCTCTCGTAGGCGGCGAGGAAGGCGCGGAGTTGCGCGAGGGTCATGCGGTCAGCCTAGCGAGGCGGGTTCCCCGTCACGGCGCGGGTCACTCCGTGGTGAGCGTCCCGTACAGCTCCGGCCGGCGATCGGCGAGCACGTCATTGCGCGGACCGATCCGGGTGGCGCCCCGGTCGAGCCGGACGGTCCCGTCCACCCGTCCCCGAGCGTCCTTCCCACCGACGGGCCAGCCGTCGGCCGGGATGATCGTGGTGCCCTCGGTCCACGGCTTGCCGGTCTCGGTGCCGGAGCGGTCGCAACACACGATCGGGATCGCGGACGCGCGCGCCGCCGCCATCGCCTGGACGACCTCGGGCGCCCGCTCGCCCTCCGGCCGCTCGACCAGCGGCCAGTTCGTCGGGACGACGAGGAGGTCCGCTCCCCGGAGCGCCAGACCCCGCGGCACCTCGGGGAACTCGAGGTCGTAGCAGACGAGGACGCCGAGCCGGCCGAGCGGCGTATCGACCACCGGCTGGGTCTCGCGACCCGCCACGAAGACGGACTGCTCCTCGTCCCACAGGTGCACCTTCCGGTAGACCCCGAGCACACCCGAGGCGCCGAGGACCAGGGCGCTGTTGCGGCTCTCCTCGCCGTCCAGCTCGCAGAACCCGACGACCACCACGGCGTCCTCGGGGAGCAGTGACGCCCAGTCACTGAACACCGACGCGTCGCTCGGGAGCGCGACCGCGCGGGCCGCCTCCGGGCTGCCCAGGTAGTAACCGCTCGTCGCGAGTTCGGGCAGCACGAGGAGCTGCACCCCGTCGGCGACGGCGTCCCGGATGGCCGCCTCGATCGTGCGCAGGTTGCCGTCGAGGTCGCCGAGGACGGGGGCGAGTTCCTGGGCACGGATCCGGATGCTCCGCGCGTCGGGGTCGCTGTGGTCGGTGGCCCCCGTGGGGTCGGTGCTGGTCATCCAGCGATCATACGAAGCCCTCGCGGACGGGACCATCGTGTTCCCCGATGGCTGGGATCGGGGCATGGCCGATTGTGCCCGTCCGTGGCCTGCGGATACCGTCGTCGGCACGAGTGAGTCACCGACCGGAGGCAGACCCCGCTGCCCGTCCCGCTCCTCGACCGCCCGAGCCCTGGAGGCCAGCCCATGGCGACACCCGCCGACCCCACGTCCCCGTCCGGTACCGCCGCAGGCGCGGGAGACGCCCAGCCGTCCCTCGTCGAGTCCCGCTCCATCGATTGGGTCCCGCTCGACGAGCGTCACGGTCGCCCCCGCTCGCTGTTCTCGCTCTGGTTCATGTCGAACGCGCAGGTGACGACCCTGGCGACCGGCATGCTCGGAGCGGCGCTCGGAGCGAACCTCGCGACCTCGCTCCTCGCGATCATGCTCGGCGTGGCCGTCGGCACCGTGTTCACGGCCTTCCACTCGGCGCAGGGCCCGCAGCTCGGACTTCCGCAGATGATCCAGTCGCGCGCGCAGTTCGGCTACCGCGGCGTCGTGCTCATCTGCGCGATCGTCGTCTTCAGCCTCGTGGGCTTCAACATGTTCAACCAGATGCTCGGCGCGGACGTCCTCACCATGACGACCGGTGTCGACGCCGGTGCGGGCTGGTACGTGCTCATCAGCGGTGTCGCCGTCCTGCTCGCGATCTTCGGCTACTCCTGGATCCACCGCACGCAGTCGTGGCTCACCGCGCTGTTCCTCATCACCTTCGGGCTGTTCACGGTCGTCGTCCCCTTCGTCGTGCCGCTGCCGGCCGACGCCCTGTCGCTCGCGAACTTCAGCTGGACGGCGTTCCTCGTGCAGTTCGGCGGGGCGGCCGCCTACGCACTGGGCTGGGCACCGTACGTCTCCGACTACTCCCGGTACCTCCCGCCGCAGACGAACCCGGGGCGCGCCCTCGCCTACACCTACGGCGGCGTGTTCGTCGGTGCCGTCTGGCTGATGGGCCTCGGAGCGTTCGTCGCCAGCGCGTTCCAGGGCGCCGACCCGCTCGAAGGAGTCCGTGACGCCGCCGACGCCATCCTGCCCGGCTCAGGCACCTGGCTGCTCGTCGCCGCACTGCCAGGACTCATCAGCGTCATCACCGTGAACATCTACGCGGCCTCGATCGAGACCATCACGATCATCGACTCGATCCGACCGGTCCGGCCGACGCGCACCCTGCGGGTCGTCACCTGTCTCGCCATCGCGACGGCCGCCGTCATCGGCTCACTGCTGAGCACCGGCGAGTTCCTGGCGAACTTCAGCAGCTTCCTCGTCGTCCTGCTTTACGTCCTCGTGCCGTGGACCTCGATCAACCTCGTCGACTACTACCTCGTGCGGAAGGGCCACTACGTGGTCCGCGACATCTTCACCCCGAACGGCGTCTACGGTGCCTGGGGCTGGCGCGGCCTCCTCGCCTACGCGATCGGCATCGTCGCGATGATCCCGTTCGTCGTCACGGTGTGGTTCACCGGTCCGATCGCGCAGGCGCTCGGCGGTGCCGACCTCGCGCTGTTCATCGGCCTCGCCGCGTCCGCGATCGCCTACGTCCTCCTCTCCCGGTCGCTCGACCTGGGCCGTGAGCGTGCGGCGGCCGAGCGCGACGTCACCGAGACGGGTCACCAGGCGGTCGCCTTCACGTCCCGACGCCGCTGAGCGACAGATGTCGTCCGGTCGGACGACATCCCGCGATTACACTCGACGACGTGATCGGATCGGACGGGGCGAGCGGAACAGACGTCGTCGAACCGGACACCCGCATCCCGGACCCCGCTCCGCGGCACACGCCGCTGTGGGTCGTCCTGTCCGCCTGGCTGTTGCGCGTCGAGCGGTGGTTGCAGTCCCGTGGCGGCTCCCGCCTCCGCAGCGGACTGTGGCAGTTCTGGGGCCTCGTCGCCGTCGGCGGGCTCATCCTCCTGGTCGGACCGGTCATCAACCCTCCCCTCACCCTCGACGACCTCACCGACGAGGCGTCCGATGTCACCGACACCTGGATCGCCCGCTCCTTCGACGCCGACTACCGCGTCACGATGGACGACGACGGCCGGCTCGTCACGGAGGTCGAGGAGCGCATCGATGCGTTCTTCCCGACGGACCTCGACGACCGCACCATCGAGCGGGTGCTCGCCACCGAGTACCAGGGCCACGCCCTCGACCCGTCCATGATCTCGGTGACGCTGGACGGCGTGGAGCAGGACGTTCGCTGGGAACGCGCCGCGGTCTTCCTCCGCCTCGTCGTCGACCCCGGCCAGCAGCTCACGGGCGACCACGAACTCGTCATCCGGTACCAGCTCTCCGATCTCGCGTACGTCGACACCGATCCGGCGACCGGGCGACCGGTCGACCTCCTTCGCTGGGACGTGTTCGGCCCCGATCTGCAGCAGGCGGTGGCGAAGCTCGACGTCCGGGTGACCATCCCGCAGGAACTCGACGACCGTCTCGTCCGGCAGCCCCGAGGCTCGCTCGCGTGGACCCTCGTGGGCGCCGGGCAGTGGCTGACCCCGGAGCCGGACGCCCCACCCGGCGAGGTGGCCTACGCCTTCACGAGCGACGACGCGGCCCCGCCGCATGCGCAGGCGCGCTTCACCATGCCGTTCGAGGCGGGCTCGATCACGATGCCACCGCAGTCCTGGATCTTCTGGGTCCAGACCTTCGGGCCTGTCCTGCCGATGCTCGTCCTCGCGGCGACGCTTCTGCTGTCGTTCGCGGCCCGTGCGGTCGCGTGGGGTGATGCCCGCGGACGTCCGTGGTACCTCGCGCAGTCGGAACCGCCGGACGGCGTCTCGCCCCGCACCGCGGCGCATCTCCTCCGGTCACCCGCGACGATGGAGCTCGCCGAACGCCTCAAGGACGCCGCGATCAGCGGCACGAAGCAGCAGGCGAAGCGACAGGCGCGTCTCGTCGCGGCGGCGGGCGCCGCCAAGCGGGCCGGCCGTCTGGGCGACCGACCCCGGGCCCTGCGTCGGTACCTGACCGGGCCGGAACGCGCCGGGCAGGTGCGCGACGGCCTGCGTCGCGTGCCGAAGGGCTTCGTCCGCGACTGGTTCATCGCCGCACCGATCGCGCTGACCATCCTCCAGTGGGGCATCGTCCGGCAGCTCTCCCACCAGGCCGTGCTCGCAGTGGTGTGGTGGCCGCTCGCCTTCGTCGTCCTCTCGACCGTCTTCGCCGTCATCGTCCTCGCGATCGCCCTGACCGCCCGGCCGCTCACCCGCAAGGGGGCGCTCCTCAAGCAGCACCTGCTCGGCATTCGCGTGTTCGCCGAGCGGACGCAGCTGCTCGATCGCGCCAGCCTGCGCGACAGGCTCCTGCCCTACGCCGTGCTCGGCGCTCCACCTCGGACGACCGGCAGGCGGGTTGCGGCCCTGATCGCCCCGGAGATCACGATGCCGGCGGCCGCTGCCGATCTCGCCTCACGCGCCGACGGGTCGAGAACGGGCTTCCTGACCGCGCCACGGATCGCCGTCCGGGTGCTCGCCGTGCTCCTCGTCGTCGGCGCGATCGTCGCGGTGAGCGTCCTCCCGGCGCCGTCTCTGGAGCCCGAGACACCCCGTTCCTACACGGGCGACATCCCCGGATCGACCCTCACGACGATCGCGACGGCCGACTTCGACGCGGAGCTCACGCGGACCGACGGTGACGGTGCGCGACTGCGCGTCACCGAACGCCTCGGCGTGGACTTCTCCGACGAGGGTGCGGTGCCCGGTCAGGTGGTGCGCGAGTGGCCCGCGGTCGTCGACGGTCAGGACCTGGGCCTCACGGTCGACGGCGTGACGATCGACGGCGAGGACGCGCCGTTCACGACGGAACTCGAGGACGGTCGGCTGCTGCTCCGGACGACCTTCGAGGACGTGCGCACCGGTCTGCACGACGTCGTGATCGAGACGACGTCCACGAGGCCGGCCGTCGCCGCGACCGTCGACGGCCACGACGTCGACCGGGTCAACTGGGTCGCGCTCCTCGACGGCTGGACGAGCGGCGTCGCCTGGGACGAGGACGTGCGGCAAGGCCCCTTCCGACTGTCCTTCAGCGCCGACCGCGAGCTCCTCGACGACGCCGTCGACGCCGGGTGGACCCCCACGGATGCCGGGACGTGGCTGCCGTCGGCTGACCCGGGCGACACCGGCCGGGCGACGGCGACCGTCGAGCTCGAGCCTGACAGCGACGGTCGATGGCCGCTCGACGTCCGGAGTGACGACCTCGGTGTCGTCCTCGACCTCCCGGCCGGGACGGTTGCGGGCGTCGATGCTGGAGCACCGATGACCGCTCGGCTGGCGGTGCAGTGGCCGGGGCTCGTGGCGATCGCCCTGTCGGTGCTCGCGGTCCTCGGCGCGGTGCTGGGCGTCGCCGGCGCGATGCGACGCCGCAGTCGAGGCATCGAGGGCACGCCTGGCACGGCGCGTGACGCGGTGCGCTGGCTGGCCCCATCCGCCATGATCACCGCCCTGGCGATGGGCGTCTGGATGCTGAACGGCATCCCCGCCGACGATCCGTTCGGTGGGCTCCTCCTCGCTGCGCTCGGCGCAGGTGTCCTGTCGATGCTCGTCTGCTGGTTCGTCGCCCGTCGATTCCGAAGCCGCCGCTGACTCCATCTCCCCCTGACGCCAGCGCGGTGCGCTGACGCCACCGCGCCCCACACGCGCGAGCGCGCCCCTCCGGAGACCCGCGCTCACGCGTACGACCCGCGCCCACGCCCACACACCCGCGCTCACGCCAGCGCACCGCGCTGACGCCCACACACTCGCCTTCACGCCAGCGCACCGCGCTGACGCGAGCACACCCCAACCGGCGTCACCGCGCCCCACACGCGCGAGCGCGCCCCTCCGGAGACCCGCGCTCACGCGTACGACCCGCGCCCACGCCCACACACCCGCGCCCACGCCAGCGCACCGCGCTGGCCGAAGGCACGGGGACTCAGCGCGGGGGCACGGCGAGGGAGGAGAGTCCCTCGTCGATGCGCGCGACCACCTCCGGGGGCGCCGCGACCGCCGCGAGCTCGGCACGCAGCGTCCGTCCCGGCACCCAGCGGATGTAGGCGTCGAACTCCTCGGCGAGCGCCGGTTCGGCCTCCCGCAGGACCGCCGAGACGAGCGCGCCCACGCCGCGGTGGTCGATGAGTCGCGCCAGGTCGTCGTCGACCCCCAGGGCGACGGGCCGTTCGCCGGTCGGGAGCAGGACGGTCCATCGATGCGTCCCTGAGGCGACCTCGAACACGGGCCGGTCGGGAAGGCGGACCTCGGCGCTGCTCCCGGTCGGGACCGTCGCGCACACCGTCACACCGTCCGGCACGCGTTCCCAGGCGACCGCCGCGCGGCCGAACGGGGTCTCGTGCACGACGGACGCGTGCCGGAGGGCTTCCGGGAACCACGGTCGCACGAGGATCCGCCGGTACCCGGGCGCGGCGGGCGCGAGGCCCCCGATGCGGCGGTGCAGCACGTCGGCCACGGCACCGAACGCGCAGTGGTTGAGGGACACCATCCCGGAGGGATGCACCGAACCGTCCGGCCGGATGGCGTCGGGCCGTTCCCACACCGTCGTCGCGCCCTGGGTCACCGGATACAGCCACGACGGGCAGGCGGTCTGGAACAGCAGGCGCTCGGCGGCCCGTTCCTGGCCGTGGTCGAGGAGCGCATCGAGCACGAACGGCGTCCCGAGGAACCCGGTGGCGAGGTGGTGGCCGCCGGCACGGAGCAGGGCGGCGAGTCGTTCGGCGAGGACGGTCCGGCGCCCTACCGGGGCCAGGTCGAACGCCAGGACGAGGGCGTAGGCGGTCGGGGTGTCGGACATCAGCCGGCCGGCGGGGGTGAGATAGGCGTCGCGGAAGGCCCGGCTCGTCTGCTCGGCGAGGGCCCGCGCCCGTTCCGCGCCACGGTGGTCCCCGGCCGCCTCGAGCGCGGCTCCCGCGAGGCGCGCGGAATGGACGTGGAACGCGGTGGCGACGAGGCCGGGATCGGTACGCGCCTTGTCCGGTCGGCTCACCGTCGGGTCCAGCCAGTCGCCGTACTGGAAGCCCCGCTCCCACAGCCCGGAGGGGTCGGCGCGCTCGGCGCACGCCTCGACCCAGGCGAGCATGGATGCGGCGTGGCGGCGCACCACCGCCAGATCGCCGTACCGGTCGCGGAGTACGTCCGGCACCATGGTCACCGCGTCACCCCAGCCCGCTGCGGCGACCTCGCTGAACGAGCCGAGCGGGTTCGGCACGACGGTCGGGACGACCCCGCCGGCCGCACACTGTTCCAGGGCGAGATCGTCGAGCCAGGACGCGAAGCAGGCGTCGACGTCGAACAGCGACGCCGCGGCGGCCGAGAAGACCTGCGCGTCGCCCGTCCAGCCGAGCCGTTCGTCCCGCTGCGGGCAATCGGTCGGGATCGCGAGCGTGTTGCCGCGGACGCTCCACACGACGTTCTCGTGGAGGCGGTCGAGCATCGGGTCGGAGGACGAGAACCAACCGGTGCGGCGCAGCGCGGACTGGAGGACGACGGCGCGGACGTCGTCGGCTCCGACCGAAGCCGGCACGCCACGCACCTCCGCATAGCGGAAGCCGTGGAAGGTGAACTCCGGCTCGACCCAGCGCGGGCCCCGGCCGTCGGCGACGAACCGGTCGGTCGCCGACGCGGCACGCAACGATCGGGTGTACAGCTCACCGTCCTGGAGCAGTTCGGCGTGCCGGAGGATCACCTCGGTCCCCGCCGGCGCGTCCAGGCGGAGCCGGAGCCGACCGACCAGGTTCTGACCGAAGTCGATGATCGTCCCCGTGCCGTCGGGGTTCGGCCACACGGCCACGGGAGCTCGTTCGTCGACGACGCGCACCGGCTCGACGTCGGCGGCCTGCACCTGGACGTCGGCGGGGAACGGGTGCACCGCCGCGGCGAGCCACGGCTCGGACCCGTCACCCCGACCGTCGACCTCCAGACGAAGGTCCCAGGTCTCCCCGGCGTAGAGCCCGCTCTCGACGAGGGCGGGCGCAGGGTCGACGAGCCACGCGCCGTCACCTCCCACCCGGACCATCCGGCCGTCCGCGCATCGCAGCTCGAGTCGGAGGGAGACCGCCGGCTGCTCCCCGTAGTGTCGGCGAGCGGTCTCGCCGAAGCCGTAGCGCTCGGTGAACCAGCCGCCGGCGACCCGGACGGTCACGACGTCCTCCGCCCCCGGGGTGAGCAGCGCGCCGACCTCGGTTCCGGTGACCGTGAGCCGATCCCGGTAACTCGTCCAGCCGGGCTTCAGGACGTGATCGTCGACGTCGACGCCGTTGATGGAGACCTGGTGGACGCCGTGCGAGGTGCTCCACAGCGTCGCCGACACGAGGTCGGCGGGGACGGTCACGACCCGCCGCAGGACGAACGGCCCGGCCTCCCGCGTCGGGGCGGGGTGGGCGAGCAGCGGCTCGGACCAGGGGGTGTCGAGGAAACGGGTGACGAAGCGGAGCGGCGGACTCCACGCCGACCCGGTGCCGTCGACGCCGTCGACACGGACCTCGAGCCGATGCTCCGAACCGGGCGCCAGCGGTGCGAACGGCCAGCGCTCGAGCACCCCGTGGGGGCCGAGCTCGCGCTCCTCGACACCGTCGAGGCGTACGACGGCGCGGGCGCCGACCCAACCGGGCTCGGCCTCCAGCGTCCACGAGAGAGGCGGATCGGGGACCGCGGCGACGGCGACGTCCCGCCGTCGACCGACCCGCAGGCCGGTGACGACGGGACGGCGAGGCGTGTCGTCGGTCACGGTCGGTGGCCACTCGCGCGTCGGCCACGCGCGACGACGAGCGCCCCGGCGGCGAGCGCCCCGAGTCCGAGCATCGCGAGTATCGCCGTGCCGTCGACTCCGGTGCCGGCGAGACCGCGCGTCCCGGGCTGGGCCGTCGACGCGGCTCCTCCGTCCAAGCCACCCGAGGTGCCGGTACCCGTGCCCGTCCCGGGCTCGGTGCCCGGATCCGTGCCACCACCGGTACCGGCCGCCGGCAGGAGCCGCACGGGCAGGAACTGCGCGGAGTCCTTCTCGGCCGCGATGCCACCGCCCCAAGCGAGGTACCCGTCACGCCCCTCTCCGTCGGCCTCGTTCACGATGAAGGCACTGCTCAGCAGTGCCGCGTCCGGACGGACACCGGTGAGCCGCACCCAGGGCACCGCCACCTCGTACACGGTCGTCGCGGCGGCGTCGTCCCGTTCGACGGCGACCCGCGCTCCCGCGACCGTCCCGGGACCCTCGCCCACCGCGAGCCACCGGTACAGCTGGGGCCCGGCCGGGGTCAGCGCCATTCCGAGTTCATGCCATCCGGTGGCCGATCCCGGGGCACCCGCTGCGACGGTGAACTGCACCGAGTCGCCCTGCCAGATGTTCGCGCCCGCCGCCGGCTGGTCGTGGACGTCGTCGGTCACCTCGACCGACAGGAAGAGGTCGTCCTCGTCCCAGGTGTACCAGGCCCGCGCGGACTGGTCGTCAGCGGCACGTCCGGTGGCCACCGGGACGATCGGCGTGAGGTCGTCGAGGTCGTCGAGCACGCCGTCCACCTCGATCGTCCGATGCGCGGCGTCGACCGCGGTTCCGAGGTCGAGGGGCACCACGACACTCGACGCCGTCAGTTCGCGCCCGCCCACGAGCGCCACGGCGCTCCAGTCCGTGCGACCGGTGAGACCGGCGAGCGGGAGATCGGCGGTCGCCGACTCGTGTGCCGCGACCGTCACCCCGTCGAGGAACGTCTGCGTGGAACCGCCGAGGTCGACGGTCAGCCGGTCGATCGTGACCGGCTCGCCCGAGGCGTTGTCCACGGTCAGGCGGAGTGCGCTGCCGTCGGCCAGGGCGACCTGATCGCCGACGAGCGTGACGGGTTCCCCGACGGTGGTGCGTGCTGTGAGGCGTCCGAGCTCGACGTCGTCCTCGAGGAGGGTGGCCTCGACGAGCAGCTCTCCGAGCGCGCTCGCCGGTGGCAGCTCGACGACGACGGTTCCGGTGGTCCCGGCGGCGACCGTCTGCGACGCCTCCTGGCCGTCGTCGAAGCGGAGCCCGAACGTACGGTCGGCGGTACCCGCACGGTTGTCCATGGTCCACCTCGCGGTGACCGCCTGCCCGAGGTACGCGGGGTCGAGCGTCAGCGCGGTCTCCGACGCGGTCACACCGGCCACCTCGCCCTGGACGTACACCGGGCCCTCGCCCAGTTCGAGCAGGATGCTCGTGCCGTCGCCGGCCGCGACGGTGCGCGACGCGCCGTACAGGTCCGTGATCACGACCTCCCCGCGCAACCCGAGGGTGACCGCCCGGTCCGAGGTCGACCAGAGCGCACGCAGTGGACCATCGGGCGTGTCGAAGGAGACGTTCCAGAGATCGGCGACGGAGGTGTCCCGTCCCGTGGCCGTCGCGTCCAGCAGCAGCCCGGCCGCCGTGGAGTAGGAGACGAACGCCGGCTTCGGGGTGAACGCGCCCAGCGGGTCCTGCGGGTGGTGCAGCAGGCCGAAGTTCTCCTCGGTCTCCTGCGCGTCCACACCGTCGTTGACGAGGTCGTAGATGAAGGTCCGCTGCACGTCGTGCATAGCCGTGATGACCGCCGACTTGGCGATGTCGGCCGCCTGCGACGACTCGGAGACGGCTCGGGCGTTCGTGCCGGTCGGCCAGCCGAGCTCGGTCACCCACAGGGGGATGGACTCGCCGCCGTTGTACTGCCGGACCAGCGCGTCGACACGGCTGAGGGTCTCGTCGAGCGCCTCGGCCCCGACCGGGTAGCTGTAGGGGTGCAGGACGATGCCGTCCAGGTATTGCAGCGCTCCGAGACGGAACGTCTGTTCGAGCCAGTCGGTGTTGAGGTTCGCGACCGCGGGACCGATGACCGGCAGCTCGGGGGCGACCGCCTTCACGGCGGGGGACGCCGCGGCGAGGAGGTCGACGTAGTGCTCCGGGGCGACGTTGGTGTTGCCACCGAGCCCGAGGTCCCACTCGTTCCAGATCTCGAGGCCCGTCGACATGTCGCCGAACTCGTCGGCCATCGCCGCCGCGTACGCGGCGTACGCGGACACGGCTTCGTCACTCACCGGTCCGTTGCCACCGTCGTAGAGCGGGTTGCCGTAGCCGGCGAGGAGGAGCGGTTTGACGCCGGAATCGCGTGCAGCATCGAGGAACTCGGCTCGCGGGCGCGACCAGTCGTAGACACCTGGGGTCGTCTCGACCTCGCTCCAGTACACCTCGTCGCGGAACTGCGCGACACCGCCGACCGCGAGGGCGCCCATCGAGGCCGGGTCCCAGCCCTGGCCGTAGTGGGTGGCTGCACCGTACCGCCCGGTCGCCGTGGCGGCGACGTCGGTCTCGGCGAGGACCGCGAACGTCGTGGTGGCGGAACCCACCGACTCGCCGGCGGCGAGGCCTTCGACGGACAGCGAGAACCATCCGCGACCGGGTGCGGTGAGGTCCAGCGCACCGTCGGCGTCCTCCTCGCCTTCGTCGACCACGCGTCCGTCCCCGTCCGTGACGGTCCAGCGCACCGTGTCGGCACCGGTCGCGTAGGGGAAGGCGAGCGGATCGCCCTCGGTGAACAGGTTGCCGAGCGTCCCCGGGGTCAGGGCGAACCCGGAGGGGGCGTCCGCGGCCCGGACGGTGAGGTCGTCGACGAGCAGGCGGGCGGTCGGCTGGGCTGTGTCCGCCCGAGCCCACCCGTTGACGACGAAGCCGACCTGCCGCGCCGGGCCGTGCCAGATCCCGTCACCAGCGCCGCCCCAGGCGCTGTGACTCGGGTCGGTCACGGGCGATTGCAGGGTGAGCTCCTGCCACCCGTCGGACGCGGGGACCGGGAGGAAGCTCTGGTGCGTCTGCCCGGTCGCGTCCACGAGCTGGACACCGACGGTGGTCACGTTCTCCGCGCGGACCCAGA
Source organism: Plantibacter sp. MCCC 1A11337 (assembly GCF_013349365.1). NCBI lineage: Bacteria > Bacillati > Actinomycetota > Actinomycetes > Micrococcales > Microbacteriaceae > Plantibacter > Plantibacter sp. MCCC 1A11337. Next base: position 581,495 of record NZ_JABJWX010000002.1, on the reverse strand, counting down.
ACGACACCGCGTCCAGCGGAGCGTCGTCCAGCGAACGGACGGCCATCTCCCAGCCGTCCACCGTGCGCGCTCCGGTGTCCAGGAGGACCTCGACGGCGCCCGCACCCGTGTGGCCGTCGGCGGCGATGCGCGGAGCACTCGGCGCGACCGACGTCCCGTCGAACGCGACACCCGACCAGCCCACGAGATCCTCGACGGGGATCGTCGTCTCCTGCGCCACCGCCGCGGTCGGTTGCGCCAGGGCGCCGACCGCGAGGAGGACCCCCAGCGTTGCTGCCGCGAGCCGCCGCGGGTGCGACGGGCGTCGTGTTCGTTCGGTCATCACTGTCTCCTCGTTGAGCGTGCCCCGTCCGACGGGGAAAGCGGTTTTCCTGACGAAGCCTGCCGAACCATCGGGCCCACTGTCAAGCATCTCTTCGCAGCAGCGATTGAGCACGATCGTGGTGGAAGTCCGCTTTGACGAACCACCGTCGAACCTGCTAGACATCCGTAGAGCAATCGCTTTTCCTCTCATCCGAGCATCGAACGAAGGAGTTCACATGACTGGACGCATCCGCGCAGCAGCGGCTGTGCTGGTGATCGGCGGCATCGCCGTCGCAGCGGCGGGCTGTTCGCCGCAATCGTCGGAATCGGCCGACGGCAAGACCACCATCGAGGTCGGCGACCGCCCGTCGGCGGACCGCCCCGAGGATCGCAAGTACTTCGACGAACGCGTCTCGGCGTTCGAGGAGGCCAACCCCGACATCGACGTGAAGGCGGTCGAGACCGCTTACGACCCGACGACCTTCCAGGCCCTCGCGGCCGGCGGCAGCCTCCCGGACGTCCTGAGTGTCCCCCTCACCGAACCCCAGGGGCTCATCAAGCGCGGCCAGGCTGCCGACCTCACCGACACCCTGAAGTCCGAGGGCCTGCTCGACTCGCTGAACCCGGCGATCCTGAAACTCGCCTCCGATGCCGACGGCAAGGCCTACGGCGTCCCCACGAACGCCTACTCCTTCGGCCTCGTGTACAACCGCGCCCTGTTCACCGCGGCCGGACTCGACCCCGACGCACCGCCGACCACCTGGGACGAGGTCCGCACGGCCGCGCAGCAGATCACCGCGAAGACCGGCGCCGCCGGCTTCTCGGTCCTCACCACCGCCAACACGGGCGGGTGGCAGTTCACCGGGATGACCTACTCCTTCGGCGGGACCGTCGAGAACGCGGACGGCACGAAGGCCACCTTCGACGACACGCCCTCGGCCGATGCGCTCGCCCTCCTGCAGACCATGCAGTTCGAGGACGGCACCCTGCCCGCGAACACCCTGTACGACGCCGACTCGCAGGGCCAGGACTTCGCCGCGGGCAAGATCGGCATGATGATCGGTGCCAGCGACCGCTACTACGGCGTCGTGCAGAACCTCAAGCTCCCGGCCGAGGACTTCGGCATCGGTGGGATGCCGCAGGACGGCGGGTCGAACGGCACCCTCTCCGGCGGCAGTGTCCAGATCGTCAACCCGAACGCGACCGACGCCGAGCGTACCGCCGCGGTGAAGTGGATCAGCTTCCTCTATCTGCAGCGCTACTTCGACCAGGACACCGCCGTCGCCGACGCCAAAGCCTCGAACGAGGCAGGGTCCGTCACCGGCCTCCCCGGCCTCGCGGTGGTGAACGAGGACGCGTACGACACCTACTTCGACTGGATCGCCGACTACATCAACGTGCCGTCGGCCAACTTCACGCCCTACCTCGACGCCTCGGCGGAGATCCCGGTCGTCGCCGAGCCCGTCAACAACGCGCAAGAGGTCTACGGCGCGCTCGACACCGTCATCCAGACCGTGCTGACGGACCGGAACGCGGACATCGACAGCCTGCTCTCGCAGGCGAGCACCGACGTCCAGGGCCGACTGACGCGCTGACGACCCTCCGGGGCGGGCCACGCGCCCGCCCCGGTCCCAGGAGGACCCCATGTTCCAGACCATCAAGCGACCGCAGCCGGGTCCGTCATCGGCCACGCGCACGCCCGCGGCGACACGACGATGGCGACGCGCCCGTCCAGGTCTCGTCGCCCTCGGCATCGCGCTGCCGGCGATCCTCGTCTACCTGTACTTCTCGTGGGGTCCGATCCTCTCCTCGCTCGTGATGAGCGTCCAGGACATCACGCCCGGGCAGACGTCCACCTGGGTCGGGATGGAGAACTTCAGCTACGTGCTGAGCGATCCGAACCTGCCGCAGGCGACCCTCAACACCCTCCTCTACACCGGTCTCGCGATCCTCTTCGGCTTCCCGGTCCCGCTGGCCCTGGCCGTGTTCATCTCCGAGTTGCGCGGCCACCGTTGGTACTTCAGCGCCCTGGCCTACCTCCCCGTCATGGTGCCGCCGGTCGTCGCCATCCTGCTCTGGAAGTTCTTCTACGAACCGAGCGAGGACGGCGTCTTCAACGCGGTCCTCGGCGTCGTCGGCATCGGGCCGGTACCATGGCTCACCGCTCCGAGCCTCGCGATGCCGTCGATCGTCCTGGAGACCACCTGGGCCGGCGCCGGGACCGCCGTCATCATCTACATCGCCGCCCTCTCGAGCATCCCGGCCGAACTGTACGAGGCGGCCGAACTCGACGGCGCGGGCATCTGGCGTCGCGTCTGGCACGTCGCCCTGCCGCAGATGCGCGGCATCATCGGCACGATGCTGCTCCTCCAGGTGATCGGCACGATGCAGATCTTCACCGAGCCCTTCCTCTTCACCGGCGGCGGACCACTCGGTGCCACCAGGACCCTGCTGATGACCATCTACGACTACGCCTTCGTGCGCGTGGACTACGGCGCAGCGACCGCCCTGAGCGTCCTGCTCGCAGCCGTCCTCGCGGTCTTCGCCCTCGTCTACGCCCGTCTCACCCGCCGTTGGAGTGCCTCATGAGTGCGCCCGCACGAGCCCGCAGCGCCAAGCGCGCCGACCGACCCGAGCGCGACGCCGTCGGACGGTCGAACATCTCCGACACCGACCGCCGTCGACCCGTCGTCCGCGTCTCACTGCTCCTGGGACAGGTCGTCGTCCTCCTCGGCCTCGTCGTCGCTGGACTCGGCCCGCTCGTGTGGCTCGCCCTCGCCGCCGTGTCGCCGACCCAGGACCTCATCCGAGAGCCGTTCGCGTTCTTCAGCAGCGGCGTCGTGCAGTGGGAGAACATCGGCATCGCCTGGGAACGCGGGCGGATCGGCCACTACCTCTGGAACACCGCGGTGCTCGCCCTCGGAGCGACCGTCGCGACCCTCGTGGTCTCCACCAGCGCCGCCTTCGTCATCACGGTACTCCGGCCCCGATGGGGCCGCTTGTTCTCGGCAGCCATCCTCGCCACGCTGTTCGTCCCGGGCATCGTCGCGCTCGTTCCGCTGTACCTCACGGTCCGCGAGCTGCCGGTCGTCGGCATCTCCCTGCTGAACACGCCATGGGCGGTCTGGCTGCCGGCTGCGGCCACGGCGTTCAACGTCCTGATCATCGCCCGCTTCCTCGAATCGATCCCCGCGGACCTCTACGACGCGGCTCGGATCGACGGAGCCGGCGCGCTGCGGATCCTGTGGAGCATCGTGTTGCCGCTGTCGCGTCCGATCCTGGGCGTCGTCGGACTGCTCGCCGTGGTCGCCTCGTGGAAGGACTATCTGTGGCCGCTCCTCGTGCTGCCGGACCCCGACCTGCAACCGGTGTCGGTGGCACTGCCGCGACTCGCGGCCCAGACGGAACTCAGCGTCCAGATGGCGGCACTGTTCCTGTCGCTCATCATCCCGGTGGTGCTGTTCCTGGTCTTCCAGCGGCAGTTCCTCCGCGGTGCGAGCATGGCCGGCGGGGTGAAGGGATGACTCGCGTCCTGGTCACCGGCGCCGACGGCGAGATCGGCCGCGCCGTCAGCCACGCGCTGGTCCGCGCAGGCTACGAGGTCTCCGCGCTGTCGCTCGCCTTCGGCGCGGAACACCCCGCCGACCGGCTGTTCGTCGGCGACACGACCTCGGTGGCCGACGTCGCCGCCGCACTGGACGGCGTCGACGCGGTCGCCCACTTCGCCGCCATCCCGCACCCCTCGCTCGGGACGCCGTACGAGGTGTTCCGGGTGAACACCGACTCCACGTTCAACGTGCTCGACCAGGCCGGTCGACGCGGCGTGCGGCGAGCGGTCATCGCCAGCAGCATCAACGCGCTCGGGTACCCCAACAACCCGCACGGGACGTGGCCGCCGTCCTTCCCGCTGGACGAGCACACCCCCGCGGACATCGCCGACGCGTACTCGCTCTCCAAGTCGGTCGACGAGCAGACCGCCGCCTACGCCCACCGCCGCCACGGCATCGACGTGGTCGCCCTGCGCTTCCCGCTCGTGAAATGGCCGTCCGTCCTGCGCGACGTCGCCGAGGAGGTCGCGCGCGACCCCGCGGCCATGGCGCGCGAGGGCTGGGCCTACCTCACGATGGGTGACGCCACCCGCGCGGTGCTGCGCGGCCTCGAGGTGTCGACCGAGGGCGTGCTCGTCGCCGGCCTGAGCGCCGCGGACACGCTGCTCGGCGGCGAGACGCATCTGCTGGCCGATCGCTACACGCCCGGTGTCCCGATCATCCGGCCGGTGTCCGACACCGCAGCCCTGATCGACACGACGACCGCGGAGCGGGCCCTCGGCTTCCACCCGACCGAATCCCTGCACGACGGGACCGCCGTCGCGCAGCCCGACCCCGAGACCCCGGTGAGGAACCTCCGATGACCGATGCCGCCCCGACCACCTTCGCCCAGCCGTGGATCCCGCGGGACGACGTGCGCATCACCGACGTCCGCGCGGTGGTCACCGCTCCCGAGGGCATCCCGCTCGTCGTGGTGAAGGTGCTCACGAGCGACGACGGGCTGTACGGTCTCGGCTGTGCGACCTTCACCCAGCGTTGGCGTGCCGTCGTCGCCTACCTCGACCACCTCCGGCCGCTCCTCGTCGGGCGGTACCCCGGAGACATCGAGGACCTCGGGCGGTTGATCCGCTTCTCCGCGTACTGGCGCGAAGGGCCCGTCGGCAACAACGCACTCTCGGGGATCGACATGGCCCTGTGGGACATCGCCGGCAAGCGGGCCGGGACGCCCGTGTACGAGCTCCTCGGTGGCAGGGTCCGGGCTGCGGCCGATGTGTACCTGCACGCCGAGGGTGCCGACCCCGAGGCCACGGCGGCCCACGCCGAACAGCTGCGGGACGAGGGCCTCCGGCACATCCGGGTGCAGACGGGCCAGGCCGGGATCGGCCACTACGGAGCACCGCCGGCCGCCGACCCCTACACCTGGGCGAAGCACCCGCAGGGGTGGCGCGTGGAGGAGTACCTCCGGCGGACCCCGCGTCTCTTCCAGCGCATGCGGGAGCTCCTGGGCGACGAGGTCGAACTCCTGCACGACGTGCACTCCCGGCTGACGCCGCGCCAGGCGATCGCCCTCACCCGTGCGCTGGAACCGTACCGCCCGTTCTTCGTGGAGGACGTCCTGGCGCCGGAGCACTGGGACCGACTGCCCGAGGTGGCCGCCGCATCGCCCGTGCCCCTCGCGGTCGGCGAGCTGGCGACGTCGTTCACCGACGCGGCTCGCCTCGTCCGCACCCACTCCGTCGACTTCATCCGCTGTCACCTCTCCGACATCGGCGGCCTCAGCGCCGGTCGGCGACTGGCCACGCTCGCGGACGTCGAGGGCATCCGGACCGCCTGGCACTCCCCCGGTGATGCGTCGCCGTTCGCCGTGGCGGCCGCAGTAGCCCTCGACGTCTCGAGCCCCGCCTTCGGCGTCCAGGAGGGCCACCGGTATTCCGAGGCCTGTCACGAGGTGTTCCCGGGCATGCTCGACATCGTCGACGGCTGGCTCACCCCGAGCGACGCACCTGGCTGGGGCGTGGACCTGGACGAGCGCGAAGCCGCCAGGTATCCCGCGGGCGTCTCCGGCCACGACGCCTGGGCGGCCGGTGTGCGCGCCCCGGACGGCGGGCTCATCGCCCCCTGACCGCCCACGCCCCGTCCTCCTCCGCCTGCCCGTCACCCTCCGAAAGCGCACCCCATGCCCCGTTGGTCCGTCTCCCCCTCCCGGCGCGCCCTGCTGCGCGACGGCCTGCCGTCGTTCCTCCTCGCAGACACCGTCTGGGCCGCGTTCAGCGGTCCGACGGACGAGGAGTGGTCCGACTACCTCGTCCTGCGGCGTCGGCAGGGCTTCACCGCCCTGCTCATCAGCGTGTTGCCGATCGAGCACGACCGGTCCGAGGGTGGCCGTTCGCCCTACGCCGTCGTCGACGGGCGTCTGGACCTGTCCGCGGGCGATCCCGGCTACTGGCCGCGCGCGGTCCGGCTCCTCGAGCAGGCGGCGGAGCACGGCTTCACGCCGATGCTGGTCCTGTTGTGGAACAACTTCGTCCCGGCGACCTGGGGAGCGGGCCTCACGCCCCAGCTGGTGCTCGACGAACAACAGACACTCGACCACGTGCGCGATTCGGTCGATCGGTTCGCACGGTTCGAACCGATCTGGATCGTGTCGGGCGACGACGACCTCGATGCCGATGAGGCCATCGCCCGCTACAGCCTCGCCGCGTCCGAGGTGCGCCGACTGGCACCGGAGGCGCTCGTCACCTGGCACAGCACCCCGACCGCGCGCATGCCGGAAGACCTCGCGAACGGTCCGCTGCTCGACCTGCACGGCCTGCAGTCCGGGCACAACGAGGACTGGGACACGCTGCCGCAGACCCTCACCCGATACGTGGACGGGCTCGCGGTCACGCGGCCGATCATCGATCTGGAACCCTGTTACGAAGGGCTCGGTCGATTCGCCGGCCGCGCGAGGCACTCGCGCGCGGACGTCCGGCGGGCGAGCTGGACGGGCGTCGTGGCAGGTGCTGCGGCCGGACTCGGCTACGGCGCGCACGGGGTGTGGTCATGGCATCGTCGCGGGAGCGCGTTCACGGCCGAGGCGGTCCACGGCGCCCCGTTCCCCGCCGCCGTCGCACTCGGCTTCCCGGGAGCGGACGACGTCGGCTTCCTCCGACGGGTCGTCGAGGCCGAGGGGCTGTCAGAACTCCGCGAGGACCGCGCGCTCCTCGAGTCCGAACCCTCGGGCGCCGTGGCTGGTCGGGTGGACGAGCACCTCGTCGCCGTGTACGCGCCGTCGGCGTTCGCGCTGACGTGTCGACTCGATCCCGCTTCGGTGGCGTCGGTCACCGTCTACGACCTCAACGAGCGCCGGCAGGACGCCGCGGAATGGACCGCGGTCGCTGGCGAGGACGGCACCGGGCGGATCCACCTCGAGCAGCCCGAGTTCCCGGGCGACGCGTTGTTCGTGATCCGCGTCGAGCACGGGACGGCCGCGGCGTGACGTCCCCCACCGAGCCCGCGTCCGTGACGATCCGAGCCCACGGCCTCCGGGTCCGGGTCGTCGCCCTCGGCGCGCGGATCGACTCGATCCTGCTCGAGGAGCCCGGTCTGGAGCTGCTGTACCGGACGCCATGGGCAGACGCCGGAGGATCCGAGTGGGGCATGTCCTCCTCGAGCGCCCTCTGGCACCGTGATTACGCCGGTGGCTGGCACGTGCTGCTGCCGTCGGCGGGCGATCCCGATCCGCGGGCTCCCGTCGAGCAGCCGTTCCACGGTGAGGCCGCCTGGCGGACCTGGTCACTGCGGCAGGACGGTGACACGGTGGTCGCCGAAGTGCTGCTGCGCACCGTGCCCGTCCGGGTCGTCAGGACGGTGTCAGTGACCGAGGGCCGGGTCACGGTCGACACCGTGCTGCGCAACGTCGGGATGGACGCGAGCCGCCTGATGTGGGTCGAACACCCCGCCTTCGCGGGCGAGCTGTTCGACGACGCGGAGCTCCTCGTCGACGGCGGCGCGGTCGGACTCGCGTCGGCACCGAGCTCCGCGTTCGCGGACCTGCCGGTCACGACCGGGACGGTCGAACTCCGGTCACGCTCCAGCGGCGTCGGGCTGCGACTCGGTTTCGACGTCACCGTCCATCCCCGGGTGTTCGTCTGGCAGGAGCGTCGCGGCGAGCGCGGGTTCCCCTGGTGGGGTGCCGGTGACGCCGTCGGTTTGGAGCCGGCATCCGACCCGTACGGCGATCCGGCCGACGGCGTCGGTTCGGTGCGCCTCGCGGTCGGCGAGGAGCGCTCGACCCGGTTCGAGCTCGACGTCGACCGCCTCGGATGAGCCTCGGGATCGCCGCCCGGTACAATCGATCCGCGATGTCTAGAAAAGCGATTTCCCTGCAGGATGTGGCCGCCATCGCCGGGGTCTCCGTCTCGACCGCATCGAAGGTGTTGCGTGGTCAGGGCAAGGCCTCGGACGCCACGCGCGAGCGCATCCTCGAGGCCGCGGCGCGACTGGACTACCAGCCGAACGCCCTCGGCCAGTTCCTCGCGCAGGGACGCAGCGCGACGATCGGTGTGCTGACGCTCAACGCCCCCGGCGCGTTCACGATGCCGGTCCTCACCGCCGCGACGACGACCCTCGGCGCCCGCGACCTCTCGGTCCTCGTGTCCGACTCCCGTCTCGACCGCTCCCTCATGGCCGCGACCGTCCGGAAGCTGCGCGCCCGCAACGTCGACGGCCTCCTCGTCATCGGCGACGGCAGCGGGACCGAGATGCGTTCGGTCACCGACGGGTTCGCGGTGCCCGTCGTCTACGCCTACGGTGCCTCGGACGATCCCGGGGACGCCTCGTTCCTGCACAACGGCCGCCTGGCCGGCGAGCTCGCGGGACGACATCTGCTGGGCCTCGGTCGCCGTCGCATCGCGCACATCGGTGCCTCGCTCGACGACCGCTCCGCCCACGACCGGGCGGAGGGACTGCACCGCGCGCTGGACGAGGCCGGGGTCGAGCTGGTCGGCGGGACGGGGCTCCACGGCGACTGGTCCCGGGCCTGGGGGCGTCAGGCGGCACAGCGACTCATCGAGGCCGGACACGACGTCGACGCGGTGTTCTGCGCGAACGACACCATCGCACTCGCCGCCATCGAGGTCTTCCGGGAGGCCGGTCGCCGGGTGCCCGAGGACATCGCCGTGGTCGGGATGGACAACCTCGCCGGCCTCATGGGTCAACGGGACCGGACCCTCACGACGATCGACCCGCTCCTCCACGACGTCGGCCGTGCTGCGGCCGGCTATCTCGCCGATGCGATCGCCGGTGGCACCTACGTCCCGGGGGTGCACTTCGTGGACGGCGAGCTCATCGAGGGCGAGTCGACCGGGTCCCCGGCCTGAGGTCGGTCCGGGCGGGTCTCGACGACCCGCCCGGCCGCCGTCAGGACAGCTTCTCGAGCTGCTCCTGGTACTCGGCCCGCACCTTGTCGTTCGTCGACTGCTTCCACGAGGCGATCCCCGACTTCACGGCGTCGAAACTCGTGCGGCCCAGGATGTACTCGTTCATCGTCGACGACAGGTTGTTCGTCGCCGATGCGGTCTTGCCGGCGGTCTCCGAGTAGAGGCCGGTGATCGGACTCTTCTGGAGCATGGGAGCGGCTTTCTGCTGCCACTCGTGCGAGCGCCGCAACCGCTCCTCCATCGGCACGGCCGTGGCGAGGATCTGCGGTGCCGCGGCGAGTCGGTTGAGCGAGGTCGGGCCGATCTGCGCCGACCCCGCCTCGGTGAGGACGACGCGACCGTCCGCCTCCCGAGTGTGGTGCTCGCCCTCGACGCCGTACTGCAGGAAGAACCCTTCGGTGCTGCCGTAGGGGGCCGCGAGGTGGTTGAGCAGGGTCAGCAGCTCCTTCACCCGCGCCTCGTCCGCCTGCTTGATCGCCGTGAACGAGAACATCGACGAGCCCTGGTAGACGATGCCGTCGCCGCCGTCCGCCGCGAACGGCAGGATCGCGTCGTAGACCACGCCCTCCGGCGCACCGGGGTCGATGATGGCCGAGATGCCGTCCTGGTGCATGAGGACGGTGCCGTTGGCCATGTAGGTCTTCGCCTGCGAGCCGGAGATGCTCGGGGTGTCCGGGTGGTAGTACCCGGCGTCCTTCAGCTCCTTGATGTAGGAGAGCGTCTCGAGCCACCGGTCCGACTCCCACTTGTGGACGAGCTTCGACCCCTTCAGCTCCCACCCGTTCGGGACCCCGAACATCGCACCGATGAAGTCGTACCCCCAGTCGACGCTGTCGCCGTTGCTCTGCCCGCTGATCGCGTAGCGGTTGCGCTTGGCGTCGGTGACCGCCTTGCACAGCTCGGTGAAGTCGTCCTTGGTCTTGGGGGCGGGCTCCGCCCCGGTGAGGTCCTTGATGACGTCCGGACGCGAGATGAGCATGTTGCCGAAGGGTGGCCGGTTCACCGGGACACCGTAGATCCGGCCGTTGATCCGGCACCCTTCCCACGACGGCGTGGGCAGGTTCGCGAGGTTCGGGTACGTCTTCACGTTGTCGCCCGAGAGGTGGTCGGAGAGGTCGGCGAACTGCGCTTTGAGCAGCTGTGGGTAGGACGGTGGCAGCTGGAACGCGAGGAATTCGACGAGGTCCGGCACGCTTCCGCCGGCCATGACCGTGGCGAATTTGGGTGCGAAGGAGTCGGCGGGGACCACCTGGAGGTCGAGTTTGCACCCGAGTTGCTTCTCGGCCGCCTGGAGGTAGCTGTTCGAGGCCGGCGCCGGCGGGCTGTACGAGATGACGAAGCCCGACACCGTGCCGCTGATCGCCGTCTTCCCCGACACCGAGGTGAACAGCTCCGACTCCTTCGGCGCGGAGTAGTACACCGGCTGGACCGTCGCCGAGCCGGCGAGATCGGGGGTCGGTCCCTTCGTGATCGGCACGTAGGTGGGCAGCGGGACGAGGGCTCCGGATCCGGCGGCTCCCGAGGTCGCACCACCGGGGGTGCAGCCGGTGAGCGCGGACCCGAGGCCGAGGACCGCGAGGCCGACGCCGGCCGCGGTGAGGAAGGTGCGGCGGGACAGGCCTGGGGTGGTGTCGTTCATCGTGGTCTCCTTCGAGGTGAGGCGAGCGCCTGGGGCGCGGGTCGGGTCCCGGCGACGATGCCGGGTCGGTGGGTGCGGATCGGTCAGCCCTTGACGGCGCCGGTCAGCACGCCCTTCGTGAGGTGGCGTTGCACGAGCGGGTAGGCGATCAGGATCGGGACGATGGCGATGAGCACCACGGCCATCTGCAGGGACTCGGCGGGCGGCAGCACGGAGGCGTCCGAGGCGCCGCCGACGAGCGAGGAGCCCTGCAGCACGTATGTCCGGAGGACGAGCTGCAGCGTCCACTTCGAGGTGTCGTTGATGTAGAGGAGGGCGTTGAAGAACGCGTTCCAGTACCCGACCGCGTAGAAGAGGGCGACGACGGCGATCACCGCGCGGGACAGCGGGAGGACGATCGTGCCGAGGATGCGGAACTCTCCCGCACCGTCGATCTTCGCGCTGTCGATGAGCTCCTGCGGGATGCCCATCATGAAGCCGCGGACGACCACCATGTTGAAGACGCTGAACGCCCCGGGGAGGATGAGCGCCCAGACGTTGTCGAGCAGTCCGAGCTGCTTGACCATCAGGTACAGCGGGATGAGGCCCGGCGTGAAGAGGAAGGTGGCGAGCACGATCATGAGCACCGGGCGCTGGAAGAACGACCGTCGGCTGAGGGCCCACGCCGCCGAGACCGTGCAGACCAGGCTGATGAGCGTGCCGACGACGGTGACGAACAGCGTCACCAGGATCGCCCTGGTCACCACCCCGCCGGCGAGGATCTGCTGGTAGGCGTCGAGCGTGAACGACTTGGGCCACACGACGTAGCCGCCGGCGGCCGTGACGTCCTCGGCGGTCGAGACGCTCGTGGAGACCACGATGAGGAACGGGAAGAGGATGACGGCGAGGATCACGACGATCGCGAGTGCCTTGAGCGCGAGGACGACGGGCTTCGGTTTCCCCGCCCAGACCGGTCGGACGATGGTGCTCATGATTTGGAATACACTCCCTGCTCGCCGAGCATGTGTGCCGCTTTGTTGGCGACGAGGATGAGGATGAGACCGACGAGGCCCTTGATGAGCCCGGCGGCGATGCCGGTGCTCCAGTTCCCGTCGATGACGCCGTGGTAGTAGACGTAGGTGTCGAGCACTTCGGCGGCCCCCGGCCCGACGGCGTTCCGTTGCAGGATGATCTGCTCGAAGCCGACGGACAGCGCCTCGCCCAGTCGCAGGATGAGCAGGAGCACGATGATGGGTCGGATGCCGGGCAACGTGATGTGCCAGAACCGGCTCCAGGCGCCCGCGCCGTCGATGGCGGCGGCCTCGTAGAGGGAGTCGTCGATCGCCGCGAGTGCCGCGAGGAAGATGATCGTGCCCCAGCCCGCGTCCTTCCAGATCACCTGTGAGGAGAGCAGCAGCTTGAACGTCGCCGGATCCGACATCACCGAGACGGTGCCGAGGTCCAGCTGCCGCAGCCAGGTGTTGAGGACACCACCGGAGCCGAGGCTCTGCTGGAAGAAGCCGACGACGATGACCCAGGACAGGAAGTGCGGCAGGTACAGCACCGACTGCACGATGGAGCGCAGCCACGGCCAGGTCAGCGAGTGGATGAAGATGGCCAGCGCGATCGGTACGGGGAAGAACAGCACCAGTTGGATGAAGGTGATCTGGAGGGTGTTGGAGACCGCGTTCCAGAACGCCTGGTCGGTGAACAGCGCCGTGAAGTTGGCGAAGCCCACCCACGGGCTGTCCGGGATCGGGATGTAGGGCTGGTAGTCCATGAACGCGATGACGTTCCCCAGCAGCGGGATGTACACGAACAGCAACAGCAGCACGACCGCCGGGGTCACCATGACGAGCAACGGTGCGTCGCGACGGAACTGCATCCGGAACGGCACGCGGCGTCTCCTCGGCCGATCACCGGACCCGGCGGGGGCGATCGGTGGTCGGATGGTCTCCGGCCGATCGGTCGTCGTCGCGCTCACAGCAGCTCCCTTGCTCACGGCGGATGCCAGGTTTCGGGCCTCCGCGCCGTTCTCTCGAACGTTGGACATCATTCGCGGGGCCGCTGTGTAAAGTCAACATCATTCAATCATCCGAACAGGAATCGAACATCGGAGTTCATCATGGAGCTGTCGCAACGACACGAGCGCATCCTCGCCGAGCTGCGCATCCACGGCAGTCTCTCGGCAGCGGACTTCGCCGAACGGATGGGCATCTCGACGATGACCGTCCGGCGCGACCTCCGCGAGCTCGGTGAACAGGGTCGGCTCCGCCGCGTGCACGGTGGCGCGGTGTCCGTCGACACGCAGCCGACGACCGGGATGCCTCACCGGCCCGGTGCTCGGCCGACCCCGGCTCCGGGGGCGGCCGACACCCTGTTCACCTTCGGGTTCGTCGTCCCAGACCCGAGCTACTACTTCCCGACGATCGTCGCCGGTGCGGTCGAGCGCGCCCAGTCGCTCGGTGGACGGATCGTCCTCGGCGTCTCCCGCTACGACCCCGACCGCGAGCGTGATCAGATCGAGCGCCTCCTCGTCGGCGGGGTGGACGGCCTGCTCGTGACGACGTCGATCCTCGACGCCCACCCGACGCTCGAGCTGCTGGAGCGGTCGCCGGTGCCGGTCGTCCTCGTCGAGCGCTCCGTCGCCGAGTCCGCGATCGGCGACGGCCTGGAGTTCGTGCGCACCGACCACGCCGCCGGGGCGGTCATGGCCCTGCGTCACCTGGCCGGACTCGGCCACGAACGCATCGGGATGGCCGCCTTCGACACCCCCACGACGCCCTCGCTGCGTCTCGGCTTCGAGCGGGCCGTGCGCCAGCTCGGACTGCGCGAGGACGCCAGCACGGCCATCATCGACGACCAGCAGGGCGTCGGCGAGCAGACGCGGCGATACCTGGAGGCGTGCGTGGCGTCCGGGACGACGGCGGTGTTCCTGCACTCGGACCACTACGCCGTCGAGTTCGCGGATGCCGCGCTCGACCTCGGCCTGTCCATCCCCGGGGACCTGTCGATCGTGGCCTACGACGACGAGGTCGCCGGCCTGGCCAGGGTGCCGCTCACGGCCGTCGCACCGCCCAAACGCGACATCGGCAGGTTCGCGGCCACGATGTGCTTCGAACGCATCTCGGCCGCAGCCCAGACGGGGTTCGCCGCGCGCCACACGAGCCTGCGGCCGAGCCTCAGCCTCCGCGAGTCGACGGCACCGCCTCGGTGAGGAGTGGACTGTTCGTTTGCTGTTCGTTTGAACGCGAGTGCTTGACAGGCTCAGGCGTCTCGCACTGGGATTGAGCCTGCTGTCGAGACGACCAGGAGGCGACGATGCTGCAGAGCGAGAGCGCCCTCCGAGGCACGGTCGGCTTCCTCATGCCGGAGGGCACCTTCGAGCGGGTGTTCTCCGAGCTCGACCTCGCTCGCCTGCGGTCCGAGTCGCGCCTCCATCTCCTGTCCGACCGCCCGCTCCGTCCGGAGCGCGTCGACGACCGCGCGCTGTTGGCCGAGGCCGAGGTGCTCGTGACCGGCTGGGGGTCCCCGGCGCTGGACGAGCCGCTCCTGCGGATGCTCCCGTCCCTGCGCGCGGTGGCCCACTCGGCCGGCAGCGTCCGCGGCATCGTCACGGACGCCCTGCTCGACCGTCACGTGTCGCTGACGTCGAGCGCCGCGGCCAACGCGGTACCAGTGGCCGAGTTCACGGTGGCGATGATCGTGCTCGCCGCCAAGCGGACGTTCTGGGCGGCGGAGACGCTGCGGTCCTCGAACGCCCCCGTCGACGCCGAGCGGGCCTGGCCGACCGTCGGCAGCCACGGCATCACCGTGGGGGTCGTGGGGGCCTCGCGCATCGGTCGGCTCGTCATCGAACGGCTCGCCTCCCTCGACGTACGGGTGCTCGTCGCCGACCCGACGCTCGACCACGAGCAGCAGCTCGCCATCGGCGTACCCTGCGTGACCCTCGAGGAGCTGGCCGCACGCAGCGACATCGTCACCCTCCACGCGCCGGCGCTGCCCTCGACTCGGCACCTCGTCGACCGCGGACTCCTCCGGCTGATGCGTCCCGGCACCACCGTCATCAACACCGCCCGTGGCGACCTCGTCGACCACGAGGCCCTCGCCGATCGTCTCGAACGCGGCGACCTCGTCGCGATCCTCGACGTGACCTCCCCCGAGATCCTGCCGTCGACCTCACGGCTGTGGTCGACGCCGAACACGGTCATCACACCCCACATCGCCGGCTCGGCCGGGAACGAACTCGGCCGGCTCGCCACCAACACCGTGGACGAGGTCCTGCACCTCGTCAGGACCGGTGCCTTCCGACGACCGATCACCATCGCCGCGCTCGCGCTCCAGGCGTGAGCGGGCCACCGAACCGCACACCACTGAACCGCAGACCACCGAACCGCACCAGAGGCCAGACCATGCCCCTCCCAGCAGCCACCAGCGCGCCGACCACCACGAGCTTCGCCGAGCAGTTCACGCCGCGGGCGCGCCGAGCCCTGCGCGTCGGGAGCTGGCGCGCAGGGCCGCCGGTCGGAGACCGCACCGCCTGGGACCGGGTCTCGGAGCGGGACCGGACGGCGTTGCTCGCCGCCGCGCGGCACTGGTGCGTCGAGGCCGACCGCAACCCGCCCACGCTGTCCCTCTGGGCGCGGTACAGCTCCGACGGCGACCGGACCCCCTACGAGACGGCGCAGCAGGCGCTCCTCGGTGCGGTCGCCTCGTCCGCGCTCGCCCTCGGTTCGACCGACGACGAGGCCTGGGTCCTCGAGCTCGGCGACCGCATCTGGCGGCTCTGCGAGCTGACCGCGTGGTGTCTGCCCTCCCACTACGCCCTGCCGGAGTCCGGCGAGCGCCCGTTCCTCCCGATCCCTGGCCGCGACATCCTCGACCTGTCCGACGCCTACGTAGGCGGCATGCTCGCCGCGGTGGACACGATCGCCGGTGACCGCCTGGAGGTGGCCTTCCCCGGGCTGCGCTCGCGGGTGCACGCGGAGATCCGGCGTCGCGTGCTGGACCCGTGGCGGAACGAGGTGGACTTCTGGCACGGGCTCGACGGCCCGCCGAACAACTGGGCGCCGTGGATCGTCTCGAACGTCCTCGTGTGCTCGGCGGTGGTCGAGACGGACCCGGACGAGCTGGCGTCGTCGATCGACCGCGCACTCGTCATCCTGGACCGGTTCCGAGCGGGCTACGCCGACGACGGCAGCTGCGACGAGGGGGCGACCTACTGGTGGTGGGCGGGGGCGACGCTGTTCGAGGCGCTCGACCTCCTCGGCGAGGTCACCGAGGGCGCGTTCGACGGGTTCGCGGTCGCGCCGGTGGCCGCGATGGCCCGCTTCCCGATGGTGATGCAGCTCTCCGGCGAGTCACAGGTCAACTTCTCGGACGGGTCCGCGAGCCTGCCGACGAACGCGACCTGGAACCTGCTCGCCCGCTTCGGCGAGCGCGTGGGCGACGACGAGGTGGCGGCCCACGCCCGCTGGATGGGGCGCTCGCATCCGCTCGGCTTCTCGGGGCAGTTGGCTCCGTTGTTCCGCCGCACACTCGCGGAGCTGCTCGACCCGGCGTGGACCACGGCCGGCGACGCCACGCCGGGAATGCCCTCCTCCTGGTACGCACCGGGAACGGAGGTGGCGGTGTTCCGCGAGCACGCCGGTCGCGTGGACGGCTGGGCGGTCGCCGCGAAGGGCGGTCACAACGACGTCAGTCACAACCACAACGACGCCGGCGGCGTGATCGTCTCGTTGGACGGCGCTCCCGTCCTCATCGACGTCGGCGTGGGCGTGTACCACCGCGACACCTTCATGCCCGACACCCGCTACGGCATCTGGACCATGCGGAGTGCGTTCCACAACGTGCCGCTCCCCGCAGGTGTCGAACAGCCGTATGGCCGGGGGTTCGCGGCGAGTGGGACGCGGTTCTCCGACGGTGACGGACGCGCGGTCCTCGCCATGTCGCTCCTGGGCGCCTATCCGGCCGAGGCTCGGCTGACGGCGCTCGACCGCACGGTGTCGCTCGACCGCTCGGCCGGCACCGTCCTGATCGAGGACGACTGGGCGTTCTCGGAACCGATGCGGATGACGCTCACCTTCCTCACCGCCGTCGAGCCGATCGTCACGGGCACCGGGATCCAGGTCGGCGATGCGCGCCTGGAGACCGACCCCGCGTTCGAGACTGCGGTGGACCGGATCGACATCGACGACCCGAAGCTCCACGAGGTGTGGGGGCCGGACGTCTTCCGCATCCGGCTCCTGCAGCGCGCCGCCGCGACGAGCGGATCACACGCGCTGCGGGTGCGCCGCGCGGAACAGTACCCGGAACCGGGAGCACCGATGGAGGCCCCACGATGACGCCCGACCCGCTCCCGCCGTTCCGTTTACCGGCCGCGGACCCCGTCGCCGCACCCTTCACCGGGTGGACGCGGGCGCACTGGGAGGCCACGGCCGACCGGTGGCTGGCGGAGGTCCGCCGGTTCGAGAGCCCGCTCGGCGGCATCCCTCGGCTGCCCGGTCGGGTCACCCGCGACGGCGTCGCCCGTGAGGGCATGGAGGCGGTCGGTCGCTCCTTCCTCCTCGCCGCACCGCGGATGGCCGGCGGTGGAGACGGCGATGGTGACGGGGTCGAGGACCTCGTCGCCTGGTACAGCCGGGCGCTCCTCGCCGGTACGGCCCCGGACGGTCCGGAGTCCTGGCCGCTGGGCGTGACGTGTCGGGCCCCTGGCACGGGCGTCACCAACTCGATCGTCGAGGCGGCGAACATCGCGTTCGGCCTGTACGTCAGTCGCGACCGGCTGTGGGCGGGGCTCACTCGGAAGGAGCAGGTGCAGATCGCCGACTGGCTGCGCCACCATGCGCGCCTCGAGGTCTGGCACAACAACTGGCAGCTCTTCCCGGCGATGGCGGAGGCGTTCCTCCGCTCCGTCGACGAGGACGTCACCGGGCTGAACGGCACGCGGAACGTCGCCCGGGTCGAGTCGTGGCACCTGGAGCAGGGCTGGTACACCGACGGTCCGGAACACGCGATCGACTACTACAACGCGTGGGCGATCCATCCCTACCTCTGGGCCTGGTACCGCATGACCGACCGCACGGGCACGGCCGACGGCTCGCGGCATCTGGAACGGCTGCACGACTTCACCGGATCCTTCGCGCGCATGGTCGCGCCGGACGGGTCGATGGTGCACATCGGTCGCTCGCTGAGCTATCGGACGGCCGCCCTCGCCGCGCTCTGGTGCGCCGAGCTCTCGGGGGTGAACCCGTTGAGTCCCGGCGCGACGCGACGCCTGGCCTCCGGGGTGGTCTCGGGGTTCGTCCGGCACGGCGTCGGCGTCGACGGCCCGCTGAGTCTCGGTTGGTACGGACCGTGGGAGCCCACCGCGCAGAGCTACAGTGGCTTCGGTTCGCCCTACCTCGCGGGCATCGGGTTCCTCGGGCTCGCCATCGACCGCGACGACCCGGTGTGGACGACTCCGGAACGCTCGCAGCCGACCGACGGGCCGCCGGAGACCACCGTGCTGCCGGCGGTCGGATGGATCCTGCGCTCCCAGCGGGACGGTGTCGTAACGCTCGCCAACCATGGCAGCGACCACTGCGAGATCCCCGTGGAGCCCTCTCGCGCCGACGCGGACGATCCGCACTACGCCAAGTTCGGGTACTCCTCGCACACGGCTCCGGGGACGAGCGCGGCGTGGGAGGAAAACGTCGACGGCCATCTCGCGTTGCTCGACGAGGACGGGCGGGCGAGTCGTCGCGCCGCGATCCGCGGGATGCGGACCGTCGGCGAGATCTCCGGCTCGGTGCACCTCCCACAGCTCGACGGCCGGGTGTGGCCGGGCTGCGCCGTCACCACGGTCAGCATCGTCCGCGGCGATCAGGAGCTCCGCGCGCACCTGGTCGAATCGACGCGCGCCTGGACCGTCCGCGAGGGCGGTGCGGCCGTCGCCGACGACGCCATCCTGCGCACCGAGGTCGATCCCGCTGTGGCCGCGCCTCGGGCCACGGTGGTCGGTCGCGACGGGCTCGCAGCGACCATCGTCGGGCTGCACGGTTGGGACCGCGCGGAGGCCGTCGCCTACCGTGACGCGAACGCGTTCGGTCCCCACTCAGCGGTCCCGGCGCTGTACGCCGCCAGCACTCCGGGGCACACCGTCCTGGCCGCACTCCACACCCTCCGCTTCGACGACGGCGAGACACCCGACCTCCCGGTCGCGGTGGACGTGACCGGGACCCGACTGGTCACACGGTGGACCGACGGAGCCGTGCACGACGTCGACCTCGCCACCTTCGTCCCCTGGGACGGCCAGCTCGCACGCCCGTCCGTGGACTGACCACGCACCCATCCGAAAGGCCCCCATGTCCATCGACACCCGACAGCCCGTCGTCCACCTGCGATCGCGCGCCGTGAGCGTCGTTATCGACCTGCGCGACGGTCGCCTGCCGTCGATCGCGCACTGGGGAGCCGACCTCGGTCCGCTCGACGATCGGGAGCTCGCCGATGTCGTGCGCGGTGCGGAGCGGTTCGTCACGGAGAACGCACCCGATCGACCGACCCGCCTCGCGGTGCTTCCGGAACAGAGCGAGGCCTGGCTCGGCCGGCCGGGCATCACCGGCAGCCGGGACGGCCGCGACTGGTCGCCGCTGTTCACGATGAAGCCGGCGCTGGTCACCTCGCGCACGGTCACCGTCGACGGAGAGGACGCCGAGGCGGGTCTGGCCGTCCGGGTCGAGTTCGAGCTGAGCGAGGCCGGCCTGCTGCGCGTCAGAGCGACGCTCCGCAACACCGCCGACGGCGTCTACAGGCTCGACGACCTGCATCTCGCCCTGCCGATCCCAGCCCGCGCCCGCGAGGTCCTCGACCTCGCGGGCCGGTGGGGCAAGGAGCGGACGCCGCAGCGTGCACCGCTCCACGTGGGCGCCTGGGTCCGCGAGGACCGCCGCGGACGGACCGGACCGGACACCCCGCTCGTGTTGAACGTCGGCGTCCCGGGCTTCGGTTTCGCCGACGGTGAGGTGTGGGGCGTGCACGTGGGGTGGAGCGGCAATCAGCGACACCTCGCGGAACGGCTCTCGACCGGCGACCAGGTGATCGGCGGTGGCGAGCTGCTCCTGCCGGACGAGGTCCGCCTCGGCTCCGGCGAGGCCTACACGAGCCCGTGGGTGTACGGGGCCTACGGTGACGGGCTCGACGAGCAGGCCGCACTGTTCCACGAGCACCTGCGTGACGGGCGGAGTCATCCGGTCCGCGACCGGCCGCTCACGCTCAACGTGTGGGAGGCGGTCTACTTCGATCACGACGTCGACGCCCTCGTGGAGCTGGCGGAGGTCGCCGCGTCGCTCGGGATCGAACGCTTCGTCCTCGACGACGGCTGGTTCCGGGGTCGGCGGCACGACCGAGCCGGTCTCGGTGACTGGTACGTCGACGAGGAGGTGTGGCCGGACGGACTGCGACCGCTCGTCGATCGGGTCCGCGCGCTCGGGATGGAGTTCGGTCTGTGGTTCGAACCGGAGATGGTGAACCTCGACTCCGACCTCGCCCGCGAACACCCGGACTGGATCATGCAGACGGGCGGTCGACTGCCGATCCCGGCGAGGAATCAGCAGGTCCTCGACCTCGGCCGTCCGGAGGCCTTCGCGTACGTCCTGGAACGGATGACCGCGATCCTCACCGAGGTCGACATCGCGTACGTGAAGTGGGATCAGAACCGCGACCTGGTCGACACCGGGTCCGCACCCGACGGCGGGGCCGGTGTGCACCGTCAGACGACGGCCGTCTACCGGTTGATGGACGGACTCGCGGACCGCTTCCCTGAGCTGGAGATCGAGTCCTGCTCCTCGGGCGGCTCGCGGGTCGACCTCGGCGTCCTCGAACGGACCCACCGGGTCTGGGCCTCCGATTGCAGCGACCCGCTCGAGCGGCAGCAGATCAACCGTTGGACCGCTCAGCTGGTCCCGCTCGAGCGCCTCGGTGCACACATCGCGTCCGGTCGGTCGCACACGACGGGCAGATCGCACGAGCTGTCGTTCCGGGCCGCGACGGCGCTGTTCGGTCATCTCGGGGTCGAGTGGGATCTGCGGCAGGCCTCCCCGGCGGAACTCGCGGAGTTGGCCGACTGGTTCGCGCTTTACCGCTCGACCAGGGCCCTGCTGCACACGGGGCAGCTCGTCCGTGAGGACGTGGTCGACGACGCGCTCCAGATCACGGGGGTGGTGGCCGCGGACCGGTCGGAGGCGTTGTTCTCCCTCGCATTCCTCGGGCGTTCCGACGTCGCGAGGATCGGGCGGTTCACGCTCCGCGGCCTGGACCCGGAGCGTCGCTACCGGGTCCGGCCGCTGCGCATCGGCGAGCCCTCAGGAGGGCGCACCGTCCCCGCCTGGTTCGGTGAACCGGACGGCGTGGACGGTCCGCACGCCGGTTGGACCGGCGTGGTGATGTCCGGGGCGACCCTCCGCCACGCCGGCCTGCAGACCCCGGCGACCCCGCCCGAACGGGCGTGGATCGTCGAGGTCGCCGCGGTCGACGACTAGGGCAGCACCACCTCACCCTGGTTGAGCACCCTCGGGTGGAAGTAGGTGTTCTGGATCTCGGTGTTCGAGTTGTTGCCGCGCAGCTGCTCGGACCAGATCATGAAGTACGACCAGCGCGTCTGGGACTGCAGGAGGTTGGCGTCGGGCACCTTGCCCATCTCCGCGATGGCGATCGGCTTCGTCCCGGCGATCGACTGCAGCTGCTGGTAGTCGGCGGTGCTCGGGTAGTTCTTGTACCAGACGTCGAGCGAGACGACGTCGACGTAGGAGTTCCCGGGGTAGTAGCCCGACCACCCTCCCTGCGGGTTGTCCTGGACGTTCCAGACCCAGATGAGGTTGTCGAGGCCCTGGGCGTCGAAGTAGTCGCGCATCTGCTGGAAGATCTTCGCGCCACCGTTCGCGCCTGAGCGGCCACCCCACCAGTTCCAGGTCTCGTTCATCTCGTGGAACGGACGGAACAGGACGGGGATCCCGGCGTCCTTGAGCTGCCGCAGGTACGGCACCACCTCGGCCATCCGCTGCCGCCAGGTCGTGTTGAGCGCGGTGCCTCCCGTCACGATCTGCGTGAACTGGGCGTTCGAGATCTGGGTCTTCACTCCGCCGTCGAACTCGCAGGTGGAGGGTCCGGTCGGTGAGCAGGCGTGCCAGGTGAGGGCGACGAGCGAGCCGTTCGCCCACTCCGTCTTCGCCTGGTCGATCACCCGCTGTCGGTTCGCGGCGTCCTGCCCGCGGAACATGAGGTCACCGCCCCAGAGCCCGGGATACTGCCCGGTGACGTCCTTCACCTGCTGGGTGTACTGACCTGGCAGGCTCGCCGGTTCCTTGTTGTGCTGGCCCGACACGATGTTCGTCCCGGCGATCGTCTTGAGGTACTGGATCACCGTGGCCTTGTTCTTCGCGGGGAACGCCTCGGCGTCCACCGGTTGCGCGACGGCGGAGCCGACGAGGCCGAGGACGAGCGCGGCGCCCAGTGCGATGCGCGTCCTCCGGGTGTGCGATGTCATGTCCATCTCCTTTCCGCCCTGCGTCGTCGGAGGGCGGCGACCCCAGGATCGCGGTAGGGGCGGGGTGCCGTCAAGGACTTTCATAAATTACTGCTTAAACCCGACGCGACGGCGACGGCGCCGCACGGAGCCTGGCAGGGCGGGGTAGCATCGACGGATGTCGAACGCCGGACCGCCCGAGATCCTCCGCCTCACGGCCTTCGCCGCCGAGGCCGGCGGCGGCAATCCCGCGGGGGTCGTGCTCGACGCCTCGACGCTCACCGAGGCCGAGATGCAGGCGATCGCCACCGAGGTCGCCTACCCGGAGACGGCCTTCGTCGTCGATCCCGGTGGCGACGGTGACGACCGGCACGTGCGGATGCGCTACTTCTCCCCCGGTGCCGAGGTGCCGTTCTGCGGTCACGCGACCATCGCGACCGCGGTCGCCCTCGCGGAACGGCGTGGCGTCGGGCGGTTCACCCTGGAGACGAACGTCGGGCCGCTCGTCGTCGAGACGGCCTCCGACGCAGACGCCGACACGACCGACATAATCGGCGGCACCGGCACGATCACCGCGTCGTTCACGAGCGTCGAGCCCACCGTGCGCGAGCTCGACGCCGAGATCGCCGATCGGCTGCTGTCGCTCCTCGGGCTCGAGCGTTCTGACCTCGACGAGCGGTGGCCGCTGCGTGAATCGTTCGCCGGCAACCGACACCCGGTCGTCGCCGTCCGCGACCAGGACGCCTTCGACGCCTTCAGCTTCGATCCGGCCGCGCTGCGCCGACTGATGGACGAGCAGGGCTGGGCCGGAACGGTGACCGTGGTGCACGGCCACGGTCTCGACGACACCGGGCGCCTGCTCGTCGAAGCCCGCAACCTCTTCCCCGTCGGCGACATCACCGAGGACCCGGCGACGGGCTCCGCTGCGGCCTCACTCGGCGGTTATCTGCGCGCACTCGGCCTGGTCACCCCGCCGGCCCAGGTCATCATCCGGCAGGGTCATCACGTCGGCGCTCCCAGCCTCCTGACGGTCGACGTCCCCACCACCGGCGGCATCACCGTGTCGGGGACCGCGCAGGCGATCGCAGCTCCCTGAGCAGCGGCCACCATAGACCGATGAGCCGTGGCTCGGCCTCGCGCTAGCATCGAGCCAGTCACGGCCGGGCGGCCTCCGGAGGGGATGGACATGTTCACAGGTAGCGGATCGAAGCGGGGGCGCACCGCGGGCCTCGGCGTCATCGGTGCAGCAGTGCTCGCGATCGCCCTCGCGGGATGCGCCTCCGAGGCCGAAAGCGGCGCCGACCCCTCGACCACTGCGTCCGCCGAGTCCGGCGACGCTGTCGGTGTCGTCGGCGTCTGGGGAGACGCCGACGCGCAGAACAGCCCGTCGCTGGTGTTCGCGGAGGACGGCACGGTGACGGGGACCGACGGGTGCAACCGACTCATGGGCTCGTGGACGGCCGACGGCGACACGGTCGAGTTCGCGCCGCTGGCGTCCACGCGGATGGCCTGCGAGGGGGTCGACACCTGGTTGTCGGGCGGAGCATCCGGCACCTGGACCGACACGAGCCTCGTCGTGTTCGACGGGAGCGGCACAGAGATCGGCACGCTCGAGCGCTCGGAGTGAGGGAGCCCGCGGTGTTCGGGCCATGTGGTGCCCAGAACGGGTGGGATCATCGCGTGAACGTGATGACGGGGTGCCCTCGGCGGGAATCCAGCGTCACCTCGGCCGCCACGCCGTAGACGTCCGCGATGAGCGCCGCGGTCAGCACTTCGCTCGGCGCCCCAGCAGCGACCACCCGGCCGGCCCGCAGCACGACCACCGAGTCGCAGTACATCGCGGCGAGGTTGAGGTCGTGGATGGCGATGACGGTGGTGACCGGGAGCGCGCAGACGAGGTCGAGCAGTTCCAGCTGGTGTCGGATGTCGAGGTGGTTGGTCGGTTCGTCGAGGAGGAGCTCGCGTGGCTCCTGGGCGAGTGCTCGCGCGATCTGTGCCCGCTGGCGTTCGCCTCCGGAGAGGGTGTGCCAGAGTCGGCCGGCCTGGTCGAGCAGGCCCACGTGTGCGAGGGCACGGTCGACGGCGGTCTCGTCGGCTGCGGTGTCACCGCCGAGTCCCGAGCGGTGCGGGATCCGGCCGAGTCGCACGATGTCGCGCACCGTGATGTCGACGTCGGTGTCGGCGTGCTGCGTCACCGATGCGACCGAACGTGCAATCCGCCGTCGACCGACCGACGCCAGGTCGACACCGTCGAGCGTCACGAGTCCGGCGGTCGGCTTCACCAGGCCGTGGAGCACCCGCAGGAGCGACGACTTGCCCGACCCGTTCGGACCGAGGAGACCGACGGTCTGGCCCGGTTCGGGGCGCAGCGTCACGCCGTCGACGACGAGCGCGCCGCCGCGGTTCCAGGAGACGTTCTCTGCATGAAGGGTCATCCGCGCCTCCGTCTCCGGGCCAGCAGGGCGATGAAGACCGGTACCCCGACGAGCGCGGTCCCGACGCCGACCGGCAGCGGCGTCGGTGAGAACGCGACGCGCGAGCCGGCATCCACCCAGACCATGAAGGTCGCACCGATGATCGCCGTGGCCGGGATGAGTCGCCCGTGACGGGGCCCGACGAGCAGGCGGGCGGCGTGGGGCAGCACGAGTCCGACGAAGCCGATCGCCCCCGCGACGCTCACCAGCGTCGCCGTGATGAGCGCCGTCGCGATGAGCAGGATCGCCCGTGTGCTCGCGACGTGGATGCCGAGCGACGCCGCGACGTCCTCACCGAAGGCGAACGCGTCGAGCGCATGGGCGTACCGGAGGCACAGGACCGAGCCGGCGACGACGACGATCGCACAGAGTGCCACGTCGTCCCAGCGCACGCCCTCGAGCGAGCCGAGCAGCCAGAACATCACGCCGCGCGTCTCGTCCGAGTCGGCGAACGCGAAGATGATCAGCGAGGTCACGGGCCATGAGCATCAGTCCACGGGTGAGACGCGAATGAGATTCCCGTCGGGGTCTGCAATCACGAAGGTTCGACCGAAGACGTCATCGTGTGGCTCCTCCACGACGGTGACGCCCTTGGCCTTCCACTCGTCGAACACCTGGTCGACGGCGGCCCCCGAACCGGGAACCATGAGCCCGACCTCGAACGTGCGCGGGGTGCTGGGCACCGCGTGTTCGTTGCGGCCGGACCAGAGGGCGAAGAGCACGCCGGGAGCAACCGGGAAAGCGACGTACCTCGGGCTGGTGAAATCAGGTTCGATCGTGAAGAGGTCGCTGTAGAACGCGGTGGCAGCCTCAGCGTCCTGGACCTGGATCAGAAAGAGGTTGGGTGCGGGCATCGGGTGTCTCCTGTCGAGTGGTGCTTGCGGTGTCAGACAACCCAATCGCCCAATCACGCCACCTGTTGTCAGGTTTTACGAGAAACTTGTCCAATGAAAGCCGCCCGGCTGCTGAGCCTGCTTCTCGTCCTCCAAACCCGCCAACGCGTGACGAGCGTGGAGCTGGCGGAGCGCTTGGAGGTGTCGGTGCGGACGATCCTGCGCGACGTGGAAGCACTCTCTGCGGCCGGCGTACCCGTCTATGCCGAGCGAGGGAGACACGGTGGCATCGTCCTCCTCCCCGGCGCGCGCCTGAATGCGTCCCATCTCGAACCAGCCGAGATGGACTCGCTCTCGCTCGCCGGCCTCGACAGCGTGCAGCGCGCACAGCTGGGGATCACCGCCGCTCACGACATGGCCATTCGGAAGATCGCGGCCCGCCGTGCTGCGAACGCAGCCGGGGACACGGACCTTGCCGAACTCGTCATCGTCGACAACTCAGGGTGGCTCGCCGCCGAAACCCGCGACACGGACGTCGCAGATCTGGCGTTGACGTTGCGCTCTCGCCCACGGCTGCGAATCCACTACCGCCGAAGCGGTGCCGAGCACGCGACCAGTCGGGACGTCGACCCGTATGGGCTCGTTTCGAAGTCCGGGCGGTGGTATCTCGTGGCCGATGACGATGGAACGGCAAAGCTCTTCAACCTCGAACGGCTTGAACACTATGAAGCTCTCCTCGAGCCCGCGGCGACACGATCAGATCAAGACTTGCGATCGGTCTGGGCCGAACTGAAGCGCCGCTCCGAGGGCCCTGGGGAAGTCGAGGTGACGGTCAGGTTGCGAGGAACGCGCGTCGACCTCGCCCGACGCATCTTGGGCAGCCGTCTGAAAGCGACCGGATCGAGTGAAGACGGGTGGCACCTGTTCACGGTCAGCTACCCCGAAGTCGAGTCCGTACGCCAGCTCCTGCAATTCGGCGATCACATCGAAGTGCTCGCCCCCGAACGCGCCCGCCAACGCATCGTCGAACTGGCAACAGATCTCATCAGCCGACACAACACACCGCCCGCCTGACACTTTGCGTATCCGCCGTAAACGTAGACGGCTGCCATCTATCGAGTGGAGGCTCTGACGTGGCTATCGCGGCATCGAACGCATCAGGTGGAACATACGTCGGGCAGTCTTGAGCGATGGAATATGCGCCGGTCCGTTGGAACCACAACATCCACTACCACCGGCACATCCTCGACGTCGTGCCGGCCGGAGCACGCACCGCGCTCGACGTCGGTACCGGAGACGGACTCCTGGCGATGGAGCTGCGCGAGCTCGTGCCTCAGGTGACCGGGATCGATCCCGACGCTCAGGTACTCGAATCAGCTCGTCGCCAGCAGTCGGACGTCACCTGGGTCGAGGGCGACGTCATGACCTTTCCGCTCACGCCCGCCTCGTTCGACGTGGTGGCTTCCGTCGCGACGATCCACCACCTGCCCGACCTCGATACGACGCTGACTCGACTCGCCGAACTCACCACCCCGGGAGGCGTCGTCGCCGTCATCGGTCTGGCCCGATCATCCCGGCTGCTCGACCATGCCTACGACATTGCGGGACTCATTCAGCATCGACGTCTCGCTCGACGGTTCGGCGTCTGGGAACACTCCGCGCCGACGGCGCCACCGCTGCACACGTACGCCGACGTGCGAAGGAGCGCCGCCCGAGTCCTGCCGGGAGCGAACTGGCGCCGGCTGCCGCTGTGGAGGTATGCGCTTGTGTGGACGAAGCCGACCCGTTAGCGATAACCGGCTACCGCTCATTCTTCGTCGGTCCCGGTGAAAGAGCCTTCAGCGGGCGCGCTTTCAAGAAGGCTCGGCGCCAGTACAGTCCGCCGAACGCATCAACGCGGACGGCTCCTCCAGATACGCTCGCCGCATGACCCAGAGACGTTGGCAGAAGCTCACCGAATGGCCCCTCGCGATCGCTGCGGTCGTCTTCCTCGCGGCGTACTCCTACGAGGTGATCGCCGAACCCGGCGGAAGCGTCGCCGAGGTCATCATCGCGGCGACGTGGGTGGTCTTCGTGGCCGACTACGTCGTCAATCTGGTGCTCGCGAAACCGCGATGGCGATGGTTCTACACGCACCTACTCGACCTCGCGATCGTCGTCCTCCCGATGCTCCGGCCATTGCGCCTGCTCCGGCTCGTCACGCTCCTGGCGATCCTGAACCGGACCGCCGGCGCCGCCTTCCGAGGACGGGTCATCATCTATGCCGCCGGCGCATCCACCCTCCTGGTGTACGTCGCGGGTCTTGCGGTCCTTGATGCTGAACGCGGCGGTGACGGCTCGATCCAGACACTTGGCCAGGCCCTCTGGTGGGCATTCGTCACCATCACCACCGTCGGCTACGGCGACTACTTCCCCGTGACGTACACCGGACAGCTCGTTGCCGTCGGAGTCATGATCGGTGGGATCGCCCTCATCGGTGTCGTCACTGCCACTCTCGCATCATGGATCGTCGAGCGCGTCGAGCAAAGGGAGGCCATATCCGAAGCGATCACCAGTGCGCACATCGAAGCACTCACGACCGAGATCGCGTCGCTTCGGCAGCTCATCGAAGGGAAAGTGGGCGAGACGCTTCCGGACGGCGCATCGTCGAGGTGATTGCGGACCTAGGACAGTCCTCCTGCGAGCGCGAAGTATCCCGGCGGACCGCTCCTGGGGGGGTCTGAGCCTCGATTCGAGGGCAATCCGTCGCCTCGGACGACTGATACCGGCGCCCGGCCTAACGGCGTTATTCATCAGGAACATCTGAAAGCGTCTCAAAGGGCAACAGGTTTACGAGACGCATGGCTCCTCGATGACCGCGTCGAGCTAAGTCCCGGAAGGCTGCAATCCTCGCCGACGGTCAACTGTCTCAGAAACTCGTCTCACCGTGCGGCGTGTCTCATCTATACTTGTACCGATTTCTGAGACATGATGATGCCATGAGACCGATCGGGTACACCAGAGTCAGTACCGCCGGCCAGGACGCACAGCTGCAGCTCGACGCACTCCTCGCCGCTGGCGTCCAGAAACGCGATGTGTTCGCGGACGTGACCTCAGGTAGCAAGACCGCGATTGAACGTCCCGGGATGACGAAGCTGCTCGAGTATGCCGAGGCCGGCGACACTGTGATCGTGTGGCGCATCGACCGGCTCGGCCGTTCCCTCATCGATGTCCTCAACACCGTCGAGCTCCTGCGCGGCCGCGGGATCCACGTGCGATCACTTTCAGATGGGATCGACCCTGCGACGTCAACGGGCCGACTGATGCTCCACATGCTCGCTACCTTGGCCGAGTACGAGCGCGAGCTCATCGTCGAACGCGTAAACGCCGGCATTGCCTCAGCGCGCGAATCGGGCACCCGCTTCGGGCGCCCACCAGTGAACCCTGACACCATCGCCGAAAAGCTCGCCATCGTCACCGAGGCCCGCAGCCGCGGCCGCACGGCCGCCGAAGCAGCTGCACTCGTGGGCTGGAGCCGTGCGACTCTCTACCGACACCAGACCACCACTTCGGGCAGAACCACATCCGCTTGAGGTTTCGAGCAGCGCGGTTCCGGAAACGATCTTTGAGTACTCAGGCCAACAACGTTCGCCTGCCGGAACGGGTCGCGGATCTCACGCTTCGCGGTTCAGCCCGGAACCTCGAAAATCCCGAAGTTCCCTCGCGGCTGATTGATGTAGTCGATTGCCTCCGCTTCGACCACCTGGAGGTGGATCTGACCGCGAGCCTCAAACATTGAGTGATCGACATCGACCCTACGTCTTAGCTCAGTTGACGCTTCCGCAATGACGGCTGCGAGATGGGCCCGAAGCACGCCCGCAAGGGCCATCGTTCGGACCACGAAATCACGGGGAACAACGACGCGCATATGTACTGCGAAGACGTCGTGCACCGATCCAGTCTCGTTGAGTTCAACCATCGCAAAGGTCCGGCTGAGCTGGTTCACCGAATGGGCGACGAACTTGTCGCGCAGGCTGAGCACCCATTCAAGCTCATCCTTCTCCTCGTCGGTCATCCGTTCGCGCACAGTCTGTGGGAGCACGCCGCCAGCGCCGTGTTTGTGGCGACCGATAGCGACCAGTGCCGTCTCTGAAAATGCTGCCAGAGCGTCGACATGGGGGTCGTCACGACCTTCCTCCTCCAAGAACAAGCGACATTGCCGCTCAGCCATGTCCAGGTCGCTCGCAATACGTGCAAGGAGACGCAGATGATTCGAGTCGGGGTGGTCGATGATGAACTGATCTGTGGAGGTGGGATCGTCCAAACCACCGATCATCGTGACTTGCGTATGAGTCTGGGGCATCTCAGCAATGTAGCGGCATCTGGGCAACGCGCCTGCTCCACAAGCAGCAGCGCCACGCGCTGACGTTTCGAGCGCGTCGACTTCGGCAGATATTGTCAGGGCATGCAACGAGCAGCCGAGATAGCAGCCCAGGTGTTCATCGCTCGTGACGCTCTCCTACGAAATCGGAGAGAGGACCTCCGCGTAGCATTTCTACTCCTCGACAGCGCCGTCGAGACCTTGATGGTCCGCTGGACACAGACTCACCTAGCTATGGGCTCGTGGGGCGGCAGCCACGACGGATACTGGCCAGACCAGGAACCGGTTCCCATCGTTCTAAACGACTTCAACCAGCGAGAGCGCATGAGGGCCGAGGCGAAGGACAACTACGTGCGGTGGCAGCTCTCGGACACCCAGAAGCGCAGCATCGGCCGTGATTTCTCCGACAAACTTCGAGTCCTTGCCTGGAACGGCGACATCCCGACTGAGTATGTGCCCGTGCTCGCCAGGCTCCATGACTACCGTAACGAGATGTACCACCGCGAGGAGTCGCGCCCGAACGCTCTCCGCGTGCTGGCGCACTTATACGCCTGGCTCACGGCTGACCTCTTAGAGCGCCTTCGACCTGGAATCTTCAGCAGGTGGGGTGGTGACCCAGATGACATCGTCGAGCGCACCTATGAGCGAATGGGCAGACCGGTGCCAGTCCCCATGGACGGATTCAAGATTCAGAACGACATGGCTACCGCCCTGCGAGAGGGCCTCGATCTGGCCACCGCTCCACAGCTCCTGGCCGACTACGCGGCCGAACGGATCGAGTCCGTTCACGATGCAATCGAGTTCTCAGCAGAATACATTGGGGAAGTTCAGCGCATCAGCGATGTCACCGAAATGGATATTGTGCGGCTGCTCTATCACGAGGGCGGACCTCAACTGGGCCTCGCGGAGATGCGCCATTTCAAAGCACCCGTTACTCGAGCAATGATCGCGCGCTGGGACAGGTGGCCCGAGTTGATCCGGGGTACTCCCGGCGCAGTCGAGGCGTTCCGCTCCTTGACAGACATGGAAGCGAGTTTCGAAGATTTCGAGACCCGAGTGCATGAGCTGGCCAGAGAAGTGGATGGAGCGATTCAGTTTGAATTTGATTTGGCGCGCGGAAAGTAGAGCGATATCGTATGCCTCGGCCAACCGGGAATCGCTCGACAACGGGCTCGGACTTGGAAGTCCCTACCTTCCCCCGGCATCATCGCTGTCGATTGAGAAGAGCGCCTGCATCCGCCTTGAAAACGACCGATAATCTTCGTTATGTCGAGCTAGCAGCGCTCCGCTCAAACGCTACCGCGGCGTTCCCACCGCGCACAGACGCCAGGCGAAGCGCCGCCAGGTGAAAGCGTAAGGCTGCGTCCGTCGCGTGAACGATGACAGCTGGGTCGGCGGTGAACAGGGCCCGGTTGGAGGTGTCGTCTTGGAAGTCGACGGCGGATAGCGTCATGGTCCGCGATGCAGACGGATGAGTGAGGCCGCTGATCATTTGCCAGGTGGCGCGAGCTACCGTGCTCCTACTACCGATCTCACTAGAGGCCTGGGCGATGATCGGCCCGAACCCGGGAAGCCCTCGTTGAAACACCGTCACATCGATGCCGGCGACAGCAGCAAGGGCCCGGAGGTGCGCTTTCCGTTCGCGTATCTGCCTCGCGTTTTCACGACGATGGCGCTGATGCTCGGCGACGACAGCTTTGCTGTCTCCAGGGAGCGAATCCGTGATGACTGTCGCGAGTTGGTCATCGCGGAGTACGTCATCCATTCGGACCTGCAACGATCTGCCGACCCGTTCTCCGCGATCGTGCGACTGGAGTAGCCAGGTTGCCAGCGCTGCTGCTTCTGTTGCAGTGCGCAGAATGGCGTATTGCGCGACCATCGGCAGCCGGAGCCCGCCTTGGACGTGAGGATCCAGGAGCACGAGGCGGACAGTGCGCAACGCGTCAAGCGAAACAGACAGACAGTTCCCGACGAGATGGCTCGTCTGGAGGTAGTCCATAAAAGCGTCGTCGCCTGCGAGGTCGGAAGCCGGCAACGCGAGGTCGAAGTGCCTCCCGTCACGATGGCACTCGAGTTCCTCGATCAGGCTGAGCTGCCGAACGAGCGCCTGCACCGCCGCTTCAGGCTCCTGCCTCA
Source organism: Plantibacter sp. MCCC 1A11337 (assembly GCF_013349365.1). Lineage (NCBI taxonomy): Bacteria > Bacillati > Actinomycetota > Actinomycetes > Micrococcales > Microbacteriaceae > Plantibacter > Plantibacter sp. MCCC 1A11337. Next base: position 549,303 of record NZ_JABJWX010000002.1, on the reverse strand, counting down.
CATCGACACCTTCGCGATCGCCCGCGATACCGACGAAGCTCCGACGCCGAGCACTTTGGCGATGTGAGCGACGCTGCGCCCCTCGGATCGCATGCGGAGCGCTTCTGCAGTGCGTTCGGTCATAACTGAGGGCCGGCCTCCGATCCGGCCTTGAGCCCGAGCATTCGCCAGGCCTCGACGAGTGTTGTCTCGAATGGTGTCGACGCGGAGTTGAGCGAAGACCGCGACGATACCGAACAGCGCGCGTCCCATCGGGGTCGTGGTATCGATCTCCGGTTCCGTCAGGCTGCGAATGTTCACACCTCGGTCATGGAGCTCGGCGATCGTCTGGATCGCCATGACCTCGGAACCAGCGATGCGATCCAGCGCGCGCATCACGAGCGTGTCGCCGTGACGGAGGTAGTCGAGGCAGGCAACCCACTGAGGGCGCTCGGACACACGGCTCGACTCACCGCGGTCGACGAAGACTCGTGAAGCACCTGCAGCGAGCAACTCTCGCTCCTGAGACTCCGGGTTCTGCTCACGAGTGGAAACGCGGGCGTACCCGATCACGTTGGCCATAGCAGAAACCTACGGCCACCCACCGATAACGGTCGGTAGGCAGTTTCGGAGCAAGGTGGTTTCGGGTGACAGTTTCGGTTGACGTCGACACGGCGTGTCGCCCGACTCGGCCCAACGCGCCCATGCTGCACCGAAAACGATCGTTTCTGACCACAGCAGCGCCCGACCCTGGCGAAGCTCGTCGTCTGACCACTACTCTCGGGAAATGCTGCCCTTCTGCGAGCTTTCAGATGCCATCAATCTCAAAGCACTCAGCCTGTTGGATCGACAGTGCCCGGCGTGAGGCGGCCGATCTATGACGACCGGGAACGGACCGACCTTTCCCCGCAACGCAACGATGAGACCTCGTTTGCCTTCTTCAATCGGGCCGGTGGCTCACAGTGGCGGCACAGCCGCACGCTTCATCAGGAGTGGGCTGACCGGCTCCACGGGCGTGACTACGCGGAGGTAAGGGCGGCTCTCCGTGCGGACGACGCGAAGGCTCGAAGTGCTTTTCTTGAGTTGTACCTGCACGAGTGCTTGGTCCGCGGCGGCCATGAGGTCGTAATACACCCCGAGCTTGATCACACATCCCGCAGGCCCGACTTCCTCGCAAGCCGGGAAACGCGTCGCGTGTTCGTCGAAGCTATTGCACCCGGCTCGTCGCCATCCGATATCGCGGCCGCGAATCGAATGAAGGTGCTCCTGGCGGTGCTCGACCAGGTAGGCGACGACAACTTCTTCCTCATGACGAACTCGATCACGCAAGCCCGTAGCAGCGCGCCCGCCAAGATCTTCCGCGAGCAGATTCGGAAGTGGCTCGCAGCGCTTGATCCCGATTCGGTTGACACGGACGATCTGCCGACACGAACTTTCGAGCAAAACGGTTGGAGCGTCGATATCACGGCCATCCCTGTCAAGCGAGACAGCCGCGGGAATGTCAGGCGGTCCATTGGCATCTATGCCCACGCTGAAGCCCAGTTCATCGATGATGGGGCGAAACTCGTCGCCGCGATTAAGACGAAGGCGAGGAGGTACGGCCACTTCGAGGCGCCGTTTGTCATAGCCGTCGGCACAGCGACGTTCGACGAGGACGATGAGGAGGTCTTCAATGCCCTCTATGGATCTGTGTCTTGGGTTCTCGACGGACACAACCCCGGCGAGGAGCTCACATCGCGCGGCGTGCGCAACCGCGACGGCTACTTCGGATCACCGGGCGCTTGGAAGAATCGTCGGGTTTCGGGGGTCTTGATCGTCGATCAGCTCTCACTCCACGATCCGACTCACTCTCGCGTATCGCTATGGGTGCACCCCGACCCGCTATACCCGCTGCCAAGCGAGCCGATGTTCCCTGGCGTGATTCACGAGTGGAACGGCGAAAGCACAGATAAGCGCGAGGCCCTCGACGCTCGCAAGCTGCTCGGGCTCGCAGACGACTGGCCACAGGGCCACCGCTGGCAAACCGACTGATCACTATCGGCGTAGGCGCTGGCTGAAAATATATTATGTCGTTCGCGTGCGGCGCCCACAGCTCACCGCGGGTCGACGAGCCCCGCTCGGATCCCCCAGAGCACGGCCTGCAGGCGATCGCGCGCTCCCGTCTTCTGCAGCAGACCGGCGAGGTGGTACTTCACCGTCGTGGGTTCGACGAAGAGGCGGTCGGCGATCTCCGCGTTGGAGAGTCCCTTCGCCAGGAGGTCGAGGACCTCGAACTCGCGGTCGGTGAGCGGCGACTCCGCCGGTGCCATCGCGGCCGCGGGCGTCTCCCGCCGGCGCTCCGAGAACTCGCGCAGGATGCGACGGGTGAGGCGCTGATCGAGCGTCCCCTCCCCCGCCGCGACGGACCGGATCGCGGCGAGCAACGTCGCCTCATCGGCGCCCTTCAGGAGGAAGCCGGCCGCACCGGCCTCGAGGGCCGCGAACACGTCCGCGTCGACGTCGAAGGTCGTGAGGATGAGGACGTCGGCGTCGAGTTCCGGGTCCGCCGTGATCGTGCGGGTCGCCGCGATCCCGTCCGTGCCCGGCATCCGGATGTCCATGCAGATCAGGTCCGGACGCAGCTCCTTCGCCAAGCGCACCACGTCGGCACCGTCGATCGCTTCACCGACGACCTCGATGTCGGGCTCGGCACCGAGGATCACCGAGAGGCCGGCGCGGACGACCGCCTGGTCGTCCGCGATGAGGAGGCGGATCATGAATCACTCCGATGCTGGTCGGGACCCTGCTGGTCGGGACGGTGCTCGTCGGGGCGGTGCTCGTCAGGGATGGTCAGGCGGTTGCGCCACCCGCCCTCGTCCGTGGGTGCCGAGGTCAATCGCGCGCCGATGAGTTCCGCGCGCTCGCGCATGCCCCAGAGGCCATAGCCGTCGCGCGACGGTGACGCAGGCCGCTGCGACGATGCGGCGTTCGTCACGGTGAGCTCGATCGCATCCGCCTCGAACCGCACCGCCACACGACAGACGGCTCCGGGCGCATGCCGGGCGGCGTTCGCGAGCGACTCCTGGACGGTCCGGTACGCGGCCGTCTCCGCGAGCGGACCCAGCACCCGAGGCTCACCGGTCACGGTGTACGCGACGTGCTGCCCCCGCGACCGCGCCGCCTCGACGAGTTCCGGGATCGCCGCGATCGTCGGAGTGGTCGCCGGACCGAGCGTCGATCCGTCTCCGCCGCGCCGACCGTCCGCATCGTCGCTGCGCAGCAGGCCGACCGTCCGCCGCAGATCCACGAGCGTCGTCCGTGCGTCCGACTGCACTGTCTGGAGCATCGCCCGAGCGCGTTCCGGGTCGCGCTCGACCAGCGCGCTGGCCGCCTGGGCACTGACGATGATCCCCGACAGGTGGTGCCCGGCGATGTCATGCAGTTCCCGGGCGAGGGCGGTGCGCTCGGCGCGGAGGTCGTTCTGCACACTGATCCGTCGCTCGTTCTCAGCCATACGCGCCTGGTCCTCGATCGCCGACAGCAGGCGCTCGCGCCCCCGTGCGTACTCGGCGACACCGGCCGGGAGCACGTACTGCAGCACGATGCGCGCGACGGCCGCGAACACGAGGATGAGCGGCTCCTCGGACGACCCGAAGGCCATCGCGATGCCGCCGACGACCGTCGTGGCCGCCGCGCCCGTCACCAGTGCGGCCACCACCGTTCGACGGTCCTCGCGACGGGCGAGCGCGTAGGTGGCGAGGATCACCCCGAACGAGCCGAGGCCGAGCTCACCGCCGGTGCTGCCGAGGATCACGAGGTCGAGCGCGACCACGACCCCGAACACGATGACCGGGTACCGGCTCCGCAGCAGCAGCGCGACGGCTTGGAGCACGACCAGGGCCACATGCACCCACGGCGGGATCCGACCCGGCACGGCGTGCAGCTCGTCGACCCACGGGACGACCCCGAGGTACCCCACCGCACCGGCGAGGACCAGGACCGGCGGGAGCGCCGAGCGCAGACGGGCCGCGAGCGAGGCGGGCCGTGCGGGAGAGGTCATGGGTCGAGTCAACCACGCCGAGCGCCGACCCCGGTGGGGGCCGGCGCTCGGCGTCCGGTGAGCAGCGGTCATCGCTCGCAGAGGGTGGCGTCGAGGGCGTCGACGACGATCCGGTACTGCTCCATCAACCGCTCGTTGTCGTCGGGCGAGACGACCGCCCACGGCAGCGAGGTGACCGCGATGGTGACGGCCGTCCCGTCGGGACCGACCGCGTTGCGCGTCTGGGTCCCCGGGATGTCGCCACCGTGTCCCCACGCGGCGCCACCGCAGCTGAGCGGGTACCGCTGCAGGCCAAGTCCGTAGCTCGCTTCCGGCCACAGCTCGTCGCCGGCGGGCACCGTGGTCTGCATCTCGGCGAGGCTCTCCTCGTCCAGCAGGTCACCGTCGAGCAGCGCCTGCATGAACACGTCGAGCTCGTGCGGCGTCGACACCATGGCCCCGGCGGACCAGGCGAAGGAGGGGTCGAGGGCGGTGATGTCCAGCAGCTCGCCGACCGTCTTGGCGTGATAGCCCTTCGGGTGCGCTCCGCGCAGCTCGCGCTCGCCCGGTGCCGGGAAGTAGGTGTGCTCCAGGTCGAGCGGTTCCACGATGCGCTCGTCGATCTGCTGCGGCAGCGCTCGATCGGTGACGGCCTCGATGAGCAGACCCAGCACGAGGTAGTTCGTGTTGCTGTACTCCCAGCGCTCCCCCGGCGCGAACACCGCGGGCTTCGCGAGGGCGATGTCGAGCATGTCGCGCGGCGAGATGTAGCGCTCCTGGGCGGCGAACGCGTCGGCGGCGATCTGGTCGGCGTACTCCGGGAGGCCCGCCGTGTGCTGCAGCAGCTGGCGGACCGTGATGCGGGTGCCGTCGATCCCCGAGCCGGTGACGAGGCCCGGCAGGTAGGTGTCGATCGGCGCGTCGAGGGCGACCGTCCCCTCCTCGACGAGCTGCAGGACGACGGTCGCGACGAACATCTTCGTGTTGCTCGCGATCCGCACCTCGCCGTCGACCGGGGCCGGCTCGTCGGTCGCGAGGTCACCGATGCCGGCGGCGACCTCGATGGACCTGCCGTCGGGTCCGGTCACCGAGGCGAGCGCCGCGGGGTAGCCGGCGTCGACGAGCGACTGCATCCGGTCCTGCAGTGGGCCCGATTCGGAGCCGGTGCCGGCGGTCTGCTCTGTGGCGCTGGAGCAGGCGCTGAGGGAGACGGTTCCGGCGAGCAGCGCGGCGGCGGCCGAGACGGCGATGAGCGTGCGGTGACGGGTCTGGTGCTGCGTCTTGGTCTGAGTGTGGGTCTGGGTCTGGTCGTTCATGTGGGTGATTCCTTTCAGATGTCGCGGCGCGAGAGCGCAGCGGATGCGGCCACAGTGAGGGCGGCGGTGAGGGCCACGAGGGCGAGGATGACGACGAACGGTCCGAGCCCGTCCGTTCCGCCGTGGATGACGCCCTGTGCGAGGGCGACAGGCAGGAACTGGGTCCAGACCGGCGGAGTACCGCCGCCGACCAACTGGATCGACGAGACGACGATCGGTTCGAGGATGAGGACCGCGATCATCGTCAGCACGCCGGCGAGCTGGGTGCGGACGATGAGTCCGACCGCGAGGCCGATGACCGACAGTGCGGTCACGGCGAGGACACCGAGCCCGAAGCGTGCGGCGAGGTCCGCGGCGTCGAGGACGAACGGCGTCCCCGAGGCGAGCAGGGTCAGTGCGAGGGTCACGAGGCTGACGAGGGCGAGCACGACACCGAGGGCGGCGCCGACGAGTGCGACCGCGCCCGCCTTTGCGGCGACGATGCGGAACCGCTTCGGCGAGGCGAGGGCGGCACCGACGATGCCGCCGTAGCGGTCGTCACTCGTACCGGCGAGCACACCGAGCAGCGTGACGGCGAGGAGGGCGACACCGATTGAGCCGCTGCCCATCGACGCACCGAGGGGGTTGATCGCGTCGAGCTGGACCGCACGGGAGGCGAGGTCCAGGACGGGGAAGTCGCTCCCGAGGGCGTCGAGGCCCGGGCCGACGTCACCGCTGGCGAGGGCGGGCATGAGCGTGACGAAGGCGAGTTGCGTGACGATGAGTCCCACGACGGCGACCGCCGCGGTGACCTTCGTCGCGGTCGTGGTGACGAGCCCGATGAGTTCAGCGCGGAACATCAGCGCACCTCCCTGTTCTCGGTGAGCTGGGCGGTTCCGGTGACCTGGAGGTAGTACGCCTCGAGGTCACCGCCCGATGCGGCGAGGATGTCGACCATCGACGACTGGGCCAGCACGCGACCGTCGGTGATGACGACCACGTCGTCCGCGATGTCCTGGACATCGGACAGAAGGTGGGACGAGAGCAGCACCGTCCCACCCGCGTCGGCGAACGCACGCAGCCGGCGTCGCAGCCACTGCATGCCGGCCGGGTCCAGACCGTTCGACGGCTCGTCGAGGATGAGTACGGCAGGCTCGCCGAGGAGGGCTGCGGCGATCGCGATCCGCTGACGCATGCCGAGCGAATACCCGGCCGCAGGACGGTCGGCGTCGCGGGTCATCCCCACCTCGGTGAGGACCGCGTCGATCCGGGCCGCGTCGACCCCGATCCGTGCGGCGGCGATGCGGAGGTGCTGCCGCCCGGTGCGGGCCGGGTGGAGTCCACCGGCGTCGAGGACGGCGCCGATGGAACGAGCGGGGTGCTCGAGCTGGCGGTACGGGCGGCCGAGGATGAGACCGTCGCCCGCGTCAGGACGGACCAGACCGAGGAGCAGACGGATGGTGGTGGTCTTCCCGGCACCGTTGGGACCGAGGAGTCCGACGACCCGGCCGGGGTCGACGGTGAAGGACACGTCGTCGACGCGCGGGCGACCGTGGAAGGTCTTCCGGAGCCCGCGGGCCTCGATGGGATGAGAGGTTGGTACGTTCATGTCTTCAGCCTCGTAGCGGGCGGCCCAGGGCGCCCCAGCCCGCCGCACAGTCCCCGACTGGCCGAACGGACAGTCGTCGGAGACCTCTAGGCTGCAGGCATGGACACGACTGCTCGGCTGCACGATCGACGTCGCCGTCTCGCGCCGCGCGCGACCCTCGTGGCCACGGCGGTCGTCGTCGCCGGTCTGCTCGCAGGCTGCGCGACGTCGCCCTCGCCGGACCGGACGACGGCGGCATCCGCATCCGCATCGGACGCCGCGACCCACTCGGGCACCGGGGAGATCCGGCACGAACTCGGCCCCCTCACCGAGCGCTTCCCACAACTCGCCAGCGCGCTCTCGGCGACGTGGATGTCGGGGACCATGGGCGACGCGCGGGTTCCGGGCCCGAGCACGTACTGGATCGATGCGGTCGTCGTCCTGGACGAGGCCGGATACGCGGAACTGCGGGCGCTCGAACCCGATGAGGCGGGCTCGGACGTGGGCGCGGAGCTTCCGGACCTCGACCCCGGACTCGACGACGCGCTGCCGCCGGGACCGTTCGCGCGCGCGTCCGCTCTCGACGACGCTTTCTCGCAGGACGGCCGGGTGACGCAGGTGTTCCTCGACGATGCGACCAGCTCGGTGGTCCTCACGAGTCGGTTCCAGTAGCGGTCGGCACGGCGGGCTCGCACGTTCTGCGACGAATGACCACCGCTTCACAATCGCGGGCTCGCGGGATTGAATAAACGCATGTCCGAACCAGCTGACACCACCGTCCCCGAGAACTCCGACGACCGCATCGCGGTGCTCTTCGACATCGACGGGACGCTCGTCGACTCGAACTACCTGCACGTCGACGCCTGGGATCGTGCGTTCGCCGATGCCGGCAGACCGGTCGACGCGTGGCGGATCCACCGCTCGATCGGCAAGGACGGTGGCGAGCTGCTCGAATCGCTGCTGGACGGTTCCGACGAGGTCGAGCAGTACGGCGAGCGGGCGAAGGAGCTGCACAGCGAGTACTACCTCCAGAACACCTCCCGGCTGCGGGTGATCGGCGGTGCGCGCGAGCTGCTTGGAGCGTTGGCGGGGCGCGGGATCGCAGTCGTGCTGGCGACGTCGGCTCCGGAGAACGAGCTCGAGATCCTGCGGGAGCTGCTCGACGTCGACGATGCGATCTTCGCCGCGACCTCCTCCGGTGATGTGGAGACCGCCAAGCCGGAGCCCGACATCGTCGAGGTCGCGCTCGATCGTGCTGGCGTCCCGGCGTCGCGGGCGGTCATGGTCGGCGATGCCGTCTGGGACATCGAGGCGGCTGCGCGGGCCGGCGTGGAGTGCATCGGGGTGCGCAGCGGTGGCTTCGGTGAGCAGGAGCTCCGTGACGCCGGTGCGGTCGCGGTCTACGGCGACGTCGCGGAGCTGCTCGCGAACCTTGACGACAGCCCGATCGGCAACCTCGCAGGCTGACTGCGGGTGTGAGCGCGGGCTTGAGCGCGGCTCAGCTCCGCGTGGCGCGGCTGCGGAACCAGCGGGCGAGTTCCTGCAGCGCGCGCATGGTGGCGGTCGGGTCGTCGCGGTCGAGGTCGTCGAAGGTGTCGCGGTAGCCGTCGAGCTCGGTCTCCGAATCGGTGCCGGTGGCGGTGTCAGCGCGTTCGAAGCCCATCGTCCAGGCGGCGAACTGGCGTTCGCGGATGGGCTCCTCGAACATCACGCGGATGCCGGTGTGGCGGGGATCGGCGGCGAGGGTCTCCATGAGCTCGCGGACGGCGGGCTCCGGTCCTTCGAGGACCTGCAGGAACCGGCCGTCGCGGTGGACGAGCATGCCGGTGAGCTGTGCGCGGGCGTTGTTCTCGCGGCAGGTGGCGAGCAGGGCGGTGAGGTCGTCGTCGCTGAACGGCTGTGTCGCCGTGCTCGCGTATACGAGTGACAGCATCTGGTCTTCGTCGGTGCCCACCTTTGGAGCCTACCCGGCGGGGTGCGGAGGTGGTCCCGGAAGCAGCTCCCTGTCCACGGAGCGTGTGCAACCCGGCTGCCCTTCGACAGGCTCAGGGACCGGCTCCATCCGGGCGCACCTCTCCCGGTCACCGAGCTTGTTCTCCCCGGTCACTGAGCCTGTTCTCCCCGGTCACTGAGCCTGTCGAAGTGCCCACGCGCGCGCCACGGTTCCGGGCACAGCTCCCCCGGTCACTGAGCCCGTCGAAGTGCCCCAAGCACACCTCATCGTCCCGGGCACACCTCTTCCGGTCACTGAGCCTGTCGAAGTGCCCACGCGCGCGCCACGGTTCCGGGCACACCTCTCCCGGTCACTGAGCCTGTCGAAGTGCCCACGAAGAACCCTTCGACAGGCTCAGGGACCGAAAACGGGTCAGAACGGGGCGGGGTCAGGTTCGGTCCGGTGGTATCTGCCGTCGGGTGTCGTCCACTCGAGCACCCCACCGGGACCATGGTCGAGATTCCATCCCGGAAGGTGCTTCATCCGATGGTGATGTCGACAGAGACAGGCGAGGTTCCCGACATCCGTCGTCCCGCCGTCCTCCCAGGCGACGGAATGGTCGAGGTCGCAAGCCCGGGCACGTCTCCCGCAGCCCGGTGCTCGACAGGTGCCGTCCCGCAGGCGTACAGCGCGTTGGAGGTCGGCCGGAACGCGGTACTGATTCCGGCCGACGGAAAGGACTGCGCCGGTCTCGGGCTGGACCAGGATCCGGGTGAAGCTCGGGGCGTTCACGGCGATACGTGCTGCGGTCTCCGGGTCGATGGGTCCGTACCCGTCGAGCACGGCCGGGGCATCGCTCACGCCGGCCATCGTGAGCGCCGGGACCGTGATCTGCACGGTCGGCGTGATGTGCTCCTGGACCTCGATCGGGTGCGGGAGCACCAGGCTCAACATCACGTCGTCCGGCGTGACACCGGTGAGCGCAAGCGCCGCGAGCGCGTCCGCCTGCAGCTGTCCGCAGGTGCGGGTGTCGCCGGCCTTGCGCGATTCCGCCGCTGCCGTCTCGACCCGCTCGATGATGCCCTGCGCGATCGGCGCGGTGGTGAACAGGTGCACCCAGGCCATGCCGTCGGCGGCGGGTTCGAATTCGATCCGACGGTCAGCCTCTGAACGGGTTGCGCGTGCGGTGATCGATTCCGGGTGGAGGCGCTCGCGCAGAACGCGGGCACGCTTCCGGAGGTACGCATTGGTGGAGTGTTCGGCGACCGACAGGACCTCGGCGAGGAACACCGCTCGCCCTGCGGTCGGGACGTCACTGAGCTGGTCGATGATCGTCTGCGCATGCCGCGCCGAGATACGACCGGCTTCGAGCGAGGCGAGTACAGCCGGCGCTTCGTTCACGAGCAGTTCGGCATCGTTGGTCGCACGCTGAACCGTCTGCTCGGGCGTGCGCGTCGCCATCGCGAGCGCCGCACACGTCGACCGACGCGAGAGGGCCTGACGTTCCGCCGGCGGGAAGATCGCCGGAACCGTGGCGTCGGCGAAGGCGTCCGCGTAAGCGGCGGAACGGGCGAGGAGCCGAGCCTCCTCGGCGTCCAGAGCAGCACGCCGACGCTGGATCTCCGCGAAGTGGTCCGAGAACTCCGCGAGGCGTGCGGCGTATTCGTCGCTCGCGCGGATCGCGGTGATGGTGGTCTCGGTCATGGGACAAGTCCACCATGGACCACTGACATTCCAGATGCTGAGTCGAGCCGGTTGTGGAAGTCTCCTCGTGTGCCCTTCGACAGGCTCAGGGACCGGGAGAGGCATGCCGGATTCGCCGGGTTCTCCGTGCGCCCTTCGACAGGCTCAGGGACCGGGAAAGGGTTGCTCGAGGAGCGGAGGGGATTCGGGTGGACCTCCTCCGGTCACTGAGCTTGTCGAAGTGCCTACGTGCGCCCTTCGACAAGCTCAGGGACCGGGGAAGGGTTGCTCAGGGAACGGGGAAGGGTTGCTCAGGGAACGGGGAAGGGTTGCTCAGGGACCGGCGAGGGTTGCTCGCGGACCGGGGGTACTCAGGGAACGGTCTCGGTCGCCGAGCGTGCCGAAGGGCGACATGCTCCCAGTCCGCTCACCGACCCGTGAGCGCCTTCACGACCTCGACCGCGGCAGGCCCGTCGAGCGACGGATGACCCGCCCACTGCCCGCCGGTGACGGACACTTCGGCGTCCGGCAGCACCACCGTCGTGACGATCACCGCGGCGACTCCGGTCTCGACCGTCGCGCTGTACGCGATCCCGCCGGCAGCCTCGATGGTCGTATCCGGGATCGGCGTGAGCCCAGCGGCGGCGAGCTCATCGGCCGACAGCGCCTCACTCGGTTCCGGCGAGACGACGACCTCCACCGATCGGATGTCCGCCGCGTCGATCGTCCCTTCCGGCGCCTCCCAGCCGCAGAGGGTCCCGTACTCGTCCGCCCCGTTGTCCTCCCGCGCCACGAGTCCCTCGATGTACGGCGCGACGGCCGCCTGCACCGCCGCGCAGTCGACCTGCAAGGGCGATCCGTCTCCCGAGCCCCCGCTCGACGTCTCCGCCGGCACCGTCGCAGCGGGCGATGCACTACCGGCGGAGTCACCACCGGGCCCACTCCCACCAGAGCACGCCGACAGCGCGAGCACGATCGTTCCGAACACGAGAAGCGGCACTCCTACCCGCTGCAACACACGCATGATGTCGACGATATTGGTTCCGGAGTAGTGTCCGGAAGAGACCGACGGGAGCAGCGCGATGAAACCGACGACCCGCACCGACAGCGATCACGGCGACCACACCCCCGACCGCGACTGCGTCATCGCGGGTGGCGGCCCGGCCGGCATGGTGCTCGGCTACCTCCTCGCCCGGGCCGGCCTCCGCGTGACCGTGCTCGAGAAACACGCCGACTTCTTCCGAGACTTCCGCGGCGACACGATCCACCCCTCGACCATCGAGTTGCTCGGCGAGCTCGGCCTGCGCGAGCGGTTCCTGCGGCTGCCGCTCAACCGGTTGCAGACGATGGACGCCGTGATCGACGGCCTGCGGATGACGATGGTCGACTTCCGCACCCTGCCGGCGCCCGACCGCTTCCTCGTCCTCGCGCCGCAGTGGGACTTCTTGAACTTCCTCGCCGAGGAGGCCGCCGCACTGCCGAACTTCGAGCTCCGTCTCCGCACCGAGGCGACCGGCCTCATCGTGGAGCGGGGCCGGGTCCGCGGCCTGCGCGCGACCACGACGACCGCCGACGGCGCAGCGGCCGACACCGACCCGGCGGCCGGCACCTCCACCGACGTCGAGATCCGGGCCACCCTCACGGTCGCGGCGGACGGACGCACCTCTGCACTCCGCGACGCGGCCGGACTCATCCCCGACGAGAGCGGCGTCCCGATCGACGTCCTGTGGTTCAGCCTGCCGAAGCCCGCCGACCCGCCGCCGCCGACCCTCGCCTACCTCTCGCCGCGCGGCATGGTCCTCACGATCGACCGGGGTGACCGGTACCAGTCCGGCATGGTCATCCGGAAGGGCGGCGCGGAGCTGTTCCGAGCCGAGGGCCTGCCGTCGCTCCGGCAGCGCATCGTCGATGCTGCGCCCGTCCTGCGTCCGGTGGTCGACACCTTGACCGACTGGGACCAGGTCAAGCTCCTCTCGGTCCAGCTCAACCGCCTCGACCGCTGGTACCGCCCGGGCTTCATCGCCATCGGCGACGCAGCGCACGCGATGTCACCGATGTTCGGTGTCGGGGTCAACTACGCGATCCAGGATGCGGTCGCCCTGTCCAATGCGATCGCCGGCCACCTCGCCGCTGGGGACGCACCGTCCGAAGTCCTCGCTGCCGTCCAACGTCGACGCGAGCAGCCGGTCAGGATCATGCAGCGCATCCAGCGGGGCAGGACACCGGGTGATCTCCCGCACGACCACGGGCGACCGAATCGCACCGCAGTGGGTGATCCGCCTCATGCGGCTCGCCGGCCCGGTCGTCCGGCCGCTCGCGGCGAGGTTCATCGGCATCGGGCTCCGAGCAGAGCACGTCACCACGCCGGAACGGAGAGGATAGGGCAGCGGGCGCGGGTCCTCAAGGTCGGGTGGTGAGCCTCCGCTGGTCGTAACGTGGACGCTGCAGACGTGACCTGAGCGTCTGCGCCGGTGCTGCTCCTCAACCTGGCGCCGGCGCGGCTGTGGGGCGCCGCTTCCGCCACGCCCCACAGCCGTCACCACGGACCCTCCGCCGGATCTCACTCGTAGCGGAGCGACTCCACCGGATCGGCCTTGGCGGCACGGGCGGCGGGCAGGGTCCCGGCGAGGAACGCGATCACCATGACGACCAGGACGATGATCCCGAGCGACACCGGGTCGAACGCGATGAGGTCGAGGCCCGGCAGGTCGGCGAGGAGCGATCCGGACAGCGCGGCACTGATGCCGGTGCCGGCCAGCACCGCGATACCGACGCCGATCGCACTGCCGAGGAAACCGATGAACGCGGCCTCGAGGCTGAACAACCCGAAGACCTTCCCGCTACCCATCCCCATGGCCTTCATCAGCCCGATTTCGCGGGTGCGCTCCTGCACGGACATGAGCAGGGTGTTCACGATCCCGAAACTGGCCGCGAGGAGGGCGATGATCGCGAAGGCGTTGAGGACGAGGACGATCCCGTCGATCACCGTCTTGATGGTGCCGAGCTGGTCCGCGACGGTCGTGCCGGTGTAGCCCGCGTCGGCGAGTCGGTCCTTCAACGCCGTGACCTGCTCGTCGGTGGCGTCCGCGCTGAACCGGATGGACGCCTGCGCGTACCGCTCGACCTGGTCGGACGGGACGCCGATGTTCTGCGTCTCGTAGAGGAGGTCGGTGAGCGCGGCGTTCGGCACGATCGAGGCGCCCGTGGGCGAGGCGAGACTCTCCTCGGCGACTCCGACGACCGTCGCGTCCACGGTGTGCTGCGTGCGCTGCGCATCCGTGATGGCGACCGTGACCGTCTGCCCGACCGCGTCGGCGTCGCTTCCGAAGCCGAGCGGTTCCACATAGGAGGTGGGGAGCACGAGCTGGAGCGTGTCGGTGTCGTCGTCGGGCTGTGCACCGTCCAGCAGTGTGACGCTCTGCCCGGAGATGAGGCCGCCGACACCGACGACGTACTTCGTGCCGCCGCCCGACTCGATGTAGTCGGTCGAGATCGACTTCACGGCCTGCACGTCGAGGACGCCGTCGATCCCGCCGAGCTCGTCGAGATCGGTCGGCGTGAGGGCGACGACGGTCGATCCCGGCGCACCGGCACCGGTGGAGGCGACCGCGTCCGGGTCGTACTCCTTCGGCCCGCTCGTGGCCCCACCCAGCCCGCCGCCGGTGTCGGCCGTCTTGGTGACGGTCATCGTGTCGGACGCGCCGACGCTCGACACCGTGTCGTCGATGTAGGCGTTGATGCCGGTGCCGAGCCCGTTCGTGAGGGTGAGGGTGAACGCTCCGACGAAGATCGCCAGGATGGTCAGGATGGTCCGGGTCTTGGACCGGAACGTGTTCGCGACGGCGGTCCCGATGAGGTCGACGGTTCTCATGCGGCCACCGCCTCGTCCTCGACGAGCAGTCCGTCTCGGATGAGGATCCGCCGATCACATCGTGCCGCCAGTTCCTCGTCGTGCGTGACGACGATGAGGGTGATGCCGCTCTCCCGGTTGAGGGAGAACAGGATGTCCTCCACGACGGCGCCGGTCGCCGTGTCCAGGTTGCCGGTCGGCTCGTCGGCGAAGATGATCCGCGGGTTGTTGACGAGCGCGCGGGCGATCACCGTCCGCTGCTTCTGCCCGCCGGAGAGGTTCACCGCACGGTTGCGCGCCTTGTCCTCGAGCTGGAGCTGCGCGAGCGCGGCGAGCGCCCGGCGACGTCGGTCACCGCGGCGGACGCCGGCGATCTTCATGGGGAGCAGGACGTTCTCGAGCACCGTCGCGTTGGCGGTGAGGAAGAACTGCTGGAACACGAACCCGAAGGTCTTGTTCCTGGTCGTGTTGAGGCGGCGACCGCGGAGGGTGCTCGTGTCGACCCCTTCGAGCTCGACGGTGCCGGAACTCGGTGCGTCGAGGAGCGCGAGCACGTGCATGAGCGTGGACTTGCCGGAGCCGCTCTTCCCGACGATCGCGACGCTCTCGCCGGCGTGGATGTCGAAGCTCACCCCCTTCAACGCGTCGAACCGGTTCTGACCGCGACCGTAGGAACGCCGGACGTCCCGGACCGAGATGATCGGCGGCGCTGTGGTGTTCTGCATGGTGTCTCCTCGTCTGGGGCCGGGTACTCCGGCACCACTCCAGACTCGCGGCGACGCCCGTCCGACGCGTCCCCCTCCGGCGGACACCCGTGTACCGCGTCCGTGGTACCGCGGAATGCCACGTGCGGAGGAGTCGCCGGGCGCCGGTTCCCGGCAGACTGGGCCCATGACCTCCGTGACGCAGGATCACCGGGTGCGCGATCCGCATCCGAGACCCCCGGCGTGGGTGGGCGATGTGGTGGCCGCGGTCCTCATCATCGCCTCGGCGTTCATCCCGTTCCCCAACGCGGAGTTCCGTCCGGGCAGCCCGCTCGTCGTCGCCCTGGTCGTCGCGCCCGCGCTCCTGCTCCCGCTCCGTCGACGCTGGCCCATCCCGGTGCTCGCGGCCGTCGTCGCCTGTTACGGTGCGGCGGCGATCACGGGGACCCTCGCTCCCGGTGTCGTGATCGCGGCCGCCATCGCGATGTTCGGGGTGGCGGTGCGCTCCGCGCGGCGGACGACCCTCATCACCGCCGTCGCGACGATGGTCGCCGTCGCCCTCCTCAGCCTGCTCGCGTCGATCGGCAGCTTCGACCCGCGGACGGTCCAGTTCGCGGTGCTGATCGCGTTCGCCGCCGCGGCCGGAGACGGGACCCGCTCGCGCCGCGCATACATCCTGGCGATCACCGAACGCGCGGAGCGGGCCGAACAGACCCGTGAGGCCGAGGCGAGGCGGCGGGTGACCGAGGAGCGGCTCCGGATCGCGCGGGACCTCCACGACACCGTCGCCCACCAGATCTCGGTGATCAGCCTGAACGCCGGGGTGGCGTCGAGCTCCCTGGAGACGCGGCCGGAGAAGGCGAAGGAGGCGCTCGTCTCGATCCGCCGGGCGTCACGGACGGTGCTCGGCGAGATCGGTGATCTGCTCGAGGTGCTGCGCAGCGACAGCGACGACGCCGGCGTGGGCTCCCGGGGAACGCTGCCGCAGCCGGGACTCGACCGACTCGACGCATTGATCGCCGAGTTCACCGCCGCGGGCCTCGACATCACGACACGGATCGACCCCGACGCACCGAAGCTGTCGACCGCCACCGACATGGTCGCGTACCGCGTCGTCCAGGAGGGGCTGACGAACGCGCTGAAACACGGTCATGAGCGTCGTGCACACGTGCTCGTGGAGGGCGAGAACGGGAGGATCGTCGTCAGCGTGAGCAACCCGACGGCACCCGGCGCCACGCGTGAGCAGGCCGACGCAGCGCCGACCACCGGACACGGACTCCTCGGCATCCGTGAGCGCGTCGCCGCCGTCCGCGGGTCCGTCGACGTCGGCGCGACTCCGGGCGGCTGGCGGCTGTCCGCGAGCCTCCCGACCGGCGAGCCGACTCAAGCACACCCGACACACCCCGAGGAGTCCCCCGCATGACCACCGTGCTCGTCGTCGACGACCAGTCGCTCATCCGCCAGGCCGTCGCCGACATCCTCTCGTCCGAGGCCGACCTCGAGGTGGTGGGCGAAGCCGTCGACGGCGCGCAGGCGGTGTCACTCGCGCAGGAGCTGCGACCGGACGTCGTGCTCATGGACATCCGCATGCCCGTGCTCGACGGCATCGGCGCGACCTCGGCGATCTGCACCGACCCCGACCTCTCGGACACGCGGGTCCTCATCCTCACCACGTTCGAGGAGGACGAGAACCTCATCGCCACCCTGCGAGCCGGCGCGAGCGGCTTCATCGGTAAGGGCTCGGAGCCCGAGGAGATCGTCCGCGCCGTGCGCGCGGTGCACGCCGGCGACGCACTCCTGTCCCCCGCGGCGACCCGGAGTCTCATCACGAGGTACGTCGTCGCTGCGGGGGAACCGACGAGCCCACGCGCGGTCCCCACCGAGCTGGCGCTGCTCACCGAGCGGGAACTCGAGGTGCTGCTCCTCGTGGCCCGCGGACGGTCGAACCAGCAGATCGCCGACGACCTCGTCATCTCACCGCACACCTCGAAGACCCACGTGAACCGCATCATGACCAAGGTCGCCGCTCATGACCGCGCCCAGCTCGTCATCCTCGCGTACGAGAGCGGCCTGCTGCGGCCGGGTGCCGACGACTGAACCGGTACTGTCGTCCTGTCCACGACGCCGTCCGGCTCGCGGGCCCAGCAGACGAGGAAGTGCGATGGCCGGATCCCCCACAGCCCGACAGACGGCGAGCGCGCTGCCTGCCCTCACGCCCGGGCCGCACCGCCGCCACCTCGGCCTGATCTCGATCGTCGCCTGTTTCGGCGGGTTGCTCTTCGGCTACGACACCGGAGTGATCAACGGGGCGCTGCGTCCGATGACCGCCGAGCTCGGGCTCACCCCGTTCACGGAGGGCATCGTCACGAGCTCGCTCGTCTTCGCGGCCGCCGTCGGTGCGCTGCTCGGCGGCCGGGTGTCGGACGCGTGGGGCCGGCGGCGGAGCATCATCGTGCTGGCGGTGCTCTTCTTCGTCGGGACGCTCGTGGTCGTCTGCTCGCCGAACGTCGAGTTGCTCGTCGCCGGTCGCGTGCTCCTCGGACTGGCCGTCGGCGGTGCCTCCGCCGTCGTCCCGGTCTACCTGGCGGAGCTCGCTCCGTACGAGATCCGAGGATCGATCACCGGCCGGAACGAGGTCGCGATCGTCCTCGGACAGCTGTCGGCGTTCGTGATCAACGCCGTCATCGGCAACGTGTTCAGTGAGCACACGAGCGTGTGGCGCATCATGTTCGCCGTCTGCGCCCTGCCCGCGGTCGCCCTGTTCGTCGGCATGCTGCGGATGCCCGAGTCACCACGCTGGCTCGTCGACCACGGTCGCCGCGAGGACGCGCTGGACGTCCTGCGGACCGTCCGCCCCGACGACCGCGCCGTCGCCGAACTCGCGGAGGTGGAGGCGTCCATCACCGCGCAGCGCGACGAGCACCGGATCGGGCTCGGGGCCGTCCTCCGCAACCCGTGGCTCGTGCGCATCCTGCTCGTCGGTGTCGGCGTCGGGATCGCCCAGCAGCTCACCGGGATCAACTCGATCATGTACTACGGGCAGACCGTGCTCGTGGAGTCGGGTTTCGACGAGAGCGCCGCGCTCATCGCCAACATCGCGCCCGGCATCATCGCCGTCATCGGCGGCTTCATCGCCCTCACCTACATGGACCGTCTCGATCGACGGAAGACGTTCATCATCGGCTTCTCACTCACGACGGCGTGCCATCTGCTCATCGGCTTCTCGTCGATGGTGCTCGAGCCGGGCGACCCGATGCGTCCATGGGTCATCCTGTTCCTCGTGGTCGTGTTCGTCGGCTCCATGCAGACGTTCCTCAACGTGGCGGTCTGGGTCTACCTCGCCGAGGTCTTCCCGCTCCGGATGCGCGGTCTCGGCATGGGCGTCTCGATCTTCATGCTCTGGGTCGCCAACGGGTTCCTGGCGCTGTACTTCCCGTCGCTCGTCGACGGCCTCGGCATCACCGGGACCTTCTTCGTCTTCGCGGGTGTCGGCGCGCTCGCGCTCCTGTTCGTCGCCACCCAGGTGCCCGAGACGCGTGGGCGGAGCCTCGAGGCGCTCGGTGAGGACGTGTCGACCGGCGCGATCTTCACCCGGAAGCGGTGACCTCTGACTAACCCGCGAGGTGGTCGATGAGGATCTTGGTGCCGATGAGGATCAGGATGACACCACCGGCGATCTCCGCCGGCTTGCCGAAGCGCTGACCGACGCGACGGCCGATGAAGACGCCCAGGAAAGCGAGCACGAACGTCGTCAGTCCGATGAGGACGACGGCTTCGAGGATCGAGCCGGGAAGGAACGCGAGCGTGATGCCGATGGCGAGCGCGTCGATACTCGTGGCGAGCGCGAGGATGAGGAGCCGCCGGACGTCGATGCGGTCGGAGTCGACCTCGGTGTCCTCGTGGCTCGAGAACGCCTCCCAGAGCATCTTGCCGCCGACGAGGGCGAGCAGGCCGAAGGCGACCCAGTGGTCGACCTCGGTGATGTACCGCGCGAACTGCGTGCCGAGGACCCAGCCGATGAGCGGCATGACCGCTTGGAAGAGCCCGAAGGTGCCGGCGATCACGAGGGCGTGACGCACGTTGAACCGCCGCATGTGCAGGCCCTTGGTGAGGGCGACGGCGAAGGCGTCGGCGGAGACGCCGAGCGCGATGAGGAGCAGCGGCCAGAACGTCATGTCGCGAGGTCTCCCTGTGATGCGTCCTGGACGCGGAGATGCGTTCGGGCGCCGTGCCGCGAGGACCCGTCAACGTTGCCAGCGCGGCGTGGCGGCGGCAAGCCGAGACGCCCGATTGCCAGCATTTCGCCTCGCCTAACCGGATCGTTCGGGTCGCCTGCGCTCGAGGATCGGTCCGACGAACTGTGGAGGCAGCTGCGCGGAGACGCACCCTCCCACGCGGCCGGGATACGCTGCTGGCATGCCTGCCGCCGACGACGCACCAGACGCTCCCGACATCGAAGCCCTCCTCGCCGCAGCCGCGAACGACCGCTCGAACGCCCCCGCGTTCCTGACGGCGCTCCTCGAGAGCACCGTGATCGTGGCGGGGACCGTGACCGACGACGGCATGGCGACCCTGGCGGATCTCCTCGACTCGGACGGCAGCTCGGTGCAGCCGTTCTACACCTCGAAGGCGCGCTTCCAGGAGACGCTCCAGGTCGTCCCGTCGTTCGAACAGCACCTCCTCGCCCTCCCCTGCCGCGTCCTGTGGCAGATGACCCGAGGCGCGAGGCTGGTCCTGAACCCGCATTCCACGCACGGCAAGGAGTTCCTCCCGGGCGAGATCGCCCAGCTGCTCGACGGCGAGGCGGTGCTCACACCGCGCGTCGTCGAGCGCGAGACCGAGGTCATGGTGGGACAGCCGGCTCGCATCCCACCGGGGATGACCGAGACGCTGACCGCGGTCCTCGCCGAGCACAGCGAGGTCGATGAAGCGGTGCTCGGCTGGAAGGTCACCCCGCAGGAGGGCGGGACGTTCGACGAGTGCTACCTCCTCGTCATCGTCGGCGCCCCGACCGCCCGTGAGACGATCAGCGGTCCCCTCGCACGGGCCCTCGCGACGTACTCGGCCAGCGTGCCGATCGACGTCATGTACGTGGCGCCGGGTGCGAAGCATCTCCTGAGTGGTGTCCCGCCGTTCCACCGCCGCAAACGAGGGCTGTTCCGGCGACGATGAGCAGTGGGCTGAGTCGAACGGCGCCCGCGATCGCACGTGGCGCACGCGTCCTCACGATCGCCGCGCTGCTGGGCGTCCTCACAGCGTGTAGCGCGCCACGGTCGGAGGTGCCCACCGAGACCCCGCCCGGATCCACCCCGACGTCGTCGGCCGCGCTCCCACCCCCGCCGACGTCCGCCTTCCCGGGGCTCGCCTGCGACGCGCTCGTCCCTGACGCGGAGGTCGCATCCTTCCTGGGCGCCGCAGCCGCGCCGCGACCGCTCACCATCGACGACGCCCCGGTCCTGCAGGACGGCGGCAATATTTGCGCCTGGGTCGACGAAGCGGCCGGCACCTCACTGACCGTCCGAATCGTCGGAGACGGCGTCGACCACTGGGCCACCTTCAACCACTGGTACGAGCACACCGACTGGAGCGACAGCGTCGGCGAGATCAACGGGACGATGTGCTCGGACGGCGCCTGCTCCGTCCACGCGCTCGACGGCGAGCGGTTCATCGAGGTCGATGCGGCAGGGCTCGACGACCCGGCCGGAACCCGCACGGAGGAGCTCGCCCGGGCGGTGCTCGCGGCGGCCCCGGTCCCGGCTCCCGCCGAGTCCCCGTCGTCGTCGGCACCCACCTCGCGCTCGTGCGCCACGGCGCTGCCGGTGGACACCGCGGTGGCGCGCCTCGGTGCTGCCGCCGCCGGCGCGAGCTACGTGAGCACCGCGACACCGAGCTACCACCTCGTGCAGGACTCGCTCCAGCGGGTCGGCGGACTCGACTGCCGACTGCTGTCCGCGGATTCCCGCGAGCTCGTCCGGTTCACGGTGCTCCCCGGAGGCGCCTGGGTGCTCCGCGAGGACAGTCCGGTCGGCGCCGTGGACTCGGCCGGGAGCGAGCACTCGGCGCAGGCTCGACGTGGCGACGACTGGGTGCGTCTGCAGGCGCCCGGCACGAGCGAGGAGACCACACGGGCCCTGCTGGACGAGCTCCTCGGCTGAGAGCGGTGCGCGCTAGAAGACCGGCCGGTCGGCTACGGAGACGACGACCGCGGCGATCACGGTGGCGACGGTGAGCGCGACGGCGACGACCCACTGCACACGAGGCACGGCACGGCGGATCACGAGGACCAGATGGACCAGCAACGCCAGCACCGCCAGGGCGGCGATGACGGTGCCGACCACCGCCGGTTCGAACACGGCGATCTGCTTCGTCGCCAGACCGTCGGCGCCCGGCGCCTGGTACCAGGTCATCGTGGTCTGCGTCGCGACGACCACCAGGCTGAGCGCGGCGATCACGAGCAGGGCTGACGCTCCGAGGATGCGTTGGACGCGGGACATGCCCTCAGTATGCCGACCGCCGGTCGCACACGGGCGAACGCCCCACCCACGGATCGTGGGCGGGGCGTTCGTGCTCCGGTCAGGCCTCGAGCTCCGGTCAGGCGTTGATCGACTGCGGGTGGTCGGTCGTGGAGTCGACGGTGATCTTCCGCGGCTTCGCGCGCTCACTCACCGGGATGATCACGGAGAGCACGCCGCTGTCGTAGGACGCGGTGATGCCGTCGAGGTCGACGCCCTCGCCGAGGGTGAACTGCCGCAGGAAGTGGCCGCCACCGCGCTCGCGTGCGAGCCAGCGGACACCCTCGCGGCTGTCGGCCGTGCGCTGGGCACGGATGGTGAGCTGACCACCGTCGACGTCGACGTCGATGGATCCAGGGTCGATGCCGGGGAGGTCGGCGACCATCATGTACCGGTCGCCGTCGCGGAAGAGGTCCACCGGCATGGGCCGGGGTGCGCGCACGGAGTCCAGGACGGAGGCCGCGAAGCGGTCGAGCTGGCTGATGGGATCGAGGGTCATTGCCATGGGTGTTCTCCTTCCCTGTCGCCCGATGACGGATCGGGCTCATCGATTGTCAGTGCCCGGAAGTCTCAGATCCGGGGGTTCGGATCTGCACTTCTTGGTGTAGATTTTTTATACATCCGAGACCCGATCCGTTGCAACCCGTTCAAAGGAAATCTCAAGCATGGCCGATCGTGACGGCACGACACCCGTGTACGGCATCGCCGTCGCGGCCCAGCTCGCCGGTGTCCCGGAGGCGTCGCTGCGGCTCTTCGAAAGCAAAGGCCTCCTCACCCCGTCCCGGACCGAGGGCGGCACCCGGCGCTACAGCGAGGACGACATCGAGCGACTCAAGCGCGTCACGGATCTCCGTGACGACGGCGTCAACCTCGCCGGCATCGCTCGCGTGCTCGATCTCGAGGACATCAACCAGGGCCTCCGCGACCAGCTCGACGCCGACCAGGACTGAGCGTCGGGTCGATCCCACCGTCGGCAGATGGCAGCATGGAGGGATGAGCCTGCAGCGAAGCACTCCGTCCGCCCAGCACGTCGACGCCGCCGGGATCGAGGCGTTCATCACGGCCCTCGAGCACACGCCGAACGTCGAACCACACAGCCTGATGCTCTTGCGCGGTGGGAACGTCGTCGCCGAGGGCTGGTGGGCGCCGTACTCGGCTGATCGGGTGCACCTGCTGTACTCGCTGAGCAAGAGCTTCACCTCGACCGCCGTCGGCCTCGCCGTCGAGGAGGGTCTGCTCGGACTCGACGACACGATCATCAGCCACTTCCCGGAGCTCGACGCCGAGATCACCGACCCCCGCAGCCGCGCCATGCGCGTGCGCCACGTGCTCGCGATGGCGAGCGGCCACCGCGAGGAGACGATCATGCGGGCCGCTGCGATCGACCCGACGAACCTCGTCCGCGGCTTCCTGCTTCTCCCTCCCGATGAGGACCCGGGAACCGTCTTCGCGTACAACCAGCCCTGCACGTACACGGCCGCGGCGATCGTCCAGCGCGTCACGGGCGGGACGCTCACCGACTACCTGCGACCGCGGTTGCTCGAGCCGTTGGGTATCGGCGAGTTCGACTGGCAGCGGGACGACGAGGGCTTCGAGCTCGGGTACAGCGGTCTGCACGCGACGACGGAGGCGATCGCCGCGCTCGGTCAGCTCTACCTGCAGGGTGGCGAGTGGGAGGGGCGGCAGCTCCTGCCGGCAGCCTGGGTCGCCGAGGCGACGCGATCGCACATCGCGAACGGCGACGACCCGGAGTCGGACTGGGCGCAGGGGTACGGGTTCCAGTTCTGGATGGCCCGGCACGGGTTCCGTGGCGACGGCGCCTACGGTCAGTACTGCGTCGTCCTGCCGGAGCACGACGTCGTCCTGGCGATCACCGGGCAGAGTCTCGACATGCAGGCCGTGCTGAACGCCGCGTGGGAGCACCTGCTGCCGGCCTTCGGGACGGGCCAGGCCTCCGACGCGGAGCGCGGTGCGAGCGCAACCACCGACCAGGCGTTGCTCGAGCGCCTGGCAGGGCTCGCCCTGCCCCCGCTCGACGCGTCGGACGAGACCGGCTCGGCCGGGTCACTGCGCGAGCTCGCCGGGCGTACGTTCGCGGCGGCCGCCGATACCGGCCTGGCGCAGCTGACGGCGCTCGAGGTGGCGGCGGGCGCAGATGACGACATCGTGCTGGTCGTGCACGAGGGCGACGACCGGGTGGAGATCATCCCTGGCGTCGGCGCATGGCGGACGCACGGTCCGATCACGGCGAGTGCCGCCTGGGGCACCGGCGGCGAGGACGGAGCGCGGGTCCTCCGCGTCGACGCGATCTTCATCGAGACCCCCCACCGCATGCACGTCGAGATCGACCCGGCTGCCGGCACCTTCGACGCCTGGTGGGAGACGGCGCCGCTCCGCACCTCCCGCCTCACCGAGGTGCAGCGGCCGAGCGCGGTCGTCGCAGGCGGGGGCAAGTCGTCCTGGTGAGCTGAGACGGCGGCATACCCCCACTACGCTCTGACCAGCGCCGTCACGACGAGGAGACCGCATGAGAGCCGTACGCATCACCGCGCCGAACGAGGCCACCGTCCTCGACCGACCGGATCCACAGGCCGGACCGGGTGAGGTCCTCATCCGCATCGAACGCGCCGGGCTCTGCGGCACCGATGTCGCGCTGCTGCACGGCACCATGCCGTACCTCGCCGACGGCCGCACCACCCTGCCCCTCCAACCAGGCCACGAGTGGGCCGGCCGGGTGGTCTCCGTGGGCGAGGGTGTCACCACGATCGCACCGGGCGACCTCGTCACCGGTGACACCTTCATCGGGTGCGGCGTCTGCACGCTCTGCGCCACGGGGCGACACCACCTCTGCCCCGACCACCTCGAACTCGGCGTCCTCGGACAACTGGAGGGCGCCCTCGCAGAACTCCTCGTCGTCCCCGAGCGCGCGGTCCATCGCCTCCCGTCCGGCGTCGACGCGGACCTCGGCGCGATGGTCGAGCCCGCCTCCTGCTCACTCCGTGGCGTCCGACTCACGGCGGTGGAGCCCGGCGACCGCGTGCTCGTCTGGGGCGCCGGCACGCTCGCCATGTTCGCGGCGCTCTTCGCCGCGGATTCCGGGGCATCCGTCACCGTCGTAGCCCGCCGCGAGTCCGATCGGGGGTTCGCCGCGGACTTCGGCCTGGCCACGCGCGATCCGGCCGACCTCGGAGACGAGCGCTTCGACGTGATCATCGAGGCGACGGGTTCGGCCGAGGTCACCCGCCGACTCCTCGACAACGCGACCGCCGGCGTCCGTATCGCACTCCTCGGCGTGCCCGGCGGCGACGTGGGGCTGCCCTCAGGCAGACTCATCGCCCTCGACGCCACACTGCACGCCGTGCTCGGCGGATCCGACTGCATCGATGAGGCGGCGCGACGGTTCGCCTCCATGGGTGACACGGTCCGGCGATTGATCGGCACGGTCATCGGCCTGGGCGACGTGCCACGGGTGTTGACCGACGGCCTCCCCCGCGCGGCCGGCGCCGGACCGAAGACGCAGATCCGCTTCTGAGTCGGCTCAGGCGATCGACGCTCGGGCGAGGCGAGCGAGGACGACGACGACCACGAACTGCACCGCGAAGAGGACCGCGGTCAGGATCGTCGCCGTCGCCACGGTGACGCCGCCGTCCATCCCTGAGACGCCGGGGAGGAATCCGATTCCGAACACGATCAGGGCGTCGACGAGGAAGGTCGCCGACACGAGTGCCGCGAGGATGCGGGCGTCGCTGGCTCGGTGCGGGTTCTGATAGATCGTGGTCATGAGTAAAATATATCAAACTTCATACTGAAACAAAAGTATGAGCATTGCAGCGCTCGCGCCGGCGACAACAGCGCCACCGCTCCGCGCTTCCTTTCCACCCGAAATCATGATCGACTCATGTTCATGACTGGCTTCGATTCAGGCTTCCTCGACCTCTCCGAACCACTCACCATCCCCGTTCCAGCCGATCCCACGGCCAAGGCGCGACTCCGGACCCTCGACTACACGCACTTCTCCGTGCTGCTCGACCCCGATCGTCGGCTGGCGGCCGCCACCGCCGTCGACATCGACGGCGCCGCCCTCCTCGACCTCGGGCGCGGGGACGACTGGCACCTCGATGACCGCGTGCCGGTCGAGGAGCAGGCCGGCCCGGAGCTGTACGCCCGCAACGACCTCGACCGCGGCCACCTCGTGCGCCGGAGGGACCCGGTCTGGGGGCCCGTCGAGATCGCCCGGCAGGCCAACGTCGACACCTTCTGCTACACGAACGCCGCACCGCAGGCTGCGGACTTCAACCAGTCACTCGAGCTGTGGAACGGCCTGGAGGACCTCGTCCTCGAGTACGCCTCGGCCGGGCGCCGGCGGCTGTCGGTCTTCACCGGGCCGGTGTTCGCCGACACGGACCCGCTCTACCGAGGCGTGCAGATCCCGCGCCGATTCTGGAAGGTGGCGGCGTGGTCGAACGGCGGAGCGCTCGCGGCGAGCGGCTACCTCCTCGACCAGTCGGCGCAGCTCGACGACATCGACCTCGGCCGGTCCAGTGCGATCGACGACACGCAAGACGCCACCGCCGTCCCCCCACTCGGCCCGTTCCGAACCTTCCAGCTGCCGATCCTCGACCTCGCGAGCCTCACCGGTCTCGATTTCGGGGCCCTCGCCTCCGCCGATGTCCTCGAGCCGGCTCCGGCGACGGTGCGTCCCGACACCGACACCTGGATCGAGCTGAGCGACCCGTCCGACCTGCGGTTCTGAGTCGGGTCCGGTCCCTGAGCTTGTCGGAGGGCAACCCGACCACCTCACCGAACCATCTCCGGTCCCTGAGCTTGTCGAAGGGCGTCGAGCAGACCTCTACCGACGCTCGAGCGCCGCGCCGATGACCCGCAGGCTCTCGATGAGCACGGCCACCTGCTCATGGCTGAGGTCGGCGAGCATCGCGTTCTCGTCGTCCACCAGCCGACGCATCGCCTCGTCGACCCGCTGCTGACCGAGGGTCGTCAGGACGACGATCTTGCTCCGGCCGTCGGCCTCGTTCTTCTGTCGAGCGACGAGTGAGCGTGCCGCCAGGCGGTCGAGCTGACTCGCGAGGTTGCCGCTCGTGATACCCAGTCGGGTGGCGAGCATGGACGGCGTCAGCCCGTCCGCTCCGTGCTGGCGGAGGATGGAGAGGAACTCGAACTCCCACGGCCGCAGGTTGCTCGCGGCGAACGACAGGCGTCGGACCTCTTGCAGGTGCGGCACGAGCCGGCGGAGGCGGGACACCACGTCGAGCGGTGCGAAGTCCACATCGGGCAGCGCGTTCGCCCAGGCGTCGATGACGATGTCGACGTCGTCGTCATCACCCTTCGCCATCACCGGCCTCCCTCACGTCCTGCCTGCTCCAACGCTACCGTGGGCCGCCGCCGATCCAGACGGTGGGCGGTTCCATCCACGCTGTGCTATCGGCGTACCGAGAGCCGTCAGCGGACGGAGAGCGCCGCCAGGCCGTCGACGAGGAGACCGACCCCGAAGGCGAACGCCTGGGCCTGGTCCTCCTGGCCGAGCGGATCCGTCGCACCGTCGGCCAGCACGCCGACGCTGTCGTACTGCATCCGTTGCTGCTCGTGCGACACGTGCCCGAGGACGAAGTGGAGCAGCACCGTGCCCGCACGTCGACTCGTGGCCTCGTCGAAGCCGGCCACCGACACCGCGTCCGTCAGCCGCGTGAGCGCACGTCCGGAACCGAGCCCGAGCGCGTAGGTGCTCGACACCACCTCGGCGCCGTCGCGATAGGCGAGGAGGGCGTCACGCAGCGCCCCCGCCTCCACGCGCGTCCGCTCGCGCCAGTCGGAACCGGCCTCGGACACGGCGTCGACCGGTGCCGGGTGGGCGTCGACGATCCGGTCGGCCAGCTCGGCGATGAGGGTCTGCTTGTTCTCGAAGTGCCAGTACAGCGCACTCGGCTGGACGTCGAGGGACGCGGCGAGGCGGCGCATCGTGAGGTCGGCCAGGCCGTGATCGTCGAGGATCCGCAGCGCCACCTGAGCCACGTCGTCGCGCCGATGGCGACGCACTGTTTCGGGTCCGGACATGAGCACCACTATAGTGAACGATGTTCAGGTGAACACCGTTCAGGTGCGATCCACCCGCCCCGGGCGAACCGACCATCCCGACGAAGGACCCAGCATGCGCAGACTCCGGATCGACGCGACCGACATCGCACGCATCGCCGTGTTCGCCGCCATCGTGGCCGCCCTCGGCCTGCCCGGCGCGTTCTCGGTGCTCGGCGCGGTGCCCATCACGGCGCAGACCCTCGGCGTCATGCTCGCCGGCGCGATCCTCGGCCCGTGGCGAGGCATGCTCTCCATGCTGGTGCTGCTGGCGCTCGTCGCCATCGGCCTCCCGCTCCTGTCCGGCGGTCGCGGCGGGGTCGGCGTCTTCGTCGGACCGAGCGCCGGATACCTCCTCGGCTGGATCGCCGGCGTCTTCGTGATCGGGCTCATCGTGCACGCCGGTGGGCGTCGGCTGCGCTGGTGGCGCACCGCGCTCGGGGTGTTCGTCGGCGGCATCGGCGTCATCTACGCGTTCGGCATCCCGGTGCAGTCGCTCGTCACCCGCCTGCCACTCGGCGAGACCGCCCTGCAGAGCCTCGTCTTCGTGCCCGGCGACCTCGTCAAGGTCGTGCTCGCGACGGTGATCACGATGACCCTCGCCCGCGCCTACCCGCGCGCGTTCCGCAACGCGGCCGGCGCCGGCTCCACGCGGCCCGGCGAGCCCGCCCGGATCGGATGACCGTGCGTCCAGGGCACCTCGTCCCGCTGCGCGGCGGGGCGCCGACCGACCTCGTCCGTCGGGCGCTCGAGGTGCGGGCGTCCGGCGGCGTGCCGTTGCTCGGCGACGATCGATGGAGCGAGTCGTACTGGCGTTCCGTCCGCGACCGCAGCACCGCGGCCGGTCCACAACCGGACCAGGGCTGGGCGACGCTGACCTCCGGCACGACGGGCGAGCCACGGATCGTGCTCCGGACCGCCGCGTCGTGGGCGGACTCCTTCCCGGCCGTGGGAACACTGCTGGATCTCGGTTCGGACGACGTCCTGGCACTGTCGTCGCCGCCTGCGTCGTCACTCTCGCTGTTCTCGATCGCGCATGCGGCCGCCGTCGGTTGCTCGCTCGTCCTCCCGACGACCCACGCACTCACCCCCGACGACGCCCGTGACGCGACCCGGTTCCACGGGACCCCGAACGGCCTCCGGGCGCTCCTCGACGGCGAGGTGCCGCCCCGCCTGCGGGTGGCGTTGATCGGAGGCGCCTCACTCGACCCCGGACTCCGCGCCACCGCGGAGGGCCTCGGCATCCGCGTCGTCTCCTACTACGGTGCCGCCGAACTCTCCTTCGTAGCCGTCGACGACGGTGTCGATCCGGATCGACCCGGCCTCCGCGCGTTCCCCGGTGTCGAGCTCGAGGTCAGGGACGACGACGTCCTGTGGGTCCGATCGCCGTTCGTCGCGACCGGGTACCTCGAGGGCGACGGCCCGCTCCGACGCGACGGCGACTGGTCCACCGTCGGCGACCGGGCGCGGATCGACGACGGAATCGTCACGCTCCTCGGCCGAGCCGACGACGCGATCCTCACGGCCGCGGCGACCGTCATCCCCGCCGACGTCGAGGAAGCCCTGCGCCGACTCGACGAGGTGGACGACGCCGTCGTGCTCGGCTTGCCGAACGCCGGGGTCGGATCGCTCGTGACGGCCGTGTTGGAACTGCACCCGGGCTCGCAGCCGAGCCGCGCGACGCTCCGCGACGCCCTCGAACCGTTGTTGCCGCCGACCCACCGGCCACGACGCTGGTTCGTCGTCGACGAGCTGCCACGCACCGTCACCGGCAAGGCCGCCCGCGCGGAGCTCGCCGACCGACTCGCGGCCGGGACGGTGGCGTCCCTTGACTGAGTCGCACACCCTCCCGCGCATCGTCGCCGCCCGACGGACGCCGATCGCGACGCGCGGGCGCGCTCTCGCCGCGCTCACGGTCGAGCAGCTGGCGGTCCCCGCCGTCCGGGCCGTGCACGACGACGCGACGCACATGCTGGGTCTGCCGCCGGTGGTGGCGGACGTCGTCCTCGGCAACTGCATGGGGCCTGGCGGCAACCCTGCCCGCGTCGCCGCACTCGGAGCGGGCCTCGGCTTCGCCGTGCCAGGGCTCACCGTCGACCGGCAGTGCGGCAGTGGCCTCGCGGCGATCATCGAGGCGTCCACGGCGATCAGCGCCGGCGACGGTCGGCCTCGGATCGCCGGCGGTGTCGAGAGCGCGTCGACCGCGCCGACCCGCTCCGTCGACGGCGTCGCCTATGCACGCGCACCGTTCGCGCCGGCGGGCTGGCACGACCCCGACATGACCAGGGCCGCCGAGGATCTCGCGGAGCACGACGGGATCTCCCGCGAACGCCAGGACGCCTACGCGGCGCGCAGCACGCACCGTGCGGCGAGCGCCGTCGCCGCCGGGCGGTTCACGGACGAGCTCGTCCCGCTGGTCGGGGCGGCCGAGCACGATGAGGCGCCGCGCAGCGGGATCGAGCGGCTCCTCCCCCGGTTCACGCCGCTCTTCAGCGACGGCTCCCTCACCGCAGGCAACACCTGCCGGGTGAGCGACGGTGCCGCCGCGGTGCTCGTCGTGCCCGGCGGACCCGGCGGGCCCGGCGGGCCCGCCCACGGGAGCGCGACGCCCGGTCTCGCCGTCCGGGCGCACGCCGTCGTCGGCTGCGACCCGGCACTCCCAGGGATCGGGGCCGCGCCGGCGATCCTCGACGCCCTCGAACGGGCCGACGTGGACCTCGCGCAGGTCGCCGCGTTCGAGATCGTGGAGGCGTTCGCGGCCCAGACGCTCGCCGTGCTCGACCGGCTCGGTGTCGCCGAGGACGATGAGCGACTCTGCGCCGACGGTGGAGCCCTCGCGCTCGGTCACCCGTGGGGCGCGAGCGGTGCGGTCGCCGTGGTCCGCCTGTTCTCGCGGCTCGTCCGCGGCGGGGCTCCAGCGGGCACGATCGGGGTGGCGGCAGCGTCGGTCGGCGGCGGTCTCGGCGTCGCCGCGGTGTTCGAGGTCGTGCGATGATCGGGGACATCGACCAGTCATCCGCCATCCGTCTCGACCGCGTCACCGCGCGTCTCGGCGACACCGTCGCACTCGACGACGTGACGCTCCACCTCGACGACGCGCGCATCGCGGTCATCGGCGCGAACGGCTCGGGCAAGTCCACCTTCGCCCGGCTCGTCGGCGGCCTGACCCGCGCGACCGCCGGCAGCGTGCAGGTCCACGGGGTCGACGCCGCGAAGGACACGGCGACCCTTCGACGACTCGTCAGCATCGTGTTCAGCAACCCGGACGCGCAGATCGTCATGCCGACGGTGGCGGAGGACGTCGCGTTCTCCCTCCGCGGCACGAAGGCGTCGAAGGCCGACATCGCCGCGCAGGTCGCCGATGCGCTCGACGAGTTCGGCCTGACGGCGCTCGCCGACCGGTCCGCCTACGAACTCTCCGGTGGCCAGAAGCAGCTGTTGGCGCTCTGCGGGGCCGTGATCCGCCGGCCGGCGCTGCTCATCGCCGACGAACCCACCGCCTACCTCGACGCCCGCAACAGCGCCGCCGTCGCCGACCACCTCCTGCGTCCCGAGGCGGGCCATCAGCTCCTCCTCGTCACCCACGATCTGGAGCTCGCCGCCCGCTGCGACACCGCGCTGCTCTTCGACGGCGGGCGGGTCGTCGCGCAGGGCGCACCGGACGACGTGATCGCGGCCTACCGCGCGAGTCTGCGGTCGTGACGGCGTGATCACCCTCTACCGCCCCGGCTCCGGCTGGCTCCATCGCGCGCCGGCCGGCCCGAAGGCGCTCGGCATCCTCGTCGTGGTGCTCGCGATCTCGCTCCTACCGACGAGCTGGTGGACCGCGGGCATCGCCACCACGGTGACCGTCATCGCCTACCTCGTCCCGGGTCTCGGCCTCGGCGAGCTCGGACGGCAGCTCCTGCTCATCCGCTGGATCATCACGATCACGGTGGCCGGCCAACTGCTGTTCCTCGACGTCGAGTCCGCCGTGTCGAACACGTCCCGCATCGTCGCCGCCATCCTGCTCGCGGCGCTCCTCGTGCTGAGCACGCGCGTCGCCGACCTGCTCGACGCCTTCGAGCGCGTCCTCAAGCCCCTGGGTCGCTTCGGTGTCGACCCCTCGCGCATCGCCCTGATGCTCGCCGTCGCGATCAACACGGTGCCGGTCCTCGCCCGCCAGGCCACGAGCGTCCGGGAGGCGCAGCGTGCGCGCGGGGCGGGGTCGAACCTGGTGACCTTCGTCGTGCCGTTCCTCGTGGTGTCGCTGAAGCACGCCGACGAACTCGGTGAGGCCCTCACCGCCCGGGGCGTCCGATGAGCGGCGGCGGCGACACCGTGCACGTCCTCGGGAAGACGGTCGACGACGAGACGCGCTGCGTCCACTACGCGACCACGCTCGACGTCATCGCGATCCGCTTCGCCTGCTGCGGCGAGTACTACCCGTGCCACCTGTGCCACGCGGAGTGCGCCGACCACCCGGCCGAGCAGTGGCCGCGCGAGCAGCGCGACCGCGAGGCGATCCTGTGCGGCGTGTGCTCGGCGGAGTTGACGACCGAGCGATACCTGGAGGTCGACGCCTGCCCGAACTGCGACGCCCGGTTCAATCCGGGCTGCCGCCTGCATTCGGCGTACTACTTCCAGCCGTGACCGCACGCCGGTAGACCCGGTTGCGGGCGGCGAGGATCGCGGCACCGATGGCGGCGGCGATGAGCGAGCCGGCGAGCACACCGACCTTGACGTGGTCGTCGGACTCGCTGCCGACACCGAAGGACAGTTCACCGACGAGCAGCGACACCGTGAATCCGATGCCCGCGACGAACGCCATGCCGACGAGGTCGACCCAACGGATCGACGGGTCGAGGCCGAGGCCGGGCAGTCGGGTGACGAAGAACGTCGTCACCAGGATGCCGATCGGCTTGCCGAGGACGAGTCCGGCGATGATCCCGAGTGCGATGGTGTCCTGGAAGGACTCGACGAGCCCGGAGATCCCGCCGATGACCACGCCCGCGGAGAAGAAGGCGAAGATCGGGACGGCGACCGCCGTGGACACGACACTCCAGCGGTCGGCGAAGTGCGCGGCGAGCCCGTCGTAGACCGGGCGCCCCTCGGCGGTGGTCCCCACCCGGACGCGGGCGCGCTTCGTCGCGAAGACGGGCACCATGAAGCCGAGCAGCACGCCGGCGACGGTCGCGTGGATACCGGACGCGTGGATGAGCGCCCAGGTGCACAGACCGAGCGGGATGAGCACCCACCAGGCGCGGACGCCGCGCTGGACGAGCACGGCGAAGATGGCGAGCGGCACCGCGGCGAGCGCCAGCGGCAGGAACTCGATGTGGTCGGTGTAGAAGATCGCGATGATGCTGATGGCGATGAGGTCGTCCACCACGGCGAGCGTGAGCAGGAAGGTGCGCAGTGCCGGCGGCAGGAACTTGCCGACCACCGCGATCACCGCGACGGCGAACGCGATGTCCGTGGCGGCGGGGATCGCCCATCCCTGCAGCGCGTCGGGCCCGGCGCTCAGGTTCACGAGGACGTAGATGACGGCGGGCACGGCCACGCCGCCGACCGCAGCGGCGATGGGGAGCGCCGCGGTCTTGGGGTTCCGGAGCTTTCCGGCGACGAACTCCTCCTTGAGTTCCAGGCCGACGACGAAGAAGAAGATCGCGAGGAGCCCGTCGGCCGCCCAGGCACCGATGGAGAGGTTCAGATGGAGCGCCTCCGGACCGAAGGTGACGTCGCGGACGCTCAGGTAGAACTCGGAGGCACCGGTGTTGGCGAGCACGAGCGCGAGTGCGGTTGCGACGACGAGGAGGGCACCACCGACGGTGTCCTGTTGGAGCGTCTGGTGGATGCCACGCCAGATCGAGTGCGGGGCCTGGTCGGCCGGCAGGTCGTGGGAGCGGTGAGCGTCGGGCATACGGATCCTTCGGGGGAGGGTTCGGTCGAGCAGCAGAGCGATCCCGATCGACCGCCCGCCGACCAGACTTCCCGGCGCACCAGCCTCCAGTCTAGGCGACCGGGCACGCGAGCGGGCGGGAACCGTGCGCGGGCGGCCCGCGGAGTGCTTGGATGCATCCATGAGCTCCTCACCACCGACCGGCGGCCACCCGGACGAACCGCACCGCGGTGACCTCGCGGGCCGCTTGAACTGGCTCCGTGCGGGTGTGCTCGGCGCGAACGACGGCATCGTCTCCGTCGCGTCCCTCGTCGTCGGTGTCGCCGGTGCCACGACCGACAGCGCCCCACTCCTCGCCGCGGGTGTCGCCGGGCTCGTCGGTGGTGCGATCTCCATGGCACTCGGCGAGTACGTGTCGGTGAGCAGCCAGCGGGACAGTCAGCGAGCCCTCATCGCGAAGGAGCGGCGAGAGCTCTCCGACGACCCCGAGGCGGAGCTCGCGGAACTCGCCGGGATCTACGAGGCGAAGGGGCTCCGGCCGACGACCGCGAGGCGGGTCGCCGAGGAGCTGACCGCACACGATCCGCTCACGGCGCACCTCGAGGCCGAACTCGGCATCACGGAGGACGCCGTCGTCAGCCCATGGGCGGCCGCCGGCGCATCGGCGCTCGCGTTCACGATCGGGGCGCTGCTCCCCCTGCTCGCGATCCTGCTGCCGCCGCCCGAAGTGCGCGTCCCGATCACCTTCATCGTCGTGCTCATCGCGCTGGCGCTCACCGGCTTCACGAGCGCGAGGATCGGCGGCAACCCCGTGCTGCGCCCGACCGTCCGTGTCGTGGTCGGTGGAGCGCTCGCCCTCGCCGTCACCTTCGCGATCGGCACCCTGCTCGGCACGAGCGGCGTGGTCTGATGGCCAGGGTCCCGGTCGTCGACGACGATCCGACGACGGGCGCACTGGCACAGCGCGGTCCGGGGATTTCTCTGGGAGTCTGCTGGAGCCCTGCCCGGGCGTGGAGCTCCCGGGTGTAGAAGTGAAGGGCGTCCACCCGGTCGCCCTGTCGGATTCGATCAGTGCGGATCGACAGCCCGAAGAACATGTGAGGAGCACCATATGAGCGCAGGAGACAAGATCAAGAACGCCGCCGAAGACCTCGCGGGCAAGGCCAAAGAGGCCGTCGGCAAGGCGACAGACAACGACAAGCTCATCGCGGAGGGCAAGGCCGACCAGGCCAAGTCCGACGTGAAGCAGGCCGGTGAGAACGTGAAGGACGCGTTCAAGAACTGACCTCCCGATCACACGGACGCCGGTGACCCGCTCGGGTCACCGGCGTCCGTCTGTCCTCCCCCGGTCCCTGAGCCTGTCGAAGGGCCCACGAGGAGACCTCGCCAATCCGGCACCCTTCCTCCGGTCCCTGAGCCTGTCGAAGGGCACACAACGAGACTTCCCACAACCGAGACGACTCACCATCTGGAATGTCAGTGGTCCATGGTGGACTGGTTCCATGACCGAGACCACCGCCTCCGCAGTTCGAGCTGGCGACGAGTACGCCGCGCAGCTCGCGGAGTTCTCGGACCAGTACGCGGACATCCAGCGGCGTCGCGCCAACCTGGACGCTGAAGAGGCCCGCCTCCTCGCCCGCTCAGCGGCCTACGCGGACGCCTACGCCGACTCGGTCGTCCCGACGACCTTCCCTCCGGCCGAGCGCCTGGCGCTCTCGCGCCGCTCCACGTGTGCAGCCCTCGCGATGGCGACGCGCACCCCCGGGCAGACCGTCCAGCGAGCGATCAATGACGCCGAGCGCCTGGTGAACGAAGCGCCGGCCGTGCTCGAATCCCTCGAAGCCGGTCGCATCTCGGCGCGGCACGCGCAGACGATCATCGACCAACTCTGTGACGTCCCGGTAGCCGGGCGGGCTGCGTTCCTCGCAGAAGTCCTGCCAGTCGCGGAGGAGTCCACGAACGCGAACCTCCGCAGGCGCGCCCGAGTGCTCCGCGAGCGCCTCCACCCCGAGTCCATCACGGCTCGCGCAACCCGCTCAGAGTCCGACCGCCGCGTCGAGTTCGAGCCCGCGGCCGACGGAATGGCGTGGGTGCACTTGTTCACGACGGCGCCGATCGCGCAGGGCATCGCCGAACGGATCGAGGCAGCCGCGGCGGTGTCGCGCGCTGCGGGCGACACCCGCACCTGCGCACAACTGCAGGCGGACGCACTCGCGGCGCTCGCCCTCATCGGTGTCACGCCGGAAGATGTCATGTCGAGCCCGGTGCTCCCGCACCCGATCGAAGTGCAGGAGCACATCGTCCCCACGGTGCAGATCACGGTCCCGGCGCTCAGCATGGCCGGTGTCTCTGACGCCCCGGCAACCCTGGACGGCTACGGGCCAATCGATCCCGAGACCGCCGCGCGCATCGCGGTGAACGCACCGAGCTTCACCCGGATCCTCGTCCAAGCCGAGACCGGTTCGGTCTTGTCGGTCGGGCGGAATCAGTACCGCGTTCCGGCCGACCTGCAACGCGCGGTGCGGCTTCGGGACGGCACCTGTCGCGCACCGGGCTGTGGGAGGCGCGCCAGAGCGTGCGACCTCGATCATTCGATCGCGTGGGAGGACGGCGGGACGACGGATGTCGGGAACCTCGCCTGTCTCTGTCGACATCACCACCGGATGAAGCACCTGCCCGGTTGGAACCTCCAACACGCACCCGGCGGCGTCCTCGACTGGACGACACCCGACGGGAAACACCACCGGACAGAACCCGATCCCGCACCGTTTTGACCAGCTCCGGTCCCTGAGCCTGTCGAAGGGTTCCTTTTGGACACTTCGACAAGCTCAGTGACCGGGAGACGTGTGCCCGGAACGACGAGGGTTCTTCCTGGGCACTTCGACAGGCTCAGTGACCGGGAGAGGTCCGCCCGGAACCATGGGGCATGCTCGTGGGCACTTCGACAGGCTCAGTGACCGGGAGACGTGACTCCGGAACGACTCGGTCCCTGAGCCTGTCGCAGGGCACTCAGGCCCGCAGGACAGCTAGTCCTTGATGAGCAGGATCGGGTCGCCGTCGAAGGAGTCGTAGGGGTTCGGGTCGGTGAAACCGCCGTCGTACATGAGGCCGGCCGGAGCCTTGCCACCGGCGGGAGCCGCCGCGACGTAGCACTGCGTGATCGGCTCGCCGCCATCGAACTCCTCGGTGAACGACTCGGATCCGCACTCGTCCCAACCGATGAGCGTGGCCTCCTGGACCTTCTCGCCATCGGCGTCGACGGGTGCGAAGGAGGTCGCGTCGCTGTTGAACGCCACCGGGTCGCCCGACACCTTGGTCATCTCGAGCCGGATGAGCGTGATGTCGTAGCCGTCGAGTTCCCCGCCGTCGAACTGCGTCTTGAGGAACGCCACCTGGTCGGCGGTCGCGGGGGTGACCTCGGTCAGCTTCGCGCTGATGAGCGCGGTGACGCCGTCGGTGCCCTGCGACTCGTAGACGATCGGCTCATCGATCCCGACCTGCGCTCCAGGCTCGGTGACCTCACCATCGGCCGATCCGGTCGAGGTCGGCTTCGACGTCGCGGACGATGAAGCCTTCTCCGTCGGCTTCGCGTCGGGGGCCGACGGCGTGGAGCATCCCGCCAGCACGAGCATGGCTGCGACAGGGAGCGTGATCAGGGCGGTGACTCGGGAGAGCTGCATCGGGATTCCTTCCGGCGGCGGACTCCTGCAGTCTGTCCCGCGCGCCGAGGCCGCGCGATGGGGACAACTCCCCACCGGGACGGCCCGCCTCCGGCCGTCGGGTTCCAGCAGGATCCCCCGCGCCCTCTCAGGAATCTCTCTGCTCGCGTTCATCCGAGCGGCGGACGATGAGACGACGCGCCAGGTTGTCGCGTCCGAGGGGAACCCATGACTGCGACGATCACCGTCCCGACCGCGCCCTCGCGCCGTCGGTGGGACGCCCTCCACACCCTCCTCGGCGGCCGCGCCGTGCCCTGGGTGGTCGGCCTGTTGGCCACCCTCGTCTCGCTCATCGGCATCGGTACGCCGTCGTACTGGGGCGATGAGGCGGCGAGCGTCCTCGCCGCCGAACGTCCACTCCCCGTCATGTTCGGGATGATCGGCCACATCGACGCCGTCCACGGCCTGTACTACGCGTTCCTGCACGTCTGGACCGGAGCCTTCGGTACCGCCGAGGCCGTGACGCGGTTCCCGAGTGCGGTCGGGGTCGGACTGGCCGCGGCCGGCACGGTCGTGCTCGCGAGGGCGCTCTTCACCCCGGCGATCGGCATCACGGCCGGCCTCGTGTTCGCCGTGATCCCCCAGGTCACGAGGATGGGCGCCGAAACGCGTTCCTACGCGCTGGGCATGGCTGCGGTCGTGTGGCTGACGGTGTGGTTCGTGTCACTCGTGCGTCGCCGGTCCACATCACGCCGCAGCTGGGCCCTCTTCGCCGTCGCGAGCGCCGCCTCGATGTACCTGTTCCTGTACCTCGCGATGCTCCTCCTCGTGCACGCCACCTGGATGGTGCTCCAACGCCCCGGGCGGCGGGTGATGCGAGCCTGGGGCTGGTCCCTCGTCGGGGCTCTGGTCCTCGGCGCTCCGATCGTGATCGCGGGCATCGCGCAGCGCGAGCAGATCGCGTTCCTGGGCAGACGGGACTACGCGACGCCGGAATCGGTGCTCGTCGGCCAGTGGTTCCAGACGCCGGCCTTCGCCGTGCTCGCGTGGCTGCTGATCGTGCTCGCTCCCATCGGGGTGCTCGTGGTCCGCCGATCCTCCCGACAGCGTCGCGCACTGGCGATGATCGCCGTCTGGGCCCTCGCACCGACGGCGCTGCTCATCATCGGCAACACCCTCGTGACGCCGATGTACAACCTGCGCTACGTCACCTTCTGCGTCCCGGCCGTCGCGATCATGATGGCGCTCGGACTCCGGACGCTCGTCGACGTCCTGCCGAAGCGGGTCGACCGCATGGTGGCGACCGCGGCCGGTGTCGCGCTCGTACTGGCGCTCGCGACCCCGGTCCTCGTGGAACAGCGTGGCCCGTTCGCGAAGGACGACGGCAGCGACCTCCGGCAGACCGCGGAGGTCGTCCAGGCCCACGCCTCGCCGGGCGACGCGGTCGTCTTCGACCAGTCGGTGAAGCCCTCGCGCAAGTCGCGGCTCGCGATCGACCTCTACCCGCAGGCCTTCGCCGGCCTCGACGATGTGGCGCTCGAGACGAGCTACCGCGACCGCCCCGAGCTCTGGGACCTTGCCGCGCCGCTGGCGGACATCCACGACCGGCTCATCGGCCACGACACCGTCTGGGTCGTCGAAGGGTCGAGCACCTCCCCGGACGTGGCGGATCTGGAGGCCCTCGGCTACCGCGTCGAGCAGCGCATCCCCGTCAACCGCAGCATCGTCTTCGAGCTGGTCAGGTCGTGATGCAGTGGTGATCCGGCCCCTCCCGAACCCGCGCGCGCTGCTCCGGCGCCCGATCGTCCGCGAGGTCGCCGCCTTCGGCCTCGTCGGCGGCGTCGGCTTCCTCGTCGACGTCGGGGTCTTCAACCTCCTCGCGTACACCGTGTTCCTCCACACCGGCACCTCCGGGCTGCTCGTGGCGAAGGGTGTCTCCACGACGCTCGCCATCGTGGCCAACTGGGTGGGCAACCGGCTCCTCACCTTCCGCGCCCATCGGCGCTCGGACGTCGCCCGCGAAGCGCTCGAGTTCGGCATCGTGAGCCTCGCGGGAGGCGCGATCGCACTGGGCTGCCTCTGGGTCTCCCACGACGCACTGCACCTGACGACACCGTTGGCGGACAACGTGTCTGCGAACATCGTCGGCCTGGCCCTCGGCTCCGCGTTCCGCTTCGTGCTGTATCGCTTCTGGGTGTACGGGCCACGGGCGGAGCGGACCGGGTCGATCCCGGTGCGCGTGGACCCGTGAGGTCGTCCGGTCAGCGACTCGCGTTGTGCCGGGAGACCGCGTCGCTGACCCAGGAGAACTCGTCGACGAACCGCGAGAGGAGTCGGGCGAGCTCCACGCGATCGTGTTCGCTCCACTTGCCGACGAGCGTGTTGTAGACCTGCTGGGCCGCCTGCCGGTGCCGCTCGAGAGCCGTGCGTCCCTCCTCCGTGGCGCTGACGAGCACCGCTCGGCGGTCGCTCGGATCCGTCTCCCGGACGACGAGACCGCCCTCCTCGAGACGACGGACCTCGGCCGTCGCGGTCGACTTGTCCACGTCCATCCAGCCCGCGACCGTCGACATGCGGATCGGGCCGGCGGTGATCACGTACTCGAGGAGCCACGCGTCCGTGCCGGTCAGGGCTGCGCCTTCGGCGTCGTGCAGGGAACGCCGGTTGTCGGCCCGGGTGGACCACCGGAGCACGGACGCGAGCGACGCCTGGATGACGGCGCCGGCGTCGGCTGGGTCGACCTCATCGCTCATAGCTGAATTCTTCCTGAATACCTGCGTTCGGGTGTTGGTTCGACCATACCAACTATATAGTGGGACGGCACCAACTAAACGTCACCCGTCCCCCACCTCGAGCGCTGCGGAGAATACAGCCCATGGAAATCCCCGGATACGTCTGGCTGCTGACGATCGTCGGCATCCTGGCCCTCCTCGCCTTCGACTTCATCTTCCACGTACGCAAGGCCCACGAGCCGACGCTGCCGGAAGCCGCGAAGTGGTCGGCCCTCTACGTCGGTTTCGCCCTCATCTTCGGCGTCGGCGTCCTCATCTTCGGCGGCGGGACGCTCGGGTCCGAGTACTTCGCCGGCTACATCACGGAGAAGGCCCTGTCGGTCGACAACCTCTTCGTCTTCCTCATCATCATGTCGAGCTTCCGCGTGCCGCGTGCCGACCAGCAGAAGGTGCTGCTCTTCGGCATCGTCTTCGCGCTCATCGCCCGCACCGGGTTCATCTTCCTCGGCGCCGCCGCGGTCAACGCGTGGTCCTGGCTGTTCTACATCTTCGGCGCGTTCCTCATCTTCACCGCCGTCAAGCTGCTCCGTCCGGAGGAGGAGAACGAGGACGAGGCGAACAACTTCGTCATCCGACTCGCCAAGCGCCTCTTCAAGACGACCGACCGCTACGACGGCGACAAGCTCGTCACGATCGAGAACGGCAAGAAGGTCCTCACCCCGATGCTGCTCGTCATGGTCGCCATCGGCGGCACCGACCTGCTCTTCGCGCTCGACTCGATCCCCGCGATCTTCGGCCTCACGCAGAACGCGTACATCGTCTTCACGGCGACCGCGTTCTCGCTCCTCGGCCTCCGTCAGCTCTACTTCCTCATCGACGGCCTGCTCGACCGCCTCATCTTCCTCAGCTACGGCCTGGCGGCGATCCTCGGTTTCATCGGTGTGAAGCTCGTCCTGCACGCGCTGCACGAGAACACCCTGCCGTTCATCAACGGCGGTGAGCACGTCCCGGTCTTCGAGATCGAGACGGGCCTCTCGCTCGCGGTCATCGTCGGCATCCTCCTCGTGACGGTCCTGCTGTCGCTCCTCAGCCCGGCGGGCCGTGCCCACACGATCATCAGCGACGCCCGCAGCCAGGCCAAGAAGATCGTGCTCCACGCGGACTCCCCCGAGGACATCCCGGTCGGCCACCACGTGGACGAGGTCGAGCTCGAGACGAGCTACACCCGCATGGTCGAGCGCCAGAAGTCCTTCGCCAACCTGAAGCCCAAGCACCAGGCGAAGGCGGCCGACGACGAGGAGCTCCAGCGGCTGCTCGCCCGAGCCCACGAGCTGCAGGCCAAGGGCTCCGACTCACGCGGCCTGCTCTGAACGGACCGGGAATCCGGGCGCTCGCCCGGCTGAACCGATAACGTGGACGTGCGCTCCCGGCTTCGGCCGGGGCGCACGTCCCACACCTCACCACCAGCTACACGATGAAGCATCAAGGAGACGGAACCATGGGTCTGAGTCTGGAAAAGGGCCAGTCGCTCTCACTGACGAAGCAGGACGGTGGCTCGCTCACGCGGATCCGTCTCGGCCTCGGCTGGGACGGCGTCGCACCCGTGAAGCGCGGCTTCTTCGGTCGCGCAGCCTCCGCGCCCGACATCGACCTGGACGCCTCGGCGATCTTCTTCGACGCCACCGGCAAGGTCCTCGACACCATCTGGTTCCAGCAGCTCGCGAGCAAGGACGGCTCGGCCACCCACACCGGCGACAACCTCACCGGTGCCGGCGACGGTGACGACGAGACCATCCTGGTCGACCTCTCGAAGGTGGCGCCGTCGGTCCAGCAGATCGTGTTCGTGATCAGCAGCTACAGCCGGCAGACCTTCGACACGGTGCAGAACGCCTTCAGTCGCATCATCGACGACTCGACCCCCGGCTCGCCCGAGGTCGCCCGCTACCAGCTCACCGACTCCGGTCCGCACACGGCGATGATCATGTCGAAGGTCTCGCGCGAGGGCAACGGTTGGACCTTCAAGGCGATCGGCGAGCGCGCCAACGGGCGCTCCGTCATGGATCTGCTCGGTCCGGCCGCCCAGGCCCTCTGAGCACCACCCGCAGTAGTCCCCCGCGCGTCAAGCGCAGTTCCGAAGGAGAAGCGATCACCATGGCAGGACTCACCCTCGAAAAGGGCAACAACCTCTCGCTCACCAAGACCAGCCCCGGCCTGACGGTCGCGACGGTCGGCCTCGGGTGGGACCCGCGCACCACGAGCGGTGAGGCCTTCGACCTCGACGCCTCGGCGCTGCTGATCGGCGCGAACGGCAAGGTGCGCTCCTCCGCCGACTTCATCTTCTACAACCAGCCCGCCTCGGCGGACGGTTCGGTCAAGCACCTCGGTGACAACCGCACCGGCGACGGCGAGGGCGACGACGAGCAGATCTCGGTCGACCTGAACGCGGTCGGCGCAGACGTCGAGCGCGTGGTCATCGCCGTGTCGATCGACAAGGCCGACGAGCGTCGCCAGAACTTCGGCCAGGTCCGCGGCGCGTACTGCCGCATCGTCGACCAGGACGGCACCGAGATCGTCCGCTTCGACCTCAGCGAGGACGCCGCTCCCGAGACCGCCATGCTGTTCTCGGAGCTCTACCGCAACGGATCCGAGTGGAAGTTCAAGGCCGTCGGCCAGGGCTACACCACCGGTCTCGCCGGCATCGCCGGCGACTTCGGCGTCCCGCTCGGCTGAGCACCGACGCCTCCACCACGAGCAAGCCACACACGAGAGCAAGGTCGACCGCATGAGCACGCCACTCACTCCGCCAGACGCCAACGAACAGGCCGCAGCCTCCCTCGTGCTGCACGCTCCGGACGCACCGGACGTCGTGCAGGCCGAAGAGGCGCCGGGCATGGTCCCGGTCCCGGCGGAGCGCCAGACGGAGATCCAGCAGCAGGCACGCTCGTTCGTGTCCGAGGTCGCGACGCTCGACCCGCGCTCCCCCGAGTTCACGCAGAAGATCGAGGGCATCTCCCAGATCGGCGGCAAGGAGATGGTGCAGTCGAGCGGGTACTCCTCGCGCATGCTCGACCGCTCGTCGACCTCGGTCGCCGGGGCGAAGCGTTCGGGTGACAGCGCGCAGATCAAGGTCGCGACCACGCTCGGTGACCTCCGCAGCACCGTCGAGGACCTCACTCCCAACCAGGCGGACCTCGGCGTCGGCCGCAAGATCCTCGGCTTCATCCCAGGCGGCAACAAGCTCGCCAAGTACTTCCAGAAGTACGAGTCCGCGCAGACCCAGCTCGACAAGATCATCAAGTCGCTCATGGCCGGACAGGACGAACTCCTGAAGGACAACGCCTCGCTCGCGGGCGAGAAGGTCCAGCTCTGGGAGACCATGCAGGCGCTCAGCGAGTACGCCGTCTTCGCCAAGGCGCTCGACGCCGCGTGCGTCGCCAATATCGATGAAGCCCGCTCCGCCGGGCGCATCGAGGAGGCGCAGAAGCTCGAGGCCGACGTCCTCTTCCCCGTCCGTCAGCGCCACCAGGACATCCTCACGCAGCTCGCCGTCTCGGTGCAGGGCTACCTGGCGATGGACCTCATCCGCAAGAACAACCTCGAGCTCATCAAGGGTGTCGACCGCGCGCGCACCACGACGATCGCCGCTCTTCGGACCGCCGTCGTCGTCGCGCAGGCCCTCGCGAACCAGAAGATGGTGCTCGACCAGATCGACGCGATCAACACCACGACGAACAACATGATCCTGCAGACCAGCGAGATGCTGAAGGACCAGACGACGCGCATCCACCAGCAGGCGTCCACCTCGGGTGTCAGCGTGGAGACCCTGCAGCGCGCGTTCGACAACGTCTTCCAGACCATGGACGCGATCGACACCTTCCGTGCCGAAGCGGCCAAGAACATGGAGGGCACCGTCAACGCGCTCGAG
The DNA here is from genome assembly GCF_013349365.1 of Plantibacter sp. MCCC 1A11337. NCBI lineage: Bacteria > Bacillati > Actinomycetota > Actinomycetes > Micrococcales > Microbacteriaceae > Plantibacter > Plantibacter sp. MCCC 1A11337. Next base: position 505,457 of record NZ_JABJWX010000002.1, on the reverse strand, counting down.
ACGGGCCTCGAGAAGGCGAAGCCGTACCTCGAGCGCAGCCGTCAGGCCGAGCAGCGCGAACTGCGGTAGCCTCACGCTCGGGTGACCGGGCGCACGGGTCGCTGAGGACGAAGGGGACGAGGGATGGCATTCGGACGACTGCTGAACGCACTGCGGACCGGCGGGGCCGAGCCGCTCGGCGTCGTCGACGCCACGCCGGCGCCCGTCGGTGAGACCGAGGACGAGCAGACGGCCCGGCACCTCGACGAACTCCGCGACTCGGTGCGCTCCGTGGGGCGCGACCTCCCCACCCTGCTCACCTCGCAGCTCCGACAGATCGACGACCAGTTGCGCCTCGTCGTGGCGACGATCGCCGACCAGGGCGCGTCGACCGAGCAGCGCGTGCTCCTCGCCGCGATGGTGACGGACTACCTCCCGAGCCCGCTGCGCTCCTTCCTCGCGCTGCCGGCCGCGGACCGTACCGACGACTCCCGCAGCACGATCGTCTTCGCCCGTCAGCTGGAGCTCATCGAGGAGACCATCCGCGACCTGCTCAACCAGATCCGCATCGGTGCGATCGCCGAACTCTCGACGCACGGTCGGTTCCTCTCCGACAAGTTCCAGGAGCCCGACGCCGGTCTCGTGCTGGGTGCACACTGATGGCGTCGCTGATCGCGGGCGCGAACGCCGCGCTCACCGCCGAGAACCCCGGTCTCGACGCCGTGCTCATCGGGTTCGGCTGGGACGTCATCGCGAGCCGTGGGCCGCAGAGCGAACCCGTGCCGCTGGCGATCATGTGCGGCGACGACGGCAAGGCGCTGTCCGACGACCATCTCGTGTTCTTCAACCAGGTCGAGAGCCAGGACGGCGCGGTCACCTTCTCGTCCGAGGCCGACGACGAGGAGATCGACGTCGAGCTGTCGCGCGTGCCGGACGCCGTGTCGAAGATCGCCTTCCTGCTCTACATCGACCCCGACGTCCGCGGTCCCGGCGACTTCTCGCCCGTGCGCTCGGCGTTCGTCCGCGTCGCCACACCCGACGGTCGGGAGCTCGTGCGCTTCGACGTGCCGATCGCCGAGGTCCGCAGCAGCCAGGCGCTGCTCCTGGCGGAGCTGTACCGGCACCGCTCGGACTGGAAGTTCCGCGCCCTCGGACAGGGGTACGCCGGCGGTCTCGCGGGCGTGGCACGCGACTTCAGAATCGACCTCTGAGCCGTGCCGCTCAACACCTCCCCGGTGCGACGGGACATCGACTACCTCCGTCGTCGGGTGAAGCCGAGGCCCGCGCCGGTCACGCGGGCGGAGCCCGTGGCGAGCGCCCCGACGGCACCTCCTCCTGCAGCGCCGGCCGCATCGGCAGCACCGTCGACCGGACTCACGCTCGGTGGGCCGTCCACGTCCGCCGCCGCACCCCCTGCCTCGGTGGCATCGGCAGCGTCTGCACCGTCGACGGGACTCTCGCTCGGCGGATCCTCGTCGACCGCTCCCGCTGCGCCGTCGGCACGCCCGGCCACCACGCCCGCCGCAGCTCCGACGACCCCACAGCCCTTCCCCGCCCCGACGGCCGAGGAGGTCCGCGTCCTCGACGACGAGACCCCGCTGGTCCGGCTCGACCCGCGTCAGTCCGCGATCGGCAGCCTCATCGTCGGCGGAGCGACGGCGATCGTGTGGGAGACCGTCGAGCTCGTCACGGGTGTCGCGACGGCCGACGGTGTCGACGGCACGCCCGTGACGACGCCCGGCAACCGGCCGCTGCTCGGCTTCGACGGCGGCGACGCGATCCTCGCCCTCCGGCACGTGCACCTCATCCGTCGAGCGCTGTTCGTCGGCACAGCCGGTCGTCCGCTGACGGTGCAGCTCTTCGACGGTGAGAGCTTCGCAGCCGCCGATGAGACCGGCGCCGCCCCGGTCGTCTCGCTGCTGCGCATCGGGTCGAGACTCGAACTCCGCCTCGAACCGCTTCCCGCCGAGATCCCCCTCCAGACGCTCCTGCAGCAGTTCGGCTTCGAGCCGACGCCGTACGTCGTCGCCCGCGAACCCCGGAGACGATGACCATGCGGCACTTCAGTTACGTCGACGACAAGCGCGCGTCGCGGCTGTTCCACAAGCTTCCGAGCCCCATCAGCATCGACTCCCCGCCGGAACACGTGGCGGCGGCACTCGGTGCCACCCTCTACAGCCCGGGCACGCGCCCCACGCTCGCGAAGGACGTCGTGAAGCAGGCGAAGCACGGGTGCCTGAGCATGGTGCTGTGCCTCGAGGACTCGGTCCCCGACGACGCGGTCGAGTTCGCCGAGACGAACGTCGCGGAGGCGATGCAGCAGCTCGCCGCCAAGAACTCGGGGTCCAAGCGCCCCATGTTGCCGCTGCTCTTCATCCGCGTCCGCACGCCCGAGCAGCTCGAGCGGGTCGCCGGGCTCCTCGGTCCGGGACTCGACCTCCTGAGCGGCTTCGTCATCCCCAAGTACGAGAACAGCGACGGGGTGGCGGACCGCTTCTTCGAAGCGCTCGGTCGCGTGCAGCGCGACTACGGGCAGGACGGGTCGAACGGTGCGCGTCGGCTCCGGGTCATGCCGATCCTCGAATCGCCGCGGATGATCCACCGCGAGACCCGCGACGACACCCTCTCCGGGATCGTCGACGTCACCAAGGCCCACCGCGAGGACGTCCTGGCGGTCCGCATCGGCGCCACCGACCTCTCGAGCGCCTTCTCGCTCCGGCGCTCGCGTGACCTCACCGTCTACGACGTCAAGCTCGTCTCCTCGGTCATCGCCGACGTCGTCAACGTCTTCGGTCGACCGGGCGACGACTTCGTCATCACCGGCACGGTCTGGGAGCACTTCCACAACGCGGAGCGGCTCATGCGCCCGCAGTTGCGCATGACGCCGTTCCAGGATGCGAACGAGGCGCAGCTGCGGCAGAAGCTCCTCCTCAAGGGACTCGACGGCCTCATCCGTGAGATCGCCCTCGACCAGGCGAACGGGCTGCTCGGCAAGACGGTCATCCACCCGAGCCACGTGCCGGTCGTCCACGCGATGTCGGTCGTGAGTCACGAGGAGTACGTCGACGCCCTCTCGGTCGTCGGCGACGTGGGCGGCGGCGCCAACGCCTCCCCGTACCGGAACAAGATGAACGAGATGAAGCCGCACCAGGCGTGGGCGCGCAAGACCCTGCTCCGCGCGGAGGCCTTCGGGGTGGCCGCGGAGGAGACGACCTTCGTCGACCTCCTCGAGACGAGCATGCGGTGACGGTATCGATGGGCGGCTACGGGGCCGTGGCAGCGAACACGACCTTCGACGACCTCCTCGAGACGAGCATGCGGTGAATGTATCGATGGGCGCATGGACAGGCGGTTTCGTGCGCGACGCCGTCGGCATCGGCCTGCGCTCGGACGCGTCCCGGAGCCTGATCCCGGTGGAGGACCTCGTCGGTCTGGCGCTCCGCGACAACCCCAAACGCGCGCAGCTGCTCGTGTCGACGGTCCTCGCCAAACACGTGCCGACCGTGCCCGGCCTGGCACTCGCCGCCGGAGAGCTGCTCGGACTGCTGGTGCGCAGCGCGCTCGACGGCAGCGATCCGGAGACCGCTCCGTTCGACACCGTGGCGCAGCTCCTGGCCCGACGGGAACGGCCGGATGCTGACGGTCTCGCGGCCCTCACCGCCGTCCGTGAGCACCTCGCCCAGCTCCGCGATGCAGCCCCAGCGGCCGGCCCGGAGCTCGTCACCGTCGGTTACGCCGAGACGGCGACCGGGCTCGGCCACATCGTCGCCGACGCACTCGGCTCGCCCTACCTCCACTCCACGAGGCACGAGGCGGACGTGCCCTTCACGCCGTTCGAGGAAGAGCATTCGCACGCGAGCGACCATCGCCTGTATCCGACTGACCCCGCGTGGGCCACGGTCGGCGGGACCACGGTACTCGTCGACGACGAGTTGAGCACCGGCCGCACCGTCCGCAACACGATCACCGCGCTGCACGCCACCACGCCGCAGGCGCACTGGGTGGTCGCGGGTCTCATCGACCTCCGTTCGGATGCGGACCGACAGCGCTTCGACGACCTCGCCGACCGGCTCGGCACCCGGATCACCGTCGTGGCGCTCGGTGTGGGTGCCGTCGACCTTCCGGAGGACGTCCTCGCCCGCGCGCGAGCGGTCATCGACGCCGCACCCGCCGCGTCGTCCGCCGGATCGACCACGGCCGGCGACGTCGTCGTCGTGGACGCCTCCGGCCTGTCGCCCGTGCGGAGCGCGCGCTTCGGTGCGCCAGGACGCCTGGACGACGCGATGACGGCCGCGATCGCCGACCGGGTCCTTCCGGAGCTGCCGGACGGCGAGGTCGTGGTGCTCGGCTCCGAGGAGTTCATCGCGGTACCGCTGGCCGTCGCCGCCCACCTCGACCGCACGCGCGGAGCGACGCGCTTCTCCACCACCACGCGGTCCCCCATCGCCGTCATCGACCGTGACGACTACGCCATCGCGAGCGCGGTGTCCTTCACCAGCCACGACCGCACGATCGACGGCTTCGGACCCCGCTTCGCCTACAACCTCTCCCGCGGTGGTTCACGGTTCGCGGCGGTGGTCCTGTTCCCGGAGCCGGGCGCCGACCGCGAGCTCCTGCTCCGGCCCGACGGCGTCGTCGAGGCATTGCGGACCGTCACCGACCACGTCATCGTCGTCCTCCTCTCCGAATCCGTCCCGACCCCAGCCGAATGGAACCCCGCACCGTGACCATCGACGCCGCCGCCCTCCCCGAGCCGCTCACCGGACCGGACTTCGGGTCCTACGACGCCTCGGAGGTGCGCTGGCTCCTGACCGACCTCGGCGACACCCGCCTCGAGGCCGACGCCTCCGAACGCGAGGCCGCGATCCAGAGCGGGCGCGCGCATTACGCCGAGTCGCTGCCCATCGAGTACCTGCCCTCCCCCGAGTACGAGGAGCTCTATCGCGACGCCCTCGCGCGGTCGAGCCGGCGCCTCGCGGTGGCCGTCGGCGTCGTCACCGACCTCGTCCTGGCCTCCCGTGCGGACCGCCCCGTGCTGGTCTCCCTCGCCCGCGCCGGAACGCCCATCGGGATCCTCATGCGTCGCTGGGCGATGGAGGTCCGTGGGATCGATGTGCCGCACTACACGATGAGCATCGTGCGCGGGGTCGGCGTCGACGGGACCGCGCTGCGCTACCTCGCGACGCACCATGACCCGGAGCAGATCGCGTTCGTCGACGGCTGGACCGGCAAGGGCGCCATCGCGCGCGAGCTGACGGCGGCACTGGAACTCTTCGCCGAGACCGACGGCATCCGCTTCTCCGACGAGCTGGCTGTCCTCGCAGACCCCGGCCACTGCGTGCCCGTGTACGGCACCCGCGACGACTACCTCATCCCCTCGGCATGCCTCAACTCCACCGTCTCCGGCCTCGTGTCCCGCACGGTGTACAACCGCGAGCTGCTCTCCGACGACCAGTTCCACGGTGCCAAGTTCTACCGCGAGCTCAGCAGTCACGACGTCTCCGGCGCCTTCCTCGACGCGGTCTCGGGCCGCTTCGCCGAGGTGGTCGACGACGTCGCCGCGGGTGTGGAGGAGGCCTCGACGGCCGACCGTGAACCGAGCTGGATCGGCTGGGAGGCCGTCGAACGGATCCGGGAACAGTACGACATCCCGACCGTGAACCTCGTGAAGCCGGGTGTCGGCGAGACCACCCGCGTCCTGCTCCGCCGAGTGCCGTGGAAGGTGCTCGTGTCGCCGGACGCCCTCGACGACGTCGCGCACGTGCTCCTGCTCGCCGAGCAGCGCGGTGTGCCGGTCGAGGTCGTGCCCGGGTTGCCCTACAGCTGTGTCGGGCTCATCAACCCGTTGAGCGACGCCGCGGCGGGAGACGCCCAGTGAGCGCCCTCGTCGCCTGCGACCTCGACCGCACCCTCATCTACTCGCCGAAGGCGTTCTGGCTCGAGACGCCGGACCCGGAGGCGCCGTCGATCATCGTCTCGGAGCTCTGGAACGGCGTGCCGATCTCGTTCATGACGCGCGAGTCGGAGCGCCTGCTGATCGAGCTGCGCTCGCAGGCCGTGTTCATGCCGGTCACGACGCGGACGGTGGCGCAGTATCAGCGGGTGCAGCTGCCGGGCGGCGCGCCCGCCTACGCGATCACGAGCAACGGCGGCGAGATCCTCGTCGACGGCGTCCCGGACGCCGATTGGCGCGACCGGGTGCGAGCGCACCTCACCGACCACACCGCTCCGCTCGACGAGGCGCTCGCGCGCTTCGAGGAGCTGGCTTCGCCGACCTGGATCCTCAAGACGAACGTCGCCGACGCGCTGTTCTTCTACTCGATCGTCGAGCGCGACGCGATCCCGGCGGGCTGGCTCGAGCAGGTCGAGCAGGATTGCGAACGGCTCGGGTGGACCGTGTCCCTGCAGGGACGGAAGCTCTACTGCGTGCCGCGGACGCTCACGAAGCACGACGCCGTCAGTGAGGTCGCCCGCCGCCTCGACGGACCACTCGTCCTCGCGGCCGGTGACTCGCTCCTCGACCAGTCGATGCTGGAGACCGCCGACCTCGCGTTCCGACCGGCGCACGGCGAGCTCGACGACGAGGGCTTCACGATCGACACGCTGACGGTCACCGAGCGGCGCGGCATCCTCGCCGGCGAGGAACTGCTGCAGCTGATGACGGCTGCGGCCGTCCGGGGCCGCTGACCCGAGGCCCGATCACCAGGGCAGGTCGAGACTCGGTACCAGGCCGCCCGCGGCCGCGCCGGAGCCCGGGCACACGAGCACGCCATCGGCGTCGGCGAGCCCGCGGAGCATGGCTGCTCCCTGCCATGGCGTCGGCTCCGCATGCGGCGTCGCCGAATCGGGATCGTGCACCGAGCGGTAGGGGCGCAGCACCGTCCCTGAGCGGGCCCCGTCGACGGGCGAGGCGAGCACCGCCGGTCGCAGGGCCGGGAGCTCGAGTCCCTGGAGGCCCGCGAGCACCGGGTGCACGAGCGTGAGGACGCTGAGCAGGGCGGCGAGCGGGTTGCCGGGGAGCCCGACGAACAGGCGACCGTCCGGCAGCCGCGCGAGCAGCGCAGGGCCACCAGGGCGGACGTCGACGCCGTCCACGAGGAACTCGGCACCCGCGTCGCGGAGCAACGCTCGGACGTGATCGGCTCGGGAGTCGCCGGTACCACCCGTGGTCACGACGAGGTCCCGCTGGTGGCGGGCGGAAGCGGTGACCGCACGCGTCAGCCCGAGGGCGTCGGCCGTGGAGGGCGCGTCATCGCCGACACGGACGCTGGACGTGACGACGCCTCCGAGCGAGGCGATCACTCCCGGGAGCGATGGGCCGAAACTGTCGCGGACGAACCCCGGGCCGGGAACACCGCTCGTGACGACCTCGTCACCCGTGAGGACCAGGCGGACCCGCGGTGTCGGCACGACGGGCACGCGGTCGAAGCCGGCGCCGGCGGCGACAGCGAGGTGGACGGGACCGAGACGCGTGCCGGCGTCGAGGACGGTCGACCCCGCGGGTGACTCGGTTCCGGCGGGTCGGATGTGCCGCCCCTGCCGCGGTTCCCCGCTCGGTGCGGACGGTGCGAGGTGGAGGAGGACCGCTCCCGAGCCATGCCCGATCACGCCGTGCTCCAGTTGGAGGACCGCATCGGCGCCCGACGGGATCAGCCCACCGGTCAGGACGTCGACCGCGACACCGTCGCCGAGTCCGACCGACCGCGCGCGCTCGGCGTCCTCACCGGTCAGCAGGGTCCACGGGCCGCTCCCGGCCACCGCCCAGCCGTCCATCGCCGAGGAGGCATAGTGCGGGATCGCGATGGGCGAGACGAGCGGCGCCGCGAGCACGTGTCCGAGGGCCTCGGCGAGCGTCAGGGTATCGACGACGTCGGACCGATGCGCCGCACCCGTCGCATGCGCGATGCTGCGAGCGCCCCTCCAGGAGGCCCTCGTCATGCGGTCGTGTCCGAGGCGACCAGCCGTTCGACGGCCGTGGTCGCAGCCTCGGCGGCGGCGACCGGATCCGCCCCGCTCGCGAGCGCCTTCCCGACCGCGATACCGACGAGGTAGGTGGTGAGCGGGGCGGCCGGACGCCGCACGGCGTGCGCGGCCGTGCCCGCGAGTCCGAGGACGGCGTCGATGTCGACCGCGACGTCGCCGAGCTCCAGTTCGGCGGACACTCGTTCGGTCCAGTCCGCGAGGACGGCATGCAGGTCATCGGTCATGGGAGACGCTCCTCAGGGTCGGCGGTCGGCGTGGTGGACATGTTCGGCACCGGCGACTCGGCGGCGGTGCCGACCCCGAGTTCGGCGGCGTCGGCCCAGGTGTCGACGTCGGCCGAGCCGCCGTCGGGAACGGACACCTGGCGGAGGACGAGTCCGGCGAGCAGCTGGCGGACGGAGACACCCGCGAGGTCACCGCCGGGTCGTGACGCCCGGAGTGCGGCGACCCGGCGTTCCAGGGCCTCCCGGTGGTAGACGGCGAGCAGCGACTGCTCACGACCGGAGTCGTCGACCTCGACCCAGCCGTCGGCATCGGTCCCGGCCGCGGCGGCGGCTGCTTCGAGCACCACGGCGAGCGCCGGCGCGGCATCCGGCATGTCGCAGGCGAGGACGGCGACCTGTGTGGGGCCCTCGGCCGCGAGGCCGTCACGCAGGGCGTCCAGGCCCGCGGCGATGGCCGCAGCGGGGCCGCCGAAGGCGGGGTGCTCGCGGACGAAGCGGACCGGAGCGGTCGTCTCGAGCTCGGGGCCGACCACGACGACACGGCCGCCGGCCGCCCGCGCAGCATCGATCGCGAGCTGGAGGAGCGTCCGCCCGTCGCGGAGCAACGACGCCTTCGCGACGCCGCCGAGGCGGGAGGACCGCCCTCCCGCGAGGATGATCGCATCGACGGACATGGCACCAGCCTAAGCCGCGATCCAGCCCCCGAGGCGGCTGCGGATCCGGTGAGGCACCTTGCCCTCGTCCGATGGTGGTGATAGCCATGAGCCATGACTCGCATCACGGCGCGCAGACGCGTCACCCGCATCACGGTGGGACAGCCCGCACGCACCCGCGAGGACGTCCTCGCCGTCGAGGAGCCGCTCGAGATCCGCGTCGGTGGTCGTTCGCTCGCCATCACGATGCGGACGCCCGGTCACGACGTCGACCTCGCGATCGGCTTCCTCGTCTCGGAGGGCGTCATCGGTCGGGGTGACGACGTCCGCACCGCGCGGTACTGTGCCGGCGCGACGGACGAGGGCGTCAACACATACAACGTGCTGGACGTCGCGCTCTCCCCCGGCGTTCCCGCCCCCGATCCGAGCCTGGAACGGAACTTCTTCACCACCAGCTCGTGCGGCCTCTGCGGCAAGGCGAGCATCGACGCCGTCCGGACGAGCTCGCGGTACTCCGTCGCGGACGACGACTTCCGCCTCGATCCGGCGCTCCTGGTGACCTTCCCCGACCGCCTCCGGGCACAGCAGGCGGTCTTCGAGCGCACCGGCGGTCTGCACGCGGCCGGCCTGTTCGACGCCCGGACCGGCGAGATGCTCGTCCTCCGCGAGGACGTCGGCCGACACAACGCCGTCGACAAGGTCGTCGGATGGGCGGCGAAGGAGGGGTTGCTCCCGCTCCGCTCCATGGTCCTGATGGTGTCGGGGCGCGCGAGTTTCGAGCTCACGCAGAAGGCCTCGATGGCCGGCATCCCGATGCTCGCCGCCGTCTCCGCGCCGTCGTCGCTCGCCGCCGAACTGGCCACCGAACTCGGGATGACGCTCGTCGGTTTCCTCCGTGGCGACTCGATGGTCGTCTACAGCGGAGCGCATCGCCTTGCCGACCCGGCCGAAGGCTCGGCACCAGCAGCACTCCAGACCGGAGCGAACGCATGAGCGCCGAACCGCCCGTCGAGGACGTCACGGACGCCGACATCGAGGTCACCCACCCGAAGCACGTCGCCGTCGGCCTGCCCGGCATCCTGCACTCGATGGAGCCCGCCCTCCGGCGACTCGGGCCGAAGCGGACCGCGGAGCTCTTCACGTCGATCAACCAGCGCGGCGGCTTCGACTGCATGAGCTGCGCCTGGCCCGACCCGGACGACCGCAAGAAGCTCGAGTTCTGCGAGAACGGCGCGAAGGCCGTCATCTGGGAGGCGACGCCGGTCGTCATCCCGAGCGCCTTCTGGGCCGAACACTCGCTCACCGATCTCGCCGACAAATCGGAGTACTGGCTCGGCATGCAGGGGCGACTGTCGGAGCCCGTCTACAAGCCGGCCGGTTCGGACCACTACCGGCCGGTGGGCTGGGACGAGGCGTTCGCCATCGTCGGCGAGCAGCTGCGCGGTCAGGAGTCCCCCGACGAAGCCGTGTTCTACACGAGCGGCCGGGCGTCGAACGAGGCGGCGTTCGTCTATCAGCTCTTCGTTCGCGCCTTCGGGACCAACAACCTCCCCGACTGTTCGAACATGTGCCACGAGTCCACCGGCACGGCGCTCGGCGAGGTCATCGGCGTCGGGAAGTCGACCATCCGGTACGAGGACTTCGAGCAGGCCGACCTCATCATCGTGATGGGCCAGAACCCGGGCACGAACCATCCCCGCATGCTCACGGCGCTCGAGGACGCGAAGCAGGCGGGCGCGACGATCGTCTCGGTGAACCCGCTGCCAGAGGCGGCGCTCGAGCGGTACAAGAACCCGCAGACGGTCCGCGGCATGGTCGGGCGCGGCACGGTCATCTCCGACCAGTTCCTGCAGATCCGGCTCGGCGGCGACATGGCGCTGCTGCAGGCGGTCTCGAAGCGGGTCCTGGAGGCCGAGGCGGCGGCTCCGGGGACGATCCTCGACCACGCGTTCCTCGCCGAGCACTGCCTCGGACTCGAGGAGCTGACGGCCCACCTGGCCGACCTCGACGAGGCTGCGGTGCTCGAGGCGACCGGCCTCACGAGCGAGCAGATCGACGAACTCGCCGAGCGCTACATCGCGTCGAACGCGACGATCGTCACCTGGGCGATGGGTCTGACCCAGCACAAGGCGGCGGTCAACGGGATCAAGGAGATCATCAACCTGCTCCTCCTCCGCGGGAACATCGGCAAGCCTGGCGCCGGTGCGTCGCCGATCCGCGGGCACAGCAACGTGCAGGGCGACCGGACGATGGGTATCTGGGAGCAGATGCCCGAGTCCTTCCTCGCCGCCATGGAGCGTGAGTTCGCGGTCCCGATGCCGCGGGAGCACGGGGTCGACGCGGTGAACGCGATCCGAGCGATGCAGCGGGGCGAGGTCCGCACCTGGATCTCGCTCGGCGGCAACTTCGTCGCGGCGATCTCCGACACCGCCGCCGCCGAGGCCGCGATCCGTGGAACGCAGCTGTCCGTGCAGATCTCCACGAAGCTCAACCGCTCGCACGCGGTCACGGGCGAGGCGGCGATCATCCTGCCGACCCTCGGGCGCACCGAGATCGACCTGCAGGCGAGCGGGCCGCAGATGGTCAGCGTGGAGGATTCGGTGTGCGCTGTCCACGCCTCGCACGGCCGCATCCCGCCGGCAGCGCCCGGTCTGCTCTCCGAGGTCGCGATCATCACGCGCCTCGCGCGAGCGACGCTCGGCGAGGACTCGGGCATCGCCTGGCAGGCGTTCGAGGACGACTACGACACGATCCGCGATCACATCGGACGGGTCGTGCCGGGCTGCGAGGGGTACAACGAGCAGATCCGCCGCGAGGACGGCTTCGTCCTGCCGAACGGGCCGCGGGACTCCCGCACGTTCACGAACCCCGAGGGTCGCGCCCTGCTGACAGTCAACGAGCTCGAACCGATCCACTGCCCGCCCGGTCGGCTGGTCCTGCAGACCCTGCGGTCACACGACCAGTTCAACACGACGATCTACAGCCTGAACGATCGGTACCGCGGCATCAAGAAGGGCCGGAACGTCGTCTTCGTCAACCCGGACGACCTCCGCGACCTCGGCCTGGAGGACGGGCAGACGGTGGACGTCTTCAGCGAGTGGGCCGGGCAGCCGGATCGGGAGCTCCGCGGCTTCCGCGTCGTCTCCTACCCGACCGCTCGCGGATGCGCCGCGGCGTACTTCCCCGAGGCGAACGTCCTCGTCCCGCTCGACTCGACGGCCGACCGCAGCAACACCCCGGTCTCGAAGGCGATCGTGGTGCGGTTGCAGCCGGCGGCCTGACAGCCGGAGCGACGTCGACCCGGGCGACGGTCTGAGCGGTTCATTCGTACGCTCGGAGGAGTTGCCAGCGTCCGCGCGCGGCATCGAGTCGGATGTCGAAGACGAAGGACCGGCCGTCTGCAGCGGTCGCCTGGAACCGCCAGGCGGGGGTCGCCGCGGGCGGATGGGTGACGAACGAGACGTTCGGCTCGAGCGGGGTCGGGGTGTCGGTGACGAGGTACCGGGCTCCATCCCAGAACAGTCGCTCCGGCACGCCTGCCGGCGTCGTCCAGACCGCGATCTCGGTGCTCGTGATCAACATGCGTGGCCTCCCGTCGTTCGAACATACGTTCGATAGAGAGTGAGCCTAACCCGACATCCGACGACACGCCAGCCCGGATCGGCCGGGGATTCAGTCTCCCGGCGTGTCGGCGAGGAACCGCTCGATGTCCTCGCCCATCACCGTCGCCTCGGTGTGGTGCAGGTAGTGGCCGCCGTCGAGTCGGACGAGCTCACCCCGCTCGACTCCGGCGAGCTGCTCCTCGTGGAGGGGCACCCAGTCGGAGAGTTCCGGGTCGTCGCCGACGACGAACATGAGGATCGGCAGGTCGGCCGGGAACGCTTGGGATCGGGCCGCCTGGAAGTTGCCGGGCGTGTGGGCGATCTCGTCGAGCAGCGTCGGCGACATCGCATTGCGGTTCGTCAGGATCGCGAGTTGGCGCTTCGTGGCGGCGTCGTACGGGAGGCCCTCGTACGGGTCGGGCGCGATGGCGGTGAGCAGGCGGAGGATGCCGAGCGCCTGCAGCGCCTCGACCCCGTCCGTCGGCGTCGACTCGTCGCTTCCGGGCTGGGTCGGGACGCTCGTGTCGATCCCGATGAACGCCGTCACCTCGGCGCGGAACCGCTCCAGATACTCGAGGGCGTAGACACCGGCGATCGAGTGTCCGGCGAGGACGTAGCGGTCGATGCCGAGGTGCTGCAGGGCGGCGTGCACCTCGCCGGCGATGTTGGCCGAGGTCCGGGGCACGTCCGTCTGATCACTGAGGCCGTAGCCGAACGGCTCGACGACCACCACCCGGTACTGGTCGCGAAGCTCGTCGACGAGCGGCTCGAAGTCGAGGCCGGGTGCCGCGGTGCCCTGACCGGGCAGCAGGACGATCGTCTCGGCGCCGGATCCACTGATGACGACGTTCATGTCCTTGCCGTCGACGTCGACCGTCTGCCCATAGGGCTGCAGTTCGCCCGCTTCCGACGAACTCGCGACGGCGTTCACGATGCTCGTCGTCGCGAGGCCCGCCGCGACGAGGCCGGCGATCGTGGCGATCGAGATCAGTGGAACTTTCAGGAGCTTGCGCATCGTCACCCGTCGTGTGGAGCCAGCGGCGGGCGGTCGCACCGCGCCGATTCCATACTCATGGGGCGAGCGCATCACCACATCCGCCGCTGGGCGAAGACGTGCCAGGTGTGGCTACGCAGTTGTACGCAAGCAGAACCCGACTCCGAATGCGACCGACGACGGAGCCGGCTGGAAGCGGTCGGCTTCCAGCCGGCTCGTGGTCGGTTCGCCTACTCGGCGGGCGGCGGGCTCTGCGGCTGCGCCGGCTGCTGTGACTCCGCCGGCTGCTTCGGCTCCTGCGGAGGGCGGGACTCCTGCGGACGCTCCTGGTCCTGCTGCGGAGGCGCGGGCGGAACCGGCGACGACGGAACCTGCGGCTGCGGAGGGCCCCACTGTTGCGGCGCGAGCTGTGCCGGAGCAGGCTGGCCGGGCGCGGAGCCCTGCCAGGACGGCGTGGGCCACTGCTGGCCCGGCTGCGGCGGGGTGGGCTGCTGCGGTGCGGGCTGCCCCTGGTACGGCTGCCCCTGGTAGCCCTGCCCGGGGTGTCCCTGCCCGTACTGGCCGGGGTTCGGCTGGCCGCCGTACGGCTGCTGCTGCCCCTGGCGTGGCGGCTGCGGGTACGGCTGGGCCTGATACGACTGCTGCGGCTGCTGTCCCGGGTAGAACTGCTGGCCCTGGTATCCCTGCTGCCCCGGATAGCTCTGAACCGGGTAGCCGGGTGCGGCCTGCTGGTACACCTCCGGGCGGTACGGCTGCTGCCCGTAGGTCACCCGCTCGCCCTCCGGCTTCGGCGAGAACGCCCGGACGATGACGGGGATCACGGCGGAGATCGCCGCAGCGAGCGTCGTGGCCGCGGCGATGCGCCACCACCAGTCCGCCCAAGTGCCCTCGGGGAACGCCATGGGCAGCACGAGCACGAGGACCGTGGCGATGATCAGCGCGATCGTCACGATGCCGGTGGCTCTGACCACGGTGGACGTGGCACGGGTGACGAAGTGGAGGAAGTACACCTGGATGATGATGAGCGCCAGACGCACGATGATGAGGATGCCGAGGAACAGCATGATCTGCGTGGACCAGACGAACCCGTCGGAGGTGTTCGGCGGCTGGAGCCACCCGTTCCACAGCTTCAGGAGGCCGACGGTGACGAGGAAGATGTTCACCAACGTCGACGCCGCGAGATACCACTTGTTGGGCCCGTGCCCTGCTGCGGCGTCGAGCGACACGGCACCGACGAAGGCCGCGAGCAGGAGCAGCGTGAGCCAGACCCGCCCGGCGATGTCGGCCTGATCGCCGACGATGATGAAGTACCCGCCGATGATCGCCGCCGCGACGAGCGTTCCGATCGTCAAGGTCAGCGCGAGCACGGCCGACCGTGAGCGGCGCGGTGTGGTCTCGACCATTCGAAATCCCCAATCTGTCGTGAGTGCCAACAGTACCGGGGCACGATCCGAGCGGAAGGGAGCGGTCCCTACCCTGTGGAGTGCGCCGGTCTGGGAACGCCTGTGATGCACGCTCGAGCAGAGGTTGCCACCCCACCCCCACCCCCTTGATCCGCACTACTGTGGACTCCGTCCCCGC
The DNA here is from genome assembly GCF_013349365.1 of Plantibacter sp. MCCC 1A11337. NCBI lineage: Bacteria > Bacillati > Actinomycetota > Actinomycetes > Micrococcales > Microbacteriaceae > Plantibacter > Plantibacter sp. MCCC 1A11337. Next base: position 490,441 of record NZ_JABJWX010000002.1, on the reverse strand, counting down.
AGAGCCCGCAGCGGTGTGACCCCGAGCCAAGGAGAAGCACATGTCGGTCGGCCTGCTCGCCGTTGTCGATGACATCCTCAGCGCAGCCCTCAAGGCGAGTGCGAAGACCGCCGGCGTCGTCATCGATGATGCGGCCGTCACCCCGCAGTACGTGCAGGGCCTCACCCCCGCCCGGGAGCTGCCGGTCGTGTGGCGGATCGCCCGCGGCAGCCTCATCAACAAGTTCGTCATCATCATCCCGATCGCCCTGCTGCTCACGGCGTTCGCCCCGTGGGTCCTGCCGTTCCTCCTCATCATCGGAGGCACGTACCTCTGCTTCGAGGGTGCGGAGAAGGTCATGGAGTGGTTCGGCATGCACCACGCGGAAGCGGAGGAGGACGTCCGCGACGAGAAGAAGCTCGTCTCCGGCGCCGTCCGCACCGATCTCATCCTCAGCACGGAGATCATGCTCATCTCCCTCGCCAGCCTCGACTCGGGGCTCGGCATCTGGATGACGCTGGGGGCCCTCCTCGTCATCGGCCTCGTCATGACGGCGGTCGTCTACGGCGCGGTCGCCCTGCTCGTGAAGATCGACGACATCGGACTCCGGCTCATGAAGAACCCGTCACGCGGCGTCCGCCGCACCGGTGCACGGATCGTCGCGTCGATGCCCGCGGTCTTCCGCGTCATCAGCATCGTCGGCACGGTCGCGATGCTCTGGGTCGGCGGCCACCTCGTGATCGCGAACCTCGCCGAGACCCTCTGGCACGGCCCGTACGACCTCCTGCACGTCGTCACCCACGCGATCGAGGCCGCAGGACCGGTCGTCGTCTGGATCGCCGACACCGCGATGTCCGCCGTGTTCGGACTCGTCCTCGGCCTGATCGTCGTCGCGATCGTGACCGGGATCTCACGCTTGCGCTCACGGAACCAGCCCGCGAAAGCTGCTCACTAGCGACGACAGCCGCGCTGCCGACCGTCAGCGGAGCGGGCGGGCGTAGCAGAGCGACATCGGGATGACCTCGTACGGCGAGTAGATCGGGATGGGTTCGTACCCGAGCCACTCATAGAGCCGCACGGCTTCGGGCTGGCGGTCGCCGGTCTGCAGGATGAGGCGGGAGGCCCCCTCGGCACGGGCGGTGTCCTCGACGGCTGCGATCAGGCGCTTCGAGACGCCCCGGCCGCGGTGGTTCGGGAGGGTGACGACGCGCTTGAGCTCCCATTCGCCGTGCAGACGGCGCAGGGCGGCGTGGCCGACCGGCTCGCCGTCGATGAGGGCCAGGAAGGTGGCGCTGATGTCGGCAGGATCGACGGCGAACGCGGTCTGGGCGCGCTCTGCGGCCTCGGGGTCCCAGTCCTCCCAGGCCGATGCGTACCGCGCACCCATCTCCTCGTCCATCGCGGCGCGGAGCCGCACGGCCCGCTCGTCGTCCCAGGCGACTCGCTCGATGACGACGGGGTTCAGCTCGGGCATGCGGTTCCTTCGGGACGGGCTGCTGCGGCGCGATCGGCACGTCGACGCCGTCTGCCAGTGTCCCACGCGAAATCCGCACCGGCCCCGCCAAGGGCGATCCGGCCCCGCAGCGACCGAGCAGACCGGGCGATGGGGACTCCTGCCCAGCCTGCGCTGCTAGCGTGGCGATCCCCAGAGAACCCGTCAACCGCGGAGGCACCGTGCTCACCATCCCAGGCGTCGTCGTCGGCCCCGCCCTCCGACTCATCCGGGCGAACCGGGCCTTCGTCAGCGAGGCCGGAGCGCGCCGCCGGATCCGGGAGCGCACCCTCAGGCCGGCGTCATACGGTCCACCCGGCACCCTCCGAAGCGACGTCCGGGTCGACGTCGAACGTGTCGGAGACTGGCCGGTGTACACCGTGTCCCCCACGCGGCGACCGACGATTGGCGGGGTCGTGTACGCGCACGGCGGCGGCTGGGTCGGCGAGATCGCACCGCAGCACTGGACGCTGGCCGCCACCATCGCCGCGGAGACCGGCGCCGTGGTCACTCTCCCGATCTACCCGCTCGTGCCCTACGGCACGGCGGCCGAGGCACAGACCGGCGTCGTCGAGCTGGTCCGGCGCAGCATCGAGCGGCACGGGCCGACCGTCCTCGCGGGCGACTCGGCCGGCGGTCAGATCGCACTGTCGGCTGCGCTCCGACTCCGGGACGAGGGCGTCGTCCTACCGATGACCACCCTGTTGTCACCGGCGCTCGACCTCACCTGGAGCAACCCGCGGATCCCCCTCGTGCAGCCGAGTGACCCCTGGCTGGCGACGCCCGGCGGACGCGTGTTCGCGGAGCACTGGCGCGGCGATCTGGACATCACCGATCCGACCGTGAGTCCGCTCTTCGGCGACCTCGCCGGGCTCGGACCGCTCACGGTCTTGAGCGGGACCCGCGACGTCCTCAACCCCGATGCCGAGGTGCTCGTCGAACGAGCCGAAGCGGCCGGCGTCATGGTCGACTACCACGAGGGCGCCGGACAGTTCCACGTCTGGGCACTGCTGCCGACCCGTGCCGGACAGGCCGCCACGCAGACGATCGTCCACAGCGTCACGCGCGGGCTGCACTGAGTCGCCCGAAACGGCTCGAGATCGCGGCGGAATCGAACACGTTCGGCGACTCAGGGCCGGATCGAGACCAGGCTACGCGGTCCGGCGCTTTCGGACCTCACGCAGGACCATCTGCTCCGGGCACACGGTGGACAGGAAGTCGCCAACCGATAGAGCGAGGCGCTCACCGACGAGTGAGTAGAGGATGCGGTTCGCGTCGCGGCGCTCCGAGACGAGGCCGGCCTGGCGCAGGACGCTCAGGTGCCTGGAGATGGTCGGGCCGGTGGCGTCGAAGCGTGCGGCGATCTCCCCCGCGGCGAGCTCGCCGTCTTTGAGGTCCTGCAGGATCTGCCGTCGCGTCGGGTGAGCGAGCGCGGCGAAGATGTCCGACGCTGTATCTGCCATGTTTGCAATCTAGCACAATTGCGATATACAGTTTCGCTATATTGCTAACAAGCGAAGGAGACAGCATGCGAGTGGCCATCACCGGCGGGACCGGGTTCGTCGGACGGCACCTCGCCGAGCGGCTGCGGCACGACGGACACGAGATCGTCGTCGTCTCCCGACGCACCGGCGTGGAGGTCGACGACGTCGAGGCGTTGACCGCTGCGTTCACCGACTGCGACGCGGTCGCGCACTGCGCCGGGATCAACCGCGAGCTCGGCGAGCAGACCTTCCAGCGCGTGCACGTCGACGGCACCCGGGCGGTCGTGGATGCGGCCCGTCGCGTCGGCGTCGGTCGGATCGTGCTGGTGAGCTTCCTCCGCGCCCGCCCCGACTGCGGCTCCGGATACCACGAGACGAAGTGGGCGGCCGAGGAGATCGTGCGGGGCTCGGGTATCGCGCACACCGTCCTCAAGTTCGGCATGATCTACGGCGCAGGCGACCACATGGTCGATCACGTCACCAAGGCCGTCCGCACCTTCCCGGTGTTCGCGACCGTCGGCTACCGCGAGCGCCGCGTGCGTCCGGTGCCGGTCGCGGACGCCGTCGACGTCCTCGTCGCAGCACTCGAGGGCCGGGTGCAGGAGCCGACCGTCGCGGTCATGGGCGCCGAGGAACTCGAGCTGGGTGCGGCCGTGCGCCGGATCGCGCACGTGGCCGGACGCCGCCCGCTGTACGTCCCGGTACCCGTCTGGACGATCCGCCTGCTCGCGCGCGCGACGGAACGCCTGATGAAGACGCCGCTCGTGGCGAAGGCGCAGGCGCAGATGCTGGCCGAAGGGGTGAGCGAGGCGGCTCCACCGGCACCGGAACTCCCTGCGGACCTCCGTCCCTCACGCCGCTTCGACGAGTCCAGGATCCGTGCCGCGCTCCCCGCTGGCCGGTTCACCCTGTCCGACCTGCGGAGGTTCCCCTGATCAGGCGCCGGCCGTCGGGCGCGGCCCCGTCGACTCGCGTTCGATGAGTGTGGTCGCGAGCTCGAGGTGGTGGGAGAACGGCTTCTCCCCGGCATGCAGGCGGAGCAGGGTGTCGACCGCTGCACGTCCGATGTCGTGCATGGACGTGTGGACCGTGGTGAGGAGCGGGACGGTCAGCATGGCCGAGTAGGTGTCGTCGTAACCGACCACACTCACGTCCTCCGGCACCCGAAGTCCGGCCCGCAAGACGGCGCGCACGACCGCGAAGGCGTCGGCGTCGTTGGACGCGAACACGGCGGTCGGCGGATCCGAGCTGGCCAGCATGCGCGCGACGGCGTCCCCGGCGGTCCCCATCCCCTCCTCGGAGACGAGGTCCGGATCGAGCGGGATGCCGGCCCCGCGAAGTGCTTCGCGGTACCCGACGGCCCGCGCCCGCAGGCCCGGATTCGCCGGGTTCCCTCCGACGAAGGCGATCCGCCGGTGGCCGAGATCGAGCAGGTGCTCGACCGCCTGCTGCCCGCCGGCGGCGTGGCTCGAGCCGATACTCGCGACCGAGCGGTCGAGCGGATCAGGCGAGTCGACCGCGACGAGCGCGATGCCCGCGTCGAGGCACGCGTCGACGACGTCGGCGGCGATGGGGGTCGTGACGACGATCATGCCGATCGCACCGCGCGCCGCGACGCCGTCGACGAAGCCGCGGTCGAGCGCCACCTCGTCTCCGGTCGCATCCGTGGAACCGAATCCGGAACCGGGCGACAGCACCCGCGTCACGAGGTCGATGTCCGACCGCTGTGCCGCGGCGACCATGCCGTCGAGCACACGGAGGGAGTAGACGCTGTGCAGGGTGTCGAACACGACGTGGATGCTTCGTGGAGCACCGGAAATCGACCGGGGTGTCGGGCGGTACCCGAGCTCGCGCACGGCCACCTCCACCCGGGCACGGGTCGCCTCGGACATGCCCGACCGACCGTTGATCACCTTCGAGACGGTCGCGATCGAGACTCCGGCGCGGTCCGCGATCGATGCCAGCGTCGGACCCGTCATCGGCGTTCGTGCCATGGAGTCCCCTCCCTCGTCCCGCAGCGGGCAGCCGTCGGTCGCGCCCAGCCTAGCGAAACTGTTTCGAGTCGACGCGTTGACGATGCCACTCGGCCTCACTTAACGTCGGGATCACGGCGCGCGACGCCGAAAGACTTTCGTCATCCCGATCTGCACTGGAGCACGTCATGACCACCATCCCGTTCACCGGCGACTGGATCGTCCGCGCACCCCGAGGCCCGTTCGCCGCCGTCCAGGGCGGTGCGGACGACTCGCGAGCCGTGACCCTCCCGCACGACACCCTGCGCGACGCCGCGCGCTCGCCGGACGTACCCGCCAAGGGAGGGGCCGCCTACTTCCCCGCCGGCGCCTTCAGCCAGGTCAAGACCTTCGAGGTCCCCGCCGAGTGGTCCGGTCGCATCGTCCGGCTCGAGGTCCAGGGCGCGTTCCGACACGCGATGGTGTATCTCAACGACGAGTTCGCCGGCAACCGTGCCGACGGTTTCGCGCGCTTCTTCGTCGAGCTCACTCCGTTCCTCCGCTTCGGCGAGACGAACACGCTGCGCATCGAGACCCGCGCAGGACAGGACTCCCGCTGGTACGCGGGAGCCGGCCTGCACCGGCCGGTCCTCCTGCACGTCGACGAACCCACGCACGTCGAGCCCGACGGCGTCCGCATCACGACGATCCGGATCGAGGACGACCAGGCGGTGCTCGAGGTGGCGACGACCGTCGTCAACCGGGGTCTCATCAGGAGTGCGTGCATCGTCGCGACGGAACTGGCCGGCCCCGACGGGAGCGTGGTCGAGGGCGAGCGCACGCCGGTCACCGTCGCGCCAGGCGGTAGCGCGCTCATCCGCCAGCGGCTGTACGTGCCGGACCCGGCCCTGTGGAGCGTCGACTCACCGGCGCTGTACTCGGCGCGGACATCGCTCGAGGTCGACGACCGGCCCGCCGACGAGGCGGCCGTCGTCCGCACGGTCCACGGCATCCGCACGGTCACGGTCGACCCGCGGAAAGGTCTCCGCATCAACGGCGAGCCGGTGCTCCTCCGCGGCGCCTGTATCCACAGCGACAACGGTCCGCTCGGTGCAGCATCGATCGCGCGCGCCGAGGAACGGCGTGTCCAGCTCCTCAAGGACGCCGGATTCAACGCGATCCGCGCGGCCCATAACCCGGCGTCGCCCGCCATGCTCGACGCCTGCGACCGCATCGGCATGCTCGTCATGGACGAGGCCTTCGACATGTGGGGTCGGGGCAAGACGGACAACGACTACTCCCTCGACTTCGCGCAGTGGTGGCGGGCCGATCTGGAGTCGATGGTGGCGAAGGACATGAACCATCCGAGCGTGATCATGTACTCGATCGGCAACGAGATCGTCGAGGTCGGCACCCCGCACGGCGCGATCCAGGCGCGGGAACTCGCCGAGCACGTGCGCTCGTTGGATCCGACACGACTCGTGACGAACGGCGTGAACGCGACCCTGGCCGTGCTCGACGATCTGGACGGCATCATGGCGTCGGACCAGGGGTTGAACGAACTGATGGGCGAAGCGGGCGCGAACATGATGAGCCTCATCGGTTCCTCCGACGCCGTCACGACGAGGACGGAGGAGTCCAGTGCAGCCCTCGACGTCCTCGGCCTCAACTACGCGGACGGCCGCTACGCGAGCGATGCCGAGCGGTTCCCGCACCGCGTGATCGTCGGCTCGGAGACCTTCCCGACCCAGATCGGCGACCTCTGGCCACTCGTCGAGGCGAACCCGAACGTGATCGGCGACTTCACCTGGACCGGCTGGGACTACCTCGGCGAGGTCGGTATCGGTGCGACCTCCTACGCCGAGGACCCCGAGGCGAACGGCGCACTCGAGCGCGAGTTCCCCTACCTCACCGCGTGGTGCGGCGACTTCGACATCACCGGCTGGCGGCGGCCGGTGTCCTACTACCGGGAGATCGTCTTCGGTCTGCGGTCCGAGCCGGCCATCGCGGTGCTCCGACCGGAACGGCACGGGCAGACGATCACGATGCAGTCCCCGTGGGCGTGGAGCGACTCGGTCGACTCGTGGACGTGGCCCGGTTTCGAGGGCGCGCCGGTGACGGTCGAGGTCGCCGCCGACGCCGACGAGGTGGCCCTGCTGCTCGACGGTGTCGAGGTGGCGCGGGGCCCGGTGGGTGGACGCCGGCCGAAGCTCGCCGAGTTCGAGACCGTCTACCGGCCGGGCACGCTCGAGGCGGTCGCGTTCCGCTCGGGCGCGGAGGTCGGCCGCGCCGCGCTCGTCTCCGCCACCGGCCCGACCAGGCTCGTGGCGACCGCCGACCGGACCACGCTCCGCGCCGACGACACCGATCTCGCCTTCATCGCGATCGAGCTGCGTGACGCGGCCGGCGTCCTGGTGACCGGCGCCGACCGCGAGATCTCGGTCAGCGTCATGGGCGCGGGTCAGCTCGCGGGCTTCGGAACCGGTGCCCCGAAGACGACCGAGCGCTTCGACGCGACCACGCGCACCACGTTCGACGGACGGGCGCTGGCGATCGTCCGGCCGAGCCGGGCCGGCGCCATCACCGTGACGGTGAGCGGTGCCGGCCTGGCGGACGTCGTCCTGGATCTGGAGGCGGCGGCTTACTGAGTCGCCCGGATCTGCACGATCTCGGCTTGAATTCGTGCAGATCCGGGCGGATGAGTCCGCCTAGTGCGGGTCGAGGCGGTTGAGCATCGCGACCGTCTGGTCGTACTCGCCGCGCACCTCGGCGTAGCGGAGGAACTTGACGTTCTCGACCTGGATCTCCGTGGCGTCGGGCTGAGACTCGATGAGGCCCATGACCTCGTCGGCGAACGCATCGAGGGGCATCGCGAAGTCACTCTCCTCCTGGCCGGGCATGAGCGAGGTGCGGACGGCCGGCGGGACGAGCTCGACGACGCGGACGCCCGTGTCCGCCAGCTGGAGGCGGATGGACTCGCTCAGCATGTGGATGGCCGCCTTGCTCGCGTTGTAGGTCGGCGTCACCCGCAACGGGGTGAAGGCGAGCCCTGACGAGACGGTCATGATCGTCGCGTCCGGTCGACTGCGGAGCTGCTCGATGAACGCACCGATGAGCCGGATGGGCCCGAGGACGTTCGTCGTGATGATCTCCTCAGCGGTCGCGACGAAGTCGGAACCGGTCCAGTCCTCCCCGCGCATGACGCCGGCCATCGTGATGAGCACGTTCAGCTCGGGGTGCTCCGCGATGACCTGCCTCGCCGCAGCTTCGATGCTCGCGGGGTCGGCCGTGTCGATCCGCACGGTGTGGAGGCCGGGCTCGTCGGCTGCGATCGACTCGAGGAGTTCGGTGCGTCGCCCGCCGATGATGACGGTGTTGCCGGCTGCGTGGAGGCGTCGTGCGAGAGCGAGGCCGATGCCGCTCGTCGCGCCGGGGATGAAGACGGTGTTTCCGGTGATCTGCATGCATCGAGTCTCCGTCGGTGACGTCGGCCGCACCAGGGTCCGGCGATCCATGGATCCGCGATCCCTGGATCGCCTGGCCGCGGAGGCGGATACTGGCGGGATGGATCGCCAAGCGCTCGCCGACTTCCTCCTCCGACACCGGTCGACGTTGCAGCCCGCGGACGTCGGTCTGAGCAGCGGATCTCGGCGACGGACGGCGGGGCTCCGACGCGAGGAGGTCGCGCAGCTCGCAGCGATGTCGACCGACTACTACGCGCGGCTCGAGCAGCAGCGGGGTCCACAGCCGAGCACGCAGATGCTGGGTTCACTCGCCCGCGCCCTCCGGCTGAGTGCCGAGGAACGCGACTACCTGTACCGGATCGCCGGGCACAACGCTCCGACCCGTCTCGCAGCGACCGACTATGTCGCGCCGGCACTCCTGCGCGTCCTCGACCGGCTCACCGACGCACCAGCGCTCATCCTGTCGGCGCTCGGTGAGACGCTCGTGCAGAACGATCCTGCCCGGGCGCTGTTCGGTGATGCGAGCCGGTACCGGGGCCTGGAACGCAGCGCGATCTACCGCTGGTTCCTGCACCAGGAGGAACGCGAGCGATACCCCGCCGAGGACCGGGACCGGCAGAGCCGAGCGCAGGTCGCGTCGCTGCGTGCGGCCTACGGCTCCCTGGGGGCGCAGTCACCGGCGGGCGAGATCGTCGAGGCACTCACCGGGCACAGTGAGGAGTTCCGGCGGCTGTGGGCGACGCACGAGGTCGGGCGGCGCTTCGAGGACCACAAGGTGCTCATCCACCCAGAGATCGGCCCCATCGAGCTGGACTGTCAGGCCCTGTTCACCGAGGACCAGTCGCAGGCGCTCCTCGTCCTCACGGCCGCGCCGCACACCGAGGCCGCAGGCAAGCTCAAGCTCCTCGCCGTCCTCGGCACCCAGACCTTCGAGGGTGCGCGGTAGCGGAGGCGCCGGCCGAGCGGTTCAGCCCGTCGGTGCTGTCCGCAGCTTCCGACGCCGGACAGCCCCGCCGATCGCGACGCCGACGACCCCGACGATCACCGGGACGACCAGCCCGAGGACGACGACTGCTAGGAGCGCCAGGACGAAGCTCGGCATCATGCCGCCGCCGATCAGGTCGACCACGAGCAGCGGGATGAACGCCAGCAGCACGAGCCAGGCGAGCCCCGGCTGACGCGACACCGCGAGGATCCCGACCGCGAGCCAGACACCCGCACCCCACAGCAGCAGGCCGAGGACGAAGCGCCACGAGTCGTACGCCTGGTACGGCAGGAGCTGAGGACCGGGTGCGGCCAGATCCGGGTTGCCGATCACGACCAGCGAGGCGATGACGAGGCCGATGGCGGCGAGCACGAGGGCAAAGACTCCGAAGACACGCACGGCTACCTCCTAGGGGACGACTGCTGGACACCTGCGGTCGGGTCAACCATACGGGCAGGCGCGCCGCGCTCGGTAAGGAAGATGTGCTGGACTTGCCTGATGACCACACCGCTCGAACGCGCGCTGGCCCTGCAGGCGATGCACGTCCCCGGAGACAGGCCTGCGAGAAGGTCAACTCGCAAGGGTGACGCTGCGATCCCCGAAGTCGGCGACAACCCGGACCTGACCGCCCAACGCGGCGACGTACTTCCTGATGGTGTCGAGTTCGAACGACTCAAGCTGCCCGTGTTCGATGGCCGACACGCGACGCTGCGATACGCCCATCGTCTTACTGAGCTCCGTCTGCGTCAGATCTGCTTCCTTCCGCAGCGTGACCAGTTGATAAGCGAGCACTTCTGCCTCGGCGGCGTGGCGAGCGGCTGCGACGCGCTCCGGATCTCGGCCCAACTTCGCGCGCGCGCTCCCCCAACTCACTGGCTTCTCACTCATCGTCATCACCCTTCTGCCATTCACGAAATCGCTGTTCTGCGGTCTTGATCGCCGGCGGATACCAGCCTCTCCAGTCGCCGCGCTTGTCACCATCACCAAGAGAATCCCACGACTCTTCGGATCGAACACGAAGAGGATCCGAACCGAATCCGCGCGAAGCTCCTTCATGTTGTGGATCGTGCTGCCTTTGATCCGATCCACGATGGGACGTCCCAGCGACGGGCCATATTCGGACAGCATGTCGATACGGGCGGTGATCTGGTCGCAGAGATCAGGATCGAGCTCGGCCAAAGCAAGGATCTGCTTCTCGACATCGGGCCAAAGCCGAATGTCCCAGGTGTACTCCACCACGTCATTTTAGAATGCTTGAGTTCTCAAGACAACCCGATCGAGCATCCCGATCCGACGCCGCGCGATACCCTCACGGACTCGACGGGATCACCGTCGCCGTCGCTCCGTCGATCAGCAGGGCCTGATCGTCGCGGAGCGGGACCAGCGGGTAGTCGTCGGCATACTGCTCCAGCGTCCGGCTGATGAGCTCCGGCGGGTACGGCGGCAACTGGCCGTCGGCGTGCGGGATCACCGTTCGGTCGTCCAGCGCGAGCCCGGCGAATCCGGTGAGTGTCGGGCCGTCGGCAGGGTCGTCCAGGAGCGAGGCTGGGGTGGCGTCCGGTCCGGCGATAATCGATCCGGCGCTGGAACCGATGTACGGCAGGCCCGCCCGCACGTGCCTGGTGATCACCGTGTCGTTCCCGGAGATCCGCAACGCCTCGAGCAGGGCGAAGGTGCTTCCACTCGCGACGTAGACCGCGTCCAGGTCCGCCAGCGTGCGGTCGAGGTCGGCAGGCGCGGTCTCGCGGACGGTGACCCGGACGACCTCGTGGCCGAGGGACTCCACCGACTCGCGCTCGGCGCGGACGAAGGGAGCCTCGGCGAACGCCACCTGTGCGTCGTCGACGTACCCGAGTCGCAGCCGACGACCCGCCGCATCGGTCGACTCGGCGAGGAACGGCGCCATGGCGCCCGGTTGGCGGGACAGCAGGAGGATCTTCACGGAGACACGCTAGAAGATACCGCCGACACGGCCGCTCGCGGGCCTGTACCACCATCACCGCGAATGCGCGGGATTGGACCGGCTCCCCTGGCTGTGCTGGAGTGGACGTATGACATCACCGCAGGTCCTGGACCGGGAACAGGTCCGCGCCGCCGTGGACGTCGAGCAGCTCACCGAGGAACTCGGTGCAGCACTCCGCTCGTACACGGGCGAGGGTGCACCGCAACGCATCCGCGTCCCGATCAACGACGACCTCACGGCCATGGTCCTCGTGCCCGGTCGCCACGAGGGCATCCCGGCCTACACGGTGAAGGTCCATGCGAAGAACCCGACCGCACGCGAGGCCGTGCACGGGACCATCCTGCTCCACCGCCTGCCCGACGGCGCCCTGTTGTCGATCATGGACAGTGGCTGGCTCACGGCCCAACGAACCGCGCTCAGTGCCGCGTACGTCCACGACCACCTGACCGCAGCCGCGACACCGGGACCGGTGGCGATCATCGGAGCCGGCGTCCAAGGGGCGACCTTCGCGCGAGCCTTGCAGCGTCGACGCCCCTCGGTCGGATTCCGGATCCACGACCCGGATGCCGCCCGAGCCGAGTCGCTACGGGCCGAGCTGGGCGAGGGCTCGACGGTCGCGGCGACGGTCGAGCAGGCGTTGACGACGGCGACCTCGGCGATGACCGCGACCTGGGGACGCCGGCCGGTCGCCGAAGCCGCGGCGCTCGCGGCCTGCGAGCACATCACGGTGCTCGGCATGGACGAACCCGGCAAACGCGAGCTTCCCGAGGAGACGCTGGCGGGTGCGACCCGCTACGCCGACGACCCAGCCCTCGTCGAGCCGATCCTGCAGCGACCGACCACGCCGATCAGCCTGGTGCTCCGGGGTGAGCGGATCGCCCGGTCCGCGCACGATCGCACCGTCTACCTCGCCGTCGGCCTGCCGATGCAGGACTGCGTCGCAGCCTGGCACGTGCACAATCGGGCGGGGTAGCCTGAACGCAGTGAACCGTTCTTCCGCTCTGTGACCCAGAGGCCTTTCAGCGACACCCGTTCGCTCCTCCAACGAGGGGCGGTGATTTCGTGCGCCCGGAACGGGAGCTCCCTGCGGAGTTCCCCTGTACCCCGGCCCCCACTCGAAACCACTCCGGAAAGAACACCCACGTATGACGTCCATCGACGCTTCTTCCACCCCCTCCGACGGCCGCTCGGCGCTTCGCGCGAACTGCGCTGACTGCTTCGCGCTCTGCTGCACCGCCTTCGGGTTCCAACGATCGACCGACTTCCCGATCGACAAACCAGTGGGAACGCCCTGCCACAATCTGGCGGACGACTTCTCCTGCACCATCCACGAATCCCTGCGTCCGAGAGGATTCCGCGGGTGCACCGTCTTCGACTGCTTCGGCGCGGGCCAGCTCGTCTCGCAGGAGCTCTTCGGCGGCACGAGTTGGCGGGAACGCCCCGACACGAGCGCCGAGATGTTCGCCACGTTCTCCGTGGTGCGCCAGCTGCAGGAGATGCGCTGGTACCTCGTCGAAGCCGCCGAGCGAACGACCGCGTCAGACCTGATGGCGCACATCAGCCGGCTCCGTACCGGGATCCAGCGGACGCTCGACGGTGGGACCTCCGAGGTGCTCGCCTGCGACGTCGATTCCCTCCGCGCCGAGGTCCGGCACCTGCTGATCGACGTCAGCGAGGAGGCGCGGGGCGGGTACCTGGCCGGCGCCGACACCGCGCCGGACGACGACCTCCATCCCTCGGCAGACCTGGCTGGCCGCGACCTGCATGCTCGTCGACTGTGCGGAGCCGACCTGCGCGGTGCGGTCCTGATCGGCGCAGACCTCCGCGGAGCGGACCTGGCAGGCGTGGACCTGCTCGGTGCCGATCTCCGCGGTGCACGACTCGACGGGGCCGACCTCTCGGACGCCCTGTTCCTCACCCAGATGCAGCTCAACGCGGCCCGAGGTGACGAGGCGACGCTCGTACCGACCGCCCTCGACCGACCGGGTCACTGGACTGGGCCCTTGCCCGCCTCCCCGACGGATGGGGAGTTGTCCCCGTGGGCCTCGAGCACCCATCCCCGATACCGTCGATGACATGATCCGCATGCGCCGCACCATCGCCCTGACCGCCCTCGTCGCAGCGACCGCCGGGATCACCCTCACCGGGTGCTCGAGTCCGCCGCAGGCACCCGACGACGCCCTGGCTCTCGGCACGGGCGTGGCGGTCGAGGTCGGGACGGGCGTCGAGATGTCGTTCGCCATCGACGACGTCCGGGAGGGGAAGCTCAGCGACCTCGCCGACATGGGTGTCCAGTCGAGCCCGTCGGATGAGGGGAAGACTCCGTACTTCGTCACCTATTCGGTCACGCTGACGGACGGCGACATCAAGGACGCCGACCGATCCGCCCTCCCGGTGCCGACGACGGACGAATGGAAGCTCAGGGGCAAGGGCACCTACCAGCCGATCCAGGTCGTGGGCCAGTTCGACTGCACCCCGGACGGTAATGCGACGGCGGGGGTGTCCCCCGACGCCCCGCTCGTCGCCTGCCAAGCCTTCCTCGGCGAGGAGGACGCCCTGCCCACGGTCATCGAGGTCAAGGACCTCGGCACCTGGGCGACGAAGGACTGAGCTCCCGCGACTCGAGCTGCACCTGCACCGGCGAACGGTCTTCCACCGTGCGCCGGTGCAGGGTAGTGTCTGCCGTGCGATAAGCGAACAGCCTGTTCCATTATCGAATTCTTGACGATGAAGTGAGGAATCGATGCAGTTCCACCACCACGGCTATGTCTCCGGTGATCCGCGGGTGCTGCCTGCAGCGGGCGTCGGGGTCGATCGACCCGACGAGCTCCCGGACGAAATGGACGTCCTCATCGTCGGCAGCGGGCCGGCGGGCATGATCGCGGCCGCCCAGCTGTCCCGCTTCCCGACCATCACCACCCGTATCGTCGAGCGCCGACCGGGACGCCTCGCCATCGGCCAGGCGGACGGCATCCAGGCGCGCAGCGTCGAGACCTTCGACGCCTTCGGCTTCGCCGAGCGCATCACCGCCGAGGCCTATCGCATCACCGAGATGGCGTTCTGGCAGCCCGACGCCGAGGACCCGGGTCGGATCGTCCGCGGCGCCCGACCACTCGACGACACCACCGGCGTCAGCGAGTACCCGCACCTCATCGTGAACCAGGCCCGCGTGCTCGACTACTTCGCCGAGTACATGGCGAACGCCCCGACCCGGATGCGCCCCGACTACGGGTGGGCGTTCCAGGGACTCGAGATCGACGACGATGCGGAGCACCCCGTCGCGGTCACGCTGCTGGACACGAGCGACGAGTCCTCCGGCGCGACCAGGACCGTCCGCGCGAAGTACGTCATCGGAGCCGATGGCGCCCGGAGTGCCGTCCGCCAGGCGATCGGGTGCACCTTGGCCGGTGACCAGGCGAACCACGCGTGGGGCGTCATGGACGCCCTCGCCGTCACCGACTTCCCCGACATCCGCACGAAGTGCGCCATCCAGTCGGGTTCCGGCGGCAGCATCCTGCTCATCCCCCGCGAGGGTGGACACCTCTTCCGCATGTACGTCGATCTCGGCGAGGTGCCGTCCGGCGGAAGCGAAGCCGTGCGGTCGACCTCGATCGAGCAGATCATCGACCACGCGAACACGATCCTGAGTCCCTACCGGCTCGACGTGAAGCATGTCGCCTGGCACAGCGTCTACGAGGTCGGCCATCGCCTGACGGACCGCTTCGACGACGTCCCGATCGACGAACTCGGCTCGCGCACGCCGCGTGTCTTCATCACCGGAGACGCCTGCCACACCCACAGCGCGAAGGCCGGGCAGGGGATGAACGTGTCGATGCAGGACGGCTTCAACCTGGCGTGGAAGCTCGGCCACGTGCTCGAGGGTCGGAGTCCCGAGAGCCTGCTGGCGACGTATTCGGCCGAGCGTCAGGTCGTGGCCCGGGAGCTCATCGACTTCGACCGCGAGTGGTCGAGCCTCATGGCCAAGCGGCCGGAGGAGTTCGAGGACCCCTCCGAGCTCGCCGACTTCTACGTGCGGACGGCGGAGTTCCCGGCCGGCTTCATGACCGAGTACGGCCCGTCGGCGATCGTCGGCGAGGCGACCCACCAGCACCTCGCGGGTGGCTTCCCGATCGGCAAGCGGTTCAAGTCCGCCCTCACCTCCCGTGTCGCGGACGCCAACCACATCCACCTCGGACACCACGCCACGGCCGACGGCCGGTGGCGGATCTACGTCTTCGCGGACGCCGCTTCGCCAGCGTCGGGCCGATCGGCCGAGCTCGCCGCCTGGCTGCAGGACGCACCGGAGTCACCGCTCCGCGCGGTGCCCGACGGCGTGCGGGCCGACGACTGGTTCGACGTGAAGATCGTCTACCAGCAGCGCCACACCGACATCGACCTCGGCGCCGTTCCGCCGGTGTTCCTGCCGCGCGTCGGCCCCTTCGACCTCATCGACTACGAGAACGTCTACGCCCGCCATCCCGACGTCGACATCTTCGCCGAGCGCGGCGTCGACCGAGCGGGTGCCGTCGTCGTCGTGCGGCCGGACCAGTACGTCGCCCATGTGCTCCCGCTCACGGCCACCGCGGAGCTCGCGGCGTTCTTCGACGGCGTGATGGGACGGCAGACGACGATGACCGCTCACAGCTCCGTCAAATGATGGATGGATAACCTCGTGGGCACTTCCCAGTGACCCACGAGAGAGAACCCCCGTGAGCCGACATCGCACCTCCACCGACCAGGAGGGTCGATCATCGATCCCCCTCGCACGTCGAGGGGGTGAATCAGGATGCTCGAAGCGACGCTGACACTCGTCGTCGGCATCGTCCTGACCGCGGTGATCATCGCGGCGTGCGGATTCTTCGTCGCCCAGGAGTTCGCGTACATGTCGGTCGACCGGGCGCGGACGGCGGTCCAGGCCGAGAAGGGTGACACGCAGGCGAAGCGGGTCCTCGCGATCACCAAGCGCACGTCCTTCATGCTCTCAGGTGCCCAGTTGGGCATCACGGTCACCGGTCTGCTGATCGGCTATGTGGCCGAGCCGCTCATCGGCGCTTCGGTGGGCACGCTGCTCGGGGGAGCGGGCATCGACCCGGTCGTCTCGGTCCTCATCGGCACCAGCGGCGCGCTCCTCCTCGCCACGGTCGTGACGATGGTCTTCGGTGAGTTGTACCCGAAGAACCTCGCGATCGCGAACCCCGAACCGTTGGCCCGCGCGCTCGCCGTGCCGACGCGCATCTACCTCCTCGTCTTCGGCGGGCTCATCACCGTGTTCGACAAGGCTGCGAACGCCCTCCTTCGAGCGCTCCGCATCGAACCGCTTGAAGACGTCGACGAGAGCGCCACCGCCAAGGACCTCGAGTCGATCGTGGCCGAGTCCCGCGCGAGCGGAGACCTATCCGACGAACTCTCCCTCGTCATCGACCGCATCCTCGACTTCCCGCAGCGCGATGTCGAGCATGCGATGGTGCCGCGTTCCCGTGTCGATTCGGTCCCGCCCGACACGACGGTGGGTGAGGTCCGCGCGCTCATGAGCACCGGGCACACGCGCTACCCGGTCGTCGGCGACGAGGACACGCCACTCGGCGTCGTCGAGCTGATCGACCTCCTCCGCGAACCCCGTGCGGACGACACCCTGGTGTCGAGCGTGATGCGCCCGGCCGTGGTCCTCCCGACGGCGATGCTGCTCCCGGTCGCGTTGGAACGCATGCGGCGGACCCGCAACGAACTCGCGTGCGTCGTCGACGAGTACGGCAACTTCGATGGCATCCTCACGGTCGAGGATCTGACGGAGGAGGTCATCGGCGAGATCACCGATGAACACGACTCCGAAACCGTCGGCGTCGCCGAGCTCGGGTCCGGGAGGTGGACGCTGCCGGGCGACATCCACCTGGACGAGGTCGAGCGCGTCATCGGCCACGACCTCCCGCGAGAGGACGCCGAGACCATCGCCGGTCTCGCCATCAGCACACACGGCGACCTCCTCGAGGTCGGTTCCGTCGTGCGGATCCTCCTCCCCGAGCGACCATCGGAGGCTCTGGAAGGTCGCCAGGTGCAGCGGACGCTCGCCGTCGAGGTCGTCGAGGTCGAACGCCTCGTACCCTCGCGGGTGGCGGTACACCTGATCGAGACGGAGCTCGACCAGGACCGAGGCGCAGTCACGATCCTCGATGAGGAGGCCACCCGATGAGCTGGTGGCTGGTCACGATCATCACGACGGTGCTCATCATTGCGAGCGCCTTCTTCGTCATCGTCGAGTTCGCCCTCCTCGCGGCCCGGCGACACCGTCTCGAAGCGGAAGCGGGCCGGAGCGTCGCCGCACGCGCCGCGCTGCGGGGGATGAACGAGCTCACCGTCATGCTCGCCTTCGCGCAACTGGGCATCACCGCCTGCACGTTCCTACTCGGCGCGATCACCAAGCCCGCGATCGACTATGCGCTCTCCCCCGTGCTCGCCCAGTGGGGGCTCCCCGCGGTGCTCGCGGACGTCATCGCGTTCCTGCTCGCGCTCATCGTGGTGACGTTCCTCCACCTCGTGATCGGCGAGATGGCTCCGAAGTCCTGGGCGATCGCTCACCCCGAGGTCGCCGCCAAGTCCACCGCGGTCGCGGCGCGTGCGCTCACCTGGCCGCTTCGTCCTTTCCTGCTGTGGATCAACCATCTGGCCAACCGCCTCGTGCGGGCGTCCGGCGTCGAGCCGGTCGAGAAGGCGGCAGCCGGAGGCCAGGACGCGGAGACCATCCGCGAACTCGTCGCGCACTCACGAGCCGCCGGCACGCTGGGCGTGCAGTATTCGGAACCGATCGTGCGTGCGATCGGTCTGCGGACGCTGACCGTCGGGGACATCGTGCAGACGGACCGGGTACCCACTTCGGTTCCTGCAACCGCCCCGGTCGCAGAGGTGCAGGCGATGGCGGCCACGTCCGGCCACCTGCGGATCCTGCTCGGAACCGGAGCGGACTGCCGCGTCGTGCACGTTCGCGACACCCTCACCGTCGATGCCGGGACCTCCGCGGCGGACGTCGCTCGCGACCCACTCACGCTGGCACCGGCCGTCTCCGCGCACGATGCCCTGGCTCGAATGCGACGAGCTCGTGTGCAACTGGCGATCGTGGTCGACGGCGCGCGCCTGCTCGGCGTTGTGACCCTCGACGACCTCCTGCGCGAGATCCTGCCAGGATCGGGTCCTGGCAGCGATGCGCTGCCGGCTCCGCAGGACTGAGTCGTCACCTCGACCGAGCGTACGACGCCGCCGTCACCAGCTGTCGGGCGTCTGCTGGTGGTTCGTCGCGCCCGGCTTCGAGACGCGACCGCGCTGCGACCGACGTCCGCCGGCGTGCCGCGCAGCCGCGTCGCCGTACTGTTCCTGTCGGCGACGGGCGTCACGTTGCTGCCGAAGATGGTTCAGCACGAGCGCGAGCACGGACAGCACCACGAATGCGACACCGACGACGAGCGCCACGGTCCAGAACTCCATGGGCCCACCCTATGCGCCGGACGCTCCGACGACCTCCGCACCTGTCGCATCGGAGCGCAGCAGACGGGTCGTCGGCCGCTCCGATCGCGAGGACGACCGCGATACGCGCAGCGCGGCGAGGATCGACAGTACGGCGAGCGTCGCGCTGGTCACCGAGGTGCCGGCCACGAGGAGGAGCACCACAGCAGCCAGCCCGAGGAGGACGCCGACCGTGATCCGGCCGCGCGAGTGCGTCGCCGTCGGCGTCGAAACCGCCTCGACGCGGGCGAACACCATCGCGACCAGCGCGGTCAGTGTCAGTGCCACCCCCAGCCAGAGAGGTCTCCCGAGCCACCACCCGAGGCTGTCCGGCGCGGGGAGGGCGACGCCGGTCGTCAGCGCGAACACGGCGGACGCACCGGCCATGGCGAGGAGCACCGGCATGTGCCAGAGGTAGATCGTCATGGCGCGACGGGTGACGAAGTCGGTGACGAACGCTACCCGGCGATGCTCGCTCAGCCGAGTGAGTCGCTCGCGGACGAGCGACAGCAGTGCCGTGTGGGCGACGCCGACGAGGAGCAGCGCCGCGGTGGGCGGGTTGATGTTCGCGATGAGGTCACTCGAGTAGACGCCGGTCCACCAGGTGACGACGAGGACGACGACCGCCCCGACACCGGCGAGCGACCGGACACGTCGGCTGAGCGCGCTGATCGAGCCGTCGGCCAGGAAGAACCCGAGTTGTTGGAGCGCGGTCCAGACGAGGACGAGGTTGATGAATCCGAGGGCGTCGACACCAGTGGCCGCACGCAGGACGTCGACCAGCACGGCCGCGGAGGCGAGCGACGCGATCGAGCGGAGCGGTGCGCGCTCATGGGCGGCGGCGAGCGCAGGCAACAGTGCCTGGCAGAGCAGGAAGACGCCGAGGAACCAGAGTGGCTGGCCGAACCGGAAGCCGGCCATGGCGACGAGGTCGGCGGGGACACCGGCCAGGGTCAGCATCACGAGGGCTACTCCCACGCAGCCGATGGTGACGACCGCGGGGAGCAACAGGCGATGGAGTCGCGCGGCGACGAACGCCGAGGCCGATCCACCGTGCGACCGGTGGCGTCGGTGCGCGAGCAGGCCGGCGAACCCGCCGATGACGAAGAAGAGCGGCATGACCTGTAGAGCCCAACTGAGCGGGGCGATCCAGGCGGTGCCGTCGCTCGCGTTCTCGAACACGGGACCGGCGGCGGTCACCGTCACGCCGACCATCATCGCGTGCAGGACGACGACCCCGACGATGCAGCAGGCACGCACGAGGTCGATGCCGCGGTCGCGTTCGCCCCGGGTGCGATCGAGCCCGGTGCGGACCGGTCTGGCGCGATCGGTTCCGGCGTCGATCCGTACTGCGTGGGTGATGGCCATGTCGGTCCTCCTCGGTGGTGTCCGAGGAGGTTACGGACGCGGTACCCGAGGGCACATCACCCGGCGGTGTCGTCGTGACCCGTACCCAAGGGTGAGGTGTCGACGCGCGGAGTCCGGGTCAGGACGGGGCGACGAGTCCGGTGTCGTAGGCGAAGATCACGGCCTGCACGCGGTCGCGCGCGCCGACCTTGGCGAGCACTTTGCCGACGTGGGTCTTCACGGTCTGCTCCGCGATGAACAGGGTCGCGGCGATCTCGCTGTTCGACCGCCCCTGGCCGATGAGGACGAGCACCTCGCGCTCGCGCTCGGTGAGCTCCGCCAGCCGCGCGGCACCATGCGAGGCATGGGGCTTCTGCGCGGCGAACTGGGCGATCATCCGCCGGGTGACGCTGGGTGCCAGCAGTGCGTCGCCGGCCGCCACCACCCGCACGGCGTGCACGAGGTCCTCGGGCAGCGCGTCCTTGAGGAGGAAGCCGCTCGCCCCGGCCTGCAGGGCGTCGTAGACGTAGTCGTCGATGTCGAAGGTGGTGAGCATGATGATGCGAGGCACCTTCGCCGCCGGGTAGCCCGGGCCGAGGATGCGCTTCGCCGCCTCGATGCCGTCGAGCTCGGGCATGCGGACGTCCATGAGGATGACGTCGGGGTCGAGTCGCGCCGACAGCGTGACCGCTTCGGCACCGTTCGCGGCCTGCCCTGTCACCCGGATCCCGTCGTGGGCGTCGAGGAGCGCGGCGAACCCGGCTCGGACCATGGCCTGGTCGTCGGCGATGAGGACGTCGATGGTCACTGGCGGTCCTTCGTCGAGCTGGATCGGGGGCGGGATGGCGTCGAGGTCGGTTCCCCGGTGGGCAGCACGGCCGTCACGAGCCAGCCGCCTGCGCCGTCGGGGCCGGCGTCGAGGGTGCCGTCGAGGAGGGCGGCGCGTTCGAGCATGCCGCGGAGGCCGTGTCCGGCGCCGTGCTCCCCCGTACTCTGCGCAGGACCGTTGTGGATGCGCAGCTGTACCGCGGTCGTACCGACTCGGACATCGACGACGATGGGCGCGCCCGGCGCGTGTCGGACGGCGTTGCTCATCGCCTCCTGCACGATGCGGAACGCGGCGATCTGCACGGTCGGAGGGACGGGCAGGGCGCCCTCGTCGCCGCGGTCCATCGAGAGGGTGATGTCGGCACCCACGCGGCGCAGGCCGTCGGCGAGTGCCGGAAGGTCGTCCAGGCCCTGTTGCGGCGCGAGTTCCGCGATCTGGTCCTCGGTGCGCAGCACCCCGAGTAGACGCCGCATCTCGACGAGCGAGCCCCGAGCGGTGGCGGCGATGTCGTCGAACTCCGCCGCGGCGTCCTCGGCGAGGCCGGGCACGCGGTACTTCGCCGTCGAGGCCTGCACCTGGATCACGGACATGCTGTGCGCGACCACGTCGTGGAGCTCGCGGGCGATCCGGGTGCGCTCCTCGACGAGCACGCGCCGGGACTGCTCAGCGGCGGAGGTCTCGCGCTCACGAGTCAGCTCCTCTCCCAACCGCACCCGCCCGGAGATGAGCAGAGCCACGAGGTACGCCACCCCCGCGACGGAGGACGCGACGATGAGGTCCGCGGCCATGGCGGTCGCGTCGGCGGCGGACGGGAGGATGAGTGCCGCGACGAGCGAGCCCGCGATGCCGACGAGCAACGGGATGAGTCCCAGCAGCCAGCCGTGGAGGAAGGTGACGACGCCGACGAACACGGCGAAGGCGATGAGCGCGGGCACCGACCACGGCCACGGCCAGACCGGGTCGTGGTCGGGCGAAGCGACCAGCGGGAGCACGAAGGCAGCAGCTGAGAACAGCACGATCGCGACGCGCGGGAGCACGACGGACAGGAGCGGCGCGCCGCAGACCGCGGCTCCGAGGAGGAACGACGCCGGGAGCACGGTGCCGTAGAGGAGGCTCTGGATCGGAACGAGGACGCTCAGCAGGACGACGCCGACGCCCGCGAGGACGAAGCATCCGACGGTGCGGCGGGAGGTGCCGCGCGCCGTCCGATCCATGAGGGTCATTGTCCCATCAGCGCCAGGGCCGGCGGGTGTTCCTCGGTGTCTGATCCCGCCGGCGTCCCGTCGCTGGCCGCCTCGGACCGCTCACGGCGGCGACGACGGACGGCTGCGACCCGGTCGACGACCAGACCGAGGACGAGCGCGACGCCCACACCGAGCACGGAACTGAGGAACGGCTGGTCCTCGAAGAGCTTGCCGGCGACGACGCCGATGATCGCGCTGTAGGCGGCCCAGGTCACTCCCCCGATGACACTGAGCGGCAGGAACCGTCGCCACGGGTATCGGAGGGCACCGGCGGACATGTTGACGACGACGCGGCCGACCGGGATGTACCGCGCCCCGAGGATCAGCGGGGCGCCGCGACGCCCGAGCGTCCGCTCTGCCCGATCGAAAGCCGCCGCGATCCGGGGACGCCGCATCCACGCGAAGCGCGTCGTGCCGACCCCGCGTCCGATGAGGTAGGCGATGTTGTCGCCGATCGCCGCGCCCACGGCCGCGACGGCGCAGAGGAGCAGGAGGTTCGATCCGCCGGTCGAGACCGCGACGGCCGCCGCGGCGACGAGCACCGTCTCGCTCGGGATCGGCGGGAAGAACCCGTCGATGACGGCGGTCGCGAACATCACCACGTACAGCCACGGTGAGGTCACTGCGTTGAGGATGAGCTCGTTGATGACGTCCATGCTCCGACGCTACGAAGCGGACGGCACCGCAGCATCACCCTGGGGTATCGCGGACCCCCTACCCCGGTGGTGTTCTGCGGCGCCGTCGGTGCCGTTCCCCCTCGGTGCCGGTCCTAGTCGACGACGGCCGGGACCGTCGGTTCGGCGTGCCCACGCGGGGCGAGCGCTTCGTGCGTGCTGATCTCGTAGGCGTTCTCGGCGTGGAGGACGACGTCGAGGCCCTGCGCCTCCGTCTCGGCCGGGACACGGATGCCCATCGTCTTGTCGAGCACCTTCGCGAGCACCCAGGTGATGGAGAAGGTGTAGACGAAGACGGCGACGATCGCGAGCGCCTGCTTGCCCAGGAGCAGGAAGCCACCGCCCGCGAGGAGCCCCTCTCCACCGCTCGGCGCGAGCGGCACAGCGAGGACACCGATGAGGAGGCCGCCGACGACACCGCCGACGAAGTGCAGCGCGGTGACGTCGAGGGCGTCGTCGAAGCCGAGGCGGACCTTGAGGCTCACCGCGAAGTAGCAGACGACCGCCGCGGCGGCACCGATCGCGAGGGAGCCGAGCGGGGTGACCGCACCGCAGGATGGCGTGATGGCGACGAGTGCGGCGATCGCGCCCGAGCAGGCACCGAGGGTGGTGGGGTGACCGTCGCGCAGCTTCTCGACGACGAGCCAGACGATGACGCCCGCGCAGGTCGCGGCGACGGTGTTGAACACGGCGACGGCGGCGTTGTTGTCGGCGGCACCGAGGGCGCTGCCGTCGAAGCCGATCCAGCCGACGAAGAGCAGGCCGGCGCCGAGGAGCGTGAGCGGGAGGCTGTGCGCCTTGGGCTGCGACGGGAAGCCATTCCGCTTGCCCAGGACGATGGCGAGGGCGAGGGCGGCGACCCCGGAGTTGACGTGGATCGCAGTGCTGCCGGCGTAGTCGATCGAGCCGATCGTGTTGGCGAGCCACCCGCCCTGCACGCTGCCGTCGGCGGAGTCGAAGGCGAAGACCCAGTGCGCGACCGGGAAGTAGACGAGCGTCGACCAGACACCGGCGAAGACCATCCACGCGCTGAACTTCATCCGACCGGCGGCCGCTCCGGCGACGATCCCGATCGTGAGACCGGCGAACATCAGGTGGAGCGCGGCGAGCGCCAGCGGCGGCAGCGCGCTCCCCTCAGGGGCGACGAGCAACTGACCGAGGCCCGGGTACTCGGTGGGGTCGCCGACGAGTCCGAGGCCACCGAGACTGTCGCCGAAGACCATCGAGTAGCCGAACGCGACCCAGAGGATCCCGACGAGACAGAACGACGCGAAGATCATCATCATCATGTTCATGGTGATGCGACGACTGACCATGCCGCCATAGAACATCGCCAGGCCGGGCAGCATGAGCGCCACGGCCACCACCGCCGTCAGGAGCCATGCCGTGTTGCCCGCGATTGCAGCCGTGTCCATCCGGACCTCCAGGGTTCGCGCGGGATCCGAAACGGACGACCGCATTTTCAATAGGTCATCCAATTGTCGTGACGACCGATTTCAATGCAGTATCGAATCCGTTTCGTGTTCGTTACGTCGCGTCTCCATAGACTTCCGAACACATTCCGAATACCATGAGTGGATGAGCGCTTCGACCTACCTCCCGACACTCAGCCGCCGTTCTTCCGATCTGAGCAAGCACTCGGCCGAGGTCTTCGCCGAGGCCGACGATCACCCAGTCACGGTGACCCGACGTGACGGCGAGCCACTGGTCCTCATGTCACAGCGTGAGGCCGAAGCCCGCGCGCACCTCCTGGACTTCGCTGCACAGCTCATCACCGTGACCCTCGACGACACCGGCACACTCGCTGAGCGGATGTCCCGGGCGTTCCCCTGGATGCTCGCGCTCTCGAACGCGGACCGGGCTACGTGCGCGCAAGACCTGGTCGACGCAGCCCGCGCGTCGATCGCGACCGATCAGCCGCACCTGGCGATCACCCGGCTGACCTCCTGGAAGGAGACGGCCACGGCCTTGGCTGCGGGCCTCGGCGCGGTCGATCTCGTGTGGCTCGAGACCGACGAGGTCGGGCCGGTGGAGCGCCCCTGACCGTGGCGGCATCCAAGAGAGGAGCGCTGGTTCCGCGCCCGCCGAAGAAGATCCAGTACGAGATACGCTTCGCGACCGCCGAGGCCAGCCGCGGGTGGCAAGACCTCGTCGCCACCATTCGGAACTCCATGGCCGACACCTGGGACTTCCTCACCTCGACACCGTTGAACACCACGCTCACGAATTACCGACTCATGGGCGATCTCGGCGTCATCACCCGAGCTGGGCAGACGCACGAACGCTGGCAACACAAGCCGACCGCGAAGGGGACGGCGCGTATCTGGTACTACGTCGACGGACGCACCGTCTACCTGGAGCAGGTGCACACGAGCCACCCGAACGAGACCAAGTAGTGCGGCATGGTCGACGAGAAGACTGCAGACGTTTGCCTTTTCATTGCCGAAGAGGCAAAAAATTACGATGCCCTACCAATGGGTCGTATCCACCCACGTAGCTCCGGTCGAGGCCGTTACGGGGATTGGCTGCAGCAAGTCGCCTGCGCCGCCAGCCACCCGACCCGCCACGGCGCGGTGAAGCCGATCGGCCACTAGGCACTGCGAGTCCGATCGCGCCCGAGACCAGCCCAGAACAGCTCACCAACGTGCTTACCGACTACCTGCGACCCACCCACCATCGGTTAGTGCGTATTCGCGTGCGAACTTGAACCCATTCTGTCACTCTATAGTTTGATAACTAGGGGGAAACATGCGTGTTGGACTGCCTGACCGGGCTTACTTGGCCGACCTGGAGCGATTCTTGACGATGATCGTCGACGATGAGTCACCGGATCTTACCTTCGCGCCAAAGCAAGGTCTGTTCTCACTTCACCCACTCGTCCTATGTATGATTGCCGCTCTCGCCGACAACTGCCGGACCAATGGCGGGCAGGTGAAGGTGGAAGGGCTCATCGCCAACAACAGCACACGCTACCTCCAGCGCATGGGGCTCTTCAAAATGATGGGCGTCGAGACTGACCTGCCTGTCGTAGAACACGACCCATCCGGTAGATTCATTCCGCTTACTCGAATTACAAACAATGCCGATTTGACGAAATTCGTGACGGACTTCGTGCCACTCCTCCACGCGACTCCAGGTGAGGCGGATTCCGTCAAGTACGTCCTTTTCGAGCTGATTCGTAATGTGCTCGAACATGCTGGCTCTAAAGACAGAGGCGCCATCGCGGCTGCTCAAGTTACCAAGTCCGGGCGTCTGCTTATCGGCGTGGCGGATTCCGGAATCGGAGTCAGGAAGTCACTCAGTCGGTCACATTCAGTGACAACCCACCAGTCAGCGATCACGCTCGCCTTTCAACCTGGCGTGACCGGCACAACTGCGCAATTTGGCGGGAACGAGACGAATGGCGGCGCTGGACTCTTCTTCATGAAGGCAATGAGCACCCTGGCACGACATCACATGGTCATGGTCACTGGAGACAGGCTCATGAAGCTCCTCACTCAGAAGCGGGTGAAGGGCGGGGCACCTGCCATCAAGTCAAAGCTTGAGGATGATCGGGTTCGCTGGCGGGAACTCTCATTTGAATTTAGCGGGACCGCTGTCGGTGTCGATATCACGGTCAAAGAAACACTGGCCTTCAACGAGCTACTCAAGGAGATTCGCGAGGTGTATCACGTGAACGTTCGAAAGTCAAAGCGCGAGAGGAATAAGGCGAGGTTTTCATGAGAGTTTTTGACCTTACCGGTGAATTCGCTGGAGACAAAGACGCCGCAGCGTCGATTCGCGATGACTATATCCGCCCAGCTCTTGCAAGCAAGAAGCAGGTGACGCTGGACTTCCGCGGTGTCGACCTCGCCACACAGTCGTTCATTCACGCACTGATCGCAGGCATAGTCCGAGAGAATTCAGACCACCTGGAATCAATCAAATTCAAGAACTGCAATGAGAACGTTCGTTCACTCATCGAGATAGTAGTTGAGTACGCACAAGATGACTTTGAGTGAACAAGTCGGTGACGACCACTTAATACTGTTCGCGTTCCCGCAGGCGCCTTCCGAGAGAACGTGACGGCCGTCAGCCGAAGGACGCAGTCGGATGTAGGCCGGCCTGAAGCCGCCGCATAGAATCCTCGCATGGTCAAGGCGAACGATCCCCGGTACCAGACACCACGGCTGATCCTGGGCTGGGCTTGGGCGGCCCTCGGCCTTGCACAACTCGCATTCAGGTTGCCCGCCGGCGCTGAGAGCCAGGGCTATCTGCTCGGGGTCATCCTGGGTGCTGCGCAGATCGTCCTCGGCGCGGTCGTGCTGGTCCAGGCCTGGCGGCTCCCGAAACGCCCGCCCCTCGACGCAGCCCGGACCGATGCCGGAGCCGGGCGATGACCCGTTCCCGCAAGCTGTGGCTCGTGGCGGCAATCATCTTCCTGGCGCTCGTGGCTGCGCAGCTCTGGATCATCGTCTCGGACTGGTCAGGGACGAGTCGAGACTGGTTCCAGCTCGTGCTCGCACTGACGACCGGAAGCGCGCCGAGCGTGAGGCCGCAGCGTGACGTACGACGAGGCGATGTTGCTGATGGCCGGCGCGATCGTTGCCTGCCTCCTCATGCTCGCGGGGCTGGCCGCGCTGAACTCGCGCGGCCGGCCCCACCCGCCAAAGCGATCCTCGTCATCACGGAAGCAGGTCGGTCACGACGGAACCAATGACGACGCCAGCGACTGCAGTACTGACGTACCTAACGGCGGCCCATCCCCGCTCGGCCCGACTGACGTAAGTCTCAGCTCTAGTCTTCCGGGTGATCCAAGTACCCGAGTACGCCGTCAGTGAGCTACCAGCGGAACCGAGCAGCGGGCTAACGGTGAGCACCAAGCTCCAAACAGGCGCACCGACCGACACGATCAGAACGGTCGGAACCAAAAACGCCAGCGCCGAGAGAAGCGCCAACGCCCGAGGAATCTTGTTGGCCTCGACCGCCACTCGTTCCCAGGGGTTCGCCGCGTGTCGGCGGAGAAACGCGACGATGTCATTACCCAATGACGACACGTGGCTGTCGTCGTCGATCGACGAAACCAACGTTCGTGCGCTGGTTAGCTCGATGGTGAAGCGGGGGCTCCGCGTCTTGATCCTGAGCTCGCGCAGTTCCTTGCCAGACAGCGAGACCACGTCAGCAGCCGAATCCATCGCGACGTCCTCGCCAGCCATGAGACGCGGCTGAGCGCCCCTGTCCTCCAGCATCTCGATCAAGCCTGCGAGATCGTCCTGAAACAGTCGCACCCGCGGAGCAAATTCTCGGAACGTGTAGTAGGCATCTCTGCCGCTTCTTCTGACCGCCATGTCGCCGCCTCCTGCGATGTTTCGCTCACCTTACAGCGAGGCAGAGACGGCGCAATGATTCTACCGAGACCCTTGGATTACGACTCGGGCCGTCCGTCGTTTGCCGCGCGAATCGACCCATTCTGCTTCACCCTTCGCGCCGTACAGATCGGCCTCCAAGCTGTCGCCGCAAAACATCTCGAAGCGATACCGCCCGTCGAGGCTCGACTTCCCATGCAACGGCCCCTCGAAATCGACATAGTTCGGCAGACCAGTTGTCAGGTGAAGTTTCACCGTCGGCGAGACAAGTGACCCTTCACCGGCGTTGAAAAGCGTCCACTTCGCAGCGTCACTCGCAACCTTCATTCCTCGAAAGAGCTCGGCCGGCTCTGCACTCCGAATCAGTGTGAGATGCACGGATCGTTTGTCTCTCCAGCTTCGGAGGTTCACCCAGGTGTTGACCACAGCCGCCCCGAATGCGAGTAGCGAGATCGCAAGTGCCGCAATCGGCACCCAGTCGGGTACGCCTCCGACGGCGGCAGCGGGCATCGGCGATGGCGTCATCTCGCGAGCCTACCGACCCGCGAGACCTCCGGTGCTGGGCTGTATTGCACGAAGAGGCATCGGCGTGTACGAAAGCGTCGATGACCACAATGGCCATCGACGCTCTCGCGTGCTATCTATACTGGCCGGGCTGTGCGCACTCCATTGGCGAGCTCGGCCCCGCTCGGTTCACGAGTACCGTCCTCGACCCGGAGGATCCTCACCTCAACCGTGTGCGTGCTGCTGTGGCGATCGGCGGAGCACACCGTGAGGTCAGCGATGAGGCCATCGCGGTGCTGGTGCTCGTCCGGCACCGGCTCATGCAGGACCTGGTGAGCGCGCTGGTGCGAAACCCCCATGATCATCCCGATGTCACGCATCGAGATACCCCCGCTGGAGAGCCGACGTGCGGCGATCCGGGTCTCGATCGTCGCTTCTTGGGCGACCCAGTCCGCGACGGTCCGCAACTCGCGTGCTCGTTCGAGGTGCTCGGACGCCTCCTCCGGTAGAACCGGCTGCACGTCGATCTCGACTTCTTCCTCCGGCACGCCGGCGACGAACGCGATCGCTTCCTTAATCTGGTCTGCCTGGTCGAGCCGTGCCACCTGCGTGATCGCACCCGGCACGTCCACCGCCTGCAGTACCCACCACTTCGCTGTGCGCTCTGCGGTGACTGTGTATGTGGTCACTTCCTCCACCATCCCTTTCCGAGTTGGTCCGCGAACTGGTCGAAGAACTTCCGCGCGGTCACATCATCAATCTCGCTGTGCCTACCGAGGGTCGAGCGCTTGCCGTCAATCGTGATGCCTGTGTGGTTCTTCAGCTCGCTTTCGTCGTAGCTCAGGCCGCAAGCTTTCGCCGCATCCCTGAGCTTCTTCAGCACTGCTGTCCGTTTCATGACTATAGTCTACCTGAGATAGACAAAGCAAGTCAAGTTGAACTAGACGGATTCCCGACAGTCGGTCGGGTCGGACCGTCGGGACGCTCCCGGGACGCCAGCGCGCTGACCGTCATCACCGCGGGCCTGGGGTCCCGCCGCGGGGACGGCCAGGTGCAAATCCAACCCAGAGACAAGCCTCCGGCGGGTTAGCCGGCAGCGAGGTCGAGGTGGAGCGCAGCCCGCTCGACGTCGGCGAGCGCTGCGCGGTCGACCAACAGGCTGTGCAGGGTGGCGGAGGCGGTGCGCCGCGCGAAGGCCCTGATGCGGTCCGTCTCGCTCGCACCCTCGGCGGCCTCGACCGGCGGGTACTGGGCGGCGATGTCGCCGGAGCCATAGCGGAAGGCCTTCTGCATGCCCTCGTTGGCGTGGAGTGCGGCGGCCGCAGCCCACTCCGGCGTCTCGCTGCCGCCGAGGACGAGGGTCCCCTGCTCGACGCCGTCTCGGATGAGTCCGGCGATGAACGTGAACAGCGTGCGGTAGTCGTCCCAGAACGACGCGAGGTCGTCGGGATGCTCCGCCGCGAGCCGCTCGATCTCGTTGTAGTCGAAGGGCGCCTCGCAGATCGCGACACCGTCCTCGTAGAGGACGCGGTAGAGCTTCGCGGGGACGTCGGCCTCGATCGGACCGAGGGCCTCCGCGGCGCCGACCGACTGGCGGTTCGAGGCGGCGGTCGCCCGGAGCACCTCGCGCTTGTTCGCGAACCAGTAGTAGAGCGAGGACTGCTTCATCCCGCACGCTTCGGCCAGCATCGTCATGCTCGTGCGCTCGTACCCGCGCTCCGCGAACAGCCTGGTCGCGACCTGGATGATCTCCTCACGAGGATCCTCGGCGGCGACCCCGCTGGCGCGAGGACGACCTGGCGATGCTCCTGTGCGGCCGGCCATCGATCACCACTCCCTGCTCGCGGACACCTCCGCCAATCCTACGGGCGGGCACAGCGCCTCAGCCCTCGGCCAGCAGCTCCCGCATGGCCGCCTCGATCACGGCCGTCTCGGCGGCGCGCACGCCAGGCCGCCCAGCCACGTGTCCGAGGTCGGACTCGATCACCCGCACCTCGCTCCGACGCATCATCGCCGACTCCAGGACGTTGTCCTCGACGGTGAAGTAGAGGTCGGTCGACGACGGCATGACGATGCTCCGCGCGCG
Organism: Plantibacter sp. MCCC 1A11337; assembly: GCF_013349365.1. Lineage (NCBI taxonomy): Bacteria > Bacillati > Actinomycetota > Actinomycetes > Micrococcales > Microbacteriaceae > Plantibacter > Plantibacter sp. MCCC 1A11337. The sequence goes on along the minus strand of NZ_JABJWX010000002.1, from coordinate 459,602 downwards.
CACTCGCCCGAGCGCCGCAGCCAACCCGCCCTCGACCCCCTGCCCGGGATCCGCCCGCTGCCAGGTGCGCAGCATCGCGAGCAGGTCGTTCGCGTCACACCGCTCGTGGTCGGCCGCCCAGTCCTCGAGGAGGTCTGCGACGTCGGCGTACCCGAGCTCGCGGTAGGTGCCGTCCCGGAAGAACGCCTGCGAGTAGGCCCACCCCGCATAGACCCTCCCGAATGCGCGGAGTCCGGTCCGCGGCGGTGTCGTGTATCGGCCGTCGTCGAAGGCCGGATCCGCCCGGAGCGCCGCCTCGACGCCCGCCAGGAAGACGGCGTTGTGGGGCGAACACCGCGCGGCACCGGCGACGGGGAGGAACGCGTCGACGAACTCCGGATACCGCACCGCCCACTCGTAGGCCTGCAGCGCGCCCATCGACCAGCCGGCGATCAACCGCCAGCGGCGGACACCGAGGTGGTCGGCGAGCTGCCGTTGCGCACGGACGTCGTCACCGATCGAGACCTCGGGGAACGCGGCACCGCGCACCTCCTCAGCCGCGTTCGACGGCGACGTCGAGACGCCGTTGCCGAACAGGTTCACCGAGACGATGAACCAACGGGCCGGGTCGAGCGCGCGGCCCGGCCCGATCCACGGCTCGTAGCTCGCGTGCGTCCCGGTGTAGTAGCTCGGGAGCAGGACGGCGTTGTCACCGTCGGCGTTCAGCGCGCCCTGCGTCGTGTACGCGAGTCGCGCCTCCGGGAGGTCCGCGCCGGACTCCAGCGCGAACCTCCCGAGGTCGAGGACCTGGTGCATCGGGATCAGAAGAACTTCAGGTAGCGGGCGGTCTCCCAGTCCGACACGTGCGCCTGGTACTCGTTCCACTCCTGGCGCTTGTAGTCGATGAACGCGTCGTACATCGCCTCGCCGAACACGGCACGCGACAGCGAGTCGGTGGCGAACTCGTCGACCGCCTCACCGAGGCTGCGCGGCAGCATGCCGATACCGAGCTGAGCGACCTGCGCCTCGGTGTAGTCGTACATGTTCTCGGTGTGCGGCGCTCCCGGATCGAGGTCCTCACGGATGCCCTCGAGGCCCGCGGCGAGGATGAGCGCCGCCCCGAGGTACGGGTTGCAGCTGATGTCCGCAGCCCGGCACTCCACGCGCCCGCCCTGGAGCGGCACGCGCAGCATGTTGGTCCGGTTGTTGTTGCCGTAGCTCACGAAGACCGGAGCCCAGGTGGAACCCGACATGCTGCCCTGACGCACGAGCCGCTTGTAGCTGTTGACCGTCGGCGCGATGACCGCCGAGAGCGCGGGCGCGTGCTTGAGGACACCGGCGATGAACTTGTAGCCGAGCTCCGAGATGCCGCAACCACGTGGGTCGTCGTCGGTCTCGAACAGGTTCTCGCCGGTCTCGATGTCGGCGAGCGACATGTTGAAGTGCGCGCCCGACCCGCTCCGGTCGGCGAAGGGCTTCGGCATGAAGGTCGCGAAGTAACCGTGCTTGCGGACGATCTCGTTGGCCATGAGCCGGAAGAAGACGGCGCGGTCGGCCATGGTGAGGGCGTCGGAGTAGTTGAAGTCGATCTCGAACTGCCCCGGGGCGTCCTCGTGGTCGAACGAGTACACGCCCCAGCCCATCTCGGTCATCGCCTCGACCAGCTCGGTGAGCCAATCGAGGTTGTCGAGCGCGGCGGTCGCCGTGTAGCAGGGCTTCGCGAGGTCGTCGCGGTCGCTGACCTCGGTCACACCCTCCGGGGTGTCCTTGAGGACGAAGAACTCGGTCTCGATCCCGAGGTTGAAGGTGAAGCCCATCTCGGCAGCCGCATCGAGCTGGCGCTTGAGGATGTTGCGCGACGCCGCCTCGAACGGCTCGCCCTTCGTGTAGAGGTCGCTCGCGAAGAAGGCGACGTCCTTCCGCCACGGCAACTGCACGGCGCTGTCGAGGTCGGGACGGGCGGAGAGCTCCTCGTCACTGATCGCCTGCGGGAGGCCGTCGAGCGCAGCCCCCGTGAAGAGCTCCGATCCCCCGGCCATGCGCTCGAGGTGGGACAGCGGGACGAACTTGGTCTTGATGCTGCCGTGCATGTCCACGAAGCTCGCCATCGCGTACTTGACGCCGGCCTCCTGCAGGCGGGCGCGGACGGACTCCACGGTGGTAACGGTCTCGACGACGGTCATGGGATGCTCCTCCGGTTGCGTCGCTGCCCTCGCCGCGACTCATTTCGATACTGTATTGAAAGTATGCGCGGGCGGAGTTTCGATGCAGTGTCGAAAGTGTTTCGAGGGTGTGAACGCTGTGCCGAGGTGCACTGGAACACAGAACCGGCGCCCGCCGCGAGTGCGACGGACGCCGGTTCCGAGCGGCGTGGTTACGGGACGATGACCGCACGCCCGCGGATCGTTCCCGCGTGCAGGTCCTCGTAGGCCTTCGGGGCGTCGGCGAGCGAGTACGGCTGCACCTCGACGTCGACCTTGCCCGCCTTCGCGAGCTCGAAGACCTCGATGAGCTCGCTCCGCGAACCCCAGTACGGCACTCGCACGGCGGCGTCGTAGGCGATCGACCCGAAGCCGACGGTCGCCGAACCGCCGCCGATGCCCACGATCGTCACGTCGGCCTCCATGGCGGCGACCGCGGTGGCCGTGGCGATGGTCGGGCCTGCGCCGACGAAGTCGAACACGGCGTCGACCCCGATGCCGCCGGTCAGCTCGCGGATCTTGCCTGCAGCCGATTCGTCGCTGATGAGCGTGACGTCGGCACCGACGTGCTTGGCCAGCTCGAGCTTCTCGTCGCTCACGTCGAGGACGATGACCGTCGCACCGGAGAGCGCCTTGAGCATCTGGATGCCGACGTGACCGAGGCCACCGGATCCGATGACGACGGCGAAGGTGCCGGCACCGAGCTTCGGCAGGCTGCGCTTGATCGCGTGGTACGGCGTGAGGCCCGCGTCGGTGAGCGACACGTTCTTCACGGGGTCGAGGTCGCCGATCGGCACCAGGTGACGCACGTCGTCGACGATCATGTACTCGGCCATCGAGCCCTGGCTGCCGAGCCCGGGAGGACGGATCCCCTCGGCGACGGCGTTCGTGCAGTAGTTCTCCTTGCCCTGCGAACAGTTCAGGCAGTGGCCGCAGCCCCACGGCCCGTAGACGGCGACCGCGTCTCCGATCTGCAGGCCCGTCTCGACACCCTCACCGAACGACTCGATGACGCCGGCACCCTCGTGTCCGAGCGTGAGCGGCAGCGGGTACTGCTGCGCGAGGTAGTCCTCCTCGGGGAGGCTCATGACGTAGTCGTCGGAGTGGCAGACACCGGCGGCGGTGACCTTCAGCAGGATCTCACCCGGCCCCGGTGTCGGCTTCTCGATCTCGACGACCTCGGGGGCCGAGCCGATCTTCGTGTACCGCAGTGCCTTCATGGTGAGACATCCTCCTCGAGCGTCGGAACCGCACGCCGCAGTCGCTCACTAAGCGACGTGTGTCAGATAAGTCTGACCGTTCCAGTATGCGCCTCGATCCGTCGGCCGGCACCCCGTTGACAGGCCGGGCCGTCGACACCCGTCAGGACGGTTCCCAGGCCAGGACGACATCGAGGAGCTCAGCACGCGACAACCCGCTGTCGACCTGGAGGACCGGTTGCGGCAGCGTCGCGAGCCAAGCCTCGTGCGACGCCCGACTCCGGCCGTCGAACGCAGGGTCGTCGTAGCCACTCGCCCAGGCTCGGAACTCCCGCCACGCACGGTCGTCGTGCGGTTCACCGGCCCGCCGCTCGATCTCTCGGGCCTCCAGACGCCGCAGCCGTTCCGCCGGGTCGAGGGTCACGAAGACGATCGCGTCGCATTCGGCGACGATCTCGTCACCCCAGCCGGGCATCGAGCCCGACAGGACCCAGGCCTCGCGCGGCACGAACAGCTCACGCATGAGCCGCACCCGCTCCGCGTCCGAACGCTTGGTCACGTAGGGCGGGTCGGTCGGCACCCAGAAGTAGTCGTCGGCGTCGGCGTGCGGGACGGACCAGTGGTCGGCGAGCGCCCGCCCGAGCGTCGTCACGCCACTGCCACTCGCACCCATCACGTGCACTCTCGATCGTCGCATCCGTCCATTCTGACCGGTCGGACGCGGACGAGCTCAGGCGCGGTCGTGGAGGGTCAACTGGTAGCCGTCCGGGTCGGCGAAGGTGAAGGTGCGACCGAACGGGCCGTCGATCGGCGCCGAGACGATCGTGTGCCCGTCGGCGACGAGGGCGTCGTGGATCACCTGGACGTCCGTGGCGTGCAGCCAGATCGCCGCGCCGATCCCAGGCTGGGGCACGGAGGCGAGATCGGTTCCGGGGACGATGTCGCGCAGGGCGAAGGCGGTCGGCGTCGCCTCGAAGACGACCGCGTGCGGCGGGCCGGCCTGCGAGCGGACGAGGCCGAGGTACTGCTCGTAGAAGGCCTGCGAGGCGTCGAGGTCGGCGACCTGGAGGGAGATGAAGTCCGGTCCGGTGACGGGCATGATGTGCATCCAATCGTATTGTGTCAGTTATCTGACACGCATCACTCTATGTCAGAATACTGACATGGGTCAAGATCGGATCGAACTGGACACGTCGCTCGGCTACCTCCTGAAGGAGGCGGCGAGCGCGCTCCGCTCAGCGATGGAGGCGGTCTTGCGGCCACTCGGCATGACGATCACGCACTACTCCTGCCTCGAACTCCTCGCCCAGCGACCTGGGCTGTCGAACTCCGAGCTCGCCCGCGGGGCCTTCGTGACCCGCCAGTCGATGAACGTCCTCTTGCAGGCCCTCGAGCGCGACGGCTTCGTCAGCCGCCCCGAACAGGCCCCCGTCGGCAAGGCGCTGCCGACGCGACTCACCCCGCTCGGCCGCGAGCAGCTCGCGCAGGCGTCCGCCGCCGTGCGATCGGTCGAAGTCCGGATGCTGAGTGGCATGACCCCCGATCAGCAGCGGGAGGCGCTCGTCGTCCTGCGCAGCATGATCCGATCACTTCGCGACGACGAGGACTGAGGAGCCGATCAGTCGGTGACGGGAAGCGTCTCGACGAAGGCCTGGATCCGGTCCGCCACAGCGACCGGCACCTGCCAGGCCGTGAAGTGCGCCCCGCGATCCAGTTCCGTCCAGCTCCGGATGTCGCTGTACGCCCGCGCCGCGTAGGAGCGCGGGAGTCCGCGTTCGCCCGTCTGCACGGCGACGGCCACGGGCACCTCGATCAGCGGGAGTTCGGGCTGCTTCGGGTGGTCGCGATACGGCCGGAACGAGGATCCGATGCTCTGCGTGAACCAGTACAGCGAGACCGTGGTCAGTAGCTCGTCGTCGGTCCACCAGGTGCCGTCGCCCGCCCACGCGAGCAGCTTCTCCGCGATCCATGCGGCGAGGCCCACCGGTGAGTCGTTCAGGGCCGTCGCGAGGATCTCGGGCCTGGTGGCCTGCACCCGGGCGTAGGCGAGACCGCGAGCCCACTCCTGGTCGTGTCGATCGAGCCAGCCCTGCTCCTCGGCGGTGAGGTCGCGGGCTCGGGACGCCGCCGGGAAGGCGGCGTGGGTCGCGAACTGGCCGATCACCGATTCGGGATGCAGCGCCGCGAGCCAGTCGCTCGTCGTCGAACCGACGTCCTCGCCGTAGGTGAGGTAGCTCACGTGCCCCAACACCTCGGTCATGAGCGCGTGCATCAGTTCGGCGACCACCGGACCGGTGAACGGCCGGTCCGAGAGCGGCGCCGAGAACCCGTACCCGGGCAGGGAGGGGACGACGACCTCGAAGCCGAGTGTCCGGCCGCCTCCGAGGTCGACCGTGCGTCCTGCGAGTTCCCTCGCCAGCGGCAGCATCTCGACGAAGGAGTACGGCCAACCGTGGAACGCGATCACCGGGACCGTCACCGTGACGCCGCCCGATGCCGGTAGCCGCGCGACATGCAGCCGCTGCCCGTCGACCTCCACCTCGAACTGTGGCACCTCCTGGAGCTCGCGTTCGACGCGCCGCCAGTCGAAGCCGTCCCGCCAGTGGGCGACGAGTGCCCGCAAACGGTCGAGCGAGAGGGCGCTCTCCTCGGCCGCATCACCGATCGCGGCGGGGAGGCGAACCGTGTCGAGTCGCCGCCGCAGGTCTTCGAGGTCGGCATCGGGCACCTGGATCCGGAACGAACGCATGCACTCGACGCTAGAGCAGAGGTCCGACAGGGGAGAACCATGCGCAGCGACACCGCCCGGCCTGGCGCGTACCATCGTCCACACCGGGACTTCCCTCCCCGGTCGTGGCCCAGACCCCGCCGCCGCTCGAGCCGGCACCCGAATGTCTGGATCGCCGCGGCGGGGCTGGGTCGACGCACCGGGAGCGGGATGGCCATCTTGCGAACGGATGGGCCCTTCCGACGACACAGACCAGGCCCAGCACGTACCATGATGCGTACCGGGCTCCCTCGCCCGGGTGTGGCCCAGACCCCGCCGCCGCTTGAGCCGGCACTCGGGTGCCTGGACCGCGGCGGCGGGGCTGGGACTGCGCATCGGTGACCGCCCCCAGGCCGCACCGGCCGGCCGGGGTCAGGCGCGGTAGTGCGCGGCCAGGCGTTCGAGGCCCTCGTCGATCGAGACCGTCGGCGTCCAGTGCAAGGCCGCGCGGGTCTGTCGCTGGTCGAACCAGTGCGCGGTCGACAGCTGCTCCGCGAGGAAGCGCGTCATCGGCGGCTCATCGGCGCCGGGGCGGATGCTCCACAGGCGCTCGACGAGCCCACCGGCAGCTCGGGCGACGCCGGCGGGGACACTGAAGGCGGGCGGCTTCACGCCGGCAGCACGGCAGATGCCCGCGAGCAGCTCGCCGACCGGACGCGGCTCACCGTTCGTCACCACGAACGCCCGACCGTGTGCCGTCTCCGCGTGTTCGAGCGCCGCCGCGATGGCCGACGCCGCGTTCGCGACGTACGTGCTGTCGATGAGGGCGGTGCCGTCGTCGAGCAGGGGCAAGCGACCGCGGCGCGCACGGTCGACGATGCGCTCGACGAGCTGTGGATCGCCCGGGCCCCAGACGAGGTGCGGCCGCACCACGACGACCGCGAAGCCGCGGCGGTCACGCGCGAGGGCGAGCAGCTCGCCCTGCGCCTTCGTGCGCGCGTACTCACCGCGTGCCGCGTCCGGGTCGGCCGGTTCCGCACCCACACCCACGAGCGCCGAGCCACCGTGCGCGACGGACGGCGAGGAGATGTGGACGAACCGCGAGACGCCTGCGGTCTCGGCCGCGTCGAGGACGACCTCGGCCCCGGCGACGTTGACGTGCTCGAACTCCGCCGGGTCACCCGCCAACGAGACCTTCGCGGCCAGATGCACGACCGCGTCGACACCGTCCATCGCCGACTCGACGACGGCTGCGTCGGTGATGGATCCGCGCACCTCCTCGACGTCGGTGAGCGCCGACGGTCCACGCTGCAACACCCGGACGCGATGTCCGCCACGGAGCAGCTCCAGGGCGACCTCGCGGCCGAGCATGCCGCTCGCACCGGTGACGAGGACGGTCACGGGGTGCTCAGCCGTTCACCGGCCAGGATGCCTTCCGCCCACACCGACAGGCGGGTGCGGTCGATCTTGGAGTTGTGGCGGATGTCGGTCGGCAGCTCGGGGACCACGAAGACGGCGACGAGCGGCTGCGGCGAGGCGTCGCGCACCTGTGCTGCGAGCTGGGCCTCGGCGAGGCGGACGCGCTTCGTGCCCGTGGTGGTCTCGACGATCGCGACGCACTGGCGGAGACCCTCGGGACCGACGCCCACGACGGCGGCGCGGCGGACGAGCGGCACCGTCTCGATCGCCTGCTCAGGTCCGACCGGAGCGATCGGTCCGTCCTGGGTCGCGATCACGTGCGGCAGACGGCCTTCGATCCAGAGGCGGCCGTCGGCGTCGAGATGCCCGACGTCGCCGGTGCGGTGCCAGCGTCCGTCCTCGGCGACGTCGCGGACGGCGGCCCGGTCGGTCAGCCAGAGCCGGTCGTACTGCGACTTGAGGTGCTCGGCCGAGATGATGACCTCGCCGAGGCGGTCCGCGTCCTGCGTCGGCGCACCGGTGGCGCGTCCGGCCTCGTCGAGCGGGCTGATGCGCACGTCGACCCCACCGATGGGCGTCCCGACGCACACCCCCGTGTGCTCGGTGTCCTCGTCGGGCAGCGTGTCGAGGGTGATGTCCGAGACGAGCAGACACTCGGTCATGCCGTACACCGCGTGTGCGGACGCATTGGGCAGGACACCCACGAGTGCCGTGAGGAGCTGGCGGCTGACGGGTGCGCCCGTCGAGAGCACGGTCCTGACGCCCTGGAGCGCCTGGCGGTCCCCTGCGTCGAGCGCATCGGCGGTCGCGACCACGTTCAGGATGGCGGCCGGCGAGAGGAAGACGATGTCGGCGTCCGTCTCGGCCACGGCGGCAGCTACCGCTCGAGCGGTGAGTGTCCGGGGCGCCGAGATGTCCATCTCCGGCGTCGAGGAACGGGCTCCGAGCGCCGGGCCGAGCAGCGCGAACGGCGCGAACCCGGTGACGAGCCCCGAGTCGGCGGTGATCGAGAAGTGCTCCGAGAGGACGTCGCGCAACGACGACAGCTGAGCGTGGGTGTACCTCACGCCCTTCGCCGGGCCGGTCGACCCCGAGGTGTAGAGGATCGCCGCGAGGTCGGTCGGGCCGGGTTCGCCGGGCAGCTCAGGTGTTGCACGGGCGTCGAGCAGATCCTTGAGGCTGTGCGAGACGCCGAGGGCCGTCGCGGTCGCGCCGGGGAGGCGTGCCGCGGAGATCTTCACACCCGGCCAGCCGAGCGCGCGCGCAGCGGCGAGGCCCTTGGTCTCGCCGATGACGTAGGCGGGCCACGCGCCTCGGACCGCACGGTGGAGGCCCTTGACGCCGAGACCGGCGTCGGCGACGACCACGACCGCGCCGATGCGCAGGCAGGCGTAGATCACGGCGGTGAGCGTCGCGCCGGGCGTGACGAGCAGGGACACGCGGTCGCCGCGCCGGACGCCGATGCGGTGCAAGCCGGCGGCCAATCGCGTCACGCGGTCGTCGAGCTGCTTCCAGCTGACGCGGCGGGCCGCACCCGAACCGCGCTGTTCGACGATCGCATCGCTGTCGTCGGTGCGGCGCTCGTCCAACCGCCGCCAGAGCGGTTCGAAGTCGGGCTGCTCGGTCGCAGCGGCAGCGGACTCCACAGGCGTCGCTTCGACCGGCGCGCCCTGCGGCAGCCGGTCGTCGAGCCAGGTGAGCAACGACTCGGCGACCGGGGCGTCCTCGATGACGAGGTGACCCGCGCCGGCGAAGCGGTGGACCTCGGCGTGCGGGAGGCGGTCGGCGAGGTCGTCGAGGTAGCGGTCGCTGAAGATCGGGTCTCGCGGACCCCACAGCATGAGCGCAGGGACGCGGAGCTGGGCGACGTCCTCGGCGAGGCGCTCGAGGCGCGGGAAGCTGACATGCTCCGGGGTCGCCGGGATGTCGGCGACGAACGCGCCGATGCCGCGGCGTCGCGCCGGAGCGGAGTAGGGGCTGCGGTACGCGTCGCGGACGTCGCGATCGAGCGGCGGGGACGCGAGCGACAGCGTCGTGTCGAGGAAGGCGGTCGTCTGCACCGAACCTGCGCCGAGCATGCCGCGAGCGCCGGCGAGCCGCAGTGGCGCGGGGATCGGGGTGCCCTCCGGGTGGTGCACGGCCGTGTTGAGCAGCATCGACCCGACGAGGAGCTCAGGATGCTCGGTGGCCCAGCCGAGGGAGATGACGCCGCCCCAGTCGTGACCGAGGGTGACGACGGGACCGGTGAGGCCGAGCGCGTCGGAGAAGGCTGCGAGGTCGGCGATCCGCTGTTCGAGGGTGCGGGTGACCTCGGTCCGCTCGGACCAGCCCATCTCGAGCTGGTCGACGGCGACGACGCGCCAGGCGGTACCGCCGGCCTGTGCCTGCTCGACGGACCGGGTGATGAGCGAGCGCCAGAGGTAGGACCAGGTCGGGTTGCCGTGGACGGCGAGGACGGTGCCGACCGGCTCGACACCGGCTTCGCTGAGCGCCTCGGCGGTGTCGAGGTAATGCCAGTTCCTCGTCACGCCGTCGTCCGCCAGCCGACCGGGGACGTCGATGCGACGCGAGTACCGCGCGGGGAGGCCAGGCAGACCGGCGGCGCGCACACCCATGGTCCGCAGGCCGACGTTCGCGGCGACCGTACCCGCTACCACGCGAGTTCCATGAGGCCGGTGTTCAACCCCGAGCCGACGCCCATGAGGAGGACGCGGTCGCCCTTGTTCAGGGTCGACTGCTGGTCGGCGAGGGTGATCGGGATGGAGGCCGGTCCGACGTTGCCGAGGTAGGGATAGGTGACCGGTACGCGACTGCGGTCGAGCGAGGCGGCCTTCACCATGGAGTCCGTGTGGATGGACGACACCTGGTGGGTGATGTAGCGGTCCATCTTCGACCACCGCCACGAGTCGCCTGCGGCTTCCTTCCACGCGGAGACGACGAGGTCGAGCCCGCCCTTGAGGAGTGCTCGGGCATCGGTGAACATGCCGTCGACGCTGCCGACGCAGAGGTGGTTGAACTCCGTCGCCGCGCGGGTGACGCCGCCGAGGATGCGGTGCCCCTCGGGGTGGCGGTCGGCCGGCCCGATGACGGCGGCGGCGGCCCCGGAGCCGAGGGTGAGGGACGCGAACTCGCTCATGAAGTCGTCGCGGTCGATGGTGCTGCCGCTGAGGCGCTCGATCGTGTTGGCGTGCACCTCGCTCGCGTCCTCGCCGTTGACGATGAGCGCGTACTCGATCTGCCCGGACTCGATCATCGCGGCCGCCATCGTCATGCCGGTCACGAAGCCGAGACAGGCGTTGGCGATGTCGAAGTTGATGGCCGAGCTCGGCAGGCCGAGGCCGTCGTGGATGCGGACGGCGACGGAGGGCTCGAGGTGCTGCCTCGTCACCGAGGTGTTGATCATGAGCCCGATCTGGGAGGGCGAGATGCCGGCCTCGGCGAGCGCTCGGCGACCGGCCGACACCGTGGCGTCGTCCGAGTTCTCGCCGGGTCCCCAGTGGCGTCGCTCGACGACACCGGCGACGCGTCGCAGGATGCCCTTCGGGAGGCGGGCGCGTTTCATCGCACCCGCGAGACCTTCTTCGATCTCGACCGAGGTCACCACTGCGGACGGCAGCGTGCTCGCCACCGACAACATGGCCACATTGTCGAATCGGGTAGTTGCGTTTCCGGTCACGATTCCTCCGTGCCTCTGACCAGGCAGTCTTGACCGCCAGCGTCTGACGGTACTCCTCTACCCTGAACGTGGACGAATCGTGTCCCCGTTGTTGACAGCGGGTGCCCAGCCCGACAGCGAGACTCGGGCCCGCCGGAGCACCGGTGCAGGCGGGAGCCGCGATCCTGCAATCGGCACTGCCACGCGCGCAGGTCGCCGCAGTAGCCTGTGGGGATGACCACCCGCCGCACCCTCGACCAGTCCTCCAAGCTGAAAAGCGTCCTCTATGAGATCCGGGGGAAGGCCCTCGTCGAGGCCGTGCGTCTCGAGGCCGACGGGCACCGCATCCTCAAGCTCAACACCGGCAACCCCGCCATCTTCGACTTCGAGGCACCGCACCAGATCGTCCGCGACATGATCGCCGCGCTCCCGCACTCGCACGGGTACAGCGACAGCCGCGGCATCCTCTCCGCACGCCAGGCCGTCTCCTACCGCTACGAGGAGATGGAGGGGTTCCCCCGCGTCGACCCGGAGTGGGTGTTCCTCGGCAACGGCGTCTCCGAGCTCATCACGATGACGATGCAGGCCCTGCTCGACGACGGCGACGAGGTCCTCATCCCCGCGCCCGACTACCCGCTGTGGACCGCGATGACGAGCCTCGCGGGTGGCACCCCGGTGCACTACCGCTGCGACGAGGAGGCGGACTGGGCGCCGGACATCGAGGACATCCGCTCCAAGATCACGCCGAACACCAAGGCGATCGTCGTCATCAACCCGAACAACCCCACGGGTGCGGTGTACTCCCGCGAGGTGCTGGAGCAGATCGCCGGAGTCGCACGCGAGCACGGGCTGCTGTTGCTCGCCGACGAGATCTACGATCGCATCCTGTACGACGACGCCGTCCACATCCCGATGGCGACCGTCGCCCCCGACCTCCTCTGCCTCACGTTCAACGGCCTGTCGAAGACCTATCGGGTCGCCGGCTACCGGTCCGGCTGGCTCGTCATCACGGGGCCGCGTGACCATGCGCGCGGCTTCCTCGAGGGCATCACCCTCCTGGCGTCCACGCGTCTGTGCCCCAACGTGCCGGCGCAGCACGCCGTGCAGGCGGCACTCTCCGGTGTGCAGTCGATCGACGCCCTCATCGCACCGAGCGGTCGCCTGCTCGAGCAGCGCGACGCCACCTGGGCCGGCCTCAACTCGATCCCGGGCGTCTCCTGCACCAAGCCCATGGGTGCGCTCTACGCCTTCCCGCGCCTCGACCCGGAGGTCCACGAGATCCACGACGACGAGTTGCTCGTCCACGATCTGCTCGTGGCGGAGCACATCCTGCTCGTCCAGGGCACGGGCTTCAACTGGCCGGACCCCGACCACCTGCGGGTCGTCACCCTGCCGGAGGAGCGCGTCCTCACCGACGCGATCGAGCGGCTCGGCAACTTCCTGTCGTCCTACAAGCAGTAGGCGCAGCGGGCACGCACTCGGCGTCCGGCCTGCTACACCCCGAGGTAGCGACCCGGGCGGTGGTTCAGCGCGAGGATGAGGTTCAGCAGGACCGCGCCGAGCGCCGACACGAGCACGTTGAGCGGCGGCACGGCCACGAGTGACACGAGCACCACCACGGTGTCGACGGCCATGAGGACGTAGCCCGCGCGGACACCGAACCGATCCTGGAGGATCAGCGCGACGATGTTGAACCCACCGAGACTGGCTCGGTGTCGGAACAGGATGAGGATGCCGACGCCGCAGAGCACGTTGCCGACCACGGCCGCGTAGAACGGGTCGATGTGCCCGACCGGCAGGAACAGCGGGTGCACCCCGGACAGGACGGACACGAGCACGATCGCACCGCCGCTCCGCAGCGTGAACACCCAGCCCTTGCCGCGGATCGCGAGCAGGAAGAACGGCAGGTTGATCGCGATGAACAGCACCGGGAACGGCACGGGTGCGAGGTAGCTGACGAGGAGTGACAGGCCGGCCGTCCCGCCGGTCACGGCCGAACCGGCCTTCAGGATGAAGAGGCCGAACGACACGACCGTGACGCCGACGAGCAGCCCGAGGATGTCCTCGACCACCCCGTGTCGGACCGGAGACGGTGCCGGGGCAGGTGTGGAGGGAGCCTGCTGCGCGCTCGACGTCGCGGCGCTCGGCTGCTGGGTGCTCATTCCGCCAACGATGCGTCAGCTCATCGTGTTGCGCAACACGAGTAGAGTGCAATGGTCATCGTGCTCGATTCACAGCCCGAGAGTGAGCAACATGCCTCATCCCGCGACCATCGACCACCTCGACGCGCGCATCCTGACCGCGCTCGACGACGACCCGTCCATGACGGCGCTCGCCCTCTCACGCACCCTCGGCGTCGCGAGGAACACCGTCCACGCTCGCCTGCGCCGACTCGAGACGAGCGGCGCACTTGGCGCTCCGAGTCGCCGGGTGCGACTGTCGGCGCTGGGCTACCCGCTCACCGCGTTCATCGAGATCTCCATCCGGCAGGACCTCGCGAACGAGGCCTACGCGGCCCTCGAGTCGATCCCGGAGATCGTCGAAGTGCACGCGACCACCGGCGATGCCGACCTCTTCGCGAAGGTCGTCGCGCACGACACGGAGGACCTGCACCGCATCGCCGGCGTGCTGCTCGCGGCTCCGGGCGTGGTCCGGACGAACACGAAGGTCTCGCTCATCGAGGTCATCCCCTACCGAGCGTCGACCCTCCTCGATCGCCTCGCCGAGGGGCCGTCAGCGCACTGAAGCCGTCAGCGGGCTGAACGGGCACGCGCCACGGCGGCCGTGCCCGCGGCGATCGCGACGACCGTGCCGTAGCCGAGGACCGTGGTGTGGAGCCCGATCGCCGAGGCGAGGAGACCCGCGATGACGGCCGGGACCCCGAAGGACAGGTAGGCGACGATGTACAGCGCGGCGAACAGCTCAGCGCGTTCGTCCGCCGGCGCAAGCGGGACGAGCGAGGCGATCGTGCCCATGAACGCCGTGCCGAACCCGGTTCCGGCGATCACGACGGCGACCACCGCGATCGGGAGCGACCCGAGGATCAGGGCGACGAGCAGGAGCACGGTCCCGGCGGACAGTGCGGAGGCGCCGTAGACGGCCGCGACGACGGGTCGGCGACGGTGCAGCACCGCGGCGGCGACGGCCCCCGCGGCCGGCAGCAGCCCGATGAGCAGTGCCCCGCCGAGCTGGCCGTCCACGCCGAGCTCCGTGTGCATGATGCTCGGCCCGAGGGAGAGGAACAGGCCGCCGGTCGCCCACCCGCCGAGGACGATCGGGATGCTCACGACGAACAGTCGTCGGGCGTCGACGGGGACGGCTGCGCGTGGTCGGATGGCACGGGCCCATCCGGGAGCGCGGGCGGAGGTCTCCGGCACGATCCAGATGGACGCCGCGATGAGCAGGTAGGCGACCGCCAGCGGCAGGAACGTCCAGCTCGACGGATCGGCGACCGTCTGCAGCAGGACACCCGCGAGGATCGTGCCGGAGGCGAGACCGATCATCGGTGCGATGGCGTTCAGGAGGGTCGCCGCCCGTGGCCGCTCGGGCGGGGCCAGGTCGATGATGGTCGCCGACAGCGTGGAGAGCAGCGCCCCGCTGGCAAGACCTTGGAGCACGCGCGCGAGGTACAGCAGCGCGCCGGAGTCGACGTGCCAGAGGAGCAGCATGCTCGCGGCGAGCACGACGAACCCGGCGGCGATCACCGGGCGGCGTCCGAGGTGGTCCGAGATCGAGCCGATCGTGAGGAGCGCGACGAGCAGGGCGAGCGCGTAGGCCGAGAAGGCGATGGTGACGCCGATCGGTCCGATGCCGAGTCGCTCCTGGAGCTCCGGGTAGAACGGTGAAGGAGCGCTGGCGCCGGCGAGCATGAGCGTGCTGCCGAGTCCCGCGAGGACGAAGCCGAAGCGGCGACGCGGAGTCGCCGGCACGGCGGCGGCCGCGGTGGGCATGGGTCGGGTCGAGGGTGACGGGGTCGTCGTCTGCACGGGGCGGGCATCCTTTGGTTCCAAAAATATCGAACGATTGGACGATACGCGCTTTCCACCGATTGTTCAACTATTATCGAACCGTGCCTGCACCCGCCGATCTCACGCACCCCGACCGCGAGGCGATCGAGCTGCCGGCCGTGCTCTTCGCGCTCAGCGATCCCGACCGGCTCGAGATGGTGCGGCAGCTGCGGGACGGCCCGATGGACGCCGCGAACTGCACGGCCCTCGACCCCGCGATCCCGAAGTCGACGAAGTCCCACCTCATGAAGGTGCTCCGCGAGGCCGGCGTCATCAGGAACGAGCCGAACGGTCGCCACCGCACACTCACCCTGCGGCGCGACGACCTCGACACCCGGTTCCCGGGCCTCCTCGACGCCGTCCTCGACGCCGACTGACCGGCACTCCCACCCCTCGGGTTCGCAGCCCGTGGACGGGAACTGCCAGAATTGTCGGCGCGGTGATCCACCGCACACAGGGACAGGGGGCTGGGGAACATGGGAACGCTGCGATACGGGAACGAAGCACTCGAACTCGAGGACCGGACCCTCGCCCACGTGCAGATGGTCGTCGTCTCCAAGCTCCGCAAGGGTGAGGCGTTCCTCCTCTCGTGGACCATCGACCCCGCACACGGCTCGGGCCGCTACGCGATCTGGATCGAGACCGGCGTCCCCATCGTCTTCCGGTTCACCGGTTCCCGCCCGGTCTCGCTCAACCGCGCCTGGTTGCAGGCCATGCTCGACCGCACCTACACGCCGGCGGGGCTCGAACTCATGCCGGAGACCGACTACCCGGAGCTTTCCGCCGACAACTGAGGCACAGCCACCGGTGCGGTCCCGAGTAGCACAAGCGATCCGACCGTTCAAGCATCGGCCGTCCGACACGTGCTCGATTACCATCGGATCATCGAAGGTCGGGGACTTCTGAGAGTCGGCTCGAGCGGTGCCTGGAGGGCCCGCAGCGCGCGGTCGAAATCGTCGAAGACATTCGGAGGCGGGTCACACGGATCAGACCGTGCGGCCCGCCTCGCTGTTTCACATGAGGCCAGGTGGAGCCGGCCGAGTGGCCCGCCGGCTCATCGACGGCTCGGCGCCACCGTTCAGTGCTGCGGCTGCCCCTCGGGCTCGGTGCGGTCGATCGAGTCGACGGCCTCGCGCATGCGGTCGAGGAAGTCGACGATGCCGGCCGCCATCTCGGGGTCGATCCCGGTGGTGGCCTCCATCATGCGGTGGTGCATGTGACTGAGCGTCTTGCGGACCTCGGCGTCGGCGTAGTCGGTGGTCGAGACCGTGACGCGACGGCGATCGGTCTCACTCGGCTGCCGGACGACGTGACCGGCCGCTTCCAGGCGGTCGAGCATGACCGTGACCGACGAGGTCTTGATGCCGAGGTAGGCACCCAGATCGGTCGGACTGACCGACCGGTGCTCCTGCTTGGCCCGCAACATGAAGCGCAGGGCCAACAGGTCGTTCTCACCCATGTGCATCTCGTCGCGCGTGCGACGACGCATGGCGGCCTCCGCCGCGCGGTACAGCCGCATGGCTTCGAGAATGTGGCGGCCGCGCTCGTGCTCGTCCTGCTCGTACCAGTAATGCTGCGCTTCAACGGCTTGGGCGGTCATGAAGTTCAACAGTAGTGGTTCTCGTAACGAGTTTGTCTAGCGGAGTCCGAATCGCAATGTCAAGTGGGGTTCATGCAGACGCATGAATCGCTAGATTCTCTAACAACACGACAGTTGAGCAAGGAGAAATCATGAGCACGGTGTTGGAGCGAGGCACGACGACCACGGTCGCCTGGGCTGAGCCGGACGCGACCCTCTGGGTCGCCTCGATCGACGGCGAGTACGCCGGCATGGTCGAGTTCCGGGACGGCCGCTTCGTCGCCGCCTCGAGCACCGGTAAGGACCTCGGGGTCTTCGTCTCCCTGCTCCGTGCCAAGGAGGCGGTGGAGAACGGCCCGGCGAAGACGCTCCAGTTTCCGTACGTCGCCACGGTCGCCGCGTCCGCGATCGTGTCCGCGACCGCCGTCGCCTTCACCGCGTTCGCCGTCCTCTAGCCACACCGTGAAGCGCTCGCTCGAGGTCCTCTCGGACGGCATCCTCGCCGAGCGCGCGGCCGACGGAGACGTCACCGCCTTCGAAGTCCTCGTCTTCCGGCACGGTTCCCTCATGCGTGCCTACGCCGTCCGCGTGCTGGGCAACCAGTCGGAGGCGGAGGACGTCGTACAGGACGTCCTCATCCAGGCGTGGGGTCAGCTGGACCGACTGAACGACCCGAACGCGGTGAAGTCCTGGCTGATGCGCATGGTCTCGAACCGGGCGATCGACCGCATCCGGCGCCGCCGCGAGCACAGCGAGATCGAGGATTGGAATGCACCCGCCCCGTCCCATCAATCCCCGGAACGGGTCGTCGAGGTGCGCATGCAGATGAGCGCACTCGCTTCGGTCCTGGACCGACTCCCCGCCATGCAGCGTGAGTGCTGGATGCTGAAGGAGACGGGCGGGCTGTCGTACGTCGAGATCGCCGAGTCGCTCGGGGTCCCGGCGTCGACGGTGCGCGGGCAGCTCGCGCGGGCCAGACAGACCGTCCTGCGGGAGATGGAGGTGTGGCGATGAACGACGACGACCACGAGTCCATGCTCGACGGCCTGGCAGGTGCCGACCTCGACGGGCACACCATCGACGAGCTCTCCGACTACCTCGACAGCGGCCGCGAGCCCCTCGACCCCGACATCGAAGCCTCCCCCGGCTGCCAACTCGCCCTCGACGCCCTCCTCCGGCTGCGCACCCAGACCTGGGCGCTGCTCAAGTCGGAGGCGGCGACGCACTCCGAACAGGACCGCTCCTGGATGCACGCGGTGCTCCAGAACATCTCGCTCGAGGCGCACGCCGGTCGGGACATCCCGCTCAGGCACCCGGACCCGGAGGTGCACCTGCGCATCACGGAAGGCTCCGTCCGCACCCTGATCCGTGGGGTGGGCGACAGCGTCGGCGGGGTCATCGTCGGTCGGGTCCGCCTCGACGGCGATGTGACGACCCTGGACGCGCCCATCACGGTGTCGATCACCGCCTCGGCCGCGTTCGGCAACAACCTCGGACGACTGTCGCAGCTCATCCGGGATCGCGTCGTCGCGGAACTCTCCACGCACACCGAACTCAACGTGGTCGCCGTCGACGTCACGATCATCGACATCCACACGCAGCGCGTCGCCCGGCCGGAGGACTCCTGATGGACACCGATGCCGCACTCTCGCAGCAGCTCACCGCCGTCGTCGCATCGACACCGGGGGTCACGACGGTCTACGCGACCGGGTCGCCGATCCGTGTGGTCCTGCGGACCGTCGCCGATGCGGTCGGTCCTGACGACGAGACGTCCGCGAAGGTGGCCGTCGGTCGCGAAGCAGACGGTGCGCTGACGATCGGCGTGACCATCGGCGTGACCGACGGCGCTCCGGTCCCGGCGACCCTCCGTCTCGTCGGCGATGCGATCCGCGGGGTGCTCGCGACGTCGAGGGAGGGGACGCCGATCCATGAGATCGACGTCCGCGTCTGCCGGATCGAGGACGCAGCACCGCTGGGAACGCCGCTCACCGGCTCGGCGACCACGCTGTAGACGCCGTCAGACGGGCGCCGGCTCCTGCTGCGCCGTGGGTGCCGTGCCGGTCGTCCGCGCACGGTGGCGACGTTCGATCGCCTGGCCGACATAGCTCGCCACGATGATCAACGCCGCACCGAGCACACCGAGCGGGCCGATCACCTCCCCCGCGATGAGCACGCCGACGAGGAGCGCCCAGACGGGTTCCGTCCCCATGAGGATGCTCGCGCGCGAGGCCGAGGTCCGCCGCACCGCCCACAGCTGGACGACGAAGGCGAACACGGAGCACAGGAGACCGAGGAACAGCACGTCCAGCCATCCGCGCAGGTCGAGCCGGGTGACGGCCGCGGCGAGCCCGTCACCGGCGATGAGGCTGAACGCGCCGGCGCACACGAGCATCTGGACGAAGACCACACCGAGCGTGCTGTCGGTGCGGCCTCGGGTCAGATGCGCGCTCGACGTCACGTGCACCGCGCGGACGACGGCGGCGGCGATCACGAGCGCGTCCCCCGCGGTGGGTGCGCGGAGGCCGCCGTCCGACACGAGCAGCGCGACACCGACCACGGCTGCGACCGCGGCGACGAAGTAGGACCTCGGGAGCCAGGACCGCGAGGCGACACCGTCGAGCACCGGCGTCATGACGAGCGCGAGGCTGATGAGCAGCCCGGCGTTCGTCGCCGAGGTCAGGTGCACGCCCCACGTCTCGAGGCCGATGATCGCGGCCTGCGAGCAGCCGAGTGCCGCCGCGATCAGCAGACCCCGTCCGCGCGGGAGGCGCTCCCGCCGCACGAGGCAGATGAGCCCGATGGCGATCACCGCCACCAGGAAGCGCAGGGCGACCGCGGCCGGCACACCGGTGACGGCCGCGAGGTCCTTCGCCGCGAGGAAGCTGGCGCCCCAGACCGCTGCGACCCCGACGAGCAACACGTCGACGACGAGTTCGGAGGGTGCGCGGCGGGCCATGCCGCTACTCTCAAGGAGACGGACACGATAGAACAACGGCCAGTGTCTGGATCGACGATGAAGGAATCACTTATGGATCCTGCCCGCCTCCGGCTCCTCCGCGAACTCGGCGACCGCGGGAGCGTCGCTGCGGTCGCCGCGGCCATGCACGTCAGCGCCTCGGCCGTGTCGCAACAGCTCGCTGCGCTGCAGGCCACCATGCCGGTGCCCCTCACCGAGAAGCACGGGCGTCGCCTCGTCCTCACCGAGGCCGGCGAAGCCCTCGCCATCGCCGCCGCGCGCGTGGAGGAGGCACTCGCCGAGGCCAGGGACGCCGTGGACTCCTTCCTCCAGCACGAGCAGCGCCCCGTGAGCGTCTCCGCGTTCCACAGCGCTGGGCTGGCGTTCTTCGGACCACTGCTCGCGGGCGGCCCCGTCCCCGGAGTCGATGCGACCGGTCCGGTTCCGCGGCTCCTCCTCGCCGACGCCGACGTCGCGCAGGACCGCTTCGCGGGTCTCACCGCCGACTACGACCTCGTCGTCGCCCACCGCCTCCCGCACGAGCCGGCGTGGCCGCTCGACCGCCTCGTCGTGACGCCGCTGCTCGTCGAGCCCCTGGACATCGCGATGCACGAGACGCATCCGCTGGCCGCACAATCGGAGGTACGGCCGGAGGATCTGCGGGACGAACGCTGGATCTCGACGCACGAAGGGTTCCCGCTCGCCGGCGTCCTTCACCATCTGGGCGCTCTGAGCGGACGGGCGCCGCGGATCGACCACCGCATCAACGAGTTCTCGGTCGCCGCCCAGGTCGTCCGCACCGGAGCTGCGATCGCCGTCATGCCGCGCACCACGGCGGCGCCGTTGGCCGTCGACGGCATGATCCTCCGACCGGTCGCCGGCGCGGTCCTCGTCCGGCACGTCGACGTCCTGGCCAGACCGGAGGCGATGGCGCGGTCCGCGGTCCGGTCGGTGCTCGCCAGTCTCCAGCGCGTGGCCGCCGACGCGGCACGCTGAGCTCGTATCAGCCCTCCGACGAGACGTCCACCCCCAGTCGCCCGACGTCCGGGAGGCGCAGGGTGGACGGACAACGACGAAGGAGCATCCATGCGCGCACTCACGTACCAGGGTCGCCGGTCGGTGTCGGTCGAGACCGTCCCGGACCCCGCGATCACCGCCCCCACCGATGCGATCATCCGTGTCACCTCGGCAGCCATCTGCGGCTCCGACCTCCACCTCTACGAACTGTTCGGCCCGTTCCTCGACCGCGGTGACGTCCTCGGCCACGAGACGATGGGTGTCGTCGAGGCCGTCGGCTCCGAGGTCACCCGCGTCGCGGTCGGCGACCGGGTCGTCATCCCCTTCACCATCGCGTGCGGCGAGTGCTTCATGTGTCGCAACGGGCTGCAGTCGCAGTGCGAGACGACCCAGGTGAAGGAGCACGGCAGCGGCGCCTCCCTGTACGGCTACACGAAGCTCTACGGCCAGGTGCCGGGCGGACAGGCCGAGTTCCTGCAGGTCCGGCTCGCCGACGCGAACTGCATCGTCGTCGGTCGCGACCTGCCCGACGAGTCCTACCTCTACCTGAGTGACATCCTCCCGACCGCCTGGCAGGGCGTCGACTACGCCGGGGTGCCGGACGGCGGCTCGATCACCGTGCTCGGCCTTGGCCCGGTCGGCCAGCTCGCGGCTCGCATCGCCAAGCACCGCGGTCTCGAGGTCTTCGCCGTGGACCCGGTGCCGGAGCGCCGTGCCCTCGCCGAGCGCCACGGCATCCGTGCCCTCGACCTCTCGGACGACCTGGTCGCGGAGCTCCGCGACGCCACCGGTGGACGCGGCCCGGACGGGGTCGTCGACGCCGTCGGCATGGAGGCCCACGGGTCGCCGATCGCGGCTGCGGCACAGACGGCCGTCGGCGTGCTGCCCGACGCGCTCGCGCGACCGGCCATGGAGCACGCCGGCATCGACCGGCTCGCCGCCCTGCACACCGCGCTCGAGCTCGTCCGCCGTGGCGGCGTCGTGTCCCTGAGCGGCGTCTACGCCGGTGAGGCGGACATCATGCCGATGAAGTCGATGTTCGACAAGCAGGTGTCGCTCCGGATGGGTCAGTGCAACGTCGCCCGCTGGATCCCGACGCTGCTCCCCCTCGTCGAGGACAGCACCGACCCGCTCGGCGTGCTCGACCTCGCGACCCACCGCGTGCCGCTCGCCGAGGCTCCGGCGATGTACGAGACCTTCCAGAAGAAGGAGGATGGCTGCATCAAGGTCGTCCTGAAGCCGTCGGCGTAACCGCCCACTGTACGAAACGACCCGCGCCGATCATTCGGCGCGGGTCGTTTCGTGTCAGGCGGTCAGCAGTGCGTCAGAGCCCGGTCACCAGTCCGTCGGACCGGCGCTCCCCGCCTCGTACTCCTCGAGCGGCGTCTCGCCGGCGGCCCAGGCGGTGACGACCGGGGTGACGATGCGCCAGCACTGCTCGGCGATGTCGCCGCGCACCGACAGCAGCGTGTTCTCCTGCAGGAGGCCGGCGAGCACCTGCGCGTAGGCGCTCAGGGTCGCGGCACCAGGGTCCGCCTCGAGCTCGACCCGGCGCAGGCCGTCGACGTCATCGGCCCCGGTCACGATGAGGTCGAGGTGCACCGCACCGCCCTTGAGTGACATCCGGAGGACGGTGTCGGCGTGTCCGTCGGGAGCGTCGAGCCCCGTCGGCGCGGCCGAGCGGCGGAAGTGGACGGCGACCTCGCGGCGCGGGTCGCCGATCCCCTTGCCGGAGCGCAGGACGAACGGCACCCCCTGCCAGCGCGGGGTGTCGACCTGGAGCAGGAGCTGTGCAAGCGTCTCCGTCTCACGGGAGGCGTCGACGTCGGGCTCGTCCACATAGGAGGGGAAGAGCCGGTCGCCGACCCGACCCTCGGTGTACCGGGCGCGACGGGCGGTCGACGGATCGTCCTTCCACAACCGGACGGCGCCGAGGACCTCGGCGATGCGGTCGTGGACGTCGGTCGGCGTCACCGCGTCCGGCCGCTCCATCGCGGTGAGCGCGAGGACCATCAGCAGGTGGCTCTGCAGCATGTCGCGGAGCGCGCCGGTCTGGTCGTAGAACGCCGCACGACCCTCGAGCCCCAGCTCCTCGTCGTAGAGGATCTCCACCTTCTCGATCTGTTCCGCGTTCCAGCCCGCCTCGAGGAGTCGGTTGCCGAAGCGGAGGCCGAGCATCCCGAGGACGGTCGCGTTGCCGAGGAAGTGGTCGATGCGCCACAGACGCTCCTCCGGCACGACGTCGGCGAGCGCCGCGTTGAGCGCCTGGGCGTCGGCGAGGTCGTCGCCGAAGGGCTTCTCGATGGCGATGAGGAGGTCGTCGGGCAGGTCGATCTGCGCGAGCGCCTCGGCGACCTTGCGCCCGGCGGACGGCGGGAGCGCGATGTAGAGGATCGGTGAGCCGGTGCAGGCGTCGAGCAGTGCACGCAGTTCGTCGGGGTCGGAGGCGTCGGTCGGGATGAACTCCGTCGTCGACACCAGTGCGTCGACGGTCCGGGCCCCGATCCCGGCGTCCTCGAGGCTGGCACGGACGGTCGCGCGCCACTCCTCGTTCGGCTGCGGCGTGCGGGCGGCACCGATGATCTGTAGCGAGATGTCGCGTGCGGCGTCGACGACCTCGCCGAGGCCGGGGATCAGGAGCCGCTTGGCCAGGTCGCCGTTGGCACCGAGGATCGCGATGGTGCGCTTCGTCGGTTCCAGCGACTCCGCGTCCGGGATGCCGGGTACGGTGTCGGGATCGGGCTGGGTGGTGGTGTCGGACTGGTCGCTCATGGTTCCATCCTGACCGAGCGCCGGATGATCGTCGTGGGGTTGCGCACGCCCGCACCCCGGTCACCGACCCCCACTCGGTCACCGAGCCCCACTCGGTCACCGAGCCCCACTCGGTCACCGAGCCCCACTCGGTCACCGAGCCCCACTCGGTCACCGAGCCCCACTCGGTCACTGAGCTTGTCGAAGTGCAGGGACCGGAACGCCGCCCGCGCTACGCCGAGTCGCGGACCACGAGTTCCGTCGGGAGCGTGATCGCCGCGGGCCGCTCGCCCTCGATGACCTGGAGGAGCAGTCGCACCATCTCGGCGCTGATCCGCTCGAACGGCTGACGCATCGTCGTGAGGGCGGGATCGGTGCCGACCGCGATGCTCGAGTCGTCGAAGCCGCCGACGGCGACGTCCTCCGGCACGCGTCGGCCGGCGGTACGCAGAGCGTCGATGGCGCCGGCGGCCATGCGGTCGTTGGCCACGAAGACGGCGTCGATCGTCGGATCGGCCTCGAGCAGCGCGCTCATCGCCGCTTCACCGCTCGCACGGCCGTAGTCGCCGTGCCGGACGAGCCGGTCGTCGAACGCCTCGCCGAGTTCGAGCCGGTAGCCCTCGAGTCGTGTGACGCCGCCCGGGGTGTCCTCGGGTCCGGCGATCGTCGCGATCCGCGTCCGGCCGAGCCCACGCAGGTGCGCCACCATCTCGCGGGCGCCCTCGAGGTCGTCCGCGGCCACGTACCCGAGGCGCTTCTGGAACCCGAGCGGGATGCCGCACGCGATGGCCGGGACCTTCGAGTCCACGATGTCGCTGATGAGCCGCTGTCCGCTGTGCGCCGAGACGAGCAGCACGCCGTCGACGTGACCCGCCTCGATGTAGGCGAGCGCGCGCTCCTGCTCGGCAGCGCTGCCCGCCATGATGAGCACGAGCGACAGCTGCCGTTCGGCGAGCGCCTGCGCGGCCCCCGTCAGCAGCATCGAGAAGTTCGGGTCCTCGAAGAGCAGCTGGTGGTCCTCGGTGAGGAGGAACGCGACCGATCCGGTGCGGTTCGTCGCGAGGCTCCGCGCGTGCGGGTTCACGCGGTAGCCGGTCTTCCGGATCGCCGCGTCCACCGCCGCCTTCGCGTCCTGGCTGACCCAACGCCCGCCGTTCAGCACCCGCGACACCGTGCCGCGGGAGACACCGGCGGCCTCCGCGACGTCGTCGATCGTCGGGCGCCGACGGGACGGGACGGTGGTCATCCCGTCAGCCTAGTGCTGAGGCTTCGCGCACGACGGCGGCACCTTCTGCTGCCACCGTGCGGGCCACGGCGGCTCATGCCTTCACGGCACCGGCCGCGAGGTCCACCCGCCAGAAGCGCTGCAGGATGAGGAAGATCAGGATGAGTGGCACGATGGCGAGCAGGGCACCCGTGATCACGAGGGTGTACAGCGCGGGGGCGGAGGCCCCCTGGTTGAGCAGCCCGTTGAGGCCGACGGTGATCGGGAACAGCGAGTCGTCGCCGAGCATGATGTACGGCAGCATGAAGTTGTTCCAGATGGCGACGAACTGGAACAGGAAGATCGTGACGAGTCCGGGCAGCATCATCGGCATCGCGATGCGTCCGAAGATGCGGAACTCGCCCGCGCCCTCCGTCCTGGCCGCCTCGATGACGTCGGTCGGCACCGCTGCGGCCGCGTAGATGCGGGCGAGGTAGATGCCGTACGGGCTGATGATCTGCGGCAGGAGCACACCCCAGAAGGTGTTCGTCAGCCCGACGTTCGCCAGCAGGAAGTACTGCGGGATCGCGAGGATGACCCCCGGCACGAGCACGCCCATGAGCAGGATGCTGAAGACGGTGCGCTTGCCCGGGAAGTCGAACTTGGCGAGCACGTAGCCCGAGATCGCGGAGACCCACGTGGAGGCGATCGCACCGATGCCCGCGTAGAGCGCGGTGTTCACCATCCAGCGCCAGAAGAGTCCGTCGCGGTACTGGGTCAGCTCGACGATGTTGTCGAACAGATGGGTGCTCGGCACGAGCGTGAAGGTGGAGAACAGTTCGCCGCTGCTCTTCGTGGATGCCATGAGCACCCAGAAGACGGGGAAGAGGCAGTAGATCGCGCCGAGGATGAGGATGCCCGTCGAGATGCCGCTGGGCCGGTCGGAGCGCATGGTCGTGCTGCCGGCGCGTTCGCGGCGTCGCGCACCGGCGGGTCGGTCGATTCGAAGCGTGGTCATGGTGTCAGTCCTCCTGACCGAAGGCTCGCTTCTGCACGACCCGGAGGAAGAGGAAGGAGACGATGAAGGTGGCGACGGCGATGATGATCGAGGTCGCGGCGGCCGAGTAGATGTCGTCACGGGTGAACGCGTCGCGGTAGACGAGCATGAGCGGCGACCAGCTCGTGGAGAGGCTGTTCGTGAGCGGCCGCAACGTCGTCGGCTCGGCGAACACCTGCAGGGTGGCGACCATCGAGAACAGGGCCGTCATGACGAGCGCTGGGGCGACGATCGGGATCTTGATCCGCAGTGCGATCTGGATCTCGCTCGCGCCGTCGATGCGGGCGGCCTCGTAGATCTCACTCGGCACGGCCTTCAGCGAGGTGTAGATGACGATCATGTTGAAGCCGACGCCACCCCAGAGGGCGATGTTCGCGATGCCGAAGATGATGGTCCCCGAGGACAGGATCTCCGGGGCGTCCCAGCCGAGGCTGTCGAAGATCGCGTAGAAGGGGCTCACAGCCGGGAGGTAGAGGAAGCCCCAGAGCAGCGAGCTGATCACCGCGGGCACCGCGTACGGCAGGAAGATCGAGATGCGCGAGAACGAGACCGCCCGGGTGCGACGGGAGTCGAGCAGCAGGGCGAAGAGCAGGGCGAGTCCGAGCATGCACGGGATGAGGATGAGGCCGTACAGCAGCACGCGTCCGACACTCGCCGCGAACTCCGGGTCGTTGAATGCACCGAGGTAGTTCTCGAAGCCCGCGAAGGCCGTCGTGCGAGCACCGGAGCCGAGGCCGAGCCCCGTGACCTGCTTCTTCTGGAAGCTCAGGAACAGCGTGTAGACGATGGGCGCGGCCATGAACACCAGGAACAGGATGATGCCGGGGGCGAGCATCGCGTACGGGATGAGCACCCGACTCTTCAGGTTCTTGCGCGATCGGGCCGGCGGGCGCGAGCCTGTCGGTGGATCCTGGGTGGGCCGGATCGTGTCCAGCGCGGATGGTGCAGCCATGCCGATTCCTTGGGTCGAGGGCGGGAGCGGGGCCGGCTCGATGAGCCGGCCCCGTGGGACTACTTGACCGAGAAGCCGCTCTTCTTCAGGTCGTCGATGGTGATGGACTGCATCGCGGCGACGGCGTCGGAGAACGCCTGTGCGGTCTTCGCCTCGGCCGCCTTCGCGAACTCGTCGTTGTAGGCGCTGAAGGCGACGTTGACGTTCGGGCCGTAGGTGAACGGCGCGACGGTCTCGGAGGCCTTCGACGCGATGTCGTAGAAGTCGCTCTGCTGGCTGAAGAACTCGGGCGACGTCTTGAGGGCGTCGGCGGCGACCTTCGTCGCGGCCGGGTAGACCCCGGACACGTCGGCGAGCGCGGCGACGGCCTTCGGGTCGGTGTTCAACCAGGTGGCGAATTCGACCGCGGCTTCGGCGTGCTTCGACTGAGTCGTCACCGCGGTGGACGACCCACCCCAGTTGCCGTTGGAGGGCTTCGAGGCGTCCCACTGCGGCAGCTCGGCCGCGGTCCACTTGCCGGCCGTGTCGGGGGCGTTGCCGCCGAGGACGCCGGGTGCCCAGACGGAGGAGATCCAACCGACCTGCGAACCGTCGTTCAGCCCGGCGTTCCACTCGGGCGTGTACATCGGCTTGTTGTCGATCGCGCCCTCCTCGACGAGTCCGCCCCAGTACGAGGCGACCTGCTCGGTCGGGCCGGCGTCGATGTCGACTCCCCAGCTGTCGCCGTCGATCGACCACCACGAAGCACCCGCCTGCTGCGCGAGTCCGGCGAACCAGCCGGCGTCGTTCGCGGAGAAGGTGCCGAGGTACTTCGTCGGGTCGGCCTGGTGGACGGCCCGGGCGACCTGTGCGTACTCGTCCCACGTCGTCGGCACGCTGAGGCCGAGGCTGTCGAGGATGTCGGTGCGGTAGTAGGCCATCATGGGGCCGGAGTCCTGCGGGACGGCGTAGACCGCATCGCCACCGAGCGTGACCGAGTTCCACACGCCGTCGGAGAAGTCGTCCTTGAGATCGGCTGCGCCCTGCTTCGAGATGTCGGCGAGCGCGTCGGACGCCACGAGCGTCGGGATCTTCTGGTACTCGGCCTGGATGAGGTCGGGAGCGCCACTGCCGGCCTTGATGGCCGTGAGCAGCTTGGTGATGGCGGGGTCGCCACCGTCCTGCTTCTGCACGACCACCTGGATGTCGGGGTGGTCCTCGTTCCACAGCTCCACGACCTGCTCGAGGTTGGGCGCCCAGGCCCAGTAGGTGAGTTTGACGGGGCCGGACTCCGTGCCGCCCGAGGATGCCGAGCATCCGGAGAGCAGTAGGGCCGTCGTGGCGACCGTGGCGATGCCGATGTGGCGAAGCGTGCTGCGCATTCGTCCTCCTTGTCGAAAGCTGGGGCGCTCTGGTGCGGGGCAGCGACGCTTCGATGGAGAACGTCGTTGTACCTGTGAGCGGTTACAGTTATTCACAACCGTTTCACGTTGTCAACATCGAAAATCCTGCGAGACCTGTCGCCTGAGTCTGTGATAGAACTGGGAGCGCACACAGCCAGGCGATCGAACGGATCCGCTCTCGGCCCACTGAGTCACAGGAGACGCAGCATGACCATCGAGCTCGACCCGCTCACCGCACGGGCCACCTGGATCCCCGGCACCACCGGCCTCCGCTACGGCGGCGACTACAACCCCGAACAATGGCCGCGGGAGACCTGGCTCGAGGACATCGCCCTCATGCAGGCGGCCGGTGTCGACCTCGTGAGCGTCGGGATCTTCTCCTGGGCGGTCCTCGAACCGCGCGAGGGCGAATACGACTTCAGCTTCCTCGACGACATCATCGGTCTGCTGCACGAGGCCGGCATCTCGGTCGACCTCGCGACGCCGACGACGGTGCCACCGGCCTGGTTCTGGAAGCGCCACCCCGAGGCCCATCCGGTCACCCGCGAGGGACTGCGGCTCGGCCACGGCTCACGCGGCATCGCGAGCCCCAGCTCCCCCGCCTACCGTCGCGCCGCAGCCGCGATCACCGAGCAGCTCGCCGCCCGCTACGGATCACACCCGGCCGTCGTCCTCTGGCACGTGCACAACGAGTACGGCGCACCGATCAGCGAGGACTACTCCGACGGCTCGGTGCTCGCCTTCCGGGCGTGGTTGCAGCGGCGCTACGGCTCGATCGAAGCACTCAACGCCGCCTGGGGCACCCGCTTCTGGGGGCAGGACTACGGCGATTGGGACGAGATCGACGCACCGCGCGTCTCGGCCTCCGTCGTCAACCAGACGCAGCGACTCGACTTCGCCCGCTACACCTCGGACATCCTGCTCGAGTGCTACGTCGCCGAGCGCGACATCATCAAGCGGTACGCACCGGAGACCCCGGTGACGACGAACTTCATGGCCACGAACTGTCGCTCGATCGACTACTGGGCTTGGAGCCGCGAGGTCGACATCGTCGCCAACGATTACTACCTCGTCGCGGAGCGGGAGGACAACCACATCCTGCTCGCGCTCGACTCGGACCTCACCCGCTCACTCGCCGGCGGCGACCCGTGGATCCTCATGGAGCACTCCACCTCGGCGGTGAACTGGCAGCCGCGCAACATCGCGAAGCGCGCAGGCGAACTCGCCCGCAACAGCGCCAGCCACCTGGCCCGCGGGGCCGACGCGATCCTCTACTTCCAGTTCCGCGCCTCGCGGTACGGCGCGGAGAAGTTCCACTCGGCGATGCTCCCCCATGCCGGCACGGAGAGTCGCATCTGGCGTGAGGTCATGGCGCTCGGTCACGACCTCGGCAAACTGGACGAGCTGGTGGGCTCCCGGGTGCGCAGCGAGGTCGCGATCCTCTGGGACGTGCAGTCGTTCTGGGCCCAGGACCTCGAGTGGCGCCCGTCGGTCGAGCTCGACCATCGCGAGCGCGTCGAGGCCTATTACGCCGCCCTCTGGCGGGCTGGCGTCACCGTCGACTTCGTGCACCCGCACGACGACCTGAGCGGCTACCGCCTCGTCCTCGCCCCGTCGTTGTACCTGGCGGACCGCGAGACCTCCGAGAACCTCACCGCGTATGTCGAGGGCGGCGGCGCCTTCGTCGTGTCGTACTTCTCGGGCGTCGTCGACGAGCACGACGCCGTCTGGGAGGGTGGCGCACCGGGAGCGTTCCGTCGGGTGCTGGGCCTTTCGGTCCCGGAGTTCCTGCCGTTGCACGAGGGAGAGACCGTCCAGCTGGACGACGGACGGACCGGCTCGAGCTGGAGCGACGACATCGTGCTCGAGGGAGCCGAGGCCGTGTCGGGCTACGTCACCGGCCCCGCCGCCGGTCAGCCCGCGGTGACCCGCAACCGGTTCGGCGCCGGCACCGCCTGGTACGTCTCCACGAAGCTCGACGAGGCCGGACTGTCGGAGCTGCTGTCCGAAGCCTTGGAGCAGGCAGCCGTCGACGCGCCGCCGGTACCGCCGCTCGGGCTGGAGATCGTGACCCGCTGGGGCGAGGAGGCGTCGTTCACGATCGCGATCAACCATGGCGACGAGGATGCGCAGCTCACGACGACCGGTGCGGTCGAGCTCCTGACGGGCGAGCCGGTGGTCTCGGGTGCGGTGGTCATCCCGGCGGGTGCGTTCCGCGTGATCCGGACCCCGCTCGGCGGCTGAGCGAGGAGCGGGCTCAGGCGCCCGTCGACAGGCTCGGGGACCGGATTCCCGTTCACCAATCACACCCGTCGACAAGCTCAGGGAACGGGGTCCCGGTCACTGAGCCACACACCCGGTCACTGAGCCTGTCGAAGTGCGACCCCGCTCCACATCCCGACCGCTCGTCGAATCCGTCAGAGCCTCGTCAACTGACCATCTTGAATGTCAGTGGTCCGTGGTGGACTGGAGTCATGACCGAGACCTCCACCACCTTCCCGGTGCGCGCGGTGGACGTCTTCGAAGAGCGCCTCGCGCAATTGTCCGACGAGTTCGCCGGCATCGCGCGCGAGCGTGCAGCACTCGACGCCCGGGAGGCTCGTCTCCTCGCGAGGTCGGCAGCCCTGGCCGACGCCATGGCGGACAGCCTCGTGTCGCACGACGAGACGCCCGCACAGCGGAAGGCGCTCATCCGTCGTTCCACCTGTGCGACGCTCGCCATGGCGACGCGTGCCTCCGAGCAGACCCTGCATCGAGCCACCGGCGATGCCGAACGGCTCGTCGCCGATGCCCCGGATGTCCTTCGCGCGCTGGAGGACGGTCGCATCTCGAGCCGGCACGCGCGGACCATCACCGATCAGCTCCAAGACATCCCGGTGCACGGGCGAGCCGCGTTCCTCGAAACGGTCCTCGCCATCGCGGAGCAGTCCACTGTCGCACGACTGCAGCACCAGGCCCGCACCCTCCGCGAGCGACTGCACCCGGAGTCCATCACCGTGCGGGCGGCCAGGTCGGAGGCCGACCGTCGGGTGGAGATCGAGCCTGCAGCAGACGGCATGGCGTGGGTTCATCTGTTCACCACGGCGCCCGTCGCCGTCGCGATCGGAGAACGCCTCGACGCGCTCGTCGGTGCCGCCCACCTGACGGACGACGACCGCGCCTGTCAGCAGCTGCGCGCCGACGCGCTCGGCTCGCTCTGCATCAGCGGTACCACCTCGGCCGACCAGACCGACCCCGAGGGCCGGCGCTCACCGATCGCCCGGCCGGTGGAGGTGCTCGACGACATCCAGCCCACGGTGAACCTCACCGTGCCCGTGCTCAGCCTCCTGGGGCTGAGCGAGGCCCCGGCGACCCTCGACGGCTACGGCCCGATCGACCCCGAGACCGCGTCGCGGCTCGCGGTCAACGCGCCCTCGATGACGAGGGTGCTCACGCACCCGGAGACGAGTGCGGTCGTCTCGGTCGGGCGGCAGCAGTACCGCGTGCCGGCAGATCTGCAGCGAGCGGTCCGCCTCCGCGACGTCACCTGTCGCGCGCCGGGTTGCGGGAGACGGGCTCGGGCCTGCGATCTCGACCACTCCGTCGCCTGGGCAGAGGGAGGCACCACGAGTGTCGGCAATCTGGCGTGCGTCTGCCGACATCACCACCGACTGAAGCATCTGCCCGGGTGGTCGCTCGACCATCGCCCCGATGGCGTCCTCGAGTGGACCACACCCGACGGCAGGCGACACCGCACGGAACCAGACGCGGTCCCGCCGTTCTGAGTGCCGGCCGCCGAACCGACCCCGGTCACCGAGCCGACCCCGGTCACTGAGCTTGTCGAAGTGCCCCGAACACACGTCCACGGCCAGAACACGCATCCCCGCGGGCCCTTCGACAGGCTCAGGGAACGGGTGTCTCGGTCACTGAGCTTGTCGAAGTGCCCCCGAACACACCTATACGCCCAGAACACGCATCCCCGCGGGCCCTTCGACACCTCGACAGACTCAGTGCGGCGCAGCTCAGGGAACGGGTCCCCCTGTCACCGAGCCTGTCGAGGTGCTGCGCGCCTACTTGTCGTTCTCGGCGAGCCAGGCGTAGGACTCGGCGACGCCGCCGAAGATCTCCTTGCTGTAGCCGTCGAACTCCACGACACGCGTCGCGTGCGGTGCGGCGGCGAGGATCGCCGGGATGTCGACCTGGCCCTGACCTGCGGGCTGCTGGTTCGCGAACGCCTGGGCGAGCGCGTCGGGCACGACGAGCGCGCTCTCGCTGCTCGGCAGCGCGGTGGCGATGTCACCGGAGATGATGCCGTCCTTGATGTGCAGGAACTGCACGCGGTCCCCGAGCGAACGGAGGAACGCCGGGGTGTCCGCTCCGCCGACCGTCGACCAGAAGGTGTCGATCTCGAGGACGACCTCGGGCGACAGCTGCTCGACGAAGAGCTCGAAGATCGGGCGCCCGTCGACGTGGGTCGAGAACTCCCAGTTGTGGTTGTGGTAGCCGAACTTCAGGCCGGACGCCGCCGCCTGGACGGCGAGCTCGTTGACGCGCTCGGCGAGACGTGCGGCGTCGTCGGCGGTCTGCCAGCGGTCGGTGGGGATGAACGGGTCGATGACCGTTCCGATCCCGAGCCGCGACGCCGCGTCGAACGCGACCGCCGGGTCGGCGGCGTCGATGACGGGCGCGTGGCCGGACGGGGCCGTGACGCCGGCGGCGGCGAAGGCGGTCTCGAACTCGGCCGCGCGCTCGACGAACGCGTAGGGCTCGACCTTCGTGAAGCCGATCTCGGCGATGCGGGCGACGGCGCCCTGCAGGTCCTCGGCGATGGCGTCGCGGACGGTGTACAGCTGCACGGACGGTGCGCTCATGGGTACTCCTTCGTAGCTTCGGGCGGGCACCGACGGACGCTTCCCCGCCTGTCTCACACGGCACGGAACCGCTTCTGTCGACTCGTCGACAAAAGTACCCGATGTGAGTCTACCGACTGAGACTGGACGCGCGAGTGGCCGGGCACTCATAGTCTGGAGATTCGACCGACCATCAGCGAGGGGGCACCATGGCAGACCTGGACCGGACGAGGCGGAGATCACCACGCCGTGCGATCGTCATCATCGGTGTCCTGGTCCTGGTCGCCGTCGTCGTCTATGCGCTGACCCTGAACCCGAACGTGTTCACCCTGCTCGTCGTCTGCATCGTCATCGTGGTCGCGATCGAGGCGCTGACGAGCAGACCCGACCGGCCGTAGTCCGACCCGAGGCGGGACCGCTACTTCTCGGAGCGCTTGAGCGACTTCTTGACCGCACGCTCGGCGAGGACGGTCACGTAATCCTGGACCGGACGCTCAGCGAGCGCGCTGACCTCTTCGCGCACGAGCTCACCGATCCGAGCGGAATCGACCCCCGAGTACTTCTCGCTCAACTTCGCGGTGAGCTGACGGATGATCTCTTCGTGGTCGATCTCAGTTGCCATGGACCCAGTATCGACCCACAGTTGTTGCCTGGGCTGTGAACTTCGACGTCCGTCCGCCGCTGTTCTCCGGCCGGACACCTGATCGCCGCGCTCCGTTCACCCTCCCCGTCGGGCACCCGCCGAGGATATTCTGACCGTGATGTCGATCTCCGCGTTCGCCGTTCGACGTCCGAGTGAGGCGGGCGATCGGCGCCCCTGACGACTGGAGCAGACGATGTCGAGATACATGCTCATCATGCGCAACAGCGGGTCCGTCGAGAAGCTCGAGGACATGGACTTCGAAGCGGTCATCAACGCGATGGGCGCCTACAACGAGTCGATGATCGACGCCGGCGTGATGGTCGGCGGTGACGGCCTCACCGATGCCGCGCAGGGTGCCGTCGTCGAGTTCACGACCGAGGCGCCGATCGTCACCGACGGCCCCTACGGCGAACTCCAGGAGCTCTTCAACGGGTTCTGGACCATCGAGGTCGCCACGCGCGAGGAGGCCATCGAATGGGCGAGCCGCGCTCCGCTCGGCCCCGGTAACAAGATCGAGGTGCGCCGCGTGACCGACGAGACGGACTTCGCCGACCACGCAGACAACGAGTACCTCCGGAAGGAGAAGGAGTGGCGGGCGCAGGAAGGTGTGGCGAAGCCGTCGGCCGACCCTGCCTGAGCACGACCGACGCGAGACGGACATGACCGGCGCCGGCAGGACCGGCATCGGCACGGCGGACGACGACGAGGAGGCGCGCTCGGACCTCCTGACCGCCGCGCACCTCACAGCGAACGACCGCGAGCGTGAGGTCCTGCTGCGGAAGGTCGCCGCACTACCGCAGTGAGGCTCGTCTGCTGCGGCGTCAGCGCGCGGACGGCGTCAGCGCGCGGACGGCACCTGCGCCGGACGATCGAAGCGCTGCCCCTCGGGCTTCGACGGCAGCAGCATGAGGACGAGGACGATGATGCTCCCGACCGACGGCACGAGGGTGAGGAAGTAGTACGGGCCGGGGAAACCTGCATCGTGCAGGCGCCGCCAGGCGATCGCCAGACTCGGCACGATGAGCGCCACCCAGGCGACGAGCAGCAGCACGACGCCGGCGATGAGCAGGACGCGGACGCCGAACCCCATGGGCCCAGGGTCCGCGAAGTCGTATCCGCTCCCCGACAGGTCTCGCTCCTCTGCAGCGGCCGCTGCCGCGGAGACAGCGGTCATGATCGCGCCGACGGTGATCAGCAGCGTCGGGACGAGGATCAGGAGCGTCGTCAGCAGCGAACTCCACCAGTACTCACTGAGCGATGCACGACCCGAGAAGTTCGCGTACTGCTTGAAGAACCGCTTGGTCGCCTGACGGAACGTCGCCCCATAGAGCGGCAGCGTCAGGTCGTCCGGCGAGCTGGCGCCCCGGGGCGG
Source organism: Plantibacter sp. MCCC 1A11337 (assembly GCF_013349365.1). Lineage (NCBI taxonomy): Bacteria > Bacillati > Actinomycetota > Actinomycetes > Micrococcales > Microbacteriaceae > Plantibacter > Plantibacter sp. MCCC 1A11337. Next base: position 424,693 of record NZ_JABJWX010000002.1, on the reverse strand, counting down.
GGGCGCGACCCACTGCGGCTGGCCGTACGGAGCCTGGCCGTAGGGTGCCTGGCCATACGGCGGCTGGCCATACGGCGGCTGGCCAGAAGGGACCTGAGGGTTCGGAGGATACGTCATGGCTGCTTCCGGATCGCTGGTCGACGAGACACCAGTATGACGCGCTCCGCCCTCACGCCCGGGCGATCGGGATCCAGACACGCATCGTGGACGGCCCGCGCTCGGCCCAGGAATGGTACGGCGCGATGCTCGCGGTGAACGTCTCGTCAGCTCCCGTCGCGACGAAGGCGTCGCCGTACGGCCAGGCGGTGTCGGCGAGACTCCGGGTGCGCAGCTCGATCGACAACCGACCGTCCGCGTCCTCGACGGGGACGACACCCTCCCCCACCTCGATGCGGGCGATCGTCTCGTCACCGCCCGGGAGGTCCACCGACTCGACGCAGTAGACCTCGGGTCCGCGCTCGATCGCGACGCTGCCACGGATGGCGTCCACGCGAGGATCCGGCAGGGTGACCCGCGGACGGACGCTGAACGTCAGCTCCACGACGTCACCGGGGACGAAGGACCGCTCGACGTCGGCGTAACCAGGGGTGACGGCACGATCCACGGAGGCACCGTCGACGGGTCGGACGGTCACCACCGCGTCATCAGCCCACGACGGCACGCGCAGCGAGACGGTCACGGGTCCGTTCGGCGCCTCCACGATGCGCACGGTGACGACGCCTGATCGCGGATAGTCCGTCGCGAGTTCCGCACGGAAGCGCCCGCCGTGCTCGCCGTCGATGACCGTGTCGATCGTCGCCGACGCGAACTGGTGGATCTGCACGCCGTGGTCGTCGCTCGTGGCGACGAACGCCGCCAGGCTCGCGAGCGTCCGGGCCACATTCGGTGGACAGCACGACACGTCGAACCACGGCGCACGCTCGGAGGACGACGCCCGCGGCGACACCTCGTCGTCCGGACTCGACTCCCCCGGCGTGCGCTGGTGCAGGGTGTTGGCGTAGAAGAACGCGGTGCCGGCGGCCGACGGCGAGGTCGCGACGACGTTGTACAGGACGCGCTCGATGTGGTCGGCGTAGCGGACGTCGCGGTCTTCGAGCAGCAGCCGCCAACTGAACATGATCGATGCGATGCCCGCACAGGTCTCGGAGTACGCGCGGTCGGACGGCAGCTCGAAGTCCTCGCCGAACGCCTCGTCCTGGTGGTGCGATCCTTGACCGCCGGTCAGGTAGGTGCGGCGTGCGATCGTCCGGTCCCACTGGCCGCGGAGCGCGTCGAGCAGGCCGTCGTCGCCGTGCTCGACCGCGACGTCGGTGGCACCGGCCGCGAGGTAGTTCGCGCGGACCGCATGGCCACGCAACGCCTCCGCCTCGCGGATCGGCACGTCGTCCTGGAAGTACGCGCGGCCCCACTCGATGTCCTGGAGCACGCCGGTGCCGCGACGCTCGACGAACAGCGACGCGAGTTCGAGGTAGCGCGGCTCGCCCGTCACCCGTGACAGCTCTGCGAGCCCCACCTCGACCTCGGCGTGCCCGCACACGGACTGGATGCCGTCGGTGCCGAAGACCTCGCAGATGAGGTCCGCAGCCCGCGTCGCGATCCCGAGGAGCCCGTCGTCGGAGCCCGGGCTCGTCCGCTCCCGGGCGACGGCCGCCTGGAAGAGGTGGCCGAGGCAGTACAGCTCGTGCCCCCACTCGAGATCCGACCAACGCTCACCCTGACCCGGGCGACCGAAGCGGGTGTTCAAGTAGCCGTCGGCCTCCTGTGCGGCGGCGACCCGGTCGACGATCGCGCGGAACCGCGACTCGAGCGCTTCGTCACCGCCGAGCCGTCCGAGCTCCCACGCGACGGCCTCGAGGTACTTGTAGACCTCGGAGTCGGCGAACTCGCGTCCGCGGCGCCCCTTCGGAAGGGTCCCGGCGGCGGCGAGGTCGAAGTTGCGGAGCCACCCCTCCCGCTCGAGCCAGTGCTCGACGTGGGGCAGCGTCGCCGTGCCGTTGACCTGCTGGCGGTCGGCCCAGAAGCCGTCGGTGATGCGCACCTCGTCGAGGCCGAGCGGCGTGAGCGCGCCGGTGGTGGGGACGACCGGGGCTGCGACAATCACCGACGTCGTTGGCGTAGTGGGCGTGGTGCTGGTGGTGGTGCTCATGGTTACCCCTTGAAGGCGCCGGACATGAAGCCGCGCACGTAGTGACGTTGGAGGATGAGGAAGAGCAGGATGCACGGCAGCGCGAGGACGACGACGCCCGCCTCGGTCGCGCCGTAGTCGACGACGCCCTGCACCTGGCCGCGGAGGTTCGACACCGCGAGCGGCAGCGTCATCTTCGCCGAGTCGTTGATGAGGATGAGCGGCGCCATGAAGTCGTTCCACGCCGCGAGGAACGCGAACAGGCCGACGGTGATCAGGCCCGGCTTCACCGCGGGGACGAGCACCTTCCACAGCACGGTCCAGGCGTTGCAGCCGTCGACCATGGCGGCCTCGTCGAGCTCCTTCGGGATCGATTCGAACGCGATGCGCATCATGAACGTCGAGAACGGCAGTTGGAACATGGTGAGCACCAGCGCGACACCGACGAGCGAGTTCGACAGGCCGACGAGGTTCAGCAGCACGTACAGCGGGATCAGCAGCGTCGCGTACGGGACCATCAGGATCGCGATGGTGGCGAGGAACAGGGCGTTCTTGCCGCGGAACTGGAACCTTGCGAACGCGTACCCGCCGAACAGCGAGATGACGAGCGTGAGGATCACGGTCAGCAACGAGACGAACACCGAGTTGCCGATGTACTGCAGGATCCCGTCCTGGTACCCGGCGAGGGTGATGTAGTTGCCGAGCCCCCACCCCTCGGTCTGGTTCGTACCGGCGAGCGGCGACACCGAGCGGACGGCGGTCCAGACGAGCGGGTAGAGGAAGATCACGGCGAGCGCCGCGGTGAAGATCCAGAACGGCATCCGGATGGCGATACCGAAGAAGTTCGTCGGCTTCCCGTCGTGGCCGCGGCCGCGCGTGCGCCCGTGACCACGGACGTCGGGCATCGTCGAGGTGACGGTGGCCGGTTCCTTTCGGGTGATGGTCATGCTCAGTCCTCGACCTTCTTGCTGAACGCGCGGATCTGCACGATGTTGATGACGATGAGCGCGGCGAGCACGATGACCGACAGCGCGCCGGCGACGCCGAGGTTGTTCGGGCCCTGGAACGCCACGTTGTAGATGAGCTGCACGATGGTGATCGTGCTGTTGTCGGGACCGCCCTTGGTGAGGATGTAGAACTGCTCGAACGCGAGGAGTGAGCCGGTGACGCACATCACCGTCGTGAGGGCGAGGGTCGGCTTCAGCAGCGGGACGGTGATGTCGCGGAAGGTCTGCCAGCGCGACGCGCCGTCGATCCGTGCCGCCTCGTAGACCTCCTCCGGGATGCCCTGCAGGCCCACGAGCATGAGCAGCATGTAGAACCCGGCGAAGCGCCAGACGATGAGGAACACCGTCGACCAGAGCGCCGCGTCCGGGGTCCCGAGGAAGGTGAAGCCCATGGCCTTCGTGAGGTCGGCGAACGGGCCCGCGATCGGCGAGTACAGCACGTAGAAGAGGAGTGACGCCGAGGCGAGGCCGAGGGCGCTCGGGATGAGGAACGCGGTGCGGAGGAAGCCCTTCCACCGGCTGGACTCCTGCACGAGGAGCGCGAGGCCGAGGCCGAGGCCGATGAGCAGGACCGTCGCGATGGCCGTGTACTTGAGTGTGAAGACCACCGAGTCGAGGAAGAACCGGTTGTCGATCGCCTTGGGGAAGTTCTCGGGGAGGTTCCACCCCTGGTTGCCACCGAGGAGCGGCCAGTCGGAGGCCGCCATCTGGAACACGAGACCGAGCGGGACGAGGAACAGGAGGATGACGAACACGGCGGTGGGGAGCGCGAACAACCAGCCGGTGCGGGCGTGCACGGCGCGACGCTTCCTGGCACCGACCGAGTCCGTCGGGCCTCGTCTGGCGAGGGTGGTACTCATGGGTGGACCTTTCAAGACGAGTGGGTGCCGGTGCGCCGTCGCGGTGATGGATGCGGCGGCGCACCGGCGGATCGGACTACTGCGAGAGCACGTCCGTGATCGCGTCGTTGTCGGCGTCGACCGTGTCGGAGCCCTCGAGGACCGCGTTCCGCACGAGCGTCAGCCACGGGCTGGTCGGCGAGTTGAAGGCCTCCTGGAAGTTCAGCGAGTACGGGGTGTCGCCCTTCGAGGCGACCTCGTTGATCGTGACGAGGCGCGGGTCCTTGCTCGAGTACTCGTTCTCGGCGAGGTCGGAGCGGGAGACGACGTCGTTGTCCTTCGCGAGGACTCCGACCTGCGCGTCCTCGGACATCAGCCAGCTGAGGAAGTTCCACGACTGTGCGGCCTTCTTACTGTCCTTCGAGACGCCGATCCCGTCGCCACCGACGAAGGTCGAGTCGCCGCCCTTCGGTCCGGGGATGCCGGACACGCCCACATCGAACGGGGTGGAGGAGAGCAGCGTCGCCGGGTACGGCATGACGCCGACCTTGCCCTCGGTGAAGCCGGCGGTCCAGGTGGGTCCGGCCTCGTCCTTCGAGGACGGGAGCACGGCGCCCGACTTCCAGAGGTCGGCCCACGTGCTGTAGACCTCCTTGGCGCCGTCCTCGGCGAGGAGGGACTCGGTGCCCTCCTCGTTCATGACCTGCTCGCCGTCGGCCCACACACTGGGGAACCAGGTGAAGACGAGACAACCGCCGCAGTTGAGGCCGGTCGCGGTGCCGTAGGTGTCGGGCTTGTTGAGGGCCTGAACGGCCTTCGCGTCCTCGGCGAACTCGGCCAGTGTGGTCGGGCCCTGCTCGGGGTCGAGCCCGGCTTCCTTGTAGAGCTCCTTGTTCCAGAACAGCATCGAGAGGTCGAGGACGAACGGCAGGACGTGCTCCTTGCCGTCCGCGGTGCCGGCGGCGAGGTGGCCCTGGTTGATCTCGTCCTTGAAGTCGAGCCCGTCGATGTTCGCGGTGAGGTCCTGGAAGAGGCCCTGTTCGACCCAGTTCGGGACGTACACGATGTCGGCGGCGAACAGGTCGGGGAGGCTGTCGGAGCCGGCCGCCGCGCCGACCTTCGCGACGTAGTCGTCGTTCGGGACCACGGTGAGCTTCACCTGGTTCTCGTGCGAGGCGTTGTAGGCCTCGACGAGGAGCTTCGCCTGCTTCTCGAGTGGGGCGCGGGTCCAGAGCGTGAGCTCGGATCCATCGTCGACGCCCTCGGGCCCGGCGCTGGCGAGTGGGGAACTGCCACCGCCCCCGGAGGAACAGGCGGCGAGGCCGACGAGGAGGGCGCTGGCGGCCAACACCCCTCCGACCCGCTGCATCCGTCTGGTGTGCGTGCTGCGCATGGTGACTCCTCTGACTCATCGTTGAGCGGACCGGTCGGGCCCGGCGGTGCATGGGAGGTTTTCGAAACTCTCGAAACGCCTTTCGGTAAAGCTAGCCTGGGATCGGTGTAGCGTCAAGAGCGAAGTCCGGTAACGTTTCGGAAACGAAGAGGGGGAGCAATGCCAGACAGTGATGTCGGTGCTTCGGCAACCGGTACCCCCGGCCGAGCGGCGACCTTGGGCGACGTCGCCCGGATCGCAGGCGTCTCGATGGCCACCGCCTCGAAGGCCATCAACGGACGGAGCGAGGTCGCCCCGAAGACCCGACAGCGGGTGCTCGACGCCGCGAAGGAGGTCGCCTTCACCCCCAACGAACTCGCCCGGAGCCTGATCAACGGGCGCACCGGCACCGTCGGCCTCCTGACGAGCGACCTCGAGGGCCGCTTCGTCATCCCCATCCTCATGGGCGCCGAGGACGCGTTCGGCGCCGGGCAGGTGAACGTGTTCCTGTGCGACGCCCGCGGGGACGCCATCCGCGAACAGCACCACCTGAACGCGCTCCTCACCCGCCGCGTCGACGGCATCATCGTCGTGGGCCGCACGACGGACCCACGCCCCTCGCTCGGTCACAAACTACCCGTCCCGGTCGTCTACGCCTACGCGCCGTCCGACGACCCGACCGACGTGTCGATCACCCCGGACAACCGCGACGGCGGGCGCCTGGCCGTCGAGCACCTGATCGCGTGCGGCCGTTCCCGTATCGCGATGATCACGGGTGAACCGCAGTACGCGGCGGCCAGGGACCGCGTGACGGGCGTGCAGAACGCCCTCGCCGCGGCGGGCCTGGACCTCGTCGGCACGCCGATGTTCTCGGAGTGGACCGAGCACTGGGGTCGCGATGCGGCGGCGATGCTGCTGGCACAGCACCCGGAGATCGACGGCATCGTCGCCGGTTCCGATCAGATCGCCCGCGGCGTCCTCGACACCGTCCGCGACCTCGGGCGCGACGTCCCGAGCGACGTCGCCGTCGTCAGCTTCGACAACTGGGAGATCCTGGCCACCAACTCGCGGCCGGAGCTATCGTCGATCGACGCGAACCTCCAACAGCTCGGCCGACTCGCCGCCACCCGCATCTTCGAGGCGATCGAGGGCACGGACGTCGCCCAGGGTGTCGAGTACCTGCCGGGCCGCCTCGTCCTCCGCGGTTCCACGATCCCGAGGCGCTGAGGTCCGGCCTGACCCCGATACTCGCCGCGCGGGTGATGCGACAGCCGTCGGACATCGCTACGGTCGAGCCATGGACACCTCAACCGTCGTCATGATCGCGGTCCTCGCCGTCGTCGCGGTCATCGTCGTCACGATCACCGTGCAGGCCGGACGACGTGCCGGCGGGTCGAAGCATCGCGGTGGTACGACGTCGGACTCCGGCATGCCGTTCATCGTCGGCGGCGACGGTCACCACGGCGGTGGCCACCACGGCGGCTCCGACTCCGGCGGTTGGGACGGCGGCGGTGGTGGCGACTCCGGCGGCGGTGGAGACGGGGGCGGTGGGGGCGGCGGCGACTGAGGACCCGTTCACCCGCGGCAGCCTCTCTGCTCGGGTCGCTGCGATCGCGGTCTGCAGCGCGGTGGCGTTCATCCCGCGGCAGGTCGGGCTCCCGGAGAAGCAGACGCGGAGCCGGGACCGGCCCTAGCTACCCGCGAGGTCGCCGAGTCGGGCGCGCATCGCGCGGAGCACGTCGACGAGGAGCACGTCGTCCGGTCCGGCGAGCCACTGCTCGAGGGAGGCGTCGAAGAGCGCCGAACCGAGGGAGGCGGCGAGCGCCGCGTCGGCTGACGTGACACCGCTCTCCGCGAGGGCATCGCGCATCGCATCGGTGAGGACCGCCGACTTCAGCCGTTCCCGCTCACGCAGCTGCGGCTCCGACCGGATGATGGCGCGGCGGGCGGCGATGTCGTCCCGCCAACGCTGCAGCTCGCCGCCTGCCACGGTCTCGAGGCCGGACATCACGAGCGCGAGCGCGTCGAGTCCTGGTGGCGCCGCAGCGACCAGCCGTCCGACCACGGTCGGGAGCTCTCGCTCGCGGAGGAAGAGCACGTCGCGCTTGTCGGCGAAGTGGCGGAAGAACGTGCGGGTGGTGAGCCCGGCGGCTTCGGCGATCTCCGGGACGGTCGTCGCCGTGAAGCCCCGCTCGGCGAACAGCGCCATCGCAGCACTCTCGAGTCGGAGAGCCGCGTCGGGTGCCCAGCGTGCCATGCGATCAGGATAGCCGATGACACGTCGTGTCGTCAGGTGTAGTGTGATGGCACATCATGTCGTCATCACGACATCCACCCGCATGCTTCCTGGAGACCCCATGCCGACGAACACCGCAGCCTGGCTGCCAGCACCTCGCGCCGACCTCGTCGTCGGCACCGCCGCGATGCACGACCCCGGCCCGGGCGAACTCCTCATCCGGAACCGTGCGGTCGCGGTGAACCCGCTCGACGACGTCAAGCAGCAGACCGGGAATCTCATGTACCGGTGGCTGCCGGTTCCCGCCGTGCTCGGTGAGGACGTCGCGGGCGAGGTCGTCGCCGTCGGGTCGAACGTCCGTCGCTTCGCCGTGGGCGACCGCGTCGTGGCGTACGCGGTCGGCATGGAGCGCGGTCGACGCCATGACGCCGAGGGCGGGTTCCAGCAGTTCACCGTCGTGCGGGCGGATCTCGCCGCCCCGATCCCGGACGGTCTCCGAGACGAGGACGCCGTCGTCCTGCCGCTCGGGATCTCCACGGCCGCGACCGCCCTCTTCCAACGAGACCACCTCGCGCTCCCCCACCCCTCGGAGCACCCCACCCCCACCGGGACCACCGTCGTCGTCTGGGGCGGCGCGACGAGCGTGGGGAGCAACGCCATCCAGCTCGCGGTCGCCTCCGGCCACCGGGTCGCGACCACGGCCTCGCCGCACAACCACGACCGGATGCGCGAGCTCGGTGCCGACCTCGTGTTCGACTACCGCAGCCCGACCGTCGTGGCGGATCTCGTCAACGCCCTCCATGGCTCCTCGGTCGTCGGGGTCCTCGCCGTCGGGACCGGCTCCGCAGAACCAGCCGTCGCCGTCGCCGCCGCCACCGGGGCACGCCGGGTCGCGCTCGCGAGCCCGTCGGTGTCGTTCGGGTCGCTCCCCCGTCGGGCCGGCCCGAGTCTGACGTTCGTCCGCACCATGACCCGGCTCGTGGCGGCCAACGTCGCACTCCAGGTGCGTGCCCGACGGGCGGGGATCTCGGCGCGGTACGTGTGGGGTAGCTCGCTCATGACCAACGAGGTCGGGCCGATGCTGTGGGAGGACTACCTGCCTGGTGCGCTCGCCGCCGGACGACACCTCTGCGCGCCCGCTCCCGAGGTGGTCGGCGAAGGCCTCGAGGCGATCCAGCCGGCCCTCGACCGCCTCCACGGCGGCGTCTCAGCCCGCAAGCTCGTCGTGCGGTTGTGAGACGCGGGACCGTGCCGCTCGGCCCTCACACATCCCAGACCGAGCGGTAGCTCCGCTCGGCGAGGAGCCCCGACAGCTCCGCGTGCACGGTCATCGTCTTGGCGAGCCGCTCGGCACGATCCGTTGTCAGCACGCCGGCCGCCTCCCAGTCCCGCTCCGACAGGTAGGCCGTGTAGGGGTTGATGACGCACTTGAAGTCCAGCATGAGCGACTGCCCGAGCGTGGCTGTCGCCATGTAGCTGTGCGGCAGGCCGGCGGCGCAGACGAAGGTCACGACCTTGTCGAACCAGGCGGCGACCCTGCCGTCCTCGCCGGTCGCGCCGGTCGCCTCGATGAGCGATTTCACCGTCGCGGCCGGTGCCCAGTTGTAGACCGGGAAGGCGAGGACGACGCCGTCGGCAGCCGTGATCAACGCATGCAGCCGACGGAACGCAGGGCTCTCGAAGACCCGATCGTTGTCGAACGGCGGCAGTTCCATCTCGGCCAGATCGATGACGGACGAGTCATGACCTTGCTCGCGCAGCAGCTCGCTGCTCGCCGAGGCGAGGGTCCGGCTCCGACTCGCCGGATCGAGGCTGCAGGAGATCACAGGCAGGTTCAAGGAGGCCATCCCTCTACGCTAGCCCGGCAGCCCACACGTGAGCGCGGCGGGTGTGCGAGGGTGGAACATGCCCTCGCCGCAGTCACTCAGTGAAGCCGACCGCCGTCTCGTCGCCTCGTGGGCCGCCGATTGCGCCGAGCGGGTCCTGCCGCTGTTCGAAGCGGAGGCGCCGGACGACGATCGTCCACGTGACGCGATCGCCCGCGCCCGCGCGTTCGCAGCCGGCGACCTCGACACCGCCGGGGAGATCCGCCGACGCTTCGTCGCCAACCGGGCCTCGCAGGCGGTGTCCTCACCCGCCGCCAAGGCCGCCGCGTGGTCGGCCGGGCAGGCCGCGGGTGTCGCGCACATGGGAGCCCACGCGCTCGGCGCCGCCGCCTACGCGGTGAAGGCCGCCGAGCTGCATCAGGCCGGAGCCGGCGCGGCCGAGATCGCCTGGCAGCTCGACCACGTGAGTGCCCCGGTCCGGTCGGCGCTCCGCCTCCTGCCGGCACTCGGCACGGACTCCTCGGGTCCGCTCGGCACCGGGCTGCTGGTCTCGGGGGTGCTCGGCGACAACATCCGTGCCATCCAGAGCGGCTTGCGCCGACGCCCCCGCCGCCCGGATATCACGACGCTCGAGCTGGTCGGAGGCCCCGAGCCGGTCCGGGTCGAGCTGCACGACGCCGACCCGGCGTGGCCCGAACGGTACCGTGAGCACCGGCAGCGGATCATCGAGGCCCTTGGAACGAGCGCGGGCGGGACCGGTGCCGTCGTGATCGAGCACATCGGCTCGACCTCGGTGCCCGGACTCGCGGCGAAGCCGATCGTGGACATCGTGGTCGCCGTGGAGGACATCGCGGCGGAGGAGGACTACCTCGACCCCTTGCTGGCAGCCGGCTACGTGCTGCGCGTCCGTGAGCCCCGCCATCGAATGGTGCGGACGCCGGAGCGCGACGTCCACGTGCACCTCTACGAGCAGGGCGCGCCGGAGATCGACGAGTACCTCCTCCTCCGCGACCATCTGCGGTCCGACGCCGACGACCGCGCGCTGTACGAGCGCACCAAGCGGGAGCTGCTCGGGAGGCCCTGGGACGACATGAACGACTACGCCGATGCGAAGACCGAGGTCATCGTCGCGATCAAGGCGCGAGCGCGGGCAGCGCGGAGCCGCTGACTCGCCCGAATCTGTACGAATTCGGCACCGTTTCGGACCATTCCGGGCGACTCAGGGACGGGCGGTCGCACGCACCGGCGGGATGACGACCCCCGTCAGGACCGCCGCCGTCTTGACGCCGACGCAGAGACTGATGAAGACCGTCAGCGCCGCCGTGACCGCTGAGCCCTCGAGCGTCGCGAGCGACACGAGTCCCACAGTGCCCGGCACGAGCATGAGGAGGGCCGGCTGGAACGTGACGTTGGACGGCACCGCCGCCGAGTACCGCTCGACGATGCGAGCGACGACGAACACGAGCCCGGCGGTGAGCCCCGTCGCGACCGCGTTCCCCACGAGCGGGGCGAACAGGACGATGCCCGCGTAGGTCAACGCCATCACGCAGATGGTCAGCAGCGTCAGGGAGCGTCCCGAGCCGAACGCGATCCCGATCCCGGCCGCGAGCATCACGACGCCGATCCACGTGAACCACAGCGGCGGGACCGACTCCCACCCGACGAGGTCCGAGCTCCCGCGGACCACCTGACCGACGAGCGCCGTCGATTCGGGGTCGATCGACAGGCCGGTGAGCAGCGCCCCGGCCGAGATCCCGGCCGCCATGAAGGCGAGCACGATGAGCCCGTACATCAGGCGCGCCGAGCCCGTCACGATGTCGGTCGCCGTCAGTTCCAGCAGGGCGTTGGTGATGAGTGCGCCGGGGACGAGGATCGCGATCGGCGCGCAGACGGCGAACAGCGGTACGGGGCCGAGATCCATGGCCGATGCGAGCGTCCCGACGAGCGTCGTCGACACGAACGCCGTCACGAACGGGGCGATCGCGACCGCTCCCCGCCACCGCGCCAGCAGGGTGATGACGAGGCCGACGAAGGCGCCGACGAGCATCGATGCGACGATCGCCCACCATGGGCAGCGGAACAGCAGCGCGAGCCCTCCCGCGAGCAGCAGGTTCCCGACCACCCAGTGCATCGACGCATGCGGGCGCGGCGTCTCCCGGATCGACTGGATGCGGGCCGGCAGGTCACCGACCGGCCAGTGTCCGAGCTCGAGTTCGCGCATGAGCCGGTTCGCCCGCGCCGCGCCGCGGAACGACAGCTCGCCGTGGGTGTTGCCGGCCGCGAGCACCGCACCGGTGCGCACGTCGTTCACGATGATGAGCTGCGGCAGCACCGAGAAGGCCAGACCCTCGTCGCCCGATGCGACCGTGGCGCGCTCCAGGGAGTCCCGGACGTCGGTGACGGAGGTGCCGGCGTCGAGGAGGAGGCAGCCGAGCGCGCTGTAGGCGTGCGCAGCCGTCCTGCGGTGCTCATCGGTCGCGGCGTCGTCACTCATCCCGCCAACGGTACGCGAGATCCCAGGGACGCCTTGGGCCGCCGCGGACCTCAGCGGCGGTTGCGGAGCGCGACGGCTCCGGCCACACCGAAGTACAGGCCGGCGAGGATCGGGACGATGACGATCCACCAGAAATGGAAGCCGTACTCGCCGTGGGCGTTCGCGACGGCGACCGGGATGAGCGCCACCCCGAGCACGACAGCCACGATGCCGATACCGAACGCGAGTCGGGGTCTTCCCGGGGTGAACGAGGCCATGGGGACACGCTATGCCCGCGGAGCCCCTGGGCCTCGGGGGATATCCCCTGCGCTCGCGCGGCGCAAGCGCTTGTGCGGCCGCCGACACGCTGGCATCCTCGCTCACACGTCGCTCGCTCGCGGCGTGTGAGCGCCGAGGAGGCAGCATGGCAGACGTACGAGTGGGCGACCGCGTGTCGTGGGGCACCTCGCAGGGGCGGACGCAGGGGAAGGTCGTCGAGCGGAAGACCGCGGACTTCCAGTTCGACGGCCAGCACTTCACGGCGTCGAAGGACGAGCCCGCGTTCATCGTGGAGTCGGAGAAGACCGGCGCGAAGGCCGCCCACAAGGGCTCCGCGCTGCGCGTCCTGAAATCCTGAGGCCCTGACCGCGGTCGTCCGGATGTCCGGGCGTACGCGGCGCACCCCGGCTGGGCGTAGCGTTGGCGCATGACCGTCGTGATCGCCTTCCTGGCCAACGTCATCGTCGCCATCGCCAAGTCCATCGTCGCCGCGCTCACCGGGTCGGCGTCGATGCTGGCCGAGGCCGCGCACTCGTGGGCCGACGCGGGGAACGAGATCTTCCTCCTCATCGCCGACAAACGGGCCGACAAGCGACGCGACGCCGCACATCCGCTCGGCTATGGCCGTGACGCGTACATTTTCTCGCTGTTCGCCGCCTTCGGGATCTTCACCGTCGGTGCGGTCGTCTCGATCCAGCACGGCATCCAGAGCATCACCGCACCGGAGGCGATGGAGGACTACGCCCTCAGCTACCTCGTGCTGGGCGTCGCCTTCCTCCTGGAGGGTTTCTCCTTCACCCAGTCGATCCTCGAGGGCCGGCGCACGGCGAGGAAGTACGGCCGCGGCTTCTTCGACTACATCGTGAACGGCTCCAACACGACGCTCCGCTCGGTGTTCTTCGAGGACTCCGCAGCACTGCTCGGCCTCATCATCGCCGGGGCCGGCATCGGCCTCCACCAGGTGACCGGCGACCCGGTGTGGGATGCGATCGGCTCGATCGCGATCGGTGTCCTGCTCGGCGGGGTCGCGCTGCTGCTCATCAACCGCAACCGGCGCTATCTCCTCGGAGCCTCACCGAGCCCCGCGTACCGCGCACAGACCGTCACCGCGCTCCTGTCACACCCGGAGATCGAACGGGTCACGGCGCTGTACCTCGAGTTCAGCGGGCCGGAACGCCTCTTCCTCGTCGCGTCGGTCGACCTCGTCGGCGACGACCGCGAGAACGACGTCGCGCGCCAGCTCCGCCGACTCGAGGGTGACCTCGAGCAGGACGACCTCATCGGCAAGGCCGTGCTCACGCTCTCGGTGAGCGACGAGCCGTCGATCACCGTCTGAGCGCGACGCCGAGCCGAGGACTCAGGCGCCGAACAGCCGCTTCGACGCGATCGCAGCGCCCTCGACGAGCGCACCGAGCTTCGCCCACGCGACATCGGTCGCGACGAACTCGTAACTCGCGAAGGTGGAGAGCCCGCAGTCGGTGCCCGCGATGACGCGCGTCGGGTCACCGACGGCTTCGGCGACCTCCACGATGCGGTTCGCGATGACCTGCGGGTGCTCCAGGTAGTTGGTGGTCACGTCGACGACCCCCGGGATGAGGAGCGCGCCCTCGGGGAGCGGATGCTCGCGGAACGCCGGCGCCTCGTGCTGGTGCCGCGGGTTGCCGAGCGGGATGCTGAACGCACCGACCCGTGCCCGGTAGAGGTGCGGGAGGAGCACGTCGACCGGGACGTCGTCCTGGTGTGGGCCCTGCCAGTTGCCCCAGCAGACGTGGAGCCGGACCTGCTCGCGGGGGATGTTCCGGATGGCGTGGTTGAGCGCGTCGACGTGCAGATCCACGGCCACGAGGAACTCCTCGAGCGTCGCGTCACCGAACTGGATGACCCGCTCCATGGCGAGGTCCGGGGCGTCGAGCTGCAGGACGTGACCTCGGGCGACGATCGCCTCGTACTCGATCCGCAGTTGCTCGGCGAGCGCGAACACGTAGGCGCGGTCGTCGCCGTAGAAGGGGTTCGCGGCATCGAGCAGCAGCGTCGTCGACACGATACCCGGCGTGGCCGCCGAGAAGAAGGTGCCGGCAGGTGTGCGTCCCTGGTCCGCCTGCACGGCGAGCTCCCGCTCGAAGCCGTCCAGATCGGCGGTGATGCCGGCGAGCGTGGGGTCGTACACGAGCTGCCCCTGAGCCATCGGCGGATCCCACACCCGTGCGACGTCCGCACCCTCGACGATCTGCTTCGCCTGGAACGCCGCGTAATCCGGGAATCGCACGGAGTCGAGCGTCGGCTTGCGGTGTCCTGCACCGCCGAACCCCTCGATGCGTTCGAGGACGTAGGTCGAGAACCCGACGCGCGGGACCTCGCCGTCGTTGATGAGATCGAGACCGGTGGCGAGCTGTGCGGCGACCGTCGAGGCCACCGCATCCGCCGTGACCTCCTCCAGCTCGGCCACGTCGAACGGCCGCCGCTGGTCGCGCGCCACGAGCAACCGGGTCAACTCGGGCGTGCGCGGCAGGCTCCCGGCGTGCGTGGTCAGGATGCGGTCGGTCATGCGTGAGCTCCTCGGTGCGTGGCAGAGGTGGAAGTGGACGCGGCTGTCGAGAGCAGGTCCGGCCTCCCACGATGCCGTATCGATCCCGACGCCGCCAGCCTGCCCCCGCTACGCCGTCAGTGCGATGTACTGCTCCTCCAGGAATTCGAGGATGCCCTCGCTCGACCCCTCGCGTCCCAGTCCGCTCTGCTTGACGCCGCCGAACGGGGCCGCCGGGTCGCTCACGACGCCGCGGTTGATCGCCACCATGCCCGCCTCGAGGCGGCGCGCGACCGCGACCGCCTCCCGCTCCTCGCCGAACACGTAGGCCATGAGCCCGAACACGGTGTCGTTCGCCATGCGGACCGCCTCGTCGATGTCGTCGTACCGCACCACGGCGGTGACCGGTCCGAAGATCTCGGTGGTCGTGATCTCCGATCCGTGGCGGACACCGGTCACGAGCGTCGCGTCGTAGAACGCCCCGTCCTCCGAGCTGCGGCCGCCCTGGATCACGGTGGCACCATCGCGCACCGCCCCATCGACGAGCCCGGCCACCTTGTCCCGTTCGTGGACCGAGACGAGCGCGCCGAGGTCGTTGTCGTGGTCGAGTCCAGGTCCGACCCGGACCTCCGCCAGCGCCTCGGCCATCCGAGCGACGAAGGCGTCATGGACACTCGTGTGGACGTAGAACCGGTTCGCCGCCGTGCAGGCGGACCCACCGTTCCGCATCTTGGCGAGCAGCGACTCGCGGACGGTGAGCTCCAGGTCCGCCCCCGGCAGGATGACGACCGGCGCGTTGCCGCCGAGCTCCATCGATGCGCTCACGACGGTGTCGGCGCAGGCGTGCAGGAGCTCCCGCCCCACCTCCGTCGATCCCGTGAAGGACAGCTTCCGCACGGCCGGGTGCGCGAGCATCTCCGCGACGATCGGGCCGGTCGGCACGGGCGTGACGAGACTCACGACGCCGGACGGGAAGCCGACCCGGCGAAGGACGTCGACGACGAACGCGGCGGCCAGCGGCGTCTCCCGCGCAGGTTTGAGGATGACCGTGCACCCGGCGGCGAGCGCGGGCGCGAGCTTGCGCGTCGCCATGGCGGCGGGGAAGTTCCACGGGGTGATGAGGAGGGAGACGCCGATCGGCTGCCGGTCGACGACGATCCGCTTGTCGCCACTCGGGGAGAGTCGGTAGTCGCCGGGGATGCGCACGGCCTCCTCGGCGAACCACCGGAAGAACTCCTTGGCGTAGTTCGCCTCACCGATGGCGTCGCGGTAGGACTTCCCGTTCTCCCGGATCATGATCTCGGCGAGCGTCTCGACCTCCTCGGTGAGGAGCTCGTAGGCCGCTCTGAGCAGTTCACTACGCTCCCGCGGAGACGTCGCTGCCCAGGAGGTCTGTGCGCGCGCGGCGGATTCGACGGCGGCGAGGCAGTCCTCGCGGGTCGCGATGGCGAAGTCGGCGATCGTGCTGCCGTCGGCGGGGTCGACGACGGGGAAGGTCCCTCCGTCGGAACCGGGCCGCCAGGCGCCGTCGATGAAGAGTTGCGCGATCGGTTTCGTCCGCGTGGTGCTGAGGGTCGTGGCTGGTGTGGTGGTGGTCATCGTGCGTCCGTGTCTGCTCGGAGGGCTGATCGGTCGCCGGCGTGGGCGGCCTGGAGGATGGTGTCGATGAGCTCCGGGTCGGAGCCGATCGGTGAGATGTCGACAAGTCGCTTCGACTGCAGCGTCAGCTCCGCGATGCGCGGCAGCTGGTCGGCCCGAACTCCGATCTCGGCGAGGCTCGTCGGGATACCGATGCTGCGGCAGAGCTCGGCGACCCGGTCCACGGCGTCCTGCGCGGCTGCCCGCACGTCCGACTCGGTCCCACCGAGGGCGGCGCCGATGGCTGCGAGCCGCTCAGGCATGAGGGGCACGCACGCTTGGAGGACGTAGGGGATCATGAGCCCGGTACCGAGCCCGTGTGGCGTCTTGGTGATCGCACCGACCGGGTACTGCACCGCGTGCGAGAGGTGCGTGCCGGTCGGACCGAAGCACATGCCGGCGAGCAGGCTGCCGTAAGCGACCTCCGCTCGGGCCTCACGGTCCGTCCCGTCGGCGACGGCCCGGGGCAGGCTCGGCGCGATCCGTCGGATCGCCTCGAGCGCCAGGTGCCGGACGAAGAGGTTCTGCCCGGTGAAGACGGGCAGCTGAGACGCCCAGTCGAGCGGCAGGTGCGCTGCCGTGAACGATTCCAGGGCGTGCACGAGCGCGTCGATGCCGGCGTACGCGGTGACCGAGGGCGGCGCCCCGATCGTCAGCTCCGGGTCGACCACCGCCGCGACCGGGATGAGGTGATGGCTGGAGACACCGATCTTCATCTCCCGGTCCGGGTCGGAGATCACCGCGACCGGCGTCACCTCGGACCCCGTCCCGGCGGTCGTCGGTACGGCCACGATGGGGAGGATGGGTCCGGGCACGTTGTTCTCGCCGTAGTAGTCGGCGAGCACCCCGCCGTGTGCGACGAGCACGGCGACGAGTTTCGCTGCGTCGAGCGCGCTGCCCCCGCCGTAGGCCAGGACGACGTCGGGAGCGAAGGCCGCGGCGACGACACCGGCCTCGGTGAGCGAGTCGACCGGGAGTTCCGGAAGGACGTCGGTGTACACGACGACCTCGGACCCGCCGGCTCGTAGCGCGTCGACGATCGCGACGAATTCGGGTGAACCGGCGAGGAACGGGTCCACGACGGCGAACACCCGCCTCCCGTGCTCCCCGATGATGACCGGGAGCTGGTGGCGGACGCCGAAGCCGACGTGGATGCGGGGCGGCAGCCGGAGGGTTCCGGTCTCGGTCATGCGGGGGATCCTGTCTGGTCGATGGGTGCGGGTCGGGCGGGCGGGCGGTGATCGGTGTCAGGCACTGAAGCCGCCGTCGACGGGGAGGACGACGCCGCTCGTGTGACTCGCGAGGTCGCTGAGGAGCCAGGCGGCAGCTTCGCCGACCTCGGCGCCCGTCCCGGCCTTGCGGAGTGGCGTCGCGGCGATCCGCGCCTCCACCCCGCCGGGGATGGCGGCGCGGGTCTGGTCGAGCATCGTTGTCTCGGTCGGTCCGGGCGCAAGGGCGTTCACGCGGATACCGAGCGGCCCGTTGTCGTGTGCGGCCGTGCGGGTGAGGCCGATCACGGCGTGCTTCGTGGCCTGGTAGGCGCCCATGCCGGAGCTGCCGCGGAGTCCGCCGATGCTGCTGACGTTGACGATCGAGCCGACTCCGGCCTCCCGCATGACGCGGAGCTCCTCGCGCATGCACAGCCACACGCCCTTCACGTTGACGGCGAGGATGCGGTCGAAGTCCTCCTCGATCACCTCGTCCAGGCGACCAGCCTGGGTGAGCGCCGCGTTGTTGAACGCGCCGTCGAGCCTGCCGAACCGTTCCATGGTGGCGTCGACGATCCGCGCGACGTCGGCACCGACGCTGATGTCACCGGTGGTCGACGCGGCGTCGAACCCGGCGGTGATGAGGTCCTCGGTCACCGCTGCGAGCGGTCCTGCGGTCCGCGCCACGAGCATGACGGAGGCACCGTGCCGCGCGAAGACACGCGCGGCGTCGGCACCGATCCCGGCGCTCGCACCGATGACGAGGACGACCTTGCCGTCGAGGAGCGGCTGCTGCGGGGTCGTGACGGGTGCTGCGGTCATGAAGGGTCCTTCCAACGGGTGGCTTGGGAGCGGTGCACGGTGGGTGTGTCGCGGCGGGCGGCGGTCATCAGGCGTACCGCACCGTTCGGCCCGCCTGCACCGCCGCGGACGCCGCGCCTCCGAGCAGACTGGCATCGTTGCTCATCACCGTGAAGCGGTAGCCGGCGTCGACGGAGGCCCGGACGGCTGCCGCCGACGCACCGCCCGCGTTGCCGATGGGCTTCCCTGCCGCGACGGTGTCGCGGACGGCGTCGGCGATGAGCGCGGCGACGACCGGGTCCGTCTCGCTGCGGCCCTCGCTCGTGGAGAGGTCGGCGGCGCCGATGAGGAGGGCGTCGACACCGGCGACGGCTGCGATCGTGCCGGCGGCCCGTGCGGCGGCGGCGCTCTCGATCTGGGCGATCAGGACGACCTCCTCCTGCCCGAACCGCAGGTACTCCTCCCGTGAGGTCGCACCCCAGGCACCGGCCCGACTCGTACTGCCGACCCCCCTCGTGCCGAGGGGTGGAAAGCGGACGGCGGCTGCGGCGGCCTCTGCTTGCTCGACCGAGTCCACGTGCGGGAGCATGATCCCCTCCGCACCGGCGTCGAGCACCCGCTGGACGATCCCGCCGTCGAGCGACGGGATACGGACGATGGGTGAGACCCCGGCCAGCAAAGCCACCGCGATGTGCTGTGAGGCCGTCTCGATGCTCAACGGCGAATGTTCGAGGTCGATGACGGCGAAGTCGAAGCCGGCGAGCGCCACGAGCTCCATGCTCTCCATCGCAGGGAGCTTCACCCAGGTGCCGAGGGCGGGTCCGGAGGGGTCGGCGAGCGCGGCGCGGAACCGGCTCGAGCGCTTGCTCGTCATGGTCACGCGGCCGGGTAGTCGTCGGCGTTCAACACCCAGCCGGAGGCCGAGAAGTCGACCCTCGGTGGAGCGAAGATGTCGAGCAGCTGCTGGTGCTCACCGACGCCCTGCGTGGTGTGGACGGTGGGCGGCGGGATGATGCAGATCGACGGCGTACCGATCTCGGCGTGCTCGTCCTCGCGCCAGGTGGCCGAGTCGGGTCCCCAGGGGTAGCGGATGTGGTGCCGGAAGCGGCCCTTCACCCCGAAGGAGATCTGCTCGAAGTCGTCGTGGAAGTGCGGCGAGAGCTTGTGGGCGTCGCGCGGCGCGGGCTCCTCCGCGAGGAAGTTGACCATCAGGTTCGTCGTCCGGAAGATGCGGCCGAACCGTCCCTCGGCGATCGGGGTGTCGGCGAGGCGGTACACCCGCAGCGCGAAGCCGCCGACCGGGTCGGGCCACGGCACGAGTGGCGCGGCCCGTTCGTCGGGTTCGGCGTACGCGTCGGCGTTCGAGGCCTGCTGCAGGAGGTCCTCGGCGCGGGTGGAGAACAAGCGGATGACCGGGCCGTCGGCCAGGACCTCGATCTCGCTGTCGCCGGGTGGGACGACGACGAACGCCTCCTCGTCGACCGTGACGTCCGTCGCTCCCGCCGTGATCCGGAGCGCGGCGCTGTCCGAGTACAGGAGGACGGCGTACTCGTCGGGCTGCCCGGTGCGGGCGAGCCGGTCCCCGGCGCGGGCGTCGGAGTAGGCGATCACGAGGTTGGCCGCTCTGGCGATCCAGGTGCGACCGCCGGCCGGACTGGTCTCCGTGGATTCGACGTCATGGAACGCGATCCACTGCGACGGTTTCACCGGAGTGCCCGGATCGACCGCCGACGCGGACGGGGGTGTCGTCGTGGCCAGTCGTGAGCGGATGTCGTCGTTGGCATACATCGTCATGGGGGTTCCTTGCGTGAGAGGGAGGACGTCGTGAGTGTGAGGACCGGGTCAGCGGGTGACGCGGTCGAGCCCTTTGAGGTGGAGCATGCGGCGGGCGTCGGCGGGCGTCGCGATCGTCTTGCCCAGGTCTTCGACGACGGCGCGGATCTTCCGCACCTGTTGGGCGTTGCTCGTCGCGAGCTCGCCCTTGCCGATCCAGAGGCTGTCCTCGAGACCGACACGGACGTGTCCGCCGAGCCACGCGCTGTGCGTTCCGAACTGCATCTGCCCCCGCCCGGCCGCGAAGGCGGAGAAGGAGTAGTCGGCTCCGAAGAGCTTGTCCGCGATTGCGACCATGTGCGTGAGGTTCTCGTGGTCGGCCCCGATCCCGCCGAGGATGCCGAAGACGCCCTGGATGAGGAAGGGCGCCTTCGCGAGCCCCCGATCAACGAAGTGGGCGAGTGAGTACAGGTGACCGATGTCGTAGCACTCGTATTCGAAGCGGGTGCCGAGACCGTCGCCCAACTCCCGCAGGGTGTGCTCGATGCGGTCGAAGGAGTTGATGAAGGGCTGCGAGTAGGTGTTCAGCACGTACTCGCGCTCCCAGTCGTGCTTCCAATCGGTGACCTTGTCGGCGATCCCCGAGTAGACGAAGTTCATCGACCCCATGTTGAGCGAGGCGAGTTCCGGGGCGAACCGCATCGCCCCGGCCAGTCGCTGTTCCATGGTCATGGCCGACGAACCACCGGTCGTGATGTTGATGACGACGTCGGTCTCGTCGAGGATGCGTGGGACGATCTCCTCGTAGATCTCGGCCTCCCACGCGGGGCGGCCGTCGGGGTGACGGGCGTGCAGGTGGATGATCGCCGAGCCGGCCGCCACCGCCTCGAGTGCCGACGCGACGACCTGGTCGGCGCTGAGCGGCAGGTGGTCGCTCTGCGAGGGGACGTTGACCGATCCTGTGACCGCTGTACTGATGATGACCTGCTCGGCGGCGCGCATCAGTTGCTCTCCTCGAGCCCCAGCAGGAAGGCCGTGTTCCGGCAGATCATCTGGCGGATGTCGCGCTCGGCGACCCCGTGGTCGAGCAACTGCTGGATGACGTAGATGTACCCGTCCACCGGAAGAGGGTTCGTGAGCTGCCCGAGATCGGAGTCGATCACCGTCCGCTCTGGACCGACCTTCTCGATCCAATCGACCAGCCGGCTGATCGGGAAACCGGGCGCGGGGACGTCCGGGTGGTACATCGACATCTCGTGCTCGACGAAGGCGCCGTAGCCCAGCATCTCCTCCACGTCAGTGTCGGAGGCGTTCACGATGAAGTCCGGGTGGTGCAGGAGGAGCCGAGTGACGCCGTTGTCCTTCGCCGTCGCGAACAGCGCCTTCATCGACTCGGCGTCGAGGTGGCCGCCGGAGAGCATGATGCCGGCCTCGCCGACGAGCTGGGTGACGCGGACCGTCTCGGCCGAGACGTTGCCGTCCGCAGCCCAGATCGACTCCTCCCGCTCCTCGAGGTTCGAGCCCGCGGTGGGGAAGCCGTCGTCGTGACTGTGCGCTCGGATGTGCTGGCCGGCGGAGACCGTCGGCCCCCACACGGCGCGACCGCCCATCTGGATCGCGACGGCGACGGCGGAGGGGTTGACCCCGCCGACCTCCGAGTTCAGGGCGACACCGCCGTAGGCCGGCGTGGGTGCGTCCTTCAAGAGGTCCTGCATGGCGAGCAGGTCCATGACGGTGTTGTGGTGGTGCGACTTGATGAGGATCGCCCGCAGGTTGATGCGGGCCGCGTCGTAGGACGCCTCCACATGGTTGAGCCGACGAGGGAACGGGCTGGGGCCGGAGTGCACGTGCAGATCGACGGCTCCGTCCAGGACCTTCAACAGGGCGGGCGACGGGATCGGTGCGTCTTCGGTGGCGAGCATCCGAGAACCTCCTTGTGTTCGGATTGCGTACTTTCAGTTCAGATTACGCACACTGCAATCGCGGTGTCTAGTGAAAGTTGCGGAAACAGAGGGTGATCGAGCGACACGCACTGTTCATGATGCGAAAATGATGATTGCATTATGAACAGACACCTGCTGTACTGATCGACACCAGCAGCTTCGACCCTCGACGAGGAGGTGAGTGACATGAGTGACGCGATCGCGGGGATCACCCAGCCGGTCCCATTGCCCGACGCCGACCGCGGGTCCATCCAGTCGATCGAACGTGCGGCGATGGTCCTCGCGCTGTTCGACCAGCACACTCGCACCCTCTCGCCCACGCTCGTCTCCGAGCGACTCGGCTTGAACCGCACGACGGCGCACCGATACCTGCTCTCCATGCAGGCGTCGGGGTTCCTCAACGCCTCCTACGGCCCGGGCCCGCTCATCGACCAACTCTCCGGACTCGTCTCGACGCGCCAGCAGATCATGACCCTCGCCCCCTCGCTCCTCCGCCAGCTCTCCGATCGGACGGGCCTCACCGCGGTCGTGAGCTTCCTCGGCCGCTCCGGCGCCGTCGTCGGCCACGTCGAGGAGGCGAACGAGGGCACCATCGTGCTGACCGTGCGGGTCGGGACGGTGCTCGAGATCAAAGCCGCGCAGTCGCGCGTGCTCCTCGCCTTCCAGTCCGACCCTGCGGTCGTGTCCCGCCTGCACGCCGGTCTGCCGCCGGCGGAAGCACAGCGCGAGCACGCCGAGCTCGCCCTCGCGCGACGCGATCGCATCGCCTGGGCGGACCTCGGCCGGGTCGGGCTGGCCTCGGTGGCCGCGCCCGTGTTCGGCGCCGACGACGTCCAGGCGGCCATGGCCGTCCTGGGCACCACGACCATGCTCCCGTCCTCCACAGAATCCGAGGAGCGCGTGACCATGCTCCGCGAGGCTGCCGAGCAGCTGAGCGCCATGCTGAACGGATGACCACATGACGACCACCTCCCCTCCCTCCACCAGGCGACTCCCGCGCCCGGCCTGGCTCATGCTGGTGCCCGCGCTCGGCCTGCTCGCTGCGGTGCTACTGGTGCCGCTCGGGCAGAGCCTCGTGCGCAGTCTGGGCGCCCCCGACCTCACCCTCGACCACTACGCCTCCCTCTTCACCGACGGGGTGACGCTCACGGTTCTCGGCCGGACCGCGTCGACCGCGGTCATCGTCACCGTCGTCGCGTTCCTGCTCGGCTACCCCTACGCGTACTTGATGACGCGGGTCGGTCCGCGGCTGCGCGGGATCCTGCTCGTGATCGTGCTCATCCCGTTCTGGACCTCGGTCATGGCGCGCAACTACGCCTGGATCGTGCTGCTGCAGCGTGGTGGGCCGGTGCAGAGCGCCTTCGAGTTCTTCGGCCTGGGGGACGTCACCTTCCAGGGCAGCGTCGTCGGCGTCACGATCGCGATGAGCCAGGTGCTCCTCCCGTTCATGGTCCTCCCGCTGTACAGCTCACTCGGCGGCATCGACCGCAAGCTGCTCCTCGCGGCCCGAGGCCTCGGATCCTCGCCGCTCGTCGCGTTCTGGAAGATCTACTGGCCGCTCTCGCGCGGCGGCGTCGTGTCCGGCCTCATCCTCGTCTTCACCTTGAGCCTCGGCTTCTACGTCACGCCGGCCTTGCTCGGCTCCCCACAGCAGTCGCTCATCGCCCAGTTGCTCGCCCAGCGGACCACGCAGTTGCTCGATTTCGCCGGCGCCGGGGCGCTCGGCGTCCTCGTCCTCGTCGTCACCCTGACCCTCGTCGCCTGGGCCAACCGCTTCGGCGGGACCATCTCGGCCATCGGCGTCACCAGTACCGCCCGAAGCAAGGAGCAGTCATGACCGCGCTGAGCGACGTCGACGACCTCGACACCCGCAGCGTCCTCACCGCACGCGGACCGTCCGCTTCATCGGAAGCACGCCGGGCACGGCGCAAGGACCGTGGCATCGACCCGGTGCCGTGGTGGCTCATCGTCATCGGGACCCTCGTGGCGTTGTACTTCATCCTGCCGACGCTCATCGTGATCCCGTTGAGCTTCAGTGCCGCGTCGGCGTTCCAGTTCCCGCCCACGGAGTTCTCCCTCCGCTGGTACGAGAACTTCTTCACCGACCCGAAATGGCTCTCCTCGCTCGGCAACTCCCTCCTCGTGGCGATCCTGGCGGCCGCCATCGCGACGCTCGTCGGCACGGCCGCGGCGGTCGGCCTGAACCGACTGACCGGTCGGCTCGCCGGCTTCCTCCGCACGCTGCTGATGATCTCGATGGTCACGCCCGCCATCGTCGTGGCCGTCGCGGTGTACGTGTCGTTCCTCCAATGGCACCTGACGGGCAGCCTGCTCGGCTACGTCCTGGCCCACGCGGCGCTCGGCGTGCCGTTCGTCCTCGTCTCCGTCACCACGGCGCTCGGCGGGTTCGACCCGAAGTTGCTCCGGGCCTCCGCATCACTCGGCGCCTCACCCCTACGTTCGTTCACCACCGTGACGATGCCGCTCATCAGCCGCGGCGTCCTCACCGGGGCGATCTTCGCCTTCGTCACCTCCTTCGACGAGGTCGTCATCGCGCTGTTCCTCCGCTCACCCACCTTCCAAACGCTGCCTGTGCAGATGTACAACAGCGTCACCTTCGAGCTGGACCCCACCATCTCCGCGTCGTCGAGCCTCGTCGTCGTCGCGGTCACCGTCATCTTCCTGGTGCCCATGCTCATCGGCAGCCGCACCAAGAACCGTTAGGAGCCGTCGTGACCATCTCGCGATCAGACACCACCGCGCCCGCCCAGGAGACCGCCTCCCGGCAGGGCACCCAGATCCGCCTCTCGGGCGTCACCAAGGACTACGGTCTCGCCATCCCGGCGGTGGACGACATCTCGCTCACGATCCAGCCGGGTGAGTTCATGACCCTGCTCGGCCCGAGCGGATCGGGGAAGACCACGACGCTCAACCTCATCGCGGGGTTCGAGACGCTGACCGCCGGGACCATCGACCTGGACGGGACCGACGTCGGCTCCCTGCCGCCGCACAAGCGCAACCTCGGCATGCTCTTCCAGAACTACGCGCTCTTCCCGCACATGACGGTCGCCCAGAACGTCGGCTACCCGCTGCGCGAGCGCAAGCTGCCGAAGGCGGAGATCACCCGCCGTGTCGCCGAGGTGCTCGAACTCGTCCAGCTCCCAGGGCGGGACGGCAACTACCCGTCCCAGCTCTCCGGCGGACAGCAGCAACGTGTCGCCCTCGCGCGAGCGATCGTCTTCAACCCGGCGGCGCTCCTGCTCGACGAACCCCTCGGCGCCCTCGACCGCAACCTCCGGGGCGCGCTGCAGATGGAGATCCGGCGCATCCACCGCGAGGTGGGTTCCACCTTCGTCTTCGTCACGCACGACCAGGAGGAGGCGATGAACCTCTCCGACCGCATCGCCCTGTTCAACAGCGGTCGAATCGAGCAGGTCGGCTCTCCGGAGCAGCTCTACCGTGAGCCGGACACCCTCTTCACCGCGACCTTCCTGGGCGACTCGAACGTCTTCGACCTCGGCGGATCGGCGTTCGGCCCACAGGCGGGCTGGGAGGGCAACACCTGGTCCATCGATCCGACGACGGTCGCCGACCACCCCGGCGTCGGCGTCCACGGCGCGGTCGTCGTGAGGCCGGAGGACGTGCGCATCACCCAGGACGCAGCCGCCGTCCCCGTGGGGAGCAACACCGTGCAAGCGGTCGTCCGTGACCTCGAGTACATGGGTTCCTACCGTACGGCGATGCTCGATCTCGGACGATCAGGTCAGCTCGGCCGCGCCCGGATCGATGCGCTCGACTCCGCCCACGCGATCGGCGACACCGTCACCGCCTGGTGGAAGCCGGAGCGGCAGCGCATCGTCGCCGCCTGAGCCGCAACCCACGCCCCACACCAGCTGCACACCCGAACACCCACCCTGCGCCCGACTTCCGTCGGAGCGCCCATCAAGAGGAGACGACAATGGCGCCCAGCTCCACCTCCAGATCCACCAGGAACACCAAGCCCCGCACCCGCTTCGTCATCGGCGTGAGCGCCGTCGCGATCACCGCACTGCTGTCGGGCTGCGCGAGCGGCGGCGACGCCGCCCCGAGCGGCTCATCGTCAGCGGGCGACGACGCGGCCGCCACGATCACCTTCGTCGGTTACGGCGGCGGCGGACAGGACGCGCAGATCGAGGCCTGGCAGGAGCCGTACACGAAGGCGCACCCGAACGTCACCTTCGTCAACACCTCCCCGCCCGACGTCGCCCAGGTGAAGGCGCAGGTCGAGAGCGGCTCCGTCCAGTGGGACGTCATGGCGACGGCACCCTACGCGGCCCAGCAGAACTGCGGCACGCTCTTCGAGAAGCTCGATCTCAGCGATGTCGATCAGACCGACCTCGTCGAAGGCACCGTCGGCGAGTGCTACCTCGGCAACTGGATCAACGCCACCCCGATCGCCTACCGCACCGACGCCTTCCCCAAGGGCAAGGGCCCGAAGACGGTCGCGGACTTCTTCGACGCCGAGCAGTTCCCCGGCCAGCGGGGCATCGTCACGAACCTGCAGAACGGCATCCTCGAGTACCCGCTCCTCGCCGACGGGGTGAAGCCCGACGACCTCTACCCGCTCGACGTGGACCGCGCCCTCGACAAGCTCGACGAGATCCGTGACGTCACCACCTTCGCGCCGAACGTGGGTGCCCTGCAGCAGGCGGTCGAGGCGAACCAGGTGGACATGTTCCTCCTGCCCGACTCGAGGCTCGTCCCGCTGCTCCAAAGCGGGTTCGACATGACGATCGTGTGGGACGTGACCGTCGCCTCGCTGAACGCCTTCGCCATCCCGAAGGGTGCGCCGAACAAGCAGGCCGCCGTCGACTTCATCTCGAGCGTCGTCGAGCCCGAGCAGGTCGCGAAGATCTCGGAGCTGCTCGGGGTCGCCCCCGTCAACACGGCAGCGAAGCCGAAGCTGGACGAGTTCACCGAGCAGGTCGAGGTGTACGGTCCGACCAACACCGGCGAGACCGTGCTCCAGGACATCGACTGGTACACGGACAACTTCAACGACACGACGACGAAGCTGACCACCTGGCTCGCGGGGTGATCCCGTGACCCGCGCCGAGGCTCCGCCCACCCGGGGATGTTCTCCAGCTGAACTACGATTCAGTCATGGCGAACATCGAGGGAACGGGCGAGGCATCCGGATCGGACATCCAGGCGGTGGACCGGGTCGGACAGATCTGCTCCCTGTTCGGCCCTCACACCACCGAGCTGACGGCGGCGGAGGTGGCCGAGCGGTTGGGACTCAACCGCACCACCGCGTACCGCTACTGCGCATCGATGGTGTCCGCCGGAATCCTCGACCGCGGCCCGCGGCGCAGCACCTTCGTCCTCGGCGGGCTCATGCTCCAGCTCGGTATCCACGCCCTGAGCCGCCGCCGGGTCACCGAGGTCGCACCACCACACCTCGCCGAGCTGAGTGCCGCCGTCCGGATGACGGCGGTGCTCAGCCTCTGGGGAGCACGCGGGCCGGTCGTCACACTCGTCGAGGAGGACCGCACCCGCTCCGCCGTCGTGACGGTCCGGGCGGGCACCCTGCTCGATGCGACCGCCGCCCAGACCAGGGTGTTCCTGGCGCACCTGACGGACGAGCGCGCGTTCGGCTGGATGACCGAGGGGTCGACCTCGGCGCAGCGAGCCGAGCTGGAGGCGGCGGTCTACACCGCGCGTCGCTCCGGCTACTGCATCGCCTCCCAGTCCGGCGGCGTCTTCACCGCCGCAGCACCGGTGTTCGACGACTACGGCATCGCCGCGACCGTCGGACTGCTCGGTGCCGACCCCGACGCCGACCTCAGTGCCGGCTCCCCCATCATCACCGCGCTCCTGCGCACGACGACCGCGTTGAGCGACGACCTCCGCGGCAGACCGGACGGATCCACCGATGACAACTCCGAACTATGACGAGCTCACCAGAGCGACCCCGCCCGGATCCAGCTGGTCCGTCTTCGGACCGGACGACGAGCTGGGAACCGTCAACTTCCTGACGCCGGAACGCGTCGCGGCGGCCGCCGGCCTCGTCCGGACCGGTCGACGGTTCGGGCTCGACCATCCGGTCACCGCGTTCGAGCCCTACCCGACGGGTACCCGACGCCCGCTCGAGCACCACGTGTTCTCGAACAACGAGTGGCACCGAGACGACTACCTGGACTCCTTCTACCTCCAGTCGTCGTCGCAGATCGACGCACTCCGGCACATCGGCCACCCGCAGCACGGCTTCTACAACGGCCTGAGTCCGGAGGCGAACGATGCGACGTCGACCCGTCTCGGCGTGCACAACTGGGCCGACGCCGGCATCGCCGGTCGCGGGGTGCTGCTGGACATCCCGCGATACTTCGAGGCCACCGGCCGGGCCTACGACCCGTCGTCGACGATCGCGATCGACGCGCCGCTCCTCGATGCCATCGCCGAGCATCAGGGCGTGGTCTGGCGCGGCGGGGAGCTGCTCCTCCTCCGGACCGCGTGGGCCGAGCAGTACCTCGCGAAGACGCCGGTGGAGCGCCTTGCCACCCCGTGGCGACGGTCGCCGGGGCTGGCGCAGCGGACATCCGTGCTGCGCTGGCTGTGGGATCACGAGATCGCCCTGGTGGCCGCGGACAACCTCGCCGTCGAGGCGGATCCGGTCGTGGAGAGCGACTTCCGGTCGCCGGACGATCTGCCGCCCGAGCGCGGAGTCGACCACAGCGGCATGCTCCACCGACCACTCATCGCCCTGCTGGGCATGGCGCTCGGCGAGCTCTGGCGGCTGGACGAACTCGCGGCCGACTGCGCGGCCGACGGCGTCTACGAGTGCTTCGTCACCTGTAAGCCGCTCTACATCCCGGGCGGGGTGGGTTCACCGCCGAACGCGATCGCGATGAAGTGAACGGACGCGTGACGCCCGTGCACAAGCACTCAGGCGCGGGCCCTCACGCCATGCAGGGAGCCCACTCCTGGTTGGAGAGTTCCCGCTGCTCGTTCTCGGTCTGCAAGAGCCAACCGGTCTTCGTCGCGCCTCGGTACTGTCCGCTCACGAGGTCGGCGCACCAGGAGCGACCGTCGAAGGCCCACCGGACGAAACTCGCCTCACTCCCCTTGCGCAGGAGCGGGCGTTCGCGTTCTACCTGACTCATGTGTTCCATCTCGACGGTGGCTGACATATCTTCCAACCGTATCGAGGAATGCAGTCGGTGAACAGACTGCGCACGCTCCTTGCGTTTCACGGCCACTTGCCCGAAAATACCCGGTCGCGCCCGGAAGCGGCGTCCTTCGAGATGCTCGGAGAGCGAGCGCAACGATCGGTCAGCCCACGAACACGCGGAGCGCCTCGTCGCTGAGCGCCCGGTCGGCGAACACGAGGCGCACGGCATCGGGATCCGGGTTGCCCGCGTCGGGGCCACGCCAGACGACCTCCAACCCCGCGCGTTCAGCAGCCCGTCGTGATCCCTCGTTGTGCTCCAGGAGGAACGCCACCACGGGCAGATCCGGTGCCGACGCCGATGCCGCGGCTCGCGCGGCCGCGATGAGCTCCTGTGCGTATCCGCGCCCCCAGGCCGCGGGCGCCAGACGGTAGTAGAGGTTCCAGGCGAGCCCTCCCCGCAGGCTCGGGCCACCGATGCCGACCAGGGCACCCGTCGTGGTGTCGCGCGCGACCCACACGTCGAGACCGTTCGCCTCCCAGCCGGCCTGGTACCGCTCGATCAGGTCGCGGGTCTCGGCGAGCGCCGTGTGTCGGGCGGACGGCAGGTGCGTCCAGACCGCGGGGTCGGCATGGAGCTCGTGGAGCTCCGGCAGGTCGCGCTCGGTGGGGCGGGCGAGCGTCAGTCGTTCCGTCAGGGTCGGCGGCGTCGCGTCGGTCATGCCTTCCATTCTGCTCTCTGGAGCGACACGCTTCGCAGCGCGGCGTCGCCGCGTAGAGTCGTCCCCAGCGCCGACGGAGGAGGGCCATGCGACTGCACGTCGAGGAACGCGGGCACGGACCGGTCCGGATCGCCCTCATCCACGGGTTCCTGGCCGACGGGGCCGCCTGGACCGACGTCGTCGCAGCGTCCGACCCGGAGCGGTACACGTTCCTACTCGTCGACCTGCGCGGTCACGGCTCCAGCCCACGTGCCGATCGCACCCGGGGTGAGCGGTACGACATCGCCTCGCTCGCGGCCGACCTCGTCGAGACGTTGCCGACCGGCCTCGACGCGATCGTCGGCCATTCCCTCGGCGGGCGGCTCCTCATCGACATCGTCGGCCCCCTCCGCCCGGCGCACGCGATCTACCTCGATCCCGGGTTCGGCCTGAAACTGCCGGGCCGAGGCCTCGGCGCACGACTGTTCTGGAGCATCCCCGGGCTGCCGCGGCTCTTGGCCTGGCTGTACGACCGCACGGATCCCGCGACGGGTCCCGCGAACGTCGCGCTCGCCGAGGCCGCCCATGCCGCGTGGGACCGCTCGATGGTCGCGGAGGTGCTGCAGGACGTCGCAGCGAATCCGGCGACCCCGGCGGCGCCGACCGTCCCCTCGACGCTGGTGCTGTCGGACGACGCGAAGCTCGTCCTTCCGAGCAGCCACGTCCCTCGCTACGAACAGCTGGGCTGGACCGTCACGCGGTTCCCGGGGATCCGCCACGACATGGCGGCGCTCGACGGGGCACGGACCTTCGAGGTGATCCAGGCCTCGCTCTGAGCCGGCTCAGAGACCGAAACCGACCCAGCCAGCCGTCTCGGTCACTGAGCCTGTCGAAGTGCACACGGTGGACCCCGCCCTTCGACAGGCTCAGGGACCAGGTGAGTCACTCAGCGACCCGTTCAGACGGGGCTCCTGTGCAGAGTGCTGATATCTCGCACACATTCCTGCATCATGCACATTCTGCTGCGGACGGGCCGTCAGTAACGTTGCCGCCACCCGCACCGCTCCCTCCCCCACTTCTGGAGACCAGCATGGCTCGCATGGCACACGCAGACGACTTCGCCCTGTCCCGCGTCCGTCCCGACGCACAGAAGCCCTGGTTCGGCATCGCCGTCCAGCGCTTCGGACAGGTGTCGGCCCTGTCCCAGTTCCTCCTCGGCGCCACCCTCGGCTACAGCATGACCTTCGGTGAGGCGTTCCTCGCCCTGCTCCTCGGCTCGATCATCCTCGAGGTGATCATGTGCATCGTCGGCATCATCGGCCAGAAGGAGGGCCTCAACACCGCCCTCCTCGCCCGCTGGACCGGCTTCGGAGAGGTCGGCGCCTCCCTCGTCGGACTCGCGATCGGCATCAGCCTCATCGGCTGGTTCGGCATCCAGAGCGCGATCTCCGCCGAATCGCTCGACGCCCTCCTGCCCGGCTTCATGCCGGTCTGGGCCTGGAGCCTCATCTTCGGCCTCGCCGTCACCGCCATCGTCGCCTACGGGTTCAAGGGCATGCAGTGGCTCGCGAACATCACCGTCCCGCTGTTCCTCATCCTCGTCGGCTGGTCGATCATCAGCGAACTCACCCAGCACGACTTCATGGAACTCGTCACCGGCCCGGCACCCGGCCCCACCATGAGCGTCTGGGCCGGCACCGGCATCGTCGCGGGCGGCCTCATCGTCGGCGCCATCATCACCGCCGACATGACCCGCTTCAACCGGTCCCGCGCCGACGTCATCAAGCAGACCGTCGTCGGCGTCTCGCTCGGTGAGTTCGTCATCGGCCTCTCGGGCGTCCTTCTCGCCCACGCCGCCGCCTCCGGCAACGTCGTCGCGATCGTGACGTCCTCGGTCGGCCTCATCGGCCTCATCATCGTCATCACCGGGACGCTCAAGATCAACGACTGGAACCTGTACTCGTCGACGCTCGGCCTGGTCAACTTCATCTCGACCGCGTTCGGCAAGAACCTCAACCGCGTGACCACCACCATCGTGCTCGGTGTGGTCGGCTCCATCCTCGCGGCGGTCGGCATCCTCGGGCAGTTCTCCGGCTTCCTCATCATCCTCGGCGTCGCCTTCCCGCCCATCGCCGGCATCATGGTCGCCGAGTACTTCATCGTGAAGCGCTGGCGCGGCGAGCTCGACGAGACGCGCGCCTCGGGCCGCCTCCCCACGACCGCCCCGCGCATCGTCCCGGCGACCATCATCATCTGGGCCGTGTCCGCGATCACCGGCTACTTCGTCACCTGGGGCATCCCCGCCGTCCTGTCGCTCATCCTCTCGATGGTGCTGTACATCGCCGCCGGCAAGCTCGGCCTGGTCCGGGGTGTCGGCGTCGCCCACACCTCGCAGATCGAGGCGGATGTGACGACGGACAGCCCCGCCACCGCCTCGAGCTGACCCGGGGGACGTCCGTTCCACCCCGTCAGACCGTTCCACCGCACACCGCTCCACCGCACCAACAGAAAGCGAACCCCTCATATGCACATCGGTATCGATGTCGGCGGCACCAACACCGACGCCGTGCTCATGGACGGCACCACCACCCTGGCGGCCGTCAAGCACGCGACCACCCCGGACGTGACCGACGGGATCGTCCAGGCGATCGGCGAACTGCGGAGCGGCCACCACTTCGACGGTGATCAGATCACCGCGGTGATGATCGGCACGACGCACTTCATCAACGCCCTCGTGCAGGCCAAGCGGCTCGCACCCACCGCGGCCCTGCGGCTCGGGCTCCCGGCCACCCGCGCGTTGCCGCCCCTCGTGGACTGGCCGGCCGAGCTCGTCGAGGCGATCAGTGCACGCAGCTACCTCGCGCACGGCGGCTACGAGTTCGACGGACGCCCCATCTCGCCGATCGACCCCGACGAGCTGCGGGCACACGCCGAGGACATGCGTGCGAACGGCATCCGCTCCGTCGCGATCTCCTCCGTCTTCAGCCCCGTCAACCACGACCTCGAGGTCGAGGCGGCGCGGATCGTCGGCGAGGTCCTCGGCCCGGACGTCGCCATCTCGCTCTCGCACGAGATCGGGCGCATCGGTCTCCTGGAACGCGAGAACGCGACGATCATCAACGCAGCCCTGCGCGAGCTCGCCTCGGAGATCGTCGATGGGCTCACCGCCGCCGTCCGGAAGCAGGGCATCGAGGCGCCCATCTTCCTCAGCCAGAACGACGGCACGCTCATGGACGAGGACTACGTGCGCCTCTACCCGGTCGCGACCTTCGCCTCAGGCCCCACCAACTCGATGCGCGGGGCGGCACTGACGAGCGGACTCGCGACCTGCGCGGTCGTCGACATCGGCGGCACCACGGCGGACATCGGGCTGCTCATCAACGGCTTCCCTCGCGAGACGGCGAACGAGGTCAAGGTCGCCGGCATCCGCACCAACTTCCGCATGCCCGACGTCCTGTCCATCGGGATCGGCGGCGGCAGCATCGTCGACGAGGAGACCGCCGAGGTCGGGCCGGCGTCCGTCGGGTACAAGCTCATGACCGAGGCCCTCGTCTTCGGCGGCAGCACCCTCACGGCGACGGACATCGCCGTGGCCGCCGGTCGCGCGTCGATCGGCGACGCGTCGAAGGTCGCGCACCTCGACCCGGCCTTCGTGGAGCGAGTGCTCGAGCGGATCGGCGAACGCATCGCCGAGGCCGTCGACCGCATGCGCACGTCCCCAGAGCCGATCCCCGTGGTGGCGGTCGGCGGTGGGTCGATCCTGCTCTCCGACGAACTCCCCGTCTTCGGCGCCGTCCACCGGCCCGACAACTACGCCGTGGCGAATGCCATCGGTGCTTCCATCGCGCAGGTCGGGGGCGAGATCGACAAGGTCTACGCCATCGAACCCGGTCGGCGTGAGGAGGCGATCGCCGAGGTCCGTGCCGAGGCGATCGACAAGGCGATCGCGGCCGGCGCCTCCCCCGCGTCGGTCGCGATCGTCGACTTCGACGAGGTCCCGATCCCCTATCTCCCGGGGAACGCCACGCGCATCCGGGTGAAGGCCGTCGGCGACCTCGACATGGGAGGCCTCCGATGAGCTGGACCATCTCGGCCGAGCTCATCCCCGGCCTCGCCCGTGGCGCGGCCGTCCTCGGGACCGGCGGCGGCGGCGACCCGTACATCGGCGCGCTCCTCGCCGCGCAGGCGCTCCGCGAGCACGGCGACGTCACCGTCGTCACCCTCGACGAGGTCCCCGACGACGCGCTCGTCCTCACCGTCGCGATGATGGGCGCCCCGACCGTCATGGTCGAGAAGCTGCCGAGCCTCACCGAGGTCGTCGCACCGGTCCACGCCCTCAGCGCGTCCCTCGGTCGCCCGGTCACGCACATCGCGTGCGCCGAGGTCGGCGGCGTGAACTCGACCATCCCGATCGCCGCGTCCGCAGCGCTCGGACTCCCCCTCATCGACGCCGACGGGATGGGGCGGGCCTTCCCCGAGCTGCAGATGGTGCTCCCGACCCTGTACGGGATCGACGCCTCCCCGCTCGCGTTCAGCGACGAGAAGGGGAACACGGGCGTCCTCACGACCGTCGACAACAGCTGGACGGAACGCATCGCCCGCGTCGCCTGTGTCGAGATGGGCTGCTCGGTCATGATCTCCGGCTTCCCGATGTCCGGTGCGCAAGCGCGCGAGGCGCTCGTAGCCGATTCGCTGTCGCTGTGCCGCGAGATCGGCGACGGCATCGAAGCGGCCCGCGCCGAGAAGGCCGACCCCGTGGAGCGGACCGTGCGGCTGCTCGGCGGTCGCGAGCTGTTCTCCGGCAAGGTCGTCGACGTCGAGCGCGCGACCACCACCGGGTTCGCCCGCGGTCGAGCCCGCATCGACGGTGTCGACGCGAGCCTGGAACTGTCGTTCCAGAACGAGCACCTCATGGCGGCACTCGACGGCGTCACCCTCGTGACGACGCCCGACCTCATCATGGTGCTCGAGCACGATTCCGGCGAGCCCATCACCACCGAGGGACTCCGGTACGGGCAGCGCGTCCGCGTGATCTCGGCACCGAGTGACGACCGCTGGCACAGCCCCGAGGCGCTCGCGATGGTCGGGCCGGGGTACTTCGGGTACGAGGTGCCGTCGCACCGCTTCGACGGCACAGCCGAGACGCCTGCGCCTGACGCGCCGGAGGTCGCCGCATGAGCTGGACGCTGACCGCGGACGACCTGCCCGACCTCGCCCGAGGCGCCACCCTCCTCGGGACCGGCGGCGGCGGCGACCCGTACATCGGCATGATGCTCGTGAAACAGGTGCTCGGCGACCGCTCCATCACGATCCTCGACCCCGACGAGCTCGCCGACGACCTCTTCGTCATCCCCACCGCGCAGATGGGCGCTCCGACGGTCATGGTCGAGAAGATCCCGGCCGGCTTCGAACCGACCCTCGCCCTACGGACGCTCGAGGAGCACCTCGGGCGCACCGCCGACGCGACCATGCCGATCGAGTGCGGTGGCATCAACTCGATGATCCCGCTCATCGTGGCCGCCGAGACCGGGCTGCCGGTCGTCGACGCCGACGGCATGGGCCGGGCCTTCCCGGAGCTCTCCATGGAGACCTTCGCGGTCTACGGCGTGCACGGTTCGCCGCTCGCCATCGCCGGGGAACGCGGCGAACGCGTGATCATCGACACCGGCGACGACGACCGGCAGATGGAGTGGTTGGCGCGCGGCATCGCGATCCGCCTCGGCGGCGTCGCCCACATCGCCGAGTACGCGATGAGCGGGGCGGACGTGCGTCGCACCGCGGTACCGCGGACGATCTCGATGGCGCTGGCCCTCGGCCGGGCGATCCGGATCGCCCGCGAGGAGCACCGTTCGCCGTTCGCCGCCATCGCCGACACCCTGTCCACGACGCTCTACTCCCACGTCCGGGAGTTGTTCGTCGGGAAAGTGGCCGACGTCGAGCGCCGCACCACCGAGGGCTTCGCCAAGGGCACGGCCGTCATCTGGTCGGCCGACCCGTCGAGCTCCGAACGTCTCGAGATCTCGTTCCAGAACGAGAACCTCATCGCCCGATGGAACGGTGAGGTCGTCGCGATCGTGCCGGACCTCATCTGCATCGTCGACCACGAGACCGCCGAGCCGATCACCACGGAGGGCCTCCGCTACGGCCAACGCGTGCGGGTCCTCGGGATCTCGACGCCGGCACTCATGCGCACGCCGGACGCACTGCGCGCGTTCGGGCCGAGCGCGTTCGGGCTCACGGAGCCGTTCGCCCCGGTCGAGGGCGAGGCGGCGGCTGCGGAAGCCGCGGATGGGTTCGCCGCGGGTCAGGCGGTCCGAGCCTAGGCTGAGGGCATGCCGACCCTCCTCGAGCGCGATCGCCTCCCCGCCCTGGCGACGGGGTTCGCGATCCTGGGCTCGGGAGGTGGCGGCGCGACGACGATGCTCGAGCTGGCGCTCCGCGACGAGCGCGCCTGGCCGTTCGACCTCCACAGCGTCGACGACCTCGACCCGGAGACCCCGTGTCTCGCCGTCGGCTTCGTCGGTTCCACGATGCTGCTCAGCGAGCGCCTCCCCGGCACGGATCCGTTCGGGCGGCTGATCGGAGCTGCGGAACGCTGGCTCGGACACCGCATCCCGGCCATCTGTTCGTTGGAGGGTGGCGGGGTCAACGGGCTCACCCCCTTCGCGTTCGCCGCAGGGCGGACCATCGTCGACGCTGATCTGACCGGACGCGCCGTCCCCTCGCTCGACCAGATGTCGATCCTCGTGGACGAGGTCCCGGGCATCGTCGTCACCTGCGACACCGGTGCCGGCGGGGTCGCCCTCGTCGAGACCGAGCGGGCCCTCGACATCGAACGCGTCGTCCGCGCGGCGATCGTGCAGGCCGGTGGGAGCGGCGGCATGGTGTTCGCGGGCTTCACGGTCGGCGACCTCCGAGCGCACGCCATCGTCGGGAACGCCGCCCGGGCACTCGAGCTGGGCGGAGCGTTCCTCGCGCGGATCGACGGCCCGCTGACCGCCCTGGCCGAGTCGCTAAGTGGACGGCTCCTCGCGGAGGGTCGGGTCAGCAGCATCGAGCCGGACTCACGGGACCCGCACGTCCTCACCTTCGGGATCGACGGGAGCAGTGGCGCGCTGCACCGCCTCGTCGCCCGCTCCGAGACGCTCGCGTTCATGACGGACGGACGACTCGAAGCCGCCGCGCCGGACCTCATCGTCGTGGTCGACGCGGTCTCCCGGGACATCCTCGAGGTCACGGCGATCTCGATGGCGAGGCACGTCGCCGTCATCCGGGTCGACGGTCCGGACTGGTGGTCCGGCTCCCCGGAGCGACTCCGCCATGTGCTCCCGTCCGCCTACGGCCTGGACGAGCTCGACGAGGTCCGAACCGACGAGGTCCCGGCATGAGCGATCGCCTGCAGCTGGGCGCACTCCTCGCCCACCCCGACAATGGTGGCGTGCGGCTCGTCGCCGGCCCGGCCGACGCCAATTGGGCCGGCGTGGTGGTCGAGACGAACGAGGCGGCCCTCCCCGAGGACGGCGCCGGTCGACTCGCCGTGGTGACCGGCGTCCCACCCACGAGGCCGTGGCAGCAGGATGCGCTCGTCCGTCGCACCCGGGATCGTGGCTTCCTCGCCCTGGCGATCCCGGAGGCCGACGGCTTCGGCGCGGGGACGCGCGCGCTCGCCGACCGACTCGGCTTCTCGCTCCTGCACGTCGACCGACCGATGCTGCTCGCGAAGGCGTGTTGGCAGCTCGTCGAGGCCCGCGACTCCCTGACCCTCGGGTACGTCCGCAAGGTCGCGCAGTCCATCGAGTACCACGCCGAGGGCCTGGCCGACCTCCTCCGCCACCTCTCGACGAGTATCGGCCACGGGATCGCCCTCATCGACGGTGAGGGGGTCCTGCTCGAGGCCGGCGGGCGGCTGCCGTCCGAGGTGCACGCGGCGATCGACTTCGGCCCCTGGGTCGACCTGACGAAGGCCGGGCGTAGCGCGGCGGCATCGGTCCGGGTGGACAGCCCGAGTCGGGAGGGCCTCCGGGTCGCGTTCTTCGGGGACGGACTCGACGACCGACAGCTGAGTGCGCTCGCGGTCGCCGCCGAGGTCGCCATGCCCGCCGTCGCGGCGCGGATCCTCATCGACGAGGTGGCC
The DNA here is from genome assembly GCF_013349365.1 of Plantibacter sp. MCCC 1A11337. Classification (NCBI taxonomy): domain Bacteria; kingdom Bacillati; phylum Actinomycetota; class Actinomycetes; order Micrococcales; family Microbacteriaceae; genus Plantibacter; species Plantibacter sp. MCCC 1A11337. The sequence goes on along the minus strand of NZ_JABJWX010000002.1, from coordinate 386,667 downwards.
GAGGTCAGTGACGCGTCCGTGTCGTCCGGCGTCCTGCGGGACTTCGTGGACCTCCGAGGCCGCCCCGACCCCGACGTCGAACGCCGCATGCTCGAGCGGGGCTGGCGGACGACCGGCTACCACCTCGCGTTCCGCATCGTCGGCCGGAGCCGGGTGGACGCCCTGCAACTCCTCCGCTTCGTCACCGGCGCGCTCGGTCGGATCGCCGTGGACTCCCACGCGACGACGAGCGGGCGCGGGGTGAGCGGTTGGCTGACCTTCGCCGAACCGCCGGAGCCGCCGCAGGTCGAGCGGTACATCGCCGCCCTCCGCGACCTGCACGTTGAGGCGCGGCGCTCGTTCAACGTCGCGACGGCCGTCGGGTCGCTGGCGAGCGGATCGGCGGGCTTGACGTCGTCACTCGGGGAGGCGTCCGACGCGGTGCGCATCGCCGCGAACCGGTCGACGACGGGCTGGTTCGTGCGGGTGGACGGCCTCGGCCTGGAACAGCTGCTGCTCGCGTGGACCGGCAACGACACCTTCGTCCCGGCAGCACGGTCGCTCCTCGCCCCGTTGCAGACCGGCAGCGGCGAGCTGCTGACGACGCTGTCCGCCTACCTCGACCACGAGTCCGCGGTCGCGCCGACGGCGGCCGCGCTCGGGCTGCACCGCAACACCGTCGCGACGCGGATCACCCGCGCGCAGGAGCTCCTCGGCGTCGACATGGCGGACCCGGAGGTGCGCCTCGCGCTCCACCTCGCCTGCCGCGCCGTGCGGTGAGCGTGGGCGCCGAGTCGCCCTGGTCACGTAGCCACCCTGGTCACGTAGCCACCCTGGTCGCTGAGCCACCCCGGTCACTGAGCCTGTCGAAGTGCACACGACAACCCCGCCCTTCGACAAGCTCAGGGACCGGAAACGGGAACTCAGGGACCGAAAGGGGACCTCAGCGGCTCAGACCGCCGTCGCGGTGAACTGCATCCGCGGGTTCGCGTAGAACTCCTGTGCCTCGACGAGCTGCAGCTCGCGCTGGCCCGAACGGTACGTGAGCTCGACCAGGTCGAACACACTCGACGCCGTGCGCTCGAGGGCGAGCTTCGCGTCGCGGGTCTCGCCGTAGTGCGCGGCGAACAGCGCCGCCGTGACGTCGCCGGAACCGTTCGCCTTGAACGGCAGCAGCGGCGTCTGGACGATCCACCGACCGGCGTCGTCCACGACGAGCATCTCGATCGTCTCGGGGTCGCGGTCGGGACGCTCGACGCTCGTCACCAGGACGACCGACGGACCCATCGCGCGGGCCAACTCGACCGACGCCAACGTGGACTCGAGCGAAGCGGGCTCGGTGCCCGTGAGGAAACCCAGCTCGAACTGGTTCGGCGTGATGATGTCGGCGTTCGGCACGACGCGGTCGCGCAGCAGGTCGGGGATCTCCGGGGCGACGAAGCAGCCGGACTTCGCGTTGCCCATGACCGGGTCGCACGCGTAGAGCGCCTCGGGGTTCGCCGCCTTGACCCGCTGCACCGCATCCACGATGACGTCTCCGATGCCGACGCCGCCCTGGTAGCCCGAGAGCACGACGTCGATCTGCGGGAACGCTCCGCGCTCCTCGACACCGGTGATGACCTCGCCGACCTGCTCGGGTGAGATGAGCGGCCCGCGCCACGCGCCGTACCCGGTGTGGTTCGAGAAGTTCACCGTGTTGACCGGGATCACCTCGACGCCGATGCGCTGGAGGGGGAACACGGCCGCGGAGTTGCCGACGTGCCCGTAGGCCACGGCTGACTGGATGGAGAGGATCTTCACGATGTCGCAATCACGATGGGGAGGCCGCCGCGGACACTGCGTTCGTGGCGGGCATGGACGGTGCCTGCAAGGACTCAACGATACTCTTCCGCCGCCTGCAGAACCCACGTGCCACGTCAACCCACGGACCGGATCCCCCTCGCGCCCGCCTCCGCTCCTATGCTGATCGGATGACGACACCTGAGAGCACGACCGCGCCGAGCGACACGACGGCGACCAAGATCGCCGCCGTCATCTACAACCCCGTGAAGGTCGACCTCGACGTGCTCCGCGAATCGGTCGAACGGTCCGCCGCCGATGCGGGCTGGGGCGAGTCGCTCTGGTTCGAGACGTCGGTGGAGGATGTGGGCCAGGGCGTCACCGCCGAGGCGATCGCCGCGAAGGTCGACCTCGTCATCGCGGCCGGCGGCGACGGCACGGTCCGCGCGGTCTCGGAGGCCCTGCGCGGGAGCGACATCCCCCTCGCGTTGCTGCCGTCCGGCACCGGCAACCTGCTCGCGCGCAACCTCGACCTCACCCTCAACGACCTGCCCGGCTCCGTCATCGCGGCGTTCACCGGCGAGGACAAGGCGATCGACCTCGGTGTCATCGACATCGAGCGCGCCGACCACTCACGCGACCGCCACGTGTTCGTGGTCATGGCCGGCATGGGCATCGACGCGAAGATGATCAAGAACACCGACGACGACCTCAAGGCGAAGGCCGGCTGGGCCGCCTACGTCGACGCGATCGTGAAGTCGCTGCGCGATCCGGACGAGCTGCACCTCCGGTTCCGCATCGACGACGAGCCGCAGGTGCGCGCCACCGTGCACACCGTCATCATCGGCAACTGCGGCTCGCTGCCCGCCAACATCCTGCTGCTGCCGGACGCGGTCGTCGACGACGGACTGTTCGACCTCATGTTCATGCGCCCCGGCGGGATCCTCGGCTGGATCCGGATCTGGGCGAAGGTCGCGTGGGTGAACGGTGTCCTGCGACGGACGAAGACCGGCCGGGCGTTGGCCGGCAAGAAGAAGGACGACGACGACCTCCAGTACGGCACGGCGAAGCGGTTCGTCGCCCGGATGTCGAAGCCGGAGGAGATCGAACTCGACGGCGACGGCTTCGGCAAGGCCATCGCGATCAACACCTGGATCGAGCCGGGTGCCCTCACCGTCCGCGTTCCGGCCGCGGCGGAGTAGCTCGCGCGCCCTCAGCTCACCGCTGTGCGTGGGGTGACCCGCCGGGCCCAGAGCAGCACGGGGATGAGCAGGAGGGCCAGCACGCCGCCCGCGATCGACAGCGCGCCGTAGCCGACACCCGCCATCACGACGCCGGACATGACGCCGGCTCCGGCACCGGCGAGCGCGATGAGGACGTCGAGCGTGCCCTGGGTGCGTGCCCGGTTGGCGGGCACCGTGTGGTCGACGACGAGCGCGGTACCCGCGATGAGCCCGAAGTTCCAACCGAGTCCGAGGAGGGCGAGCGCCAGGATGAGGAGGCCGAGCGAGTCCGCCGGCGCGAGTGCTCCCGTGACACCGGCGAGCAGGAGGGTCACGCCGGCGGCGATCGCCATCGGGGTGCGGCCGATCCTGTCGACCAGGACGCCGGTCACGAGCGAGGGGAGGTACATCGCGGCGATGTGGATCCCGATCACGAGCCCGACCTCGCCGAGGCCGTGGTGGTGGGCCCGCATGTGCACCGGGGTCATGGTCATCACCGCCACCATGGCGATCTGCGTGACCACCATGACCGCGGCGCCGACGTACGCGCCGACGCCGGGACGGAGACGTGCGGCGGTCGGCGGCGATGCCTGCTTCGACCCAGCCTGCTCCGCGGCGGTCTGCTCCACCTCCAGCTGCGCGAGCTCGGCATCGAGACGGCGGGCGAGGAGGAACGGGTCCGGTCTGAGCAGTACGAGCAACGCCGTCCCCGCCGCAAGGTAGGCGACCGCGGCGAGCAGGAACGGCCCGGCGAGCGACGGCAGTCCGAGGCCGGTCGCGAACGCCCCCAACGGCTCGACGAGGTTGGGCCCGGCGACGGCGCCGAGTGTCGTCGACACCATCGCGACGCTGATCGCCGAACCACGTCGGGCCGGGGTCGCGAGGTCGGTGCCGGCGTAGCGCGCCTGGAGGTTGGTGGCCGTGCCAGCGCCGTAGACGAAGAGCGACAGGAAGAGCAGCGGCACCAGGGCGGTGGTGGCGGCCACGACCACTCCGATCGCGCCGACGCCGCCCGCCGCGAATCCGAGTCCGAGCCCGATACGCCGGCCGAGCCGCTGGGTGACGCGCCCGACGAGGAAGGCGGTGAGCGCGGAGCCGAGGGTGAGGAGCGCGGCTGCGACGCCCGCGAGGCTCATGCTGCCGAGGACGTCCTGCACGAGGAGCGCCCCGACCGTCACCCCGGCGGCGAGACCGGCGCCGCCGAGGACCTGGCTGATGACGACGACCGTGAGCGTCCGCCGCTGGACGCGGGCTCGCTCGGCGGCGATGGCAGCTCTGGCGTCGGAATCCCGGGAATCGCTCTCACCGCGCTCGCCCATGCTCCGACCGTCAGCGTCGCGTGGAGATGCGACCGTAGGCGTCGACCGTCACGATGAGCGACTCGACCTTGCGGTTCACGACGCGGATGATCACGACGATGAGCCAGAGCCCGCCGGTGATGAGCGTCAGGATCAGGTTCCAGAACCAACCGATGCGCTTCTGTCGCTGCAGCACGGCCTGCTGGCCCTGCACCGACGACACCGTCCAACCGCGCGCGGCGTAGCGGGCGACTTCGGCGTTCAGGACGGCGGTGAGCTGCTCCATCGGGAGCGGTGTGGAGGAGGACATGCCTCGAATCTACCCGTCACGGGCGTCAGGCCCCCGAGCCCGACACCGCCGGTGCCTGAGCTCGTCGAAGGGCACCCCGGCTCCCCACGGCCGACCCCTGAACCCGGCATCACCGGTCCCTGGGCCCAACACCGTCGGTCCCTGCGCCGAACACCACCGGTCCCTGAGCCCAACACCGTCGGTCCCTGAGCCCAACACCACCGGTCCCTGAGCTTGTCGAAGGGCGCTCTACGATCGATGTATGCGCATCCGTCTCGCCGAACCCGCCGACCTGCCTGGCGTCCTCGCCATCCACACCGACGCCGTCGCGAACGGTGTCGCGATCTGGACCGAGGTCACACCCGACCTCGCCGAGCGCGAGGCATGGCTCGCCCGCCACCAGGACCCGGGCCGGGTCGCGCTCGTCGCCCTCGCCGACGGCCCCGACGACGCCCTCCCCGAGGGTGACGTCCTCGCCTACGGCAGTTACGGTCCGTACGCCGCGAAGGACGGGTACCGCCACACCGTCGAGAACTCCGTGTACGTGCACCCGGACGCACAGGGGCGCGGCCTCGGCAAGGCGCTCATGGTCGAGTTGCTGGAACGCGCCACGGCCGACGGCCACCACGTCATGCTCGCCCTCATCGAGGCGGAGAACACCGCATCGATCGCCCTGCACACGAAGCTCGGGTTCGAGCAGGTCGGCCTGCTGCCGGAGGTCGGGACGAAGTTCGGCCGCTGGCTCGACCTCGCCATCCTGCGCCGCACGCTCGCCTGAGCGGGATCTACGAACCCGAACGGGCGATCACGACCCGGGCGACCGCACCCGCGGCGAGTTCCGCGGTGTGCGGCTCGGACGCGCCGGTCAGGACGACCCGGACCGGTGTCTCGCCGAGGTTGCCGAGGATCACGACGGTCTCGCCGGCGGCGTCGACGGCGGCGATCGCGGTCACACCTGCCGGCGAGACGGGCGACCCGGCACCGGGCGACACCCCGCCGACCTCGACCTCGACGCGCCGTCGGCCGCTGAGCTCGGCGATCCACCCGAGGGCCCGGCCCGCGGCGGTGAGCGTGCCGTCGGCCGCGACGAGCCCACGCGGTCCGGTCGCCTCGAAGTACGACAGCGACTCGACACCGGAGACGGCCAGGGCCGCAATACCGCCGACGACCCAGGCGCCGAGCGCCTCCGCCGACTGCCGCTCGTCCGTGGCGCCGGGCACGTGCTCCGCGCCGAAGCCCGCGCGGAGTTCCGGGTCGCGGGAGTCACCCGCGCTCGCCCGGGTGGTGGCGACCGCGTTGTAGCGGGCGCCGAGCGTGACCGGCCCGACGTGCAGCGAGCGGCCGTCGGCGATCCTCACGGCGTCCGCCACGACGACGGCCTGCATCCCGAGCGACTCGACGAGCTGGTGCCCGCCGCGGTCGTGCATGAACGGCGTGATGCTGAACGCCACGGGGCCCGTCCAGCGCTCGAGGCGCGCGTGGTTGCGGTTGAGCTCCGTGAAGTGCGCGCGCGTACCGCCGACGAGCTCGGGGTGCGGCGTCGGGACCTCGGCCCACAGGGTTCGCAGGACCTCGCCGACCGCGGTCAACAGCGTGACCTCCGAGAGGTGGGTCCGGCGATGGAACGCCCCGACGCGCACGACCGGCACGGCCGCGTCGCGGAGCCGCCGCAGCACCGGCTCGGCCTCCTCGCCCGTCCCGAGCACGAGCCGGAGGTCGAGGGGCCCGCCGCCGGCCTGGCGCACGGCGCGATCGAGGATGGCCGGCCAGTCCTGGTTCGTCGGGTCGATCTCCACGAGGATCCCGGCGATCGTGTCCGGGACCACCGCACCAGCGCGTCCGCCATCGGGGTCGCTCGACACCGAGGTCGAGATCGTGGGGACGACACTGTCGCGTGGCGCGCCGATCCGCCCTTCGACAGGCTCAGGGACCGGGTCCTCTCGTTGCCCCGCGAGCTCCGTCTCGGGCACGACGGTCACGGCGAGCGGCGTCGCCAGTGGGGCGTCGGCTGGCTCGGCAGCGCCGACCCGTGCGCAGCTGACCTCGACGGACTGCTCCACGACGTCACCGACCGTCAGGGCGACGGGGAACGGCAACGACAGCGGGGTCGAGTAGGTCTTGAACGAGGCGTCGGTCCAGTTGCGCTGGTCCTCCATCTCGAAGACGTCACCGCTGAAGCGGACCGTGGTCGCGACGCGGTCGCCGGTCCAGGCGAGGGACCCGATGCGGATCGCCGGCTGATGCGGAGCGACTCGTTCCGGGAGGCGCACGGTCGTGGTGGACCCCTCCGGGTGGCCGACGACGAGCTCGGTGCCGGCGAGCGCCGGTGACTGCAGCACGATGAGACCGATGCGCGCGCGCCGGAACGCGGCGGTCACCTCGGCCCGGACGGCGACCCGGAGTGTCGACGCTCCGAGGTCGACCGACAGGGACCAGGCGACGGTCTCGCCATCGTCGCCGACCCGGCCGCGCAGGTGCAGGCCGCTCGTCGTGCGGTCGACCGCGTCGACGATGACGGGCAGCGTCTTCCAGTCCTGGTCGCGGACGACGAAGCGGATGCTGCGCAGCACGGGCTCGCCGTCGAAGGCGATGTCGTCGAGCTCCGAGCCGCGGAGCGAGGCCGACCATGGCCCTCGGCCGACGGCGAGGGCGTCGCGCTCGCGGTCGAGCAGGAGGTCGGATGCGACGCGGAAGGCGGTTCCCGAACGCGAGGTCATGATCGTCGGCTCAGAGGCTCGTCATGCCGCCGTCGACCCGGAAGGTCGCTCCGGTGGCGAAGCTCGACTCGTCGCTGGCGAGGTACACCATGATGCCCTCGACGTCCGAGGCCTGGCCGGGACGACCGAGCGGGATGCGCCCGACGATGGCGGCACGCGACTCCGGGTCGCCGGAGATCGCGGTGACGAGCGGGGTCTCCGTGTAGCCGGGGACGACGGTGTTCACGCGGATGCCCTGATCGGCGTAGGCCGCGGCGACGGTCCGCCCGAGGCCGTGGATCCCGGCCTTCGTGGAGCTGTACGCCGTGAAGTCGGCGCCCTCGCCGTTGAGACCGGTCGGGCTCCCGGTCAGGATGATCGAGCCGCCGCGGCCGAGCATGGCGCGGACGGCGTGCTTGGTCGTGAGGAAGGTGCCGGTGAGGTTGATGTCGACCGTGCGCTGCCAGACCTCGAGGTCGAGGTCGGCGATCTTCGCGTCCTGGCCGAAGAGCTGCACGCCGGCGTTCGCGACGACGACGTCCGGGGTTTTCCCGGCGGCGTCCATGACCGCGAAGGCGGCCTCGACGCTCGCTTCATCGGCGATGTCGAGTCGCACGGCGATGGCGGTCGGGAAGGGTGCCGCCGCATCGCGGGCGGCCTGGATGTCGCGGTCGGAGAAGACGACGACGGCGTCCTCCCGCGCGAACCGTTCGGCGACCGAACGTCCGATCCCCGATCCGGCACCCGTCACGAGCGCGGTCTTTCCTGCAAGTCGTCCAGTCATCGTCGCCTGTCTCTCGTGCGGTGTTGCGGGGGTGGTGTCTCGGGTGTCGCAATGGCTGTCGCGGGTGCGACATCGGGTCGTCTGCAGCCTATCCGGCACAACCGGTTGACCGCATGTGACGTTCGCAATTCAGGACGGCCGCGGCGCGCCGACCCGGATCGGGGGAGGGAGCGGGCCGACGCACCGGGCACGTCCTGAATTGCGAACAGTTGGGGAAGCGGGTTACCGCTCGATCTTGTCGAGGTGGAGCATGGCGGCGAGGTTCTTGTCGAGCTCGTCGTCCTGGAAGACCTTCTTCCAGTCGTCCTTGATGATCGCGCTGCGGCCGTAGTCCATCGCGATGAGGCACGCGTCGGAAAACGGGTTGTCGCCCTTGAGCGAGTTCGCGAGGGCGACCTGCGTGTGGCCGAGGAGGATCGCACGAGCGGCCGGCTCCGGCACGCCCATGGTGTTGACGGCCTCGTCGAGCGACTCCTTGAGGAGCGCACCGATCATGCAGGCGATCGTCTCCACGAGGGTCGGCTCGAGCTGCGCGAGCTGCTTGACCGTGACCCAGTGGACCTCACCGACGGGGGCGAAGATCGCCCGGACGACGGCCTCGACCTGCGCCTGCTTCTCAGCGTCGTCGGACTCGATCGCCGCGATGGCGTCCTGGAGGGCGGCGATGCCGCCGAAGGTGTCCGCGTACTCCTCGGGCGTGTGGCGCTCGACGAAGACGGAGGGGTGGCAGGGGTGCGTGACGGCCTGGATGACGTCGTCGCGACGGGTCAGCAGACCCGCGTACGCGGCGGCCGGGTCGAGCGTGAGGAGCACGGCGCCCGACTTCATGAGCGGGACGACGCCGGCGGACACGGCCTTCAGGGCGAGGTCCGGGACGGCGAGGATGACGACGTCGGCGTCGGTGACGGCCGCGTCGGTCTCGGTGAGCTCGCGACCGGCCTCGGTCACACGCTCCTGGCCGGCGGGCGACACCTCGCTGTAGAAGACGGTGTGGCTGGTCTTCACGAGGTTGTTGGAGACGCGCATGCCCATCTTGCCGCCCGCGCCGATGACGGCGATGGTGAGCTGGTCCGCGACGGTGGTGGTGTCGGTCATGATCTTCCTTCTCTCAGGTACTGCAGGTTGTGTGCGGTCCACGTGCGCTCGAGCTCGATCGTCTCCGTGATGGAGTCCCCGAGCGGGAGCCAGTGTTCGATGATCTGGTTGACGCCGCGCTCGTCCGGTCGGACGACGGCGGTGAGGGCTGGATAGTCGAGCAGGCCGGTGCCGAGCGGGGCACCCTCGAGGGTGAAGCCGACCCAGCCGCCCCGGCGGGTGAACGCGAAGTCCTTGACGTGGATGTTGCGGACGTACGGAGCGGTGCGCTCGATGACGTCACTCGGGTGCTCGAGCCGGGCGACGGTGTTGGCGGGGTCGAGGCAGATGCCGAGGTTCGGGTGGTCGACGGCGGTCACGAGGTCGACGAGCTCCTGCGACGACAGCTGCTCGTAGGTCTCGAGTGCGATCGTGACGCCGGCCGCCTCGAACGCCGGAAGCACCGCGCGGAGTCGATCGACGGCGTCCGCGTGGGACGGCCGGTCGTCGCCGGAGGTCGCCATGCTGCGCAGGAGCTTCGCACCCAGCACGGTGGCGATGTGGAGGAAGCGCTCGAGGTGCGCGACCGCGATCCCCTTCGTCCCGAGTTCGAGGGTGACCCCGCGCTCGCGGGCGACCTCGGCGATCCGGCGCAGTTCATCGTCGGACATCGACTCGATGCGGGCGTCGTCGCAGATCTGGAAGAGCTCGACGCCGGCGTCGGCCGTGCGCTCGATCATGCCGATGACGCTCAAGCGCTCGGGAGCGAGCTCGGAGCCCTCCCAGAAGAAGGTGTAGGTGCCGAAGCCGATCATGCTGTCCTCGGTCCCTGAGCCTGTCGAAGGGTGCCATCCTGAGCCTGTCGAAGGGTGCCATCCTGAGCCTGTCGAAGGGCCTCGTCGAGCACGGCCTCGAGCGCCGCGACGTCGTGGGCGAAGCGTCCGAGGAACACACCGTCGACGTCGTCTCCGAGCGCGGTCAGCAGACCGGGACCCGCACTGCCGCCGTAGATGACGGAGCTGCCGACCCGGTCGGCGCGCTCGGCGATCGATCGCTTCAGGATCGCGCCGACAGCTCGCACGTACTCGGCAGACGCGGGTTCAGCCGCACCGATCGCCCACACGGGCTCGTAGGCGACGATCACCGGTCCCGCCACAGCGTCGGCGAGCGCGGAGTCCAGCTGGCGCACGCACTCCGTCGCAGCCGCCTCGGGCGTCGTGCGCTCGACCTCGCCGATGCAGAGGACCGGTGAGAGTCCGTTGCGGAGGGCCGCGGTAGTCTTCTCGGCGACGACCTCGTCGGTCTCGCCGAAGAGCGAGCGGCGCTCCGCGTGGCCGACCTCGACCACGGTGACGCCGACCTCGGCGAGCTCGGGGCCGCCGACCTCACCGGTGAACGCGCCACGGTCCGCGCTCGCGAGGTCCTGCGCTCCGACCAGCACGCCCGTCCCGGCGAGGGCCGCCACCGACGGCGCGACCGCGAGGTAGCCGGGGATGACGAACAGTCGCACGCGACCATCGACCACGGCCTCGTGCCGACGGGCCAAGGCGCCCACCTGCTCGATCCACTCGAGGGTCTGCGCGTGGCCGAAGTACATCTTCAGGCTCACGCCGACCACGCGGGGCGCGGTCGTCATGGGCACGGCCGACGGGGACGGGGTGGTCATCAGCAGGAGCCCGTCGCCTCGTACTCACCGATGACGGCGACCTTCTCGGCGCTCGCGCTGGTCTCGTCGAAGCGGTAGGTCAGCCACTCGCGGACGAGGCGGCGGGCGAGCTCGATGCCGATGACGCGCTGGCCCATCGTGAGCACCTGCGCGTTGTTGCTGAGGACACCGCGCTCGACGGAGAAGCTGTCGTGTGCCGTGACGGCGCGGATGCCGGCGACCTTGTTGGCGGCGATCGCGACGCCCAGGCCGGTGCCGCAGAAGAGGAGCGCGCGGTCGGCCTGGCCGGACGCGACGAGCTCGGCAGCGGCGATCGCGACCCGCGGGTAGGCGGTGTGGCCATCGGCGTCCACGCCCACGTCGACGAGCGAGGCGACACCGTCGTGCTGCTCGAGGTCGCGCTTGACGATCTCCTTGTAGTCGAACCCGGCGTCATCCGACCCGATGACGATGCGCAGCTGATCGGTCATGCGTGTACTCCTTCGTTGGTGGTGCTGGTGGAGCCGTCCGGCGTAGTGGTGCCGGCGGCGCGCTCGAGGACGGGGACGATCGCCGTGACGATGAGGCCGAACGAGTAGGCACCGGCGTCGACGGTACCGAGACTCTTCTCGGCGTGCGGACGGGCCCGGCCCATCTTGGGCAGGAGGTCCGCGGTCTCAGCGGCAGCGGTGGAGGCAGCCGCAGCGGCGGTCGTCCAGGCCGCGATGAGGTCGGAACCGTCGGCGACGGCTGCACTCAGGGTGGTGGTGAACGGCACGAGCGCGTCGACCATCGTCTTCTGTCCGACCTCGGCCTTGCCGAACGACATGATGCCGTCGACCGCGGCCTGCACGCCGGTCGCGACGTCGGTGCGGTCGGGTGCGACCTCGTCACCGAGGGCGGTTCCGACCGAGCGGAGCGCGAGGCCCCACAGGGCGCCGGACGTGCCGCCGGCGCGGTCCGCCCAGGCGTCGCCGGCCAGGTGCAGGACGGTGTGGGCACCGGCCCCGGCATCGGCGGCGGCGTGTGCGGCGGTGACGGCGGCACGAGCACCGCGCTGCATGCCGATGCCGTGGTCGCCGTCGCCCGCGACGGCGTCGATCCGACCGAGCTCCTCGACGTTCGTGTCGATGACCTGGACGAGCGCGTCGAGGGCCTCGACCACGACCGCGGCGGCGGCCCGGGACGCGTCGGAGGCGGCGGGGATCTCGGCAGCCGTCTCGGCGACGATCTCCGAGGGGTCGAGCTGTTCGGCCGCTGCGACGACGCCCTTGCGGTAGGCGGGGGTGTCGGCGCCGGCCGCCCAGAAGCCCTCGAGCTCCTCGTCCAGCCAGAAGAGCGTGAGCGAGACGCCGGCCATGTCGAAGCTCGTGACGAGCTCGCCGACCTCGGGGTCGACGATCTCCACCCCTGCGGCCTCGAGCTGCGCGGCGACCGCACGGTAGACGACGAACAGTTCCTCGTACTTCACCGAGCCGAGGCCGTTGAGGATGACGCCGACGCGAGCGCCGGTGGCCTCGGAGACGCCCTCGGGCAGTTCCGCGAGCAGCGAGGAGACGAGCAGGGTGGCGAGTTCATCGGCCGTCGGCACGTCGGTCTCGTCGATGCCGGGCTCGCCGTGGATGCCCATGCCGACCGCCATGCGCCCCTCGGGCACGGTGAACAGCGGCTCGGTCGCGCCCGGCAGGGTGCAGCCGCTGAACGCGACGCCGAAGGACCGGGTGCGCTCGTTCGCGTGGGTGGCGACGCGGACGACCTCGTCGAGGTCGTAGCCCGCCTCGGCGGCGACGGCGGCCGACTTGAAGACGGTGAGGTCGCCCGCGATACCGCGACGCTTGTGTTTCTCGGCGAGGGGTGCGCTGGAGATGTCATCGGTGACGGCGACGCTCCGAGTGGGGATGCCCGCTGCGTTCAGCGCGTCCTGCGCCTGGGTGAAGTGGAGCACGTCGCCCGCGTAGTTGCCATAGCTGAGGAGGACGCCACCCCCGCGTTGCGCCGCCTTCGCGACCGACTCGACCTGGTGGGCGGAGGGTGAGGCGAACAGGTTGCCCATCGCCGCGCCGTGCGCGAGGCCCTGGCCGACGATGCCGCCGAACGCCGGGTAGTGGCCGGAGCCACCGCCGATGACGAGCGCGACCGTGCCCTCGGGCGTCCGGGTGCTCCGGACGACGCCGCCGGTCACGCGCCGGACCTGGTCACGGTTCGCGGCGACGAAACCGTCGATCATCTCGTCGGCGAACTCCGCCGGGTCGTTGAAGAGGCGCGTCATCGGGTCTTGCCCGTGAGGTCGTCGTGGGTGACCCGCAGCTCGCGAGAGCTCCGCTGCTTGGAGAGGATCACCATGAGCGTGGCGGAGATCATCATGAAGCCACCGACGATGAACATCGGGACGACGTACTGCGGGGTGTCGCCGACCTTGGTGAGGTCCGCGACGGCGCCGGTGATGTACGGCGCCGAGAACCCGGCGAGGTTGCCGACCGTGTTGATGAGCGCGATACCCGCGGCCGCTGCCGCACCGGTGAGGAACTGCGTGGGCAGCGTCCAGAAGTTCGGCAGCGCGGCGAAGATCGCCATGGCGGTGACCGCGATGATCGCGATGGTCAGGGCGGGCGAGTTGGCGAAGAGCGCGAGCGGGATGCTCACGGCGCCGACGATCGCGGGGATCACGATGTGCCAGGTCTTCAGGCCACGACGCGTCGCGTCACGAGACCAGAAGTACAGGGCGATGGCGGCCGGCACGTACGGGATGGCCGTGATGAGACCCTTCTGCATGACGTCGAACTCGACCCCGAACGACTCCTGGAACCCGGCGATGATCGTCGGCAGGAAGAAACCGAGTGCGTAGAGGCCGTAGATGAAGCCGAAGTAGATGAACGCGAGCATCCAGACGCGGCCGCTCTTGAAGGCGTGCTTGATGCTGACGTGGCCCTGCTTCTGCTCGGTGGTCGCCTTCTCGTGGGCGAGCGCCGCGGTGAGCCAGGTCTGCTCCTCGGGGGTGAGCCACTTGGCCTCGGACGGACGGTCCTTGAGGTAGAACCAGGCGATCACACCGATGATGATGGCCGGTGCACCGACGCCGAGGAACATGAAGCGCCAGCCCTCGAGACCGAAGAACACGCCGTGCTGACCGATGAGCCACCCGGCGAGAGGTGCGCCGATGACGGTGGTGAGCGGCTGCGCCAGGTAGAAGAGGGCGAGGATCTTGCTGCGGTGCTTGGCCGGGACCCAGAGGCTGAGGAAGAGGATCGCTCCGGGGAAGAAGCCGGCTTCGGCGACACCGAGCACGAACCGGAGGATCGCGAGCTGCTCGAAGTTGGCGACCCAGGTGAACAGGACCGCGACGATACCCCAGGTGACCATGATGCGGGCGAGCCAGCGGCGGGCACCGAACTTGTTGAGCGCGAGGTTGCTGGGCACCTCGAGCAGGATGTAGCCGATGAAGAAGACGCCGGACGCGAAGCCGAACTGGGCGGCAGAGAGCGCGAGGTCCTCGTTCATGCCGTTGGGGGCGGCGAAGCCGATAGCGGTGCGGTCCAGGTAGTTGATGAAGAACATCAGCGCCACGAACGGCACGAGACGGATCGAGACCTTCCGGATGGCTGATCGCTCGACAGCCGGGTTGGCCGCGGGGGCGGTGGTGTCCACTATGACTCCTCGGGTGGGCGGCATCGATGCCGCGGGCAGGGCGTGGTCCGGGCCGGACCGGAATGAACGATACATCAACCGGTTGACCAATTCAAGCGTCGCCGGCCCCCGAGCACCCCTGCCGGTCCCTGAGCTTGTCGAAGGGCCGCGATACAGTGAACCCATGCCTGCGTTCCCGGATCGGCCGACCGACGACATCTCGTCCAGCCTCGGACCGGTCGCCGTGGGATCCGCCGTCTCCGCCGTCGCGAAGCGCCTGCTCGACCACTTCACGAGCGGTGAGATCGCCCCGGGCACCCGCCTCCCACCGGAGCGTCAGCTCGCCGCGTCCCTCGGCATCGGGCGGTCCGCCGTCCGCGAGGCCCTGGCGGCGCTCGAGATCCTCGGCGTCGTCGACGTCCGCCCGGGCAGCGGCACCTACCTCCGCGGCAGCGTTTCCGAGCTCCTCCCCGAGACGCTCAGCTGGGGCCTCATGCTCGGCGAGCCGCGGACCCGCGAACTCATCGAGGTGCGCGGTCAGCTGGAGGTCTTCGCCGCCGGCCTCGCCGCGACACGCATGGACGACATGGCACGCAACCGGCTGCGCAACCACCTCACCGCCATGAGCGAGGCGGGCGCCAATCGCACCAAGTTCATCGAGGCCGACCTGAAGTTCCACCTGGAGCTCGCCTCGGCCACCGGGAACCGCGTGCTCTCCGACCTCCTGCAGAGCATCCGCTCGCTCCTCCGCATCTGGGTGGAGCGCGGCATCCACGAGGACGTCGACGCCCAGCGCGCCTTCGAGGAGCACGAGGCCGTCTACGAGGCGATCATGTCGGGCGACCCCGCGGCGGCCACGGCTGCGATGCAGCACCACATGGACACCGCGACCGAGCGCCTCAACCGCACCCTCACGGCGTAGCACTTCGACAGGCTCAGTGACCGGGGTTCGGGTCAGTGACCGGGGTTCGGGTCAGTGACCGGGGTTCGGGTCAGTGACCGGGTCTGGTCCCTGAGCTTGTCGAAGGGCGGTCAGGCGCGGATCGCCTCGACGACCGCGTCCACCGCGGCCTCGACCGCGCGCGTCCGCGCGTCGGCGTCCTCGCCCTCCGAGTCATGGAGGAAGGTCGTCACGCCGCGGCGAGCGCCGCAGAAGTCGACGATGCCGTGCTCGAGCTGCGTCCGCATCGCCTGCTCGTAGCCGTGGCGGTCGTAAACCCCGGCGTCGTCGCCCGCGATCGGCACGAGGTGCACGCGCAGGCGGTCGAGCTTCCGGACGATCCCGCCGTCCGCGTCGAGGCCGAACGCCCAGCCGTTGACGAAGACGCGGTCGAACCAGCCCTTGAGGAGCGCGGGCGTCGACCACCAGTACACCGGGAACACGAGCACGAGGTCGGTGGCCCGGTCGAGCCGCTCCTGCTCGGCGGCCACGTCCGGGGTGAAGTCCCCGCCGACGCGGTAGGTGTGGCGGTCCGCGAGCGTGTACCGCGGGTCGAAGCCCTCCGCAGCCAGGTCCGCGACCTCGACGCCGGCCGGGTCCGAGGTCGAGCGCAGCTCCTGCGCGAGCCGCTGGGCGAGGTGATGGGTGAGGGAGTCGGGGTCGGGATGGGTGGTCACGATGAGCGTCGGCACACTCCATCATCGCCTGCATCGAGCGAGGGATCCGCCGTTCGGCACCCTCTGCAGGATGACCGGGGTCCTTCCGGCGACTGATGCCGACGGCGCGGCGAGCGCCCTACAGTTGTCGGAATGAGCGGGTGGACATGGCAGGCGTGGGTCGGACTCGTCGGCGGCACGGTGATCTTCTTCGCCGTCCTCGGTCCTCTTCTGCTCGTGCAGCTCCGTCGCTACGGCCAGATGTCGCTCCCTCGGGTGATCGGTGCTGCGGCGGTCAGCGTCTACGCGGTGGCCCTCGTGGCGTACACGCTGCTGCCGCTGCCGGACGAGCGCGCGAACTGCAGCACGGCCCACGGGGCGCTCGAGCTGATCCCCGGGCACTCGATCGGTGACATCGCACGGGAGACCGCCGGGCTCTCGGTCCTGAGCACCCTGACGAGCCACGCGTTCCTCCAGGTCGTCCTGAACGTGATCCTGTTCATCCCGTTCGGCGCCATTGCGCGGCGGTACTGGAACCGTGGGCTCGGTGTCTCCATCCTGCTCGGGGCGCTCGTCTCCCTGCTGATCGAGTCGACGCAGTACACGGGCATCTGGGGCTTGTACGAATGCGCCTACCGGGTGGCGGACGTCGACGACGTGATCACGAACACGGCCGGGGCCGCGATCGGAGCACTCATCGCCCCGATCGTCCTCGGGTGGATGCCGAGCGCGCGGGCCCTGCGCGCCACCCGCGACCGGGCGCGACCCATCACCGTCTGGCGACGCTGGTTCGGCATGGTCCTCGACGCGTTCGCCGTGAACCTGTCGATCACGGTGCTGTCGCTCGTGTTCGTCGTCCCACGCGTCCTGCTCACAGGTGCGACCGGGACCGCCGACGACCCGACGCTGCCCGAGGTGCTCAGCATCGGCGCTGGCACGGTCGTCCTCGTGATCGTGTTGCCGGCGCTCATCGGGAGCGGTGCGTCGCTCGGGCAGCGCCTCGTCTGGCTCGCTCCGGAGTGGCCGGACGGACGCGGATCGGCGGCTCGCCGCCTCTACCGCGGGTCCGTCGTTGCCCTGCCGTACACCGCCACGACGACCGCCGCGCAGATACCCGACGCCACGAGCGGCCTCACGCAGACGATCGTCGGGATCATCGGGATCCTCAGTTTCATCATCGTCGCCGCGGCCGTCGTCTCCGTACCGTTCACCCGGCACCGCCGCGGCGTCTCGTACGTCTCCGTCGGCGCGGACCTGCGCGACGCACGGGCGACGACGCCGTAGCGCTACAGCAGGAGATCAGCGCCGCAGCCGGACGCACTCGCTCGAAGGCTCCTGCCCGGGGGCGGACCTCCTGGTGGCGCGTCGGCCGCTCGGCGCCTAGAGCTCGGTACCGAGGAGCCCCGACAGGAAGGCGTGGAGCTCGTCCGCCATGTCGACCGACTCCGGCGCGAGCAGCCACTGCACCTGCAGCCCGTCCATGAGCGCGAGGGTCATGAAGGCCGCGCTGGTGGTGGAGAAGCCGGCCCGCACGCGTCCTGTGGAGACGAGCAGCCCGAAGGTGCGCTCGAGCCGCGTGCGGGTGCCCTCGTAGCGCTCGACGAAGTAGTCGTGCGCCGGGTGATCGGGCGACGTCGCTTCCGCCGAGAGCGTGCAGTAGAGCGCGACCACGCCGGGCACGGAAGCGTTGTAGCGGGCGAGTGCGACCAAGCCCCGGAGCGTCTCGATCGGGTCGTCGCCGTCCATCGGCACGAGCGTCGCCGAGAGGTCGTCGCGGTGGGAGAGCACCGCGGCGAGCAGCGCGCTCTTGTTCGGGAAGTGATGCAGCAGTCCGGCCTCGCTCATCCCCACCTGCGTGGCCACCTCCCGGAGCGAACCCGCGCGATATCCCCCGTTGGCGAAGACGGCGAGCGCGGCGTCGAGGATCGCGACGCGCTTCATACCGGTTTTCGCATATGCACCGCGGGGCTTCCCCTGCGGCTTGTTCCCGGTCTTGACCGATGTCATCGGACGACCTCCCCCTTCGGACGGCTTCACGATAGCG
This sequence comes from Plantibacter sp. MCCC 1A11337, assembly GCF_013349365.1. Classification (NCBI taxonomy): domain Bacteria; kingdom Bacillati; phylum Actinomycetota; class Actinomycetes; order Micrococcales; family Microbacteriaceae; genus Plantibacter; species Plantibacter sp. MCCC 1A11337. Next base: position 368,636 of record NZ_JABJWX010000002.1, on the reverse strand, counting down.
CGTTCCCCGTCGAACGCCGCGGCCTGGTCGTGATCCAACTGTGACATGGTCGAAAACAAAAAGCTAGTGACCACTCGGCTTTCGTGCTAGCGTCCTCAATCACCAGCGATCCGATGAGGGATTGCTCACAGCGAATGGACAAAGATGTTCCGATGGAAGACGACCGCAGCCGTCGCGGTCACCGCTGCTGCACTCGTGCTCACCGGATGCTCCGGTAGCACCTCCGGCTCTGACAGCGGCTCCGGTGGCACCCTGATCCTGGGTGCGATCACGCCCCCCACCACGTTCGACCCGGCCGGCTCCGAATGGGGCAACCGCTCGCCCTTCTACCAGGCCGTCTTCGACACCCTGCTCGTCGCCACAGCCGACGGCGAGATCGTGCCGTCGCTCGCGACCTCCTACGAGTACAACGACGACAACACCGTCCTGACGCTCAAGATCCGCGACGACGTCACCTTCACCGACAAGTCGAAGCTCACCGCCGACGTCGTCAAGCAGAACCTCGAGCGCTTCAAGACCGGCACCTCCCCCGACGCCGGCTACTTCGCGGGTGTCGCCTCCGTCGAGGCGCCCGACGACACCACCGTGGTCATCACCCTGAGTGCACCCGACCCGGCCATGCTCAACTACCTCACCCGCGACCCCGGCCTGATCGCCAGCGCCGAGTCGTTCGACAGCCCCGACCTCGCCACCAACCCGGTCGGCTCCGGCCCGTACGTGCTCGACACGGCCGCGACCGTCACCGGCACGAGCTACAGCTACACCGCGAACCCCGACTACTGGAACAAGGACTGGCAGCACTACGACAAGCTGACCATCAACGTCCTCCAGGACGCGACCGCCGGCCTGAACGCCGTCAAGTCGGGCGAGGTCAACGGCATCAAGCTCGCGAACAACGACAACCTCGCCGAGGTCGAGGGCGCCGGCTGGACCGTCAACGCCAACGAGCTCGACTTCCAGGGCATGCTGCTCCTCGACCGCGCCGGCACGATGAACCCGGCGATCGCCGACGTCCGCGTCCGCCAGGCCATCAACTACGCGTTCGACCGCCCGGCTCTGCTCAAGGCGCTGCAGAACGACAACGGCACGGTCACGGGTCAGGTCTTCCCGGAGAACTCCCCCGCCTTCGACAAGTCGCTCGACGACCGCTACGGCTACGACCCCGAGAAGGCCAAGGAGCTGCTCGCCGAGGCGGGCTACGCCGACGGTCTGACGCTCTCGATGCCGTCCTCCACGGTGCTCGGCGCCACCACCTACACGCTGATCTCGCAGCAGCTGGCCGACGTCGGGATCACCGCCGAGTACACGGACCCGGGCAACAACTTCATCGCCGACCTCCTGGCCCCGAAGTTCCCGGTCTCCTTCATGGCGCTGGAGCAGAACCCGGACTGGCAGCTCATCCAGTTCATGATCGCCCCGAACGCCGTCTTCAACCCCTTCAAGTACGACGACCCGAAGGTCGACGAGTACATCAAGCAGATCCAGTACGGCGATGAGGCGACGCAGGGCAAGGTCGCGAAGGAACTGAACCAGTACATCGTCGAGCAGGCGTGGTTCGCCCCCTTCTACCGGGTGCAGGGCAGCTTCGCGACGGACGCGAACACGACCGTCAAGATGATCCCGACGAACGCGTACCCGTCCATCTACGACATCCAGCCGAAGTAGTCCGCTGGTCCTGAGCCTGTCGCGGGTCCGCCCTTCGACAGGCTCAGGGACCGGAACCGGAACCCGTCGCAGGCCCGCCCGTCGACAGGCTCCGGGGCCGGGACCGACCGGTCGCACGTGTCGTATCGACCCCGGCCCGCCCGAGCGTCCAGCGCTCGGGCGGGCCGGCCCCAACACCCCTCACTCACCCACTTCCTGGAGTGACCCATGCTCGGATTCATCCTCAGACGCCTGGTGTCCGGCGTCGTCCTCATCTTCGTGATCTCCGTGATCGCGTACTCCCTCCTCTACCTCGGCGGCGGCGACATCGCCCGCCGGATCCTCGGCCAGAGCGCCACCACCGAGACCGTCGCGAAGAAGGCCGCCGAACTCGGCCTCGACCGCCCGTTGCCGGTGCAGTACCTCGACTGGATCGCCTCCGCCTTCCAGGGCGACCTCGGCCGCTCGTGGTTCACCGGCCAGCTCGTGTCCTCGGGCGTCACCGGCCGCCTCGCCGTCACCCTCTCGATCGTGCTCGGCGCGACCATCATCGCCGCGATCGTGTCCGTCATCCTCGGTGTCCTCGCCGCCCGTCGCGGTGGATGGATCGACAACGTCGTCCAGTTCATCTCCGTCATCGGCTTCGCGATCCCCAGCTTCCTCATCGCTCTCGTGCTCGTCATCACCTTCGCGATCAACCTCCGCCTGTTCAAAGCCACCGGGTACATCCCGATCACCACGTCCTTCTCCGGCTGGGTCGCCTCGGTGACATTGCCGATCATCGCCCTCGCGATCGGCGCCATCGCGACGGTCTCGCAGCAGGTGCGCGGCTCCGTCGTCGACGCGATGTCGAAGGACTACGTCCGGACGCTCCGCAGCCGCGGGCTCGGTACGGGGCGCGTCATCTACAAGCACGTGCTGCGGAACGCCGGCGGCCCCGCCCTCGCCGTCCTCGCCGTGCAGTTCATCGGCCTCCTCGGCGGCGCCGTCATCATCGAGCAGATCTTCGCCCTGCCGGGCATCGGACAGCTCGCCGTGCAGGCCACGACCCAGGGCGACATCCCCATCGTCATGGGGGTCGTCATCGCGACGGCCATCATCGTCGTCGTCGTCAACCTGCTCATCGACCTCGCGCAGGCTGCGCTCAACCCGAAGGTGCGACTGTCATGACCGCCATCGAAACCCCGCTCACCGTCCCGACCCCGCAGGTCCGCGTCAACCTCCTACGTCGGCTCCTCAAGCGCCCGATCGGCGCCGCGTCCCTCGTGTTCCTCGTGCTCATCGGGGTCGTCGCGATCTTCGGACCGCTCATCGCCCCGCAGGACCCGAACCTCGCGTCCCTGCAGCAGGTCCTTGCGCCACCGAGTTCCGACCACCTCCTCGGAGCGGACAGTGCCGGGCGCGACGTGTTCTCCCGCCTGCTCGCCGCCACCCAGATCAGCGTCGCCGCAGCACTCCTCGCCCTCGTCGTCGCGATCGTCATCGGGGTCGTCGCCGGGCTGATCGCCGGGTACTACCAGGGGTGGTTCGACTCCGTGTCCTCGTGGTTCACGGGCCTCATCATGGCGCTGCCCGGCATCGTCGTCCTGCTGGCCGCCCGCGCCGTCCTCGGCCCATCGGTCTGGATCTCGATGGCGATCTTCGGCATCCTGCTCTCGCCCTCCTACTTCCGCCTCGTCTACGCGGCGGTCACAGCCGTCCGCTCGGAGCTCTACGTCGACGCCGCCCGGGTCTCGGGACTCAGCGACCCGCGCATCATCGGCAGGCACATCCTCTCGGTCGTCCGCGCACCGATCATCATCCAGTCGGCGATCATCGCGGGCATCGCCATCGCGATCCAGTCCGGCCTCGAGTTCCTCGGTCTCGGCGACCTGTCGGTGCCGACCTGGGGTTCGATGCTCAACGACGGCTTCACGAACATCTACAAGGCACCGATCCTCATGGTGTGGCCGTCGCTCGCGATCGCGCTCACCTGCATCGCGCTCACCCTGCTCGCCAACGCGATGCGTGACGAGCTCGAGCGCACCGTGTCCGTCCGCCGGCGCCGTCACAAGATCGTGACGACGTCGAAGACCGGCTCGAACACGATCGTCACCCAGTCGATCAGCACTTCCGGGATCAGCGAGGACGAGATCGTCGGTGTCCCGCCCATCCGCCACGACGACGACGCCCGCGCCGCCGTCCGTGCCGAGGAGCTCGTCCTCAGCGTCCGCGACCTCCGCGTCGGCTACGACCAGGAGGGCGGCCGAGTCACCGAGGTCGTCCACGGCGTCGACCTCGACATCCGCAAGGGCGAGGTCCACGGCCTCATCGGCGAATCCGGCTCGGGCAAGACGCAGACGGCGTGGGGCGTCCTCGGGCTCCTGCCCCGCGGCGGCCGGGTCACCGACGGGACGATCCGCTACGAGGGCACCCGGCTCGACACCCTCGGGGAGCGCGAGTACACGGCCATCCGCGGCAAGCGCATCGGCTACATCCCGCAGGAGCCGATGTCGAACCTCGACCCGGCGTTCACGATCGGCAGCCAGCTCGTCGAACCCCTGCGCGTCACCCTCGGCCTCAGCAGGAAGGAGGCGACGGACAAGGCACTCGCCCTGCTCGAGCGGGTCGGCATCCCGAACCCCAAGCGCACCTTCGCCGCATTCCCGCACGAGGTCTCGGGCGGTATGGCGCAGCGTGTGCTCATCGCCGGCGCCGTCTCGACGGACCCGGACATCATCATCGCCGACGAGCCCACCACCGCGCTCGATGTGACCGTGCAAGCCGAGGTCCTCGACCTGCTGCGCGACCTCCAGGCGGAACGCCACATGGCGATGCTCCTCGTGACGCACAACTTCGGTGTGGTCGCCGACCTCTGCGACCGCGTCTCGGTCATGCAGAACGGCCTCATCGTGGAGACCGGGCCGGTGCGCTCGATCTTCAACCACGCGCAGCACCCGTACACGCAGTCGCTGCTCGGCGCGATCCTCGACGAGGGTCCCGCCCGACCGGCACTCGCGACGAACCTGACAGGAGAGACCCGATGACGTCGTCACTGCTCGAGGTGAAGGACCTCGAAGTCGAGTACCCGGGCAAGGGGTTCCGCGCCCAGTCGTTCAAGGCGCTCAAGGGCGTGTCGATCGACATCAAGCCCGGTGAGACCGTCGGCCTCGTCGGCGAGTCCGGCTCCGGCAAGACCACGCTCGGTCGCGCCGTGCTGGGCCTCGCCCCGGTCACCGGCGGCAGCATCCGCTACTGCGACCAGGAGATCGGGCACCTGAAGCGCAAGGAGCGCCGGGCGCTGAGCTCGGAGATCCAGGTCGTGTTCCAGGACCCGTACTCCTCGCTCAACCCCTCGCTCACGATCGAGCAGATCCTCACCGAGCCGCTCACCGTCCGCGGCGTCTCCGGTGCTGACGCCCGCAAGCGCGTCGGATCCCTGCTCGACCAGGTGCAGCTGCCGACCGGCGCGGCCTCACGGCTCCCCCGCGAGTTCTCGGGCGGGCAGCGACAGCGCATCGCGATCGCCCGGGCGCTCGCCCTCGATCCGAAGCTCATCGTGTGCGACGAGCCCGTGTCGGCCCTCGACCTGTCGACGCAGGCGCGGGTCCTCGACCTCTTCATCGACATCCAGGAACAGACGGGCGTCGCCTACCTGTTCATCTCGCACGACCTCGCGGTCGTCCGGCACATCAGCCACCGCGTGGCGGTCATGTACCACGGGGAGATCGTCGAGTCCGGCGACGGCGACCAGGTGACGGCGCACCCGGCCCACCCCTACACGCAGCGCCTGTTCATGGCGGCACCGATCCCCGACCCGGACCGCCAGGAGGACCGCCGGGTGGAGCGCCGCCGCCTCATCGACGAGCAGCGTGCGGCGGAGTCCGCCGCCTGACCGTCGCTTCGACCGCCCGGTCGGCCGGGGCCAGGAACCTGGCCGGCCGGGCGCACCATCGGTCCTGAGCTTGTCGAAGGACAACCATCCGGTCCCCGAGACCCACAACCGGTCCCCGAGACCCCACAACCGGTCCCTGAGCTTGTCGAAGGGCCACCCCAGAACGGACCCACACCGCATGACCATCACCACTCCCCGGCACGCCGCCGTCACGAAGCCCGTCGACACCGCGGCGATCGACGCCCTCGTCGCCCGGCTCGACCTCGAGGAGAAGGTCGCACTCGTCTCCGGCGCCGACTTCTGGACCACGGTCCCGCTCGAGAAGATCGGCCTGCGCGCCATGGTCCTGTCCGACGGCCCGGCCGGCGTCCGCGGTCCGCTGTGGGACGAGCGCTCGCCGTCGATCAACCTCCCGTCGGCGACCGCGCTGGCATCCTCCTGGGACCCGTCGCTCGCCTACCGATACGGCGCCGTCGCGGCGGCCGAGGCCCGCCGCAAGGGTGTCGACGTCGTCCTCGGCCCGACCATCAACCTCCACCGCTCACCGCTCGGCGGGCGGCACTTCGAGGCGTTCAGCGAGGACCCGGAACTCACCGGTTCGCTCGCGGCCGCCTACGTCAGCGGCCTGCAGGACAACGGCGTCGCCGCGACCCCGAAGCACTACGTCGCCAACGACTCCGAGACCGACCGCTTCACGGTCGACGTGCACGCGAGCGAGCGCGCCCTCCGCGAGCTCTACCTCGCGCCGTTCGAGCGCACGGTGACCGAGGCCGGCACCTGGGCGATCATGAGCGCCTACAACTCCGTCGACGGCGTCACGATGAGCGAGAACGACCTGCTGGAGACGCCGCTCAACTCGGAGTGGGGCTTCGACGGCGTCGTCGTCAGCGACTGGACCGGCGTCCGCAGCCTCGGCTCGGCGCCGGCGTCGCAGGATCTCGCCATGCCCGGTCCTGCTCCCGCATGGAGCGCGGCACTCGTCGAGGCCGTCCGCGACGGACGCGTCGCCGAATCCGACGTCGACCGTAAGGTCGCCCGACTCCTCGCCCTCGCGGTCCGCGTCGGCGCACTCGGTGACGAGGCGCTGGCGCCGGCCCCGGTCGACGGGGTCGCCTTCTCCCGCGAGGCCGAGACCGAGGGCGTCGTGTTGCTCGACAACGACGGCACCCTGCCCCTCGACGCGGCCACGCTCACCCGCGTCGCCGTCATCGGGCACAATGCCCGCGACTCCCGCACCCAGGGCGGTGGCAGTGCGACGGTCCTCCCCGAGCACACCGTCAGCCCACTCGAGGGACTGCGACTCGCACTCCCCGAGGCGACGATCGACTACGCCGTCGGCGCGATCGTGCAGGAGGGTGTCGCAGAACTCCCGCTCGAGCGCCTCACCAACCCGCGCACGGGTGACCCCGGTCTCGTCGCCACGTTCCTCGACGCCGACGGTGCAGAGCTCTTCACCGAGGACCGCCGATCCACCGCGCTCGTCTGGTTCGGCGGCGACGCCCCGGTCACCACGGCGTCGCAGCTCGTCCTCACCACCACGTACACGCCCGACGCCACCGAGCAGCTGCGCCTCGGCTTCGCCACGGGGCTCCACGGCCGGCTCTTCGTCGACGGCGTCCTCCTCGTCGACGAGCAGCCCGTGGTCGTCGGGAACGATCTCGGCGCGGCGCTGCTCGCCCCGCCGTCGGCGACGGGTGCGTTCGCCGCCCAGTCCGACGTCCCGGTCCAGCTCCGCGCGGAGTTCGACCTCTCCCCGAGCGAGAACGGTCTCGGCGCGATCAGCGTCACCGTCGGTCGCGCTCCCGACGACTCCGACCCCGACGCCCTCATCGCCCAGGCGGTCGAGGCGGCCCGCGAGGCCGATGTCGCCGTCGTGGTCGTCGGCACGAACTCGAAGGTCGAGTCGGAGGGTTGGGACCGCAGTGGCCTCACACTCCCCGGCCGTCAGGACGAGCTCGTCCGGGCCGTCGCCGCCGTGAACCCACGCACCGTCGTGATCGTCAACTCCGGCGCCCCGGTCCTGCTCCCCTGGAGCGACGAGGTCGCCGCCGTGCTCCTCGGCTGGTTCGGCGGGCAGGAGATGGGCAACGCCCTGGCCGACGTGCTCCTCGGCGTCGCCGAACCCGGTGGTCGCCTGAGCACCACCTGGGCTGCAGCGCTCGACGACGTCCCGGTGCTCGACGTCACCCCGGTGGACGGCGTGCTCCGCTACGAGGAGGGCATCCACATCGGCTACCGCGCATGGCTCCGCTCGGGTGCCACGCCCGCCTACTGGTTCGGGCACGGGCTCGGGTACACGAGCTGGTCCATCGACGGTGGCGAGGTCGCGGGTGACGTCGCCTCCGGTGACGCCCGCGTCTCCGGGACCGCGACGAACACCGGTGACCGCGCCGGCAAGCACGTCGTGCAGGTGTTCGCGGAGCGACCGGACTCCTCGGTCGACCGCCCTGTGCGCTGGCTCGTCGGATCGGCCGTCGTCCGCGCGGGCGCCGGCGAATCGGTCGCCTGGGAGGTCGCCCTGCCTGCGCGGGTCTTCGCCCACTGGGCGGACGGCTGGCAGGTCGAGCCAGGTGACGTCACCCTCCGGATCGGATCGTCCGTCGTCGACCTCGTGGACGAGCACGTCGTCACCATTGCGGCAGGGACCTCCCGATGACCGCGCACGTCGCGCGGATCGGCCGTCTGCGTGCGGAGACCCGTGACGACAGTCCCGCGGTCGCGACACCGACGCCTCGGTTGAGCTGGACCGTCGAGACGTCGGGCGCCGACTGGGTGCAGGCCTGGGCCGAGCTCCGGGACGGCAGTGGTGCCACGGCGCGCGTCGAGGGCCGCGACTCCGTCCTCGTCTCCTGGCCGTTCCCGCCGCTCGCCCCGGACGAGGTGCGCACCGTCGAGGTCCGTGCCGCGTCGACCGCGGGCGAGGAGACACCCTGGAGCGAGCCGATCGACGTCGAAGCCGCGTTCCTCGCCGGCGGCGCCTGGACCGCCAGCTTCATCGGTCTCGCGGCACCCGAGCGTGCTGCGCAACCGATCCGGGTGCGCCGCGCGTTCACCGTCGACCGGCCCGTCCGTCGCGCCCGGCTGTTCTGGACCGCGCTCGGTGCCGCCGAGCCACAGCTCAACGGGGTTCCCGCCTCGGAGGACGTGCTCTCCCCCGGCTGGACCGCCTACGGCGACCGCCTCGTGCACGAGACCGTCGACGTCACCGCGCTCGTCGAGCCGGGCGAGAACGTCCTCGCCGCGACCGTCGCCGGTGCCTGGTACACCGAGCGCTACGGGTTCTTCCAGTTCGCCGAGCGGATCTACGGCGACCAGCCACGCTTCGCCGCCCAGCTGCAGCTCGACTACCTCGACGGGACGACGGAGACGCTCGTCACCGATGCGAGCTGGTCGGCGGCCGACGGTGCCGAGCTCGTCGACAGCGGCATCTACGCCGGCGAGGCGATCGACACCACCCTGGCCGAACCCGGCTGGTCGACGACGGCGTCCGACGCGTCCACCTGGGCCCCGGCCCTCGTCGACGACGCTGCGCACCCGGTGCCGGAGGCCCGCATCGCCGCGCCCGTCCGTCGCATCGAGGAGCGCGCAGTGGCGGAGGTGCTCACCTCGCCGTCGGGCGCGACCATCCTCGACTTCGGCCAGAACCTCGTCGGCCGCCTCCGGCTCACCGTCGCCGGCCCGCGGGGCACGACGCTCACGCTCCGGCACGCGGAGGTCCTCGACGAGGGCGAACTCGCCCTGCGCCCCCTCCGCAACGCCGCGGCCACCGACCACGTCACGCTCTCGGGCGACGGCGAGCAGACGATCGAGCCGCGCTTCACCTTCCACGGCTTCCGCTACGCGCAGATCGACGGCTGGCCGGGCGCGTTCGACCCGGCGTCGGTCACCGCCGTCGTCCTCCACAGCGACCTCACGCGCACGGGTTGGTTCTCCTCCTCGCACGAGCTGCTCGACCGCCTCCACGAGAACGTCGTCTGGGGCATGCGCGGCAACTTCCTGAGCATCCCGACCGACTGCCCGCAGCGCGACGAACGACTCGGCTGGACCGGTGACCTGCAGGTCTTCGCCCCGACCGCGAGCTTCCTCTACGACAGCTCCGCCTTCCTTGACTCCTGGCTGCGCGACCTCGCGCTCGAACAGGGACACCAGGACGGTGTCGTCCCGATGGTGGTCCCGGCCGCGCTGTCCGGCTTCGCCGGTGGCGGTCCGACCGCGGCCTGGGGCGACGCGGCGACCGTCGTGCCGTGGGTGCTCCACGAGCGCTACGGCGACCTCGGTGTCCTGCGCGAGCAGTACCCGTCGATGCGCTCCTGGGTGGAGGCCGTCCTCCGGGTGAGCACCGACGGTCTCTGGTCGAACACCTTCCAGCTCGGCGATTGGCTCGACCCGAGCGCGCCGCCGGACCAGCCGGCGAAGGCCAGGGTCGACTCGGACATCGTCGCGAGCGCCTATCACGCGCGGTCCCTCCGGATCCTCGCCGACACCGCCGGGCTCCTCGGGGAGACGGCGGACGCCGAGCGGTACGGCGACCTGGCAGAGCGGAGTCGGGCGGCCTTCGCCGCCGAGTACGTGACGCCCGGCGGCCGGATGATGTCCGACGCGCCGACCGCGTACGCCCTCGCCCTGCGGTTCGACCTCGTCGACGATCCCACCGTCCGACAACGCCTCGCGGACCGCCTGGCCGACCTCGTCCGCGCCGACGGCTACCGCATCGGCACCGGTTTCGTGGGGACGCCGCTCATCACCGACGCACTCGCCGACGGCGGACACCTCCGCGCGGCCGGCCGCCTCATGCTCCAGACCGAGAACCCCTCCTGGCTCTCGCCCGTCACCAAGGGCGCGACCACGATCTGGGAGCGCTGGGACAGCCTGCTCGAGGACGGCTCGGTCAACCCGGGCGAGATGACCTCGTTCAACCACTACGCGCTCGGTGCCGTCGCCGACTGGCTGCACCGCACCGTGGCCGGCCTCGCGCCCGCGGCTCCCGGCTACCGTGAACTGCGGATCGCGCCGCGGCCGATCGACGGGCTCGACCACGCCGAAGCCCGACATGTCACGCCCTACGGCGAGGCGTCGGTGGCGTGGCGACGCGATGGGTCCTCACTCCGCGTGTCGGCGGTCGTGCCGCCGAACACGACGGCGACGGTCGCGTTGCCGGGTGCCCCGGAGGAGACGGCCGGGTCCGGTCGTCACGACTGGACGGTCGAGGTCACGGACGCCGGCTCGAGTGCCGATGACGACATCACGCTCGGCCTCGACTCGCCGCTCTCCGAGATCATCGACCGACCGGCCGCGTACGACGCCCTCCTGCGCTCGGTGGGTGCCCACGATCAGGCCAAGGCCGACGACATCCGCCGCGGCACCCAGTGGAGTCGTGGTCGGACCGTCCGTCAGCTCCTCATGTTCACGCCGCCGTCGATGCTCGACGAGGTGGACGCGGCGCTGGCTGCAGCCACTCCGGCACCAGGAGTTGCGCGATAACCCCCACTCGACCGTTCCACGTGCAACACTCGCACCGCCTGCACCAGTAGCACCCGCCGCCGACCCGCTCGGCCGATCACAGGAGATCCATGTTCGACCGCAGTTCCGCCTTCGGAGACGTCATCGAGAGCCCGGCGGGTCGCACCGTCCTCGAGCAGTTCCTGCCCGGCATCGCCGCGTCGCCGATGGCCAAACAGTTCCGCAGCATCCGTCTCGGGCAGCTGTCGGCGATCGTGCCGGAACTGCAGGACGACGCGGCGAAGGATCGTCTCTGGGCGGCGCTCGCACAGGTCGACGACGGTCCCGAGGCCCGCGCACCCTACGGCGCCGCGATCGAGCCCGCTCCCGACTACGAGAGCCAGGACGTCCCGCGCGGCTCGGCGACCCTGACGGTCCCCGGCGACGTCCCGCAGTACGGCGTCGTGGAGATCCGGCTGGACGGGCCGTCGCACGGCAACCCGTTCGTCGACGTGGAACTCGGCGCGACGTTCACGAACGGTGCACGCGAGCTCACCGTCGGCGGGTTCTACGACGGCGACGGACGGTACCTGGTGCGGCTGCTCGCCGAGGAGCAGGGCGAGTGGTCGTTCACCACGAGCTCGACCGCCCGCTCGCTCGACGGCGTCGCCGGCATGTTCACCGTGTCGGCCGCGGCGACGGACAGCCACGGACCGGTGCGCGTCGACGGCTACCACTTCGCCCACGCGGACGGCACCCGCCACCGCCCGCTCGGCACGACCGCCTACGCCTGGACGCACCAGCCCGAGGAACTGCAGGAGCAGACGCTGCGCGCTCTGGAGGCCGCACCGTTCACGAAGATCCGCATGTGCGTGTTCCCGAAGTCGTACCTCTACAACGCGAACGAGCCGGAGACGTTCCCCTTCGTCGGCTCGCTCGCCGACGGGTTCGACCACCAGCGGTTCGACCCGGCGTACTGGGCGAACCTCGAGCGGCGCATCACCCAGCTCGGCGCGCTCGGCATCGAAGCGGACCTCATCCTCTTCCACGCCTACGACCGCTGGGGCTTCGCGGACCTCGGTCCGGCCGTCGACGAACGGTACCTCCGCTACGCCGTCCGCCGGCTCGCCGCGTTCGCGAACGTGTGGTGGTCCATGGCGAACGAGTACGACCTGCTCTGGGCGAAGACGAACGACGACTGGGAGCGGCTCGCGGCGGTCGTCGGCGCGGAGGACCCTCACGGCCACCTCAACTCCATCCACAACTGCCAGGGGTTCTACGACTACACCAAGCCGTGGATCACGCACTGCAGCGTGCAGCGCGTCGACGTCTACCGGACCGCGGAGAACACCGACGCCTGGCGCGAGCAGTGGGGCAAGCCGATCGTCATCGACGAGTGCGCCTACGAGGGCGACATCGACCAGGGCTGGGGCAACATCACCGGCGAGGAGATGGTGCGACGGTTCTGGGAGGGTGCGATCCGCGGCGGCTACGTCGGCCACGGCGAGACCTACCTCAACGACCGGGAGGAGCTGTTCTGGTCGAAGGGCGGGCCGCTCATCGGTTCGAGTCCCGACCGCGTCGCGTTCCTGGAGCGCATCTCGGCGGAGTCCCCGACGGGCGTCCTCGACCCGCTGCCCGGCGACTGGGACGTGCCGTGGGGCGGGGTGGCCGGCCGCTACGTCATCGGCTACTTCGGCTTCAACCGGCCGCGGTTCCGCAACGTCTTCCTCCCCGAGGGCGAGTTCCACGTCGACGTGCTCGACACCTGGAACATGACGGTCGAGACCCTCCCCGGCACCCACACCGGTACCGTCCGGGTCGACCTGCCCGGTCGCCAGTTCATGGCGGTCCGCCTCCGCCTCGTGGAGTAGGCGCCCCGACCGCGGAGCCGAGGCCCTCCCCCGGTCACCAAGCTACTTCCCCCGGTCACTGAGCCCCCCCTCCCCGGTCACTGAGCCTGTCGAAGTGCTGAGCCACACTCCCCCCGGTCACTGAGCTGTCGAAGTGCTGAGCCACCCTCCCCCGGTCACTGAGCCACACTCCCCGGTCACTGAGCCGCCATCCCCGGTCACTGAGCCTGTCGAAGTGCCGAGCAACCCGCCCCGCCACACCGTCTCCACACCGTTGACACGTTTGTTCGGACCCTTTACAGTTGTCGGGCATTGACGCAACCCCCGTTGCAACATGCGCAATCGCCCGACGACTGGAGAGCGGCCCATGGATCACGGCACCGGCACCATCCTGCTCGACGGCGTCCTCCGCGGCACCGCCCTCACCGCCCTGCTGCCCACCTGGGTGACCGGCGGTGGCGGCGACGCCGTCATCGACCGCCTCCGTGACGACGCCGTCGTCGACGAACTCGAACGGGCCTTCGCCGAGCCGCCGTTCGACGAGCGCGTCGACTGGTCCGCTGTGCGCATCGCGCAGGTGTCGCACCCCGACCTCCGCGAGCTCGTCGGCCGCAGCATCGCCGAGCTCGCCGCCGAGGCCGGTCAGTCGCCGCTCACCGTCGTCTCGGATACGCTGATCGCCGACCGCCTCACCACCCTCGTCGACCGCCCGTCCTGACCTCCACCATCCGGAACCTTTCTCAGGAGTCCTCCGGCGTGTCACCGGGTTCCCGGCGAGCCGCGCCGCGGATGTCCTGAGAACGGCCCAACAGCACTCGAGGAGAGAACCACCGATGCTTCCACTGCCCGTGTCCATCCAGCAGCACGACGGCGCCTTCACGCTGAGCGAGACGACCGGGCTCGGCGGTGACCGCCGCTTCACGGCCGCGACCCGCTGGTTGCGCGGGGTGCTGCAGACGTCGACCGGGTTCGACCTCGACGCACGGATCGACATGCGGACCGACAGCATCGCGTTCATCCACGACGACACCGTCGCGGCCGGCGGCTACCGGCTCGTGGTCGACGCGGACGGTGTGCGCATCGTCGCCGCCGACGCCTCCGGTGCGTTCTCGGGTGCGGTGACCCTGACCCAGCTCCTCCCACCGGCGGTCAACCGCCGTGCGCTCGTCCCCGGCGTCGACTGGACCGTCCCGGCGACGACCATCGACGACGCCCCGCGCTTCGGCTGGCGCGGCGTCATGCTCGACGTGGCACGGCACTTCCTCCCCACGTCCGACGTGCTGCGGTTCATCGATCTCGCCGCACGCCACAAGCTCAACGTCCTCCACTTCCACCTCACCGACGACCAAGGCTGGCGCATCCAGATCGACGCCTTCCCGAAATTGACCGAGGTCGGCGGGTGGCGGACCGAGAGCCAGCACGGTGCAGCACGGCACGCTCCCGGCGACGGCCGCCCGCACGGCGGCTTCTACACGAAGGACGACCTGCGCGAGATCGTCGCCTACGCCGCAGAGCGGTCCATCACGGTCGTCCCCGAGATCGACCTGCCCGGCCATGCGCGAGCGATCATCGCCGCCTACCCCGAGCTGGGTGTGCCGGACGTGGCGCAGGACGCGGACGAGCCGTCGGTGTGGACACGGTGGGGCATCAACGAGGCGATCCTCGACATGGGCGAGGAGACGGTCGCGTTCTTCCGCACCGTGTTCGACGAGGTCATGGAGCTGTTCCCGTCGACCTTCATCGGCGTCGGTGGCGACGAGGCGAAGAAGACCCGCTGGGCGGCGAGCGCTCGAACGCAGGCCCTCATGGCCGAGCGTGGGCTGGACACCGTCGAAGCGCTGCAGGCGTGGTTCATCCGCCAGCTCGAGGCGCACCTGTCAGCCGCGGGCCGGCGCCTGTACGGCTGGGACGAGATCCTCGAGGGCGGCGGATTGCCGAAGGACGCGACCGTCGCCTCCTGGCGCGGCGAGTTCGGTGCGGTCGCCGCCGCACGCCAGGGGTACGACGTCATCGCCTGCCCGGACGACCGCGTCTACCTCGACTACCGCGAGTCGGAGCTGCCGGGTGAGCCGATCCCGGTCGGGCCGCCACTGACGGTCTCGGAGGTGTACACCTTCGAGCCGGTGCCGGCGGAGCTGACGGAGGCGCAGGCCGAGCACATCATCGGGGTGCAGGCGAACATCTGGACGGAGCACATGGACTCCGCCCGCGTCATCGACTACCAGGCGTATCCGCGACTGTGCGCCCTCGCCGAGGTCGCCTGGGTCGGCCGCGATCGCGACCTCGCGGGCTTCGAGGCACGGCTGCAGCAGCACCTCGCCCGCCTCGACGCCCTCGGGGTCGAGTATCGCCGCGCCACTGGACCGTTCCCGTGGCAGGAGCGTCCCGACGCCGAAGGTCGGCCGTCCACCCGCGAGCAGCGGGCCGCTCTCGTCGCCGAACTCACGAAGGACATCCGCGCCTGACGCCGGCGGCGGGCCTTGAGCCTCCCGCCTGGTCCCCGAGCCCCCATCCCGGTCCCTGAGCCCCCTCCCCGGTCCCTGAGCCCCCTTCCCGGTCCCTGAGCCCCCTTCCCGGTCCCTGAGCCTGTCGAATGGCAGCCCCGCAGGACCCCCGTGGGCACGTCGACAAGCTCAGTGACCGGAACAGGTCCGACCTCGCGCATGCCGCTCCCTGAGCCTGTCGAAGGGCGGCTGACTCAGGTGACGAGCGCGTACTCGGTCCCCGAGCGCGTGCGCTCGACGAGCTGCGCGTCCACGAGGTACCGCCGAAGTACCGCGACGTCGTCGTGGAACGCGGACAACCGCTCGTTGATCTCAGCTTCGTCGACCACCTCGTACGGCTGGAGCGCTGATGCCGCGACCCGCTGTAACAGCGCCTGCCGCTCGTCGGGATTCGACGGGTACTGCACGATCCGACCGTCGACCAGGAAGCGGTCGATTCCTTCGCGCTTCGGCGGTGCGGCGGCTGCGAGCAGGTCTCGGAACACCTCGCCCGAGACGCGCCCGCCGTCGTCCAGCAGGCCCGCCCGAGACAACGTCTGGACGCTCTGCTCGGCCCGTCGCACAGCACGCTGGGTGGCGCCCAGATCGGGCTCCTGCCCGAGGGCGAGTTGTGCGTACACCGTCCGGGTGTCGTCGTTCGCGAGGGCGGCGGCCACTGCGCGCCAGTCGGTCCTCGTCCGTTCCTCGTCCGGCATGGCCCCTCCTCCTGCGGTCTACGACATCGTCCTCAACGGTACCCGCGTGGACCGGATCAGCCGGTCCCCGTCCTGTCGCCGCGAGACCGGAACGATGACGACGCTGCAGAGGTGGGTGCCCACCACCGACCATCGGCCGGCGAAGGTGCGCGGCGTGGTCGGGCCGGCCGGCGCGACGACCCGCGCATCGAACGAGCCCCGATCCGGGTGGATCACGACCTCACATGCCGTGTAGTCGACCCATCGCCCGGTGAGCGGGTACCACGCCTTGAAGACGCTCTCCTTGACGCTCCACAACACGGCGCTCCACGCGACGGTCGGGTGGCTCGAGGCGAGTCGCGCGAGCATGGACGCCTCACTCCCGCAGACGATCGTCGCCGCGACGGCGGGACGGATGGGCCGGTGCACCTCGACGTCGATCCCGATGGCGCTCGCGACGCCGACGCGACCGACGGCTGCGATGGTGAAACCGGGGCAGTGCGAGAGACTCCCGACGAAGCCGGCCGGCCAGACCGGTTGCCCGCCCTCCCCCGTCGGGATGTCCGTGGAGCGCTGGCCGAGCATCGCGAGTGCCGCCCTGGCGCAGTCGCGCGCCGAGCCGGATTCGGCGCTACGACCAGCCGAGGTCGGACGGGCCCGGAACGGCCCGGATGCGGTGCCGACGGACGCCGAGACGACGACGCCCGTCGGCACCTGCATTTGGAGCGCATCGACCACCGCGGCTGCGGATTCAGCCATCCGAGCGACGCGGGGACGCCGCGCGCGCCGTGGGATCGGAGGCGGGGATGCCGACCCGGAACCAGGCGATGAGCTGCTCGTCCCGGGCGACGTTCCAGCGTTCGTCGAGCATGGCCCGGGTCTCCGGACAATCGAGCGGCGCGCTCTGCGGGTGCGCGTACAGGCCGTGGCGCTGGAAGCCGAGCCAGAGCCGGGTGAGCAGTCGCCCCGCGGCCAGCTCATGCCGGGCCCCGGTGGGTCCGACGACACCGAGGACGGTGCCGGAGCCCTGGGTCGCGGAGGCCGACATCCTCGCCAACAACCCGGGCAGCCCGACGCCGCGAAGCGCGCGGAACACCCGCGGACTGATCAGCGTCCGCAGGCCGGCTCGTTCGACCTTCGACAGCACGAGCATCGCGTCGTTGAGGCCGTCCTCGTCGTACCGCGGATGTCTTGGTGAGAGCCTGGTCCACTGATCGAGCTCGGCGACGATCGCCCGCTCGCCGAAGAACCACCGGTTGGCGCGCACGAGGATCGGGCGCGCGTCCCGGGTCGGCATGGAGACGAGCCGGAAACCCCTGCGCTCCGCCTCCACCGCGGCTTCCTGGAGGAGGTCCGGTCCGGGCGCGCCGTCCCGCCATGGCCCTCGCCAGACGCGTCGTCCACGGACGTCCGCCGAGGAGAACCTCGTCTGGTAGCCCTCCGGGTGGCGCGAGAACCGGCCGACCTCATCGGTCTCCGCGTCACCGCCGGTTGCAGCCTCGAAGCGCAGTCCGACACCGGCGGAGGCCGCACAGATGAGGAGTGACTCGACGAACGCCCCGAACGACAACATCGTGTCGCGTCCTCGCGGATCGCTCGCGCCGAGGGTGCGAGTGCGATCCCGGCGGAGGACGAGTTCGTCGCCCTGAGGGTCCACGACCCACGGCTGCGTGTTGTGGGCGTTCGCCGCGCGAGCCGCCTCGGACACGAGCGCCGAGAGGTCGTCATCGGCCGACAGGCCGCTGAACCGCGTGTCCATTCAGTCCTCCGTGATCCCGATGCGGCGATGGATCGCCGCGAGCCACCGCGGCGCCCACCAGTTGTACCGCCCGGCGACGCGCATGAAGACCGGGACGAGCACGCCGCGGATCAGGATGGCGTCGATGAGGATCGCGATACCGGTTCCGATGCCGAGCATCTTGATGATCGACACTCCGGAGGTCGCCATGGCGAAGAACGACACCGCGAGGATCGCCGCTGCGGCCGTGATGATCGGACCGCTCGCGCCGAGTCCGCTCCGCACCGCCTCTGCGAGATCGCCCGTGGCACGGAACCGTTCCTGGATCCGAGCGAGGAGGAACACCTCGTAGTCCATCGAGAGCCCGAAGGCGATGCAGAACAGCAGGATCGGGATCGAGATGGCGATGGGCGACGGGGTGAAGCCGAGCACGTCCGACAGGTTGCCGTCCTGGAAGAGGAACACGATGACGCCCAGGATGCCGACCAGACCGACCACGTTCAGCACCAGCGCCTTGATCGGGAGCAGCACGCTCCCCGTGAACAGGAAGAGGATGATCAGCGTCATGAGCGCGATGGCCGCGGCGGCGAACGGCAGACGCGCCGAGATGGAGTCACCGATGTCGATCATCTGCGCCGCGAGGCCACCGACCAGGACGGTCGAGGCGGCTCCAGGGTCCACCGCACGGACGTCGCGGACGAGCTCCGAGCCCTCGGGCGAGTACGGGACGACGTCGGTCGCGACCTGCAGCCAGAGCGCCGAACCGTCGCGGAAGTGCTGCTCCGTCCGCGCGTCGGCCGGGGCCACGAGGCGTCCGTCGACGAAGCTGCCGAGCGACGTCGTGACGGCCTCGACGCCCGTGATCGAGGAGAGTTCGGCGGCGTACTCGTCGAGCTCGCGGGCCGTCCCCGCCCAGTCCTCGGTGACGACGGAGACGGCGTCCGCCTCGGCGATGTCGAAGTCGGACCGCATGATGTCCGCCACGACACGACTCTCGGCGCCGGCGGGGAGTACTCGTTCGTCGGGCACCCCGAACTCGGCGTGCGCGAACGGCGCGGCCATGGCGATGAGCAGCGCGATCACGGGCACCCCCGACCACGGACGGCGATACGCGTGGTCGCCCACCCGGTACCAGAACCGGCCCTCGGCCCCGGCCGGGCGGCGGGAGCGCAGTCGGCCCCAGTCGATCCGGCGACCCAGGAGGGTGAGGGCTGCGGGCAGCAGGACGACCGCGCCCACCACGGAGCAGGCAACGATGACGAGTCCCGCGATGGCGAACGAGCGCAGGAAGTACTGGTCGAACAGCATCAGCGTGGCGAGCGCTGCGGCGACGACGACGCCGCTGAACACGATGGTCCGGCCGGTCATCCGCCGAGCGATCCGCAACGCCTCCTCGTCGGTGGCTCCACCCGAGCGTTCGTCCCGATAGCGGGTGAGGAACAGCAGGCAGTAGTCGATGGCGAGTCCGAGGCCCAATGCGGTGACGAGGTTGACCGCGAACAGGGAGACCGAGGTGAGCTGTGCGACCACGTTCAGCAGGCCGAGGGATCCGAGGATCGTGACGCCCGCGACGCCGACGGGCAGCAGAGCAGCCACCACTCCGCGGAACGCGAAGAACAGCAGCACGAGGGTGATCGGGATGGCGATCGTCTCCGCGACGATGATGTCCGTCTTGACCTGCGCGTTGAGGTCGTCGTTGATCCCCGCGATGCCACCGAACCGGACCGTGGCCGACGTCACCTCGTCGGTGATCGTCCCGCGGAGCGCGGTGGTCGCGCGTTGCACGGTGTCCTCGTCTCCGGCGAGCGCCACGAGCACGACGCCGCGGTCGGTGCCGCTCCTCAGCTGCTCCGAGTCGGCGTAGGAGCCGGTGACGCTGGCGCCGTCCACGTCGTCCACAGCACCGACGATGTCGTCGAGCGCCTCCCTGCCGGCGGCGCTGTCGAGTCCGTCGGAGACGTCCACGACGAGGAGGAGTTTCGGGTCGCTGCCCGGGAACCGGTCGGCGAGCACGTCCGCTGCGGCCACGGAGTCGGACTGCGGGTCGTCGAACCCGCCCGTCTTGAGGTTGTCGAGGACGTCGGCCCCCGCGATGCCCGCCACGATCGCGAACACCAGGCCGATCAGGAGCGTGATCACCGCCCGTCGTCTGGGTGTCGTTCTGGAGTGGTTCGTCATGCGGATACCTTCATGTCGTGGTTGATGCGGTTGAGTTCGGATGCCGTGAGGTCCACGACCCGCTGGATCTGCTCGGTGGTGTGCTCCGCGGTGATGAAGAAGCGGAGCCGCGCCTGGTCGTCCGGCACGGCCGGGTACAGGATCGGGTTGACGCTGAAGCCGTGGTCGAAGAGCGCCGTCGCCAGGGCGAGTGCCCGTTCCGAGCTGCCGACGATGCACGGCACGACGGGCGAGTCGGCGCTGTCGCCGATGTCGATGCCGGCGGCCCGAGCCGTCTCGCGGAAGCGGTCGGCGTTCTGCCGCAGGCGGCTCAGGCGCTCGGGCTCGTCGCGCATGAGCCGGAGGGCGGCGAGTGACGCGGCCGCGTTCGCCGGGGTGATGCCGACGCTGTACACGAACCCGGGCACGGAGTACTTGAGGTAGTCGATCGCGGCGGCGGTGCCACCGACGTAGCCGCCGCATCCGGCGAGCGACTTCGACATCGTGCCGCACCAGAGGTCGATGTCCGAGCGGTCGACACCGAAGTGTTCGCCGACCCCGCCGCCGTTGGCGCCGACCGTTCCGATGCTGTGCGCCTCATCGACGAGCACCAGTGCGCCGTGCCGCCGCTTCAGCTCGATGAGCTGCGGGAGCGGCACGAGATCGCCGTCCATGCTGTAGACGCCCTCCACGACGATGAGGACTCGACGGAACCCGTCGCGGATCGCGACGAGGAGGTCGTCGAGCGCGCTCAGGTCGTTGTGGGGGAAGGACCGCCGGGTGGCTCCGGAGAGTTTCGCCCCCTGGATGATGCTGTCGTGCGCGAGGCTGTCGTGGACGATGAGATCCCCCGGCTCCACCAGGTGCCCGATGACGCTCACGTTCGTCGCATGGCCGCTCACCAGGGTGAGCGCCGACTCCACCTGGAGGAGGTCGGCGAGCTCCTGCTCGAGCTCGGCGTGGATCGGGCGCTCACCGGACAGGAACCGACTGGCGGACACCGAGCTGCCGTATCGGGCCACGGCGTCGGCGATCGTCTCGGCGACCACGGGGTGGCCGGTGACACCGAGGTAGTTGTAGCTCGAGAAGCTCACGAGCTGGGCGTCGCCGATCGTCGTCGTCGCGTCGATGATCCCCTCATGCAGCAGGAAGTAGGGGTTGCGGTCCGTCTGCTGCCGGCGTTCCCGCATGGCGACCGCCTCCGGGAAGCACTCGATGCGGGCGTCGGCCTCGGTCCATCGGGTCGGGCGGTCGGCCGGCGCCGGGGAAGCGGCAGCCACCGGGTTCGTCTCGACCCGCGGGAGCCGGCGCTGCGGCTCCTCGGCGAACGGGTGCAGCAGGGAGCCGACGCCGTCCAGCAGCTGCTCCACGGTGGGCCGTCCGGCGAAGCGCTCGCCGAGCTGCGCGGGGGTCGGCAACGATGGCCACTCCGTGTGCAGCTGGGTGATCAGCTCACGCATCATCAGCGAATCGAATCCGAGCTGTTCGACGAGGTGCATGTCGGGCCGGATCAGGTCCAGCGGGAACCCGCTGATGCGCGACACCATGCCGAGGATGACCGCGTCGGATTCGGCACGATGCGACCGGGAGGCTGCGAGGCCCATCCGTGCGACCACCTCCGCCTGCGGCGAGCCGGGTTCCGTCGACCAGCGGAACGGATTCGTCGACGCGGGCGCGTGACCGGCCTGCCCGGAACCCTCGATGAGGCTCAGCTGGCGGTTCATGAGGGCGAGCAGTCCGGGCAGGTGGTCGGCCCGGGCCTCGGCGGCTCGCGGCTGGATCGGCGGTCCTGCCGACGGTCGTCCGGCGAGGGGTGAGGACGGCAGGTCGTGAGGGTTGTGGTGCATGGAGTGGGGATCCTGTTCGACGGGGGAGGGTGGTCGGTGCGGCTCGGATGAGGGTTCTCGAGGTGTGCTCGTCGGGTCGGAGGCGTCCGGTCGGACGACCCAGTACGGCTCGGTCGGCAGCGGAGCGATCGGCAGCGCCACACCCGCGGTGTCCGGTGGGACGAGCGATGCCAGGTCGAGGTCGGCACCCAGCACCGTCAGCCGACCGAGCAGTCGGAGGAAGGTCGACGCGTCGTCCGGCGCCGACGCGCTGCTCGGGATGACGTGCACGTCGGGCGCATCGCCCAGGGAGCGTCGGATGGACCCGAGCAGTGCCGAACCTCCACCGATCTGGACGTAGACGCCGACGTCGGATGCGGACGCCGACTCGATCGCCTCGCGGAACCGCACCGTGGAGAAGACGTTCTCCTCGAGCTGACGACCCAGCTCCTCGCCCGTCTCGACCGTGCGGCCCGTCACGGTCGACACGAGCTGCACCTGCGGCGCGCGAGGTCGGAACCGCGACAGGTCCGCCACGAGGGCCGGCCGGATCGGCTCGAGCAGGGGCGAGTGGAAGCCGGCGGCGACGCGCAGGGGTTGAGTCGACACCCCGTGCTCGACGCACCGTTCCGCGACGGCTCGCAGGGCCTCGCCGGTTCCACTCACCACCGTCTGCCGGGGATCATTGGCGGCCGCGATCCACGCGTCGTCGATGCCGCTGAGGAGCGCTGCGACCTGCTCGGCGTCGCAGCCGAGGGCCGTCATGCCGTCGCCGGGCCGCGTCGTAGCCGACCGCATGTGGTGTCCTCGAACCGCGGCCAGCCGCACGGCGTCGGGCGCATCGAGCACGCCCGCCGTCGCCATGGCGGGCAGCTCACCGACGCTGTGCCCGAGGACGAGGTCGGGCTCCACGCCGATCTCGCGCAACAGCGCCACGGTGGCGAGCGCCGTCACCGCGAGCGCGGGTTGGCAGACCTCGGTGGACGTCAGACGGTCGATTCCGGAGGGGGTGTCGGCGTCGGCCGCGGAGAGCGCCGCGAGCACATCGACCCCGGTCTCCTCGAGCACCTGCTCGTTCAGGGTCTCGGCAGCTGCACGGAAGGCGGGGAATCGATCGAGGAGGTCCGACTGCATCCGCGGGGTCTGACTGCCCTGCCCGGGGAAGACGAAGGCGATCCGCCGAGCGGCCTCGTCGACACGGACCCCGGTGCAGACGTCCGCGGAGATCACCCCGGTGGTTCCGTGGGCGAGCTGCTCCAAGGCGGCCGACAGCCCGCAGATCAGCTCGGCGGCGGTGCGGCACACGATCGCCAGACGGGTGCTCGCGAGCGCCCGAGAGCTCAGGGTCCGTGCGAGTCCGGCGATGGACGGTGCGTCGGCGGCCTCGAGGACGGCGAGGACCGCACGAAGGTGCTCGCCGAGCAGCGTGAGGTCGGCGGCCGAGAACACGAGGAGGTGCGGGAGCGTTTCGTCGGCCGGTCCCCCGGCAGCATGCCGACGGACTCGACCTGCTCGCGTCGGCGGTGATTCGAGCACCACGTGCGCGTTGGTGCCGCCGAACCCGAACGAGCTGACGCCGATGAGGCCCAGACCGTCGTCGCCCGGGTCGATGGTGCGGGAGGCGAGCGCCAGGCGGCCGTCTCGGAGGACCTCGGTGTGCGCCTCCGAACGCAGGCGGGGCTGCCCGGGGACGACCCGATGCCTCGCCATGAGTGCCGCTTTGACGATGCCGGCGATCCCGGCCGCCGCCATCGTGTGCCCCACGAGCGCCTTCACGGCCGTGACCGTGGCGGTCCGGTGCGGCGATGCCCCGAGACGACGCAGCGCCGCCAGCGATTCCAGCTCGGTGCGGTCGCCCACCGGGGTGGCCGTGCCGTGCGCCTCGACGACGCCCAGGTCGGCGGGGTCGGCCGCGGCGTCCTCGTAGGCCCGGCGGAGCGCCGCCAGCTGTCCATCCGTCGTCGGCGTCATCGGCCCTTCGGCCCGGCCGTCGTTGGACACTCCGGAGCCGCGGATGACCGCGTAGACGTCGTCGTGGTCGTCGATGGCGGCCTCGAGCGGTTTGACGACGATCATGCCGACGCCCTCGCCGAGGAGGAATCCGTCGGCATCGCCGTCGAACGGTCGGCACACCCCGTTCCGTGACAGTGCACCGATCCGCGAGAAGGCGACCATCGCATCCGGGACGAGGCTCAGGTTGACGCCGCCGACGAGCGCCGCCGAGCACTGCCCGGATCGGATGGCGGCGACCGCCTGGTGCAGCGCGACGAGGCTGCTGGAACACGCGGCGTCGACGGCGAAGCTCGGGCCGCCGAGGTCGAGCGTGCTGCTCACCAGCGCCGGCCCCATGTTCGGCAGGCACCCGGGCATCGAGAACGCGTGGAACGGACGCACGCCGGCGACGCGCGCCGCCAGCGCCGCCCCGAGGTCCGCTGCGGCGGGCTCGGGATGAATGGAGTCGTCGCCGAGGAGCTTCGCCCGGATGCGGAGGGAGGTGAGTTCTCGATAGTCGTTCGCGGCCATCCCGACGAACACGCCGACGGACGACCGGTCGACACGACGACGTTCGAACCCGGCATCGATCCAGGCGGCTCGCGCAGCCTCGAGGAGCAGGCGATGTTGCGGGTCCATCGCGTGCGCCCGGCTGGGCGGGATGCGGAAGTGCCGCGCCGCGAACTGCTCGACGTCGTCGATGAAGGAACCCTGGTCGGAGTAGGCGTGATGCACCGCTCTGGGGTCGTGCGGCGCGAAGAAGGTGGCGTGATCCCATCTCGAGCGGGGGACGGCGGAGCCGCTGCGTCGGGCCGCCAGGATGTTGTGCCAGTACTGGTGGGCGTCTGCCGCGCCACCGAAGCGGGCGGACAGGCCGACGATGGCGAGTGGTCGAACGGGCACGACGAGAGAACCTCCGAGGGTGTTGATCGCGGATGGAACGAGGGGGCAGGTCGGCATGTCGACGACTCCGGACGGAGCGGGTCGAGGTCCCGGGGCCGCCTCGCGGTGAGGAGAGCCGGCCCGTGGGCACGCCACAGCCCGACTGTAGTCATCTGAAACATCAGTTTGGATACTCGTCCAGAATCTGTGGATAACTCGCGAGGCAGCGCAACCCCCAGCCGGAGCGGAGGGTCGGCTGGAACACTGGCGATATGACGACCATCACGCTGACCAAGGGCCTCACCGCCTACCGCGCCGACCCGCCGAAGGGCGTCGAACTCCGCGGCGGGCTCGTGCTCATCCACGAGATCTGGGGCCTCGTCCCGCACATCACCGACGTCGCCGACCGCTTCGCCGCGGAGGGGTACCTCGTCATCGCGCCCGACATCCTGAGTGGTGCCGGCGTCACGCCCGAGATCGGTGCGGAGCTGGAGAGCCTCGTCTTCAACAGTGACGAGGCGACGAGGACCGCGGCACAGCCGAAGCTGCGCGAGAAGCTCTCGGCCTCGAAGTCGCCCGAGTACGCCGAGGAGGCGCTCGGGTACCTGGGGAAGGCCGTCGACGCCCTGTTCGACGAGGAGGGGATCGACGGCCGCGTCGCCGTCGTCGGCTTCTGCTTCGGCGGCGGCTACAGCTTCGCGCTCGCCGCGGCCGACCGCCGCATCCGCGCCGCCGTCCCGTTCTACGGCTACCCGCCCGAGCCCGAGGCCGTGACGAGCATCGCCTGCCCCGTCCTCGCGTTCTACGGCGACCAGGACGAGGGCCTCATGAAGAGCCTGCCCGAGCTGACCACGACGATGGAGGACGCGCGGGTCGAGTTCACCGCGACCGTCTACCCCGACGCCGGTCACGCCTTCTTCAACGACACCAACACGATCACCTACCGCGAGGACGCGGCCGCCGACGCCTGGGTGAAGACGCTCGCGTTCCTCGACACCTCACTCGGAAACGCCTAGCCCGAGCGATCCGCGTCCATTCGCCCGTTTTTGGGCGAAGAAACGCCCGCTCGCCCAAGCATGGGCGAACGGACACAGAGCAGCACCCCGGTGGTCACCAGAGCGGCACCAAGTGCCTCGGTCACGTGTGGCAGGCGCTGCTCGAGCAGCAGGTTGAAGACCGCTCCGAACAGGGTCTCCAGTGCGATCAGCTGGCCGAGCACCACGGTCGAGACTCGCCCGGAGGCGCGGTTCCAGCACCAGGATGCGCACCACGACCCGAACGTCGCCAGCAGGACGCTCAAGACGAGGAAGCGGATCAGTTGAGCCTCGCCGACGTCCAGGAGCGAGACCTCGCCGCGCAGCACCGCCAGCGGCGGGAGGACGAACGAAGCGATAAAGGCTCCGAGGCCCAGCAGCGCGGTCCATGACGTGCTGTCAACCGATCCCGCACCGCTCCGGCGCAGGATCGCGCCGTTCATGACCACGAAGTACGACCACAACAAGCAGGCCGCAAGCGCCAGGAGGGTCGCCGGGATCATCCCAGCCCCGGCTCCGTCGACCGCTGGGCCGGCCTCGGGGCGCTGCCAGTTCAGGACGACGAGGCCGGCCGTGGAGATCATGATCGGCCAGATGAGCCGGCGCCACGGGGTCTCTCGGTGCACGAGGTTCGCGCCGACCGTGACGGCTGCGGGCATGACGCCCGTCGCCATCGACGCGAGGACCCCGCCGCCGATGTCGGCCGCGAGCGAGAAGCAGAGGTAGAACCCGAGATAGCCCACCGCGCCAAGGTGCAGTGCGACGAGGATCCTGCGAGTGCCGATCGCCGAGGCCACTCGCCTGCGCATGATCAGCACGCCGATGGACAGCAGGCCGAACACCGCGTACCTGCCGAACACGAGTGTCAGTGGACCGACCGGTTCGGCTAGCGCCGGACCGAGGAACGTCGAGCCCCAGAGCGCGGTGGCGAGCACCGCCCACGCCACTCCCGTGAGAGCGGCCGGGCCGCGAGTCACTCGCGCTCCCCGGCAGCGATGAGATCGCCCATGGTGACGACTGTGTTGACGAGGCGGTCGAGGTCCGGCGGAGCGACGGTGTGGTCGATCGCACGCATGGGTTCGATGTTACAAACGCTGGAATCTGAAATTCCAAAATCGTCGGAGGTTGTGGATACGTGCGCGATCGCGTCCGTTCGCCCGTTTTTGGGCGAAGAAGCGCCCGCTCGCCCAAGAATGGGCGAGCGGGCGTTCGTGTGAAGCGGCGGAGGCCTAGGCGCCCTTGAGGCGGGTGGCGAGGTAGGCGTACAGCTCGTCGATGGCGACGCGCTCCTGCTGCATGCTGTCGCGGTCGCGGACCGTCACGGCGTTGTCCTCGAGGGAGTCGAAGTCGACGGTCACGCAGTACGGAGTACCGATCTCGTCCTGACGACGGTAGCGGCGGCCGATCGCACCCGAGTCGTCGAAGTCGATGTTCCACGAGCCGCGCAGCTCGTCGCCGATCCGGCGGGCGAGCGGCGACAGCGCCGCATTGCGGGACAGTGGCAGCACGGCGACCTTGACGGGCGCGAGACGCGGGTCGAGGTGCAGCACGGTGCGCTTCTCGATCTTGCCCTTGGCGTTCGGCGGCAGCTCCTGCTCCTCGTACGCGTCGACGAGGAAGGCCATGAGCGCACGGGTCAGACCGAACGACGGCTCGATGACGTACGGCATGTACCGTTCGTTCTTGGCCTGGTCGAAATAGCTGAGGTCCTTGCCGGACTGCTCGGCGTGCACCTTGAGGTCGTAGTCGGTGCGGTTCGCGACACCCATGAGCTCGCCCCACTCGCTGCCGGCGAAGCCGAACTTGTACTCGATGTCCACGGTGCGCTTCGAGTAGTGCGCCAGCTTCTCCTGCGGGTGCTCGAACCAACGGATGTTGTCGGGCGTCATGCCGAGGTCGATGAACCAGGCCCAGCAGAGGTCCATCCAGGTCTGCTGCCATTCGTCGTCCGTGCCGGGCTCGACGAAGAACTCGATCTCCATCTGCTCGAACTCGCGGGTGCGGAAGATGAAGTTGCCGGGGGTGATCTCGTTGCGGAACGCCTTGCCGATCTGGCCGATGCCGAACGGCGGCTTCTTGCGGGCCGTCTGCAGCACGTTCGCGAAGTTCGTGAAGATGCCCTGCGCGGTCTCGGGACGCAGGTAGTGGAGACCAGACTCGTCGTCGACGACGCCGAGGAAGGTCTTCAGCAGGCCGGACATCTGGCGGATCTCGGTCCACTGGCCGACCTTGGAGGGGTGCTCGGGGTCGGGGATGTCGGCGAGGCCGTTCTCCGGCGGGTGGCCGTGCTCGGCCTCGTACGCCTCGAACAGGTGGTCGGCCCGGTACCGCTTGTGGGTGATGAGCGACTCGGTCAGCGGGTCGCTGAAGACCTTGACGTGACCGGACGCCTCCCAGACCGGGGTGGGCAGGATGACGGCGGAGTCGAGACCGACCATGTCGCCGCGGCCACGCACGAACGCGTTCCACCACTGGCGCTTGATGTTCTCCTTGAGCTCGACACCCAGGGGCCCGTAATCCCACGCAGACCGCGTACCGCCGTAGATGTCTCCCGACGGGAAGACGAAGCCGCGGTGCTGGGCCAGGGTGATGACGGACTCGAGATGGGACTGCTCTGCCATGGGTGTGGATCCTCCGTGCCGCTTGCCACGCGGCGGTACCTTCCGGTGCTGACGCCTGGCTGGCGCCCGCTCCCGGAACCCCTCAATCCTATGGGCGAGCCCGTGAGGACGCCCAACGGCCCTTGTCCCGCTCAGGGTGGCCGCTTAGCCTGACAACCATCGCGGTACGCAGGACGGAGCATCGATGGACTGGCTGTGGAACCTCGACGTCATCGACGGTCCACTCGTCTGGGTGCTCGACGCGCTCAGTGTCGCCGGCCTGCTGTACCTCGTCATCCGTCGGCCCGGGCTGCTGTGGTACCTGAGCGCCGCCATCGCCCTCCTGGCCGGCGCGCTCCTCGCGCTGGGGACGGTCTGGCTGCTCTTCGACGTGCTCAACCTCTTCGGCGGGCCGTTGATCCGTGCCGCGGAGCCCTGGTTGATCGGCGGCTTCGCCGGCGTCGCGCTCGCCGTCCTCACCATCTGCTGGCGCGTCTCGTGGCAGCGGCGCGTCATCGCCGTCGCCTGCATCCTCGTCTTCGGCGCGACCGCGGCGCTGGGCGTCAACGGCGCGTACGGCGTCCAGACCACCCTCGGGTCGATGTTCCACGTCCAGAACCGCAAGCCGATCACCCTCGTGACGCCGACGAGCACGCCCACCGGCGATCCGGCCCGTCCGCTGTACGAGACGTGGAAGCCGCCGGCCGACCTGCCGAAGACGGGCAGGTTCGGCCCGCTTCCCACGGGCGACCGGATCCCGAACACGAACTCCGGGTTCGACGCCCGCCCGGCGCAGGTCTACTACCCACCCGCCGCGCTCGTGAAGGATCCCCCGGCGCTCCCCTTCGTCCTCATGATGATGGGACAACCGGGAGACCCCGACGCGAAGTGGATCGGCGAGGCGCTCGACGCGATCGCCGCCGACCATCAGGGGCTCGCCCCCATCGCGCTCGTCGTGGACCAGCTCGGCGACCCTTCCGTGGATCCGCTGTGCATCGACGGGCGGTACGGGAAGGTGGAGACCTACGTCACGCAGGATGTCCTCCCCTGGGCGAAAGCGAACCTGCACATCCTCGAATCGCCGAAGGATTGGACGGTCGCCGGATACTCGGCCGGCGGCAGCTGTGCGATCTATTACGGAGCCAAGTACCCGCAGACCTTCGGCAACGTCGTCAGTGTCTCGGGTGAGGAGTATCCGGGCGCCAGCGTCCCTGCGGACAGTCTGCGCACGATGTTCGACGGCGACCAGAACGCGTACGACGCGATCAAACCGGCGACCATCATGGCGAAGACGAGATACGCCGACACGGAGGCGTTCTTCTCCGCCGGGACGGCGGACGCGGTGTACACCGACATGATGGGGCGCGCCGCAGCCACCGCGACGGCCGCCGGCTGGAAGGTCCAGACCTTCGCGATACCGGGCGGCGACCACGGGGTCAGCTCACTCACGGGCGGGCTGGACCAGACGCTCCGCGCGCTCTACCCGCGGATCGGCCTCCAACGACCGTGACCGGGACTGGGCCAGGGACAAGGCTCCTCGACCCGGCCTCCACTCCGTCGTGGGCTGTGGAGAACTCCGGCGGCGGTCTGAACCGATTGGTTATGGTCGATGCCCATGACCACCCAGCTCCCGCCGATGCCGCAGCCCCTCCTCGTCCAGATCGGCAACATCAGGGTCACTGACGACGTGATCATGACACCCGCCGGCACGTGGCCACTCGCGGACGTCAATGTGACGTCGAGCGATCAGACCTCGACGACCACCCACACCCCGGCGTGGGCCATCGTGCTGGTCGTCGTGTTGATCTGGTTCTTCTTCCTCAGCCTGCTGTTCCTCTTCGCGAAGGAGAGGCGTGTCTCGGGGTTCGTCTCCGTGAACGTCCAGGCCGGCCCGTACACCTACACCGAGCAGGTCCCGATCTCGACCGACTTCGCCCGACACGACACCATGAACCGCGTCGGCTACACCCAATCGCTGATCGGGCAGGCACGGCACCGGGCGATCGCGAACCGGGCGGCGGAGTCCTCCCGGCGCCCTGAGGTGCGGTGACCGGTCGCTCGAGGGCCGCTCACGCGACGAGACGACTCAATCGGGCGGCGGCGCGAGGGACGCGCCCTCGAGGAAGGCGCCCATGACGAGTTCGTGACGCAGTTCACCGAGGGTGCCGTCGAGCCGGCCGACGAGGGTCTCGACGCCCATCCGGCCAAGCTGGGCGGCGGGCAGCAATGTGACGGCGAGCGCCGGGTCGGCCGCTTCCGACACCTCTCGGGTGGAGGCGACGAGGACGACGGACACGTCGTCGGGGACCGAGACGCCGCGCCTGCCGAGCTCGCTCACGAAACCGAGGGCCGCCCGATCGTTGAGTACGAGGACGGCCGTGACCTCGGGCGCCTTCGCCTGGAGGGTCGCCGCGATCTCGCGACCACCGGCTGGATCGGGAGTGCACTGGAGCGTCCGAGCGCGGAGTCCACGAGCCGCGCACACGGCGTGGAACGTCTCCTGCACGCGGACCACCGGGCCGTAGCCGTCGAGGTCGGCCCGCTCGACCTCCTCGAGCAGGGCGAACTCCCGATGACCGAGGGCCTGCAGACGATCGATGGACAACTCGACCATCCCCTCGAAGTCGACGTCGACGTAGTCGAGACCGGAGGGGTCGCGGGTCCGGCCGATGAGCGTCAGTGGCGTCCCAGCCGCGAGCAGACGGTCGACCCGATGGTCGTCGAGCCGCACCTCCATGAGGATGACGCCGTCGATGAGGCCATCGGAGGTGAACTCGCGAAGCGCGTCGGGTTCGCTCGGCTCCGGCCAGAGGACGACGGTGTACCCGAGCTCGGCCGCAGCCTCCGCAGCACCGGTGAAGAAGCGGGCCGCGTTGTCGGACAGTCGATGCTGCAACACCGGGAACAGCAGTGCGATGATGCGGGTCCGACGGCTCGCGAGCGCGCGGGCGACCGCGTTCCGGCGGAAGTCCAGCTCGACCATCGCCGACTCCACCCGCAGTCGAGTGGCCGGGGACACCGGCTTCGAATCGTTGACGACGAACGACACCGTGGCGACCGAGACCCCTGCGAGTCGCGCGACGTCACGCATCGTTGCCATGGATCCCCGTTCAGGTGCGGTGCTGTCCGGTCAGTCTCTCACGGATCACGATTCGGTAAACCGGTTAAATTACTTCTTGACGACTCCGGCGGCACGGTGCATGCTGGTTCCCGAAGCGCGCAGTAAACCGGTTAACTTTCCGGCCTGCGCGATCCGACCTCGACCGGCGAAGGAGCCGTGCTGATGCCTGTACCGACGACCACGGACGACAACCGGTCCGAGCAGCCACTGCGCGTCGCGATCGTCGGGTACAGCTTCATGGGCACCATCCACGCGCAGGCCTGGACCACCGCTCCCCGCTTCTTCGACCTCGGCCGCGGGGTCGACCTCGTCGCCGTCAGCGGTCGCGATGCCGACGCCGCCCGCGCGTTCGCCGACCGGTTCGGGATCGCTGACGTCGAGACCGACTGGCGAGCGCTCCTCACCCGTGGCGACATCGACGTGATCGACATCTGCACCCCGGGCCACCTCCACGCTGAGATCGCGATCGCCGCGCTCGACGCCGGTATCCACGTCCTCTGCGAGAAGCCGCTCGCGAACACGCTGGAGGAGGCCGAGCGGATGAACGCCGCGGCCGAACGGGCGGCTGCGCGCGGCGTGCGCGCGATGGTCGGCTTCAGCTACCGACGCACCCCCGCGCTCGCCTATGCACGACAGCTCGTCGCCGACGGTCGCCTCGGGACGATCCGTCACATCCGGGCCCAGTACCTGCAGGACTGGATCGCGGATCCCACCTTCCCGCTCGTCTGGCGACTCGACGCCGACCAGGCCGGCTCCGGTGCGCTCGGTGACCTCGGCGCCCACATCATCGATCTCGCACGGTTCGTCACCGGACAGGAACTGAACGGCGTGAGCGCCCTGACCTCGACCTTCGTCACCGAGCGGCCGCTCCCCACCTCGTCGAGCGGCCTCAGCGCCACCACGGAGGGCGATCCTGAGGATGGCGAGGTGTCGGAACCCCTCACCGGGCGGGTGACCGTCGACGACGCGGTCGTGTTCATCGCCCGCACCGACGGCGGCGCCCTGGCGACCTTCGAGGCCACCCGCTTCGCCGCCGGTCGCAAGAACGCGATGCGGCTCGAGGTCGACGGCTCCGACGGATCGCTCGTCTTCGACTTCGAGCGCATGAACGAGCTGCAGTTCCACGACCACACCCTCCCGGCCGAGGAGGCGGGCTTCCGGCGCATCCTCGTCACCGAACCCGGTCACCCGTATGCGGACGCCTGGTGGCCGGCCGGCCACGGCCTCGGCTACGAGCACACCTTCGTCCACGAGGTCGCCGACCTCGCCCGCGACCTCGCCGCGGGCCGGGCGCCCGAACCGGGCTTCGCCGACGGCCTCCGGGGGCAGCGCGTGCTCGCCGCGGTCTCGGCGAGCGCCGACGCAGGTGCCACCTGGATCCCACTCGACCACTGACCGAACCACCCACCGCACCACGATCACCACCGCATCACGATCACCACTCACCAGGCAAAGGAGCCATGACATGAGATCCACGACCACCCGCGACACCCGGCCACGCATCATCCGTCGGCCGCACGTGCTCGGATCGCTCGCGATCCTCGCGATCACCCCGTTCGCCCTCACCGCGTGCAGCGGTGGCGGTGGCGCGGCGGCTGGAGGCGACGCCGGCACCCTCACGATCCTCGACTACTACAACAACGAACCCGACAAGACCCTCGTGGGCGACGCCCTCGACCGGTGCGCGGACGACGTCGGCGTGAAGATCAAGCGCGAAACCGTCCCCGGCAAGGACCTCATCCAGAAGGTGCTCCAGCAGTCGTCGTCGAAGACGCTGCCCGACGTCCTCATGCTCGACAACCCGGACGTCCAGGAGATCGCCGCGACCGGCGGACTCTCGCCACTCAGCGACTACGGCGTCGACACCTCGGGCTTCGCGAAGGGCATCCTCGACGCGGCGAGCTACGAGGGGGAGGTCTACGGCCTGGCACCGACGGTCAACACCCTCGGCCTCTTCTACAACGAGGACCTCCTCGCGGCGAAGGGCATCACCCCGCCGACCACGTGGGACGAACTCAAGACGGCCGCGGCGGCACTGACCGAGGGCGACACCTACGGGCTGGCCTTCAGCTCCATCGCCACCTACGAGGGCAGCTGGCAGTTCCTGCCGTTCATGTGGACCAACGGCGGCGACGAGGCCGACCTCACGACGCCCGCCGTCGCCGAGGCGCTCCAGCTGCAGGTCGACCTCGTGAACTCGGGGTCGGCGTCGAAGAGCGTCATCAACTGGTCACAGGCCGACGTGAACGACCAGTTCATGGCCGGTAAGGCCGCGATGATGATCAACGGTCCGTGGCAGATCCCGGCCCTCAGCGCCGACACGAACCTCAAGTACGGCAGCGTGCAGGTTCCGGTCAACAAGGCCGGCCAGACGCCCGTCGCCCCGCTCGGCGGCGAGGTCTGGACCGTCCCCGTGACCGGCGACAAGGACAAGCAGGCGAAGGCGGCGAAGTTCGTCGAGTGCATCTCGAGCGACGAGAACCAGCTGGCCCTCGCGGAGGCCCGCTTCACCGTCCCGACGAAGACGGCCCTGGCCGAGCAGTACGTCGCGAAGGTCCCCGAGATGGCCGCGTTCACCGAGCAGGTCGCCAACGCCCGCTCGCGCACCGGCGAGCTCGGCGAGGAGTGGCCCGAGGCCGCGACCGAGATCTACACCGCCATCCAGCTCGCCCTGACCGGGCAGGCGACGCCTGAAGAGGCGTTCAAGCAGGCGGCCGCGGGCTGATCCCGATGAGCAGTGGCATCGCCGGAGCATCGCTCCAGGACCGGAAGACCGACCAGCGGTCCAGCGGCACCGACGGGGGCGCGCCGACCAAGCGCACCCCCGCCGGGGCCGGCCGCCGGAGCCGACGCTTCCGCCGGGAAGACCTGATCAAGCTCGGCTTCGTCCTCCCCGCAGCGCTCTACATCGTCCTCTTCTTCGGCTATCCGGTCGTCAAGAACGTCACGATGAGCTTCCAGGAGTACACGACGAAGACGTTCTTCACGGGCGAGGCGCCGTGGGTCGGGTTCGCGAACTACGTGACCGTGTTCAGTTCCCAACTGTTCACACCGGCGCTGCTCAACACGGCGTTGTTCACGGCGGGGTCGATCGCCGGGCAGTTCGTGATCGGGCTCGCGCTCGCCGTCTTCTTCAAGCGACGCTTCCCCCTGAGCTCGTTCCTCCGCGCGATGCTGCTGCTCCCCTGGCTCCTCCCCCTGATCGTGTCGAGCGCCACCTGGCGGTCGATCCTCGACCAGGACAGCGGCGTCCTGAACGCCGCCCTCGGCTCCATCGGCCTGTCGGGCGTCCCCTGGCTGACGAGCCCGTCGGTGGCCCTGTTCGCGGTCGTCCTCGTCAACATCTGGATCGGCATCCCGTTCAACGTCACGATCCTCTACGGCGGCCTCCAGGACATCCCCGACGAGCTCTACGAGGCGGGAGCGCTCGATGGCGCGACCGGTTGGAAGGCGTTCCGCCACATCACCTGGCCGAACCTCCGCCCCGTGGTCAGCGTCGTGCTCGTGCTCGGCGTCGTCTACACGATCAAGGTGCTCGACATCATCCTCGGCCTCACGAACGGCGGGCCGGCGAACGCCACCCAGACCCTCGCGGTGCGGTCGTATCAGGAGTCGTTCGTGAACTTCGAGTTCGGTGTCGGTGCGGCCTTCAGCAACATCCTCATCGTCATCTCGCTCCTCTTCGCCATCGTCTACCTGCGCGTGAACCGACGCGCGGTCGACGAGTAAGGACACGGACCCTCATGACCACGACCAGCATCGTGACCGGCGGCCGGCAGACGCGCCGCTTCGCCCCGGTCGGCCCGCGTCGCCACCGCGGCGACCGGCGCCACCTCGGTTACACCGTCCTCGGCATCCTCATCCTCGCGATCATGCTCTTCCCCGTCTACTGGATGGTGAACGCGTCCCTGCAACCCTCCGGTAACACGCTCACCGGCGACTTCTTCCCGGTCAACCCGAGCTTCGCCGGGTACGAGAAGGCGATCGCCGACCAGGGCGGGCACCTCGTCACGAGCCTCGTCATCTCGCTCGGAACCGTCGTCCTCAGCCTGGCGATCGCGGCCCCGGCGGCCTACGCCCTCGCGCAGTTCCGGTTCCGGTGGATCAGCATCGCCCTCCTCGTGATCCTGATCGCCCAGATGATCCCGGGCATCGTGATCGCGAACGCCCTCTACTCGGCGTACAACGACCTCGGCCTGCTCAACTCGATCCCCGGGCTGATCCTCGCCGACGCCTCGCACGCCATCCCGTTCGCGATCCTCATCCTGCGGGCGTCGATGCAGACCATCCCGCCGTCGATCGTCGAGGCGGCACGGGTCGACGGCGCCGGGCACGTGCGGGCCTTCGTCTCGATCGTCCTCCCGGTGAGCCGCAACGTGCTCATCACCGCCGGTCTGTTCGCCTTCCTCTTCTCCTGGAGCGACTTCCTGTTCGCCCTGACGCTGACGACGACGGAGGACGTCCGGCCAGTGACGCTCGGCATCTACCAGTACCTCGGCTCGCAGGTCTCGAACTGGAGCGCGGTGATGGCGACCGCCGTCCTCTCGTCCCTGCCCGCGATCCTGCTGCTCGTCATCGCCCAGCGGTTCATCGCCGCGGGCGCCACGGGCGGTGCCGTGAAATGACCGACGACCACTCCGACACCCTCTCCGACCACGCAACGCATCCTCGAAGGAGCACCACCATGTCCGACAGCAGCACCCCCATCCGCGTCCTCGTCTGGGGCGAGAACCGCCACGAGCAGATCGAGGAGAAGGTCCGCGCCATCTACCCGGACGGCATGCACACGACCATCAAGGAGGGCATCGAAGAGCACCTCGGCGCCGACGCCGTGGTCACCACGACCACGCTCGACGAACCGGAGCACGGGCTCACCGAGGAGGTGCTCGCCGCGACCGACGTGCTCGTCTGGTGGGGCCACGCGGCTCACGGCGAGGTCGCCGACGAGGTCGTCGAGCGCGTGCACCAGCACGTACTCGCCGGTATGGGTCTGCTCGTGCTGCACTCCGGCCACTGGTCGAAGATCTTCGGCAAGCTCATGGGCACCTCGTGCACGCTCCGGTGGCGGTCGGAGGAGGACCGCGAGATCGTCTGGACCGTCGACCCCACCCACCCGATCGCCCAGGGGATCCCGCACCCGTTCATCATCCCGGCGCAGGAGATGTACGGCGAGTTCTTCGACGTCCCCGCGCCCGACGAGCTCGTCTTCCTGTCGACCTTCACCGGTGGCGAGGTCTTCCGTTCCGGCATGACCTACAAGCGCGGCTTCGGCAAGATCTTCTTCTTCTCCCCCGGCGACCAGGACTACCCCGTCTACCACCACGAGCACGTCCGTCGCGTCCTCGCGAACGGCGTCCGGTGGGCGCAGACGCTGCGTCCGGAACGCGCGGTGCCGGTCCTGCTGCGGTACGAGACCGAGGACTTCTACAACGGCCGCGGATACGAAGGGGCGCTCGCGCGATGAGTGCTCCTGTCGACGGTGGCTTCGCGACGCTCGCGGACGCCATCAGGCCGGTTCGGCTCGTGCTCGTCGGTGCGGGCGGGATGGGACGGGCGTGGTTGCGGACGATCCTCGCGAACCCGGACACGGAACTCGTCGGCGTCGTCGACCTCGACACGGCCCTCGCGGGGTCGGCGGTGACCGAGGCGGGGCTCCGGCTGGGCCCCGAGGGTGTCGTCGTCGGCACCAGCGTGTCGGTCGTCGCCGAGGCGACGGCGGCGGACGCGGTCGTCAACGTCACCGTGCCCGCCGCGCACCACCCGGTCAACACCGAGGCGCTCTTCGCCGGGTTGCCGGTGCTCTGCGAGAAGCCGATCGCACCGACGGTGGCGCAGGCCCTCTCATTGGCGGCGACGGCCGAGGCCAGTGGGCAACTGCTCATGACCAGCCAGTCGCGTCGCTACTACGCGTCGATCGCCGCCTTCCGGGAGCAGGTCGCCACGCTCGGTCGGCTCGGGTCCGCGACGACGGAGTTCTTCAAGGCACCGCACTTCGGCGGCTTCCGCGAGGAGATGGCGCACGTGCTGCTCGTCGACATGGCGATCCATGCCTTCGACGCCGCCCGCTACGTCCTCGGTCTCGACCCGATCGCCGTGTACTGCGAGGAGTACAACCCGGGGTGGAGCTGGTTCTCCGCCGACGCCGCCGCGACCGCCGTCTTCGAGTTCGCCGGAGGCGTCCGGTACACCTACAGCGGCAGCTGGTGCGCGGACGGCATGGAGACCTCGTGGAACGGCAGTTGGCGAGTGAACGGCGAGCACGGCGCGGCCGTCTGGGACGGCGACTCCGCTCCGCAGCGGCAGCTCGCACCGCAGGGCGGCTCACCGTCGGCGGTCGAGACCGCTGAGCTCGAGCCGGACGTGCCGGAGGAGATCGCGGGCTCGCTCGTCGAGTTCGTCGACGCCCTGCGCACGGGGCGTGTCCCCTCGGGTGAGGTGCACGCCAACGTGCTGAGCCTCGCGATGGTGGAGGCCGCCGTGCGGTCCGCCGAGTCCGGCGAGCGCGTGGTCATCGCGGACGTGCTCGCCCAGGCGCACGCGCAGGCGATCGAGACCGAGCCGCGCGCCGACGTCCGGGGCGCGCTCGTCGCCTCCCGCTGAGGTGAGGCGGATCGTCGCCCGCGCACCCCGCGAGCGACGATCCGCTCACCAGGTCCCGTCGAGGAGGTTGCGGGTCACGACCAGATTGAGCACCCGCCAGAGGCCGGAGTGGCCCGGGGTCCGGCCCGGCCGGTTCGGCCACCCCTCGAAACGTGCCACACGGACGAAGCCGACCTCGTGCCACTGCGGGTCCGTCTTGCGGAAGCGGTCCGGCTGCCAGACGACCGGACGCTCCGGCAGATTGCCCGAGGCCGGCTCGCGCTTCGCTCGCAGCGTCGCCAGGGTCTCCGGCCCGGGGACCTGCTCGCCCACCCAGTCGAGCACGTCGAGCTCGGGTGAGTCACCGTATCGGGACCGATGGATGCCGGCGACCCGGAACAGGGCGGTCCGTCCGTTCGGCGCCGTGAACGCGAGGACGTCGCCCGGCGTCAGGTCGTCCTCCACATGGCGCCACGATCGGCGGAGGCGCTTCGGTGCGGGCTGCGGGCCGAGGAGCTGCTCGCGGAGACGCTCGAGGGCCGCGGTCCGCCTGGCGACCTCCCCCGGGCCCGCTTCGGCCCACAGCTCGAGGTCGGCACCGCGATCGATCGCCGCGAGCGCCCGCGTCCGCACCTCGGGATCGAGCCGGCCGACCTCACTCTGCGCGGCCGCGAGCGGGATCCACAGCTCACCGTCCTCGCGCTCCACCAGATGGGCGAACGACGCGATGGTCCGTCGCGTCGCCTCGTCGTCCGGCACCCGGTCCTGCACGTACTCGCGGTACTCGGTGCGGATGTCCGAGGCCGTGTCGTTCGAGAAGATCGCCGTTCCCCATGCACCCATCCCGGCATCCTGCCAGACCCCTCGCGTCAGCGGCCAGGTGAGGCCCATACGATGGATCCAGCCCGATTCCGAGACGAAGGACGCTGCATGCCATCCCGCCCCACCAAGCTGATCCCGCCGACCTTCTCCCGCACCCCCTCACTCGACGCCGAGGCGGTCGAACTGAGCGTCGCGATCGAACTCCCCGAGGGCGTGGAGGCGATCGGCCTGGCCGTCGCCCCCGCAGCCGACGGCGCCGGCGACGACATCCCCACCGCGCTCGGACTCGACCGCGCGGCACTGGCCCGCGCCGGCTTCACCGGCGAGATCGGCCAGACGCTCGTCATCCCCAGCCAGGACGCCCCGACGTACATCGCGGTCGGCGTCGGTGCACCCGAGAAGCGCACCCCGGCAGCCCTCCGCGACATCGCTGCTGCCTTCGCCCGTGCGGCATCCTCCTTCGCGAGCATCGGCCTCGACGTGGCGCGGTCGTTCGACCTCGACCCGGCCTCCGCGGGGCAGCTCGTCGTCGAGGGCGCGCTCCTCGCCCGGTACCGCTACACCGAGTTGAAGCGGGAGACGAAGCGCACCCCGCTCGTCGCGCTCCACCTCGTCGCCGGTGCTGAAGACCTGCCGGAGACCGCGACCGGCGCACACCGTGGCGAGGTTCTCGCCCGATCGGCGAACCTCGCGCGCGACCTCGCGAACACGCCTCCCGGACACCTCACGGCGACCGACCTCGCCGAGGTGGCCGAGACGCTCGGTGCCGCCAACGGGCTCGACGTCGAGGTCTTCGACAAGGACGCGCTCATCGAGCTCGGTCTCGGCGGCCTGCTCGGCGTCAACGCCGGTAGCGTCGAGGAACCGCGCATGATCAAGCTGCGGTACACGCCGAAGGACGACGACGGCTCGCCGATCGAGGCCGCAGGACACCTCGCACTCGTCGGCAAGGGCATCATGTACGACTCGGGCGGCATCTCGCTCAAGCCGTCCGACCCGTCCCACGCCGCGATGAAGATGGACATGGCGGGCGCCGGAGCGATCCTGTCCGCCATGACGGCGCTGGAGGAGTT
The DNA here is from genome assembly GCF_013349365.1 of Plantibacter sp. MCCC 1A11337. Classification (NCBI taxonomy): domain Bacteria; kingdom Bacillati; phylum Actinomycetota; class Actinomycetes; order Micrococcales; family Microbacteriaceae; genus Plantibacter; species Plantibacter sp. MCCC 1A11337. The sequence continues at coordinate 328,824 of NZ_JABJWX010000002.1, read as the reverse complement.
GCACTGCACGAGCAGCGTCACGGCGTTCCTCATGTGCACGGACAACATGCCCTCGGGCTCGGCCACGATGCTCGGCGACGTGCTGACGTTCCGCAACGGAACCACCGTGGAGATCAAGAACACCGACGCGGAGGGTCGCCTCGTCCTCGCCGACGGCCTGAGCCTCGCCGTCGAGGAGGAGCCCGACGCGATCGTCGACATCGCGACGCTGACCGGTGCCGCGATCATGGCGCTCGGCACGAAGACGGCGGCCGTGCACGGCACCGACCAGGGCATCGTCGACCAGACGCTCGCCTCGTCGAAGGCCACCGACGAGCAGCTCTGGCAGCTGCCGCTCGAACGCAGCTACCGCAAGCAGCTCGACTCGGACGTCGCGGACCTCGCCAACATCGGCGGCCGGTTCGCCGGTTCGACGCTCGCCGCACTGTTCCTCGCGGAGTTCGTCGGCGACATCCCGTGGGCGCACCTCGACATCGCCGGCACCATGCTCGTGGAGTCGGACGAGTCCTGGCGGTCGAAGGGTGCGACCGGGTACGGCACGCGCCTCCTCATCGACCTGGCGCTCAACTTCCGCGCCTGACCCCGGACGCGGCGTCGATGCCCGGTCCCCTGAGCCGCAGCCCGGTCCCTGAGCCTGTCGAAGGGCGGCGACCGGACCGTCTTTCCCCGCGAGCACTTCGACAGGCTCAGTGACCGGATCAGCTCATCCGCAGCCCGGTCACTGAGCCGCAACCCGGTCCCTGAGCCGCAACCCGGTCCCCGAGCCGCAACCCGGTCCCTGAGCCTGTCGAAGGGTGGAAGGCCACCGGGCACAACCTCCGTTGCCGTTCCGGCAAGAAACGGCCGTTCGCGGCCGGTGTCACGGCAGGCTGATGCCATGACCTCCGAGCACGAGCCCGCCATCACCGATCCCGCCGCCTTCTGGGAGCACCGCTACAGCAGCCGCGGCCAGGTGTGGAGCGGCAAGCCGAACGCCGCGCTCGAGCGCGAGGTGGACGCGTTGGCGCCCGGCACCGCGCTCGAACTCGGCAGTGGAGAGGGCGCGGACGCCGTCTGGCTCGCCCGGCATGGCTGGTCCGTGACCGCCGTCGACATCTCTCCGAGCGCGCTCGCCCTCGGAGCGTCGACCGCGAGCGAGGCGGGGGTCGTCGACCGCATCACCTGGGTGCAGGCCGACCTCGTCGAGTGGGAACCGTCGGCGACGTTCGATCTCGTCACCGCGACGTTCCTGCACTCCCCCGTCGAGTTCCCCCGCGAGGCGGTCCTCCGTCGCGCGGCATCGGCGGTCGCTCCCGGCGGCACCCTCCTCGTCGTCGGCCACGCCGGTCCGCCGCCCTGGGCGACCGAGCACATCGCGCACGCGCACTTCCCGACGCCCGACGAGGTCCACGCCTCGCTGGAGCTGGAGGCGACCGACTGGGAGGTCGTCACCGCTGGCCTCGTCGCGCGCGCCGCGATCGGGCCCGATGGCGAGCCCGCCGAGCTCGACGACAGCGTCCTCGTCCTCCGTCGCCGTCCCTGACTCAGGAGCGTCTCGGCGTGTCGCCTCGCCCGGCCGGCGTGTCACGCCGACACGCCACCCTTCTCCTGAGTTGGGCACAACGCAACATCCGGTCGACACTCGGAGTCACCCGTCCCCGCGTAGGCCTGGCCGGTTCACAACTCAGGACGGCCCCGGCGGGTCACATCGGCCACCCGGCGTGTCCGGCGGGACGCGCCGCACCGGTCCTGAGTTGTGAACCCCCGCCGTACCCAACTCAGGAGTCGGCCGGAGTGTCGCAAGCACTCCCGCTCGACACGCCGCAGGACTCCTGAGAACGGTCAGGACACACCGCGGTTGTCCTGCGCTGTGGACACCGCACCGCCTTCCGTCCCCAACTCAGGAGTCGTCCGGCGTGTCGGCGTGGTTGCAGGTCGCCACGCCGCAGGACTCCTGAGAACGGAACGGGAGGGACAACGCAGAACGCCCGCCGCACTCCTGGAGTGCGGCGGGCGTTCGGCGTTACGTGGTGCGACTAGTCGGTGCCGGAGTCGAACGCGGCGCCCTCGGAAGCGAGGTCGGTCGCGCGCTCGAGGGCATCCGCGGTCGGGTCGAGGAGTTCGCCGCCGAGGATCTCCTGCGCCTCACCCTGTTCGAGCTTGCCGACGAGGTCCGCGGTCGCGCCGCCGACGATGCCGGCCGCTGCGTACTGCTCGAGCCGCGAGCGCGAGTCCGCGATGTCGAGGTTGCGCATGGTGAGCTGACCGATGCGGTCGTCGGGACCGAACGCTGCGTCGCCGACGCGCTCCATCGAGAGCTTGTCGGGGTGGTAGCTGAGGCCCGGGCCCGAGGTGTCGAGGATCGTGTAGTCGTCGCCGCGGCGCAGACGGATCGAGACCTCGCCGGAGACGGCGGAGCCGACCCAGCGCTGGATGGACTCACGGAGCATGAGCGACTGCGGGTCGAGCCAGCGGCCCTCGTACATGAGGCGGCCGAGTCGGCGACCCTCGTTGTGGTAGTTGGCGACCGTGTCCTCGTTGTGGATCGCGTTGAGCAGACGCTCGTACGCGATGTGGAGGAGCGCCATACCGGGGGCCTCGTAGATGCCGCGGCTCTTCGCCTCGATGATGCGGTTCTCGATCTGGTCGCTCATGCCGAGGCCATGACGACCACCGATGGCGTTGGCCTCGAGGATCAGCGCGACCGCGTCGGCGTACTCGACGCCGTTGAGCGCGACCGGGCGACCGGCCTCGAAGGTGACGGTGACGACCTCGGAGGCGATCGCGACGTCTTCACGCCAGAACGGTACGCCCATGATCGGCTCGACGAGTTCCATGCCGGAGCTGAGCTCCTCGAGGCGCTTGGCCTCGTGGGTGGCGCCCCAGATGTTGGCGTCGGTGCTGTACGCCTTCTCGGTCGAGTCGCGGTACGGGAAGTCGCGGGCGACGAGCCACTCGCTCATCTCCTTACGGCCTCCGAGCTCGCCCACGAAGTCGACGTCGAGCCACGGCTTGTAGATGCGCAGGCGGGGGTTGGCGAGGAGACCGTAGCGGTAGAACCGCTCGATGTCGTTGCCCTTGTAGGTGGAGCCGTCGCCCCAGATGTCGACGCCGTCCTCCTTCATCGCACGGACGAGCATGGTGCCCGTCACGGCGCGACCGAGCGGCGTCGTGTTGAAGTACGTCTTGCCGGCGTTGCGGATGTGGAACGCACCGCACTGGAGGGCGACGAGGCCTTCCTCGACGAGCGCCGACTTCGCGTCGACGAGGCGCGCGATCTCGGCGCCGTACTCCTTGGCGCGGTCGGGGACGGCGCCGATGTTCGGTTCGTCCGCCTGGCCGATGTCGGCGGTGTAGGTGCACGGGACGGCACCCTTCTCGCGCATCCAGGCTACGGCGACGGAGGTGTCGAGACCTCCGGAGAAGGCGATGCCGACGCGCTCGCCGACGGGGAGGCTGCTCAAGACTTTAGACACGCCTGCGATTCTACGGGTTCACGCGCCACGGTGTTCATTCGCCCATTCTTGGGCGACGGAAGGCCCATTCGCCCAGGAATGGGCGAATGAACCGGAGCGGAGCACGTCGCCGCCGGTACCGCCTCGCCCGAGCCGGGGGACGGCGGGGGCTGTGGCGATATCGACGGCGACGCTGCTGTGAACCGGACGGATCGGACCAGGTCCACTCAGGCGCTGTTCGGGTCTCGCGCCATGAGCTTCGCGAGTGCATCGGGATGACGATTCGTCGACTCCAGAGTGATTCTCGCAGCGCCTGTCGGCCATCCGCATGTCCCACTACTGGGGTCATCGGCAGGGGTCGACAGGCTCCGCGAGACGCGGCACTACCAGATGGTGACGCGCTCCTCGGGGGCGAGCCATGCGGCGTCGGACTCGGTGACGCCGAACGCCTCGTAGAAGGCGTCGATGTTCCGGACGATCTGGTTGCAGCGGAACTCGTTCGGAGAGTGCGGGTCGATCGACAGCAGTCGGATGACCTCCGCGTCGCGTCCCTTCTGCTGCCAGGCCTGCGCCCAGGAGAGGAAGAACCGCTCCGCGCCGGTGAGGCCGTCGATGACCGGCGGCTCGGCGCCTTCGAGCGACAGCAGGTACGCCTTCCAGGCGATGCCGAGCCCGCCGAGGTCGCCGATGTTCTCGCCGATCGTCAGGGCACCGTTGACGTGGTGGTCGGGCACCTGGGCGGGCGCCAGCGCGTTGTACTGCTCGATGAGCGACGCGGTGCGCTCCTCGAACGCCGCGCGGTCGGCCTCGGTCCACCAGTCGGTGAGTCGGCCGTCGCCGTCGAACTTCGACCCCTGGTCGTCGAAGCCGTGCCCGATCTCGTGGCCGATGACCGCGCCGATGGCCCCGTAGTTCGCGGCGGCGTCGCGGCCGGCGTCGAAGAACGGGTACTGGAGGATGGCGGCCGGGAACACGATCTCGTTGAAACCGGGGTTGTAGTAGGCGTTGATCGTCTGCGGCGTCATGAACCACTCGTCGCGGTCCAGTGGCTTACCGATCTTGCCGAGCTCGCGGTCCATCTCGAACCGGCTGGCGCGACGGACGTTGCCGAGCAGGTCGTCGGCTTCGAGCTCCAGCGCCGAGTAGTCGCGCCACTTCACGGGGAAACCGATCTTGGGCGTGAACTTGTCGAGCTTCTCCAGCGCGCGCGTGCGGGTCTCGGGGCTCATCCACTCGAGGTTCTCGATGCTGTCGCGGTACGCCTCGACGAGGAAGCCGACGAGGACGTCCATCTCGTCCTTCGACGTGGCGCCGAAGTGTCGGTCGACGTAGATCCGCCCGACGGCCTCGCCGAGCATGCCCTCGACGAGCGAGACGCCGCGCTTCCAGCGCTCGCGCTGCTGCGGCGTGCCGGTGAGGGTCTTGCCGTAGAAGTCGAAGTTGGCGCGACCGAACTCCTCGGAGAGGTACGGAGCGGCACCGTGGACGACCTTCCAGGCCAGCCAGTCCTTCCAGGACTCGAGCTGCTCCGCGACGAGGAGCTCGCCGAGGCCCTCGAGGAAGCTCGGCTCGCGGACGACGATCTCGGCGAACACCGCGTCGGCGGCGCCGATCGCGTCGCGCCAGACGGCGAGGTCCGGGCCGTCGAGGTCGGCACCCGCGGCGAGCGCCGCCGCTTCGTCCCACGAGTACAGGTTGTACGTCTTCTCGCTGTCGCGGGTGGCGACGTTGTCCCAGTGCTTGGACGCGATCGCCGTCTCGAGGGCGAACACGCGGTCGGCGCGTGCGGCAGCGTCGTCGATGCCGGCGAGCTCGAACATCGTCTGGAGGTGTGCGCGGTAGGCGTCGCGGATCTCGGCGAAGGTGTCTTCACGGAAGTAGGACTCGTCGGGCAGCGTGATGCCGCCCTGTTCGGCGAAGACGAGGTAGCGCTCGGGGTTGCCCGGGTCGTTGTCGACGAAGAGCTGCAGGAAGCCGCCGACCCCTTCCGCCTCGAACTCGCCGGACAGACGGAGGAAGGACTCGATGGAGTCGACCGCTCCGACGCGGGCGAGCTGGTCGGCGAGCGGGGTCGCTCCGAGGGCGTTGGCGCGGTCGACGTCCATGAAGCTCGCGTACAGGGCGCCGATCTTCACGCCCTCCTCGCCGTCGGGGTTCGTCTGCGACTCCTCGATGATGTCGCGGACGGCGTTCTCGGCGTCTTCCGCCAGCTGGTGGAACGATCCCCAGCGAGCTTTGTCGTCGGGGATCTCGGTGCGGTCCATCCACTTGCCGTTCACGTGGCGGAAGAGGTCGTCCTGCGGCCGCACGGCCGGGTCGAGTTCGGAGCGGTCGATGCCGGAGGCGAGCTGCGCGTCAGTCATGCGGATCAGCCTAGCGACGGCACCTGACCACGGCTCGGGTGTTCTCTCAGAGCGGGCGTACCGCTCTGGACGGAGTCCTGTGGAGGAGCGTCCCGAGCGCTTCGGAGAACGAGGGACTACCGTTGACCCACCCGGCCGGAAGGAGCCCGCGTGGACTGGTTGGCCGACTTCCCGCCCGGCGTCCTGCTCCTCGTCGTCTTCCTGGTCGTCGCGGTCGAAAGCCTCGGCGTGCCGTTGCCGGGAGAGACCGTGCTCATCGGGGCGACCCTCCTCGCCGCGTCGAGCGGCCTGAATCCGGTGTTCGTCGCCGCTGCGGCCGCCGGTGGTGCGATCCTCGGCGACTCGATCGGGTACTGGATCGGCAAGCGATACGGTCGGCGGCTCCTGTCGGTGCTGAACCGCAGGTTCCCGAAGCACGTGGGGCCGAAGCGGCTGGGCGCCGCGGTGCACCTCATGCGGCGGTGGGGGCCGTGGGCGGTGTTCGTCGGACGGTTCATCGCGGTCCTCCGCATCTTCTCCGGGCCGCTGGCCGGTATGTTCCGCATGACGTACCCGCACTTCCTCGTCGCCAATGCGGCGGGTGGCATCGCCTGGGCCTCACTCGTGGTGACGGTCGTCACCATCCTGGGGAGCGCTGCGACCGAGTTCCTGCACCGCTTCTCCTGGGCGGCGCTCGCGTTGGCCGGCGCCGCGGCCGTCGTGATCGCGGTGGTCGTCGTGTTCCGGATCCGTCGTCGGGCTGCCCAGCCGGCCGCCGATCGCGCGCCCGTGTCGATGACCGAGGCGGAGCTCGACGAACTGCTGTCGCCATCCGGCCCGGCCTCGGCCACGACCGACGCCGGAGACCGCGTGGACACGCCGCCCACCCGGGCCGCCGGCTCGGCCCCCGCCCGCACCGATCTGCGCGTCGCGATCGCCGTCGTCCTGACGCCGCTGCGCTGGGCCCTGCGGACGACCCCCGCGACCACCGCCTTTGTCACCGTCTTCGTCGCCCTCGGCGTCGTGACCGGTGGCCTGTGGCGCCCGATCGACCAGGCCGCCTGGTACCCGGCGTTCGCGTACGGGGTGCCGAGCCTCGAAGCCGGGCGCTGGTGGACGGTCCTGACGGGCATGTTCATGACCGCCGACCCGCTCGCCTACCTCATCGCGATCGTCGGCGCGGCCGTCTTCGGCGGGTGGGTGGAAGTCCGATTCGGCACGCTGCGGGCGTCGGCGATCTTCGTGGCCGGCCATCTCGTCGGTATCCTCGGAGCCCTCGGCGCGGCCCTGGCGCTGGCTCGGCTCGACTGGCCGTGGGCGCAGTCCCTCGTGACGACGCTCGACGTCGGTCCGAGCTGCGGCGTCCTGGCCTGCGTCGCCACCGCGACCGCGTTCATGCGTTCCCCCTACCGGCTGCGCTGGCGGCTGCTGCTCCTGTCGTGGGTGTCGATAGCGCTCCTCTACATCGGGAAGATCGACGACCTCGAGCACTTCATCACGACCGTCGTCTTCGTGATCGTGGCCCGCCTCCTCCTCGGCGAGCACCGGTCGACCCCGCGACCCACCATGCGCGACTGGCGACTCTTCGCGGTCGCCGGGTTGCTCGTGATCGGTGCGGTGCAGCTGCTCGTCACGCTGGTGCCGCTCGACGGGCCGCTCGGCTCGACCACCCTGACGCAGGGCTCCATCCTCGACGTCGGGGTCGACACCGTCGCGATCCTGGTGATCGCGAACTGGCTCCGCCGTGGTCATCGCTGGGCCTGGTGGGCGGCGATGGTGCTCACCGTCGGCAACCTGCTGGTCACCCTCGCCCTCATCGCCCTCGCCTGGCTGGCCCAGGTGCCGGTCGTGGCGTCGACCATCTGGATCTCCGCGAGCGTCCTGTGGGTGGGACAGGCGGTGGTCCTCGGACTGTCGCGCCACGCGTTCCGGGTCGCGGCGAACCAGACCAGGCGACGCCTGCCGGGGGCGATCGGTCCTGGTGCGCGGCGAGCACGCGCCCGGGCGGCGCAGCTGCTGCGCGAACACGGCGGCGGACCGCTGGCGGCCTCGGCGCTCCGCCCCGAGAACCGGGTGTTCGTCACGGCCGACGGCGGACACGCGGTCGCCTACCAGCAGCACGCCGGCGTCGCGCTGGCCCTCGGCGAGCCGATCGGCGACCCCGGCGGTGCAGCAGCAGCGGTGTCGGCGTTCGCGACGGCGGCCGAGCAGGAGGGGCTCACCCCGGCGGTCTTCGCCACTCGCGACGCGCGCATCGTGCCCGAGGGGTGGCGGGTGTCGCCGCTCGGTCGAGACCTCGTGCTCGACCTCGGCGAGGCGGATGCATCAGAACCCGCTGGTCCGGACGATGCGACGGAAGCCATCGGCGCGGATTCGACGACCCCGATCCTGCTGCCCGCTCGCGAACTGCCGTGGGAGCTCCGCAGCCAGATCCGCGCGCTGTCCTCGGTGTGGGTGTCCGACCGGCACGTGCCCGAGCTCGGTCTCACGGTGGGTTCGAGCATCGACGCCCCCGATGGCGACGACCAGGAGCCGGCTGCCGCGGTCCGGGTCTCCGTCGTGACCGACGCCGCAGGCGCCGTGCTCGCGGCGGCGTCCTGGTTGCCGATCCCCGGGGCCGGAGGCATCGTGCACGGGTGGGCGCTCGACGCGGTCCGTCGTGCTCTGCCGGACGACGACGTCGACACGGCTACGCCTGCGGGTACAGCGTCGGGGGAACGCACCGGCCGAGCCGTCGAGCGGGCCCTGACCGACGCCTGCCGACGATTCTCGTCCGAAGGTGCGTCCATGGTCTCGTTCGCTGCTTCCGGGCTGGCACAGGACGGCACCGAGCCCGACGGCGTCGCCGTTCGCACGATGGCCGGCATCGCCCACCGGGTCGACCCGCTCGTCGGCTTCACCGAGATCGCCGACGTCGCCGAGCGCCTGGGCGCCACCGCCGTGCCGCTGCTCCTCGCCTGTCGCGAGGACGCCGACCAACCGCGGGTCGCCTACGCCGCTGCCGCGGGATTCCTCACCGGCATCCGCCTCCGCGACCTCCCTGGCCTGAGCGGATCGCTGCTCGCGCGGTAGGCCGTCGACTCGTCCCGTCTCGGACGGCGAAGCGGCGTGTCACCACCCGCAGCTAGGCTCGGCGGGTGACCACGGGACAGGACAGGCGACGGCTGCGGCCCGTCGACCGCGACATCCTGCGGCTCGCGGTCCCGGCGCTCGGGGCACTGATGGCGGAGCCGCTGTTCCTGCTCGCCGACTCCGCGATGATCGGTCACCTCGGCGTCGTACCGCTCGCCGGCCTCGGGGTCGCGAGCGCGGTCCTGCAGACGGTCATCGGGCTCATGGTGTTCCTCGCCTATGCGACGACACCGGCGGTCGCCCGTCGGCTCGGACACGGCGACGAACGCGGCGCGGTGTCGCTCGGGGTGGACGGCCTCTGGTTGTCACTCGGGCTCGGCGTCGTGATCGGTGCGGCCGGTTGGTTCCTCTCCCCCACGCTCGTCGGGCTGTTCGGTGCGACCGACGCCGTCGCCCAGCAGGCCGACACCTACCTCGGCATCTCGATGCTCGGCATCCCCGCCATGCTGCTCGTCTTCGGTGCGACCGGGCTCCTCCGCGGCCTGCAGGACACCACCACCCCCCTCGTGGTCGCCGGCGCCGGGTTCGCCGCGAACATCGGCCTCAACTTCCTCTTCATCTACGGCCTCGGACTCGGCATCGCGGGATCCGCCATCGGCACCGTCATCGCGCAGTGGGGCATGGTCGTCGCCTACCTCGTCGTCGTCCTGCGCCACGTGCGGCGGACGGGAGCGCGCCTCCGCCCGCACCGCGCCGGCCTCGGTGGAGCGGCCCGTTCCGGCGGGTGGTTGTTCCTCCGCACCGTCAGCCTCCGCGCCGCGATGCTCATCGCCGTGTTCGTCGCGACCGACCTCGGCACCGACGAACTCGCCGGGTTCCAGCTCGTCATGACCCTCTTCGCCACCCTCGCGTTCGCGCTCGACGCCCTCGCGATCGCCGCGCAAGCGCTCGTCGGCAAGGGACTCGGGGCCGGCGACATGGCAGGGGTGCGCGCCGTCCTCATCCGCTGTCTGCAGTGGGGCGTCGGCTCGGGGATCGTGCTCGGCTTGGTCATCGCCCTCGCGAGCCCGGTCATCGGCCTGCTCTTCACGAGCGACCCCGACCTCGCGGCGCTCATCGTGCCCGCGATCATCGTGCTCGCCGTCACCACTCCGCTCGGCGGCGTCGTCTTCGTCCTCGACGGCGTCCTCATCGGCGCCGGAGACGCGAGGTACCTCGCGATCACCGGGCTGCTCAACACGCTCGTCTTCCTGCCGTTCGCGCTCGCGGTCCTCGCCTGGGCACCCGGCGGGCAGACGGGACTCACCTGCTTGGCGCTCGCCTTCTTCGTCGGCTATCTCGGTGCGCGGGCGACGACGCTCGGCCTCCGTGCCCGGACGACCACCTGGATGCGCACCGGCGCCTGAACGACGATTGGGGAGTTGTCCCCATTGAGGCCGCAACGCCGGCACGCCAGTCTGGAGGCGACATCGATCCACACCGTTCAGGGGGAACCACCATGCCACTCCACTTCGCTCACCACCGCCTCCGCGTGTCCGCCGTGACCGCGGTCGCCGTCCTCGGACTGTTCGGGCTCTCCGCCTGCAGCGGTGGGGAACCGTCCGACTCCAAGCCCGCGTCGACCTCCTCGGCGAGCAGTGAGCCGGAGACGGAGGCCACCGAGGAGGCGCCCGCTGCGAGCGGCGCGAAGTGCACGGAGGAGCAGGTCAACACCCTCAGCGCGGCGAGCGGCGTGTCCGTCCCGGCAGCCGGTATCGCTGCTGCGAAGGCCTCCTTCACACCCGCCACCGTCGTGGGCGATCTGCCGGTCGTGTGCATGTTGAGCTTCGAAGCCGGCGCGGCTTCCGGCAGCTACGCCGTCCTCTCCGGCGGTGCCGCATCACTCACCGCGGCCGCTGCCAACGCCACCGCCGCGGGCGGCGAGGTCACCGAAGCCGGCGGTACCTTCACCACCTCGATCGACGGGCAGACCGTCGTCGGCGTGCCGTTCACGACGCTCACGAAGGAGACCGCGGGCTTCGAGAACGTGGAGGATCTGGTCGTCATCGCTGCGACCGCGCTGGCCGGATAGCGATTCCGCCCTGCCAGGCCGACGCCCGCCCACCCGCGCAAGGGTGGGCGGGCGTTCCCGTCGGCGCGGCTCAACTGGGCCAGGAAGAACAGCACTCGACCCGGGTACCGCGGTGCGGCCACGCCGGCGCCCGTCCATGCCCGTATCAACCGATCGGTGGATACGAGGATCAGCCCCTCCACCGCTACCGGCGCGCGTCGCAGCGGACGAGCATGGTCACCATGAGCACACGACCGATCATCGAGGTCCGCGAGCTGCGCAAGCAGTACGGCGATTTCACCGCCGTCGACGGGGTCTCCTTCGACATCCACACGGGCGAGACCTTCGCCCTACTCGGCCCGAACGGTGCCGGGAAGAGCACCACGATCGAGATCCTCGAGGGCTACCGGCACCGGACGGGCGGCGAGGCGTGCGTCCTCGGTGTCGACCCGGCGAAGGGCGGTCTCGACTGGAAGGCCCGCCTCGGCATCGTCCTGCAGTCGAGCGCCGAGGCCGCCAACGTCACGGTCCGGGAGCAGCTCACACAGTTCGCCCGGTACTACGCGGATCCGCGGGATGTGGACGAGGTCATCGAGGCGGTCGGGCTCACGAGCAAGGCGGGCACGCGCATCGGCAAGCTCTCGGGCGGTCAGCGTCGCCGGGTCGACGTGGCCCTCGGGGTGGTCGGCCGCCCGGCCCTCCTCTTCCTCGACGAGCCGACGACCGGGTTCGACCCCGAGGCGCGTCGGCAGTTCTGGGACCTCATCCGCTCGCTCAAACGCGACGGCACGACCATCCTCCTCACCACCCACTACCTCGACGAAGCCGCCCAGCTCGCCGACCGCGTCGCCGTCATCGCGGCGGGTCGACTCGTGGAGATCGGCGCGGTCGACGAGATCGGCGGCGCCGCGGCCCGGATCCCAGTGGTGCGCTGGCGCGACGAGCACGGCCTCCGCGAGGAACGGACCGGTACTCCGGCTGCCCGCGTCGCCGCCCTCACCGCTGCCGCAGGTGGAGAACCGCGTGACCTGGAGGTCATCCGTCCGAGCCTCGAGGACATCTACCTCGGGCTCGTCCACGCGGCCGACGGCGCTGCGTCGTCGACCACCCCATCAGCAGCACCGTCACCGGCCACGCAGGTCACCACGACAGGAGTCGGCGCATGACCGCCATCGACCGCACCACGACCCCCCTCGTCCCGGCACTCCCCCGAGGACGCACCCTCCGACTCGGAGCGAGCCGGATCGGCTACGAGACCCGCATCTACTTCCGCTCCGGCGACCAGGTGTTCTTCACCTTCCTCTTCCCCGTCGTGATGCTCGCGATCTTCTCGACAGCCTTCAGCGCGATGGGGAACGTGGGCGAGGCACCCGACGGCACCGGCGGGGTCAGTCAGGCCGCCTTCTACCTGCCCGGCATGATCGCCGCCGGCATCCTCCTCTCGGGCGTCCAGAACCTCGCGACCGACATCGCGACGGAGAAAAGCGACGGCACGCTCAAGCGTCTCGGCGGCAGCCCGCTCCCGGTCATCTCCTACTTCCTCGGGAAGATGGGGCAGGTCCTCGTCACCTCGGTGCTCCAGATCGCACTGCTGCTCCTCGTCGCGCGGTTCCTGTTCGACGTCACCCTGCCGACCGAGCCCGAGCGGTGGCTCACCTTCGCCTGGGTCTACCTGCTCGGCATCGCCACGTCGGCGGTCCTCGGTATCGCCCTGTCGGCGCTCCCCCGCACGGGCAAGAGCGCGACGGCCGTCATCATCCCGATCGTGCTCGTGCTGCAGTTCATCTCCGGCGTCTACCTCTCGTTCACGATGCTCCCCGAGTGGCTGCAGAACGTCGCGAGTGTCTTCCCGCTCAAGTGGATCGCGCAGGGCATGCGCTCCGTCTTCCTGCCGGAGGGGTTCGCCTCGCAGGAGCCGTCCGGTGGCTGGGACCTCCCGATGGTCGCGCTCGTCCTCGTCGTCTGGGCGATCGTCGGCCTCGTCCTCACCCGACTCACCTTCCGCTGGGTCCGCCGCTCCTAGCCCGCGAACTGTCAGTTCCGGTGGGTGTACGCCACCGGAACCAGCAGGAAGTGACAGTTCGCGGGCAGGATGGGAGGGTTGGGACATGGACGGACGACGGTGGTGGGATGTCGCGTTCGGCGCGGGGTGCGTGATCGTCGGCGCGCTCGTGAGCGTCAGCGCGGCCGGGGCACAGGAACGGGTCGTCGGCGTCTGGATCGTGCTGGCGGCGCTCTGCCTCGTCTATTACACGGTCGGGCGACGCACCCTGGAGCGACCGCAGGGCGGGCTCTGGTTCGCGATCACCCTCATCGCGCTCACCGCCGTCGGGACGGCGTTCTCCCCGAACGTCCTGACCCTGCAGTGCCTCGTGTTCCCGCTGCTGTGGGTGCTGACACCGAACACCCGGAACGCGATCATCCTCAACATCGCGAGCGCCGCGACCCTCGCCGTCGGCTTCATCGTCGGGCTGGGCGCCACCCCCGACGTGATCCTGCAGGGGCTCGCGATCCAGAGCGTCTCACTCGTCTTCGCGCTGTCCCTCGGTCTCTGGATCACCCGGATCGCCGAGCTCGGCGACGAGAAGGCACGACTCCTGGTCAGTCTGCAGGCGGCCCAGGCCGAAACGGAACGGGCGAGCCGGGAAGCCGGAGCGGCCGCCGAACGGGAACGCATGGCGCGCGACATCCACGACACGATCGCGCAGAGCCTCACGAGCGTGGTGCTGCTCGCTCAACGGGCCCGCTCCGAGGTCGGCGCGACCGTCGCAGGCACGCCGGACGCCTCCCCGCTGGACGGTCGCCCGGTCGCCGCCCTCGACAGCATCGACCTCATCGAGAGCACAGCGCGCGACGCCCTCCGCGAGGCGAGGTCCCTCGTGGCCACGACGGCGGCGATGCCCGCTGCCGACACGACCCTCGGCGACAGCCTCCGACGCTTGGGCGAGCGGTTCGCCCGCGAGACCGGCGTGGCCGTCGACATCGACGCCCCGTCCGAACGGTTCGAGCGGGCACCCGAGGTCGTGCTGCTCCGGAGCGCCCAGGAGGGGCTCGCGAACATCCGGAAGCACGCCGCCGCCAACCGCGTCGAGCTGGTGCTCAGCGTCGACGACGGCTGGGCCGAACTGCGCATCACCGACGACGGGGGCGGGATCGCGGACCCGGAACGCGCGCTCCTCGGGACCAGCCCGGGCGCGGGCTTCGGGCTGCACGGCATGCACGACCGGGTGACGCTGCTCGGTGGGACGGTGGAACTCACGAGTGCCGCCGGAGCGGGGACGACGGTTCGGGTGCGAGTGCCGGTGACGATCGAAGCGGGCCCTTCGACAAGCCCAGGGACCGGGATTCCGACAAGCTCAGGGACCAGACAGGACACACGATGACACGGATCAGGATCGTCGTCGCGGACGACCACCCCATCGTGCGATCGGGCATCGTCGCACTGCTCGGGCGCGCGGACGACCTCGAGGTCGTGGCCGAGGTGGCGGACGGCGCTGCGGCGGTCGCGGCGGCCGAGGAGCACCGGCCGGACCTCGTGCTCATGGACCTGCGCATGCCGGTCCTCGGCGGCGCGGAGGCGACAGCACGCATCGTGCAGCGCGTGCCAGGCGTCCGGGTGCTCGTCCTCACGACCTACGAGACCGACGACGACATCCTCGGCGCGATCGAGGCCGGAGCCGGAGGCTACCTGTTGAAGGCGGCGCCAGAGCAGGAGATCCTGGCCGGCATCCGTTCAGTGGTCGCCGGTCAGACGGTGCTCGCGCCCACGATCGCGGCGACGCTCGTCGGCCGCATGCAGGGTGGGGCACCGACCCGCCCGCAGCTCAGCGCCCGCGAGCTCGAGGTCCTCGCGCTCGTCGCCGCCGGAAACAGCAACCGCGCGATCGCGGCAGCGCTCTTCATCTCGGAGTCGACGGTGAAGACGCACCTGCTGCACGTCTTCGAGAAGCTCGAGGTGGCCGACCGGACCCGGGCCGTCACCCGTGCCCAGGAGCTCCGCCTGCTCTGAGCCGCACCGCACCGGCGCGGGCCACGGGGCGGGTCGGACGACTTCGACCTCGACCAGCTCGCGCTGCAAGGCCGACCGACGAAGGCCTCCGGCTCCGCGGCTCAGCTCGGCCAGTAGTAGGAGAACGCCCACTGCTTGTCGTAGGAACGCTGGTGGCATCCCGTGTAAATGCGAGCTCCGAGGCCCCGGTACTTGGCGGACATGGCCGAGCAGTCGGCCTTCACCGACCCGGTGATCTGGTACCAGACCTGCGGCGCGGCGCTCGCCGGCGCCGTTGCACCACCCACCACCAGTGCCGCGCCGAGGCCTACCGCGGCCAGGAACCTCGCCTTTCGTCTGCGCATCAGATCCCCCGATCCTCCTTGCGGCGACCCCCTGTCGCCGCAGTGCAGCCACGCTAGCGCGCGGACACCACAGCCATCAACCACCGATTTCGCGAGCGGCGGGTGCGATCGATTCGCACCCGCCGTTCGCGACCGATCGTCGGACTAGACCTGACCCCGGGGCTTCGGGGCGTCGGGTTGCGCCGCCGCGTAGGCGGACTGGCCGGTCGCTCCGGGTTCGCCCGCGGGGATCGGGACGAGATAGGCCGCGGTGCCGTACGCCGTCAGCTGCGTCCACGCCCCGCCGATGTCGGTGGTCTCGAGGCGCATGGCGAGGACCGCGTTGGCGCCGCGCTGTTCGGCGTCGGCGACCAAGCGCCGCATGACCTCTTGACGGGACTCGAACAGCAGCGCGGTCATCCCCGGGACTTCTCCGCCGCCGAGCGCGGAGAAGCCGATCGACATGGAGGAGCCCCAGTCGCGAGCGCGCACCGTGAGGCCGATGACCTCGCCGAGGACCGCGTCGATGCGGTGACCGGCGACGGTGTCCGTCGTCACGACGATCACGCGGTCGCCGCCGTTCCGAAGAGCCGCGACAGGGCGGCGAGCGAGAGGGCGGCGATGCCGGTGTCGAGCGTCGGGTGGATGAGCGGGGCGAACTTCGAGGAGTGGTTGCCCGGGAGGTCCTGCTCCATGCGCCCCGACGCGTAGGCTGCGGCGAAGGCCTGCGGGTCGGCGCCGCCGAGGATCCAGTAGACGATTGGCGCGTCTGCGGCCGTCGCCAGCATGCCGACGTCCTCGCTGCCCGTGACGAGACCGGGGTCGACGACGCGGTTGGCACCGAACGCGTCGGCGAACACCGCCGTCACCGCACCGGTCGCCGCGGGATCGTTCACGAGCACCGGGAAGGCCTCGGTGTGTTCGATCACCGGTTCCCGCTCGGCGCCCGACGCCGCGGCCTCGGCGCGGATGATGCGCTCCATGGAGCCGACGACGCGGTCGCGCACGTGCGGCTCGTAGCTGCGGATGTTCACGCCGATCTGTGCCGTGTCGGGGATGATGTTGTTCTTCGTGCCGGCGTGCATCGTGCCGACGGTGAGCACGGCAGTGTCGGTCCCGGCAACCTCGCGGGAAACGATGCTCTGGAGCCTGACGACCGCCGAGGCCGCCATGACGATGGGGTCGATCGTCGACTGCGGGCGGGACCCGTGACCGCCGCGGCCGTGGAAGGTGACGCGGTAGGCGTCGGTCGCGGCGAACGACGGCCCGGCGTGCGTGCCGACGACACCGGCCGGCAGCGGACCGACGTGCTGGCCGAACACGATGTCGGGCTTCGGGACGCGTGCGTAGAGGTCGTCGTCGACCATCGCCTGCGCACCGCCGCCGGCCTCCTCGGCCGGCTGGAACAGGACGACGAGCGTCCCGGACCAGGTGTCGCGCCGTGCGGCGAGCAGTTCGGCGGCGCCCAGCAGGCAGGTGACGTGGACGTCGTGGCCGCAGGCGTGCATGACCGGGACGTCGTTGCCCTCCGGGTCGACCCCGCGTGCGACGCTGGCGTAGTCGAGGCCGGTCTCCTCCAAGACGGGCAGGCCGTCCATGTCGGCCCGCAGCAAGACCGTCGGACCCTCGCCGTTCTCCAGGACGCCGACGACGCCGGTGCCGCCGATCCCCGTCGCGACCCCGTACCCGAGGCCGGTGATGCGGTCCGCGACGAGGGCGGCGGTCCGGTGCTCCGCGAAGGAGAGCTCCGGATTGGCGTGGAGATCCTTGTAGACCGGGGCGAGAGACGCGGCGAGCGCCGCCGCCTCCTGCTGGACGAGTGCTGCGGTGGCGATGGGCTGGTCGGTCATGGGTCTCCTTCGAGCGTCGTCTCCACCCTACGGGGCGGGTCCGCCGTGCGGCAGGATCTGTCGAAACCCCGGCGAGACCTCAGCGCTGTGGAGCGGGGACCCGTGCCGTCGTCGCTCCGCGGTGGAACCGGACGCTGAACTGCTCGCACTCCGGATCGCGGCCGTCGAGCATGGCGATGATCGCACGGCCCGCGGCCGAACCCTTCTCGCGGGAGGGCTGCCACACCGTCGTGAGGTCGTAGTCGAGCCCCTCGACCCGGATGCCGTCGAACCCGACCACGCTGAGCTCCGTGGGGACGGCGATGCCCAGCTCCTCGGCTGCGCGGATGACACCGGCGGCCAGGAGGTCGCTCTGCGCGGCGATCGCCGTCGGCCGTTCATCCGCGGGCACGTCGAGGATCGAGTGTCCGGCGACCCGGCCCTCTTCGAGCGATGACCCCGTGGTGACGAACCCCTGCGCGTCGGGGAAGACGTCGCGGAGGCCCTGCAGGCGCTCGATCGCCGGGACCGTCGTGGCGGATCGCTCCCACTCGGGCGTGAGCGGGCCGCGGCGTTCGGTCGGATCGAGGTTGAGGGTGACGACGGCGACGCGCTCGTGGCCGAGGTCGGCGAGGTGCTGGGCCTCCGCACGCACGCCGCCGCGGTTGTCGACGGCGATGTCGGGCACGCCGAGGGCTGCGAGGCCCTCGATCGACACGATCGGCATCCCCCGTCGACTGAGGATCGCGACCGAGCTGTCGAGGTTGGGGCTGCAGCCGATGAGGACGACGCCGTCCATCGGCGCGTTGCTCAACTGCAGGGTGCCCTCCTGCGCGTCGTTCAGCAGGAGGAGTCCTGCGCCGACCGCACCGAGCTCGTCGGCGAGTCCGTCGAGGGTCTGGACCATCACGGGGTCGCGGAAGGAGTGCCCGATCCGGCCTGCGACGACGGCTCCCACGATGCCGCTGCGTCCCTGACGGAGGGAGCGGGCCCGGGGGTCGGGTCCGGCGTAGTCGAGGTCGGCGGCAGCCTGCAGCACGCGCTGCTTGGTCGCTTCGGACACGGGTCCGGCGCCGCTGAACGCGAGCGAGGCGGTCGATGGTGACACCCCCGCGCGCTCGGCGACATCGGCGAGCGTCGGTCGCGAGGGGCGTGTTTCCTGGTCCACGGTCTGCTAGCTTAGTCGACGGAATCGAATCGATTCGATAGCCTCCCGATCCACGGGCTTCACCACCCGTTCCACACGGCGCCCAGGCGCACCAGCACCGAACCCGAGGACCACGTGTCAGAGCCGACCAACCCGCACACCGCCCCCGTCGCCCTGCGACCACGCCGCGAACTGCTCGCCTGGCGGAACGCGATCTTCGTGGTCTTCGCCCTCAGCGGCCTCAGCATCGCGACGTGGGTGGCCCGCATCCCCGCCATCCGCGACAACCTCGGACTCACCACCGGCACCGTCGGGCTGCTCATCCTGGGCATGTCGATCGGATCGGTCGTCGGGCTCGTCGCCTCCCAGCACCTCCTCGCACGACTCGGACCGCGGCGAGGCATGCAGCTGGTGCTCGGGGTCGTCGCGACCGGACTCCTCCTCATCGGCGTCGGCGCGAGCCTCGTACCGCTCGCTGGGATCGTGCTGGTCGGGCTCATCGTCTTCGGCTTCGGAAACGGAGCCCTCGACGTGATGATGAACGTCGAGGGAGCCGCAGCCGAACAGGAACTCGGCAAGACGGTGATGCCGCTGATGCACGCGTGCTTCAGCTTCGGCACGGTCGCCGGAGCGGGGCTCGGCGCTCTGGCCTCGGCGATCGGCCTCGAGGTGTTCTGGCACGCGCTCATCATGGCGGTCGCCATCACCGTCGCGACCGTCGTCGCCGTACGCTTCGTCCCGGTCCAGCAGGACGTGGCCGCCGAGGCCGACGACGCACCGAAGACGCCGTGGCAGGAGCGTCTCCGCGAGAGCCTCTCGGTCTGGGCGGACGGCCGGCTCATCCTCATCGGCGTCATCATCCTCGGTATGGCGTTCGCCGAGGGCAGTGCCAACGACTGGCTCGCTTTGGCCGTCGTCGACGGCCACGGGCAGAGCAACACGACCGGCGCGCTCGTCTACGGGGTCTTCGTCACCGCGATGACCGTCGGTCGCATCGTCGGCGGGCCCCTCATCGACCGGTTCGGACGGGTGCCGGTGCTCCGGGTGTCGGCTGGAGCCGCGATCGCCGGGCTCGTCCTGTTCATCCTCACGCCGGTGACCGGACTGATGATCCTCGGCACCGTGCTCTGGGGACTCGGCGCCTCGCTCGGGTTCCCGGTGGGCATGTCAGCCGCGGCCGACGACTCCAAGCGCGCTGCGGCACGGGTGAGTGCCGTCGCGATGATCGGCTACTGCGCGTTCCTCGTCGGTCCGCCGCTCATCGGCATCCTCGGCGACGCCATCGGCCTGCTGAACGCCCTGTTCGTCGTGCTCGTACTCATCGTGTTCGCCGGCCTTGCCTCTCCGGCCGCCCGCGAGAGCAGCCGCCGCAAGCGCTGAGCCCCGTTCGTTCGCACATATTCGGGCGATTCAGGGTTCCGTCGCCCGAACATGGGCGAATGGACGTGCTGCGGTGTCGCGGTAGGCTCGTCGTCGTGCGTTTGGTGATTGCGGAGTGCTCGGTCGACTATGCCGGACGGTTGTCGGCTCACTTGCCGCTCGCCAAGCGGCTCCTCATGGTGAAGAACGACGGCAGCCTGCTCGTCCACTCCGACGGCGGCTCCTACAAGCCGCTGAACTGGATGAGCCCGCCCTGCGTGCTCACGACGGTCGAGCCCGACGAGACGCAGGCCGCGGCCGGGATCACCGAGCTGTGGAAGGTCACGCACAAGAAGACCGGCGACGCCCTCATCGTGTCGATCCACGAGGTCCACCACGACAGCGCGCACGAACTCGGCGTCGATCCGGGCCTCCAGAAGGACGGCGTCGAAGCGCACCTGCAGAAGCTCCTCGCGGAGCAGATCGAGCTCCTCGGCGACGGCTACCGACTCATCCGCCGCGAGTACATGACCGCGATCGGCCCGGTCGACATCCTCGCCACCGACGCGACCGGGGCGTCCGTGGCGGTCGAGCTGAAGCGCCGCGGCGACATCGACGGCGTCGAGCAGCTCACCCGCTACCTCGAACTCATGAACCGCGACCCGCTCCTCGCTCCCGTGCAGGGCGTGTTCGCCGCACAGGAGATCAAGCCGCAGGCGCGCACCCTCGCCCAGGACCGCGGGATCCGCTGCGTCGTCCTCGACTACGACGCGATGCGCGGCCTCGACGACAGCGACTCCCGCCTCTTCTGAGGTCGACTGCTGCGTTCGGTCAGCGCGGTGCGCCCGCGCGAGCGCGCCCGAACCGGCGTGAGCGCGCCCCAGGCGCGTGAGCGCGCCCCTCCGGAGACCCGCGCTCAGCGCGCAGCACCGCGGTGACGCCAGCACACCGCGCTGACGTCACCACAGCACCGGGCTAGACGAACAGCCAGATGAGGGCGACCATCCCGAAGCCGACGACCGAGAGGATCGTCTCGAGCACGGTCCAGGTCGCGAGCGTCTGCTTCACCGACATGTTGAAGTACTTCGCGATGATCCAGAACCCACCGTCGTTGACGTGCGAGAGCGTGATCGAACCCGCGGCGATCGCGATGCCGATGAGCGCCAGCTGCGGCTGCGAGTAGTCACCCGCGAGCACGACCGGCTGCAGGATCCCCGCCGTGATCACGATGGCCGCGGTCGCCGAGCCCTGCGCGATGCGGAGGCCGGAACTGATGAGGTACGCGGACACGATGATCGGCAGGCCGAGCGAACCGAGCACCTCGGCCAACGCCGCGCCCACCCCCGTCGCCGAGATGACGGCGCCGAAGAACGCACCCGCACCGACGACGAGCAGGATCATGCCGATCGGTCGGAGCGACTGGCCGGAGAGCTCACCCAGTTCGGCGAGCGTCATGCCGCGCCGCACCCCGAGCACGTAGTACGCGAGGCAGACGGCGATCGTGAGCGCGACCGCCGGGTTGCCGATGAGCGTCAACGCTTCGAGGACGGGTCCGTTCGGCAAGGCGAGGGCACCGAAGGTGGCGGCGAGGATCAGCAGGATCGGCGTGATGATGATGAGACCGACGCTCCAGAGCGAGACGTCCTTGCGCTCGGGGGCGTCGTCCTCGGGCTCCAGGACGTACTCCTCGGGAACCGAGACCATGACGCGCTTCCCGATCCAGAGCGGCCAGGCGATACCCGACGCGATGAAGGCGGGGATGCCGCAGAGGAAGCCCATGAGGATGAGCCAGCCGAGCCCGACCTCGAAGGTACCGGCGAGCGCCGTCGGGCCCGGGTGCGGCGGCAGGAACGCGTGCGTCATCGAGAGGCCGGCGAGCATCGGGAGCGCGTAGAGCACGAGCGACTTCCCGCCGCGACGCGCGGTGATGTAGACGAGGGGCGCGAGGACGAAGATGCCGACGTCGAAGAACACGGGGATGCCGAAGATGAGACCGGTGAGCCCCATCGCGATCGGAGCACCGCGTTCCCCGAAGCGACCGAGCAGCTTCCGGATGAGGACGTCAGCACCACCGGAGCGCTCCAGGATCGCGCCGAGCACGGTGCCGAGACCGATGATGATCGTGATGTGCCCGAGGATCCCGCCGAAGCCGGTCTCGAGGAGCGACGCCCCCGGCTTGATCTGCTCGTCGTCGAAGGGGTCCGGCACGGCCACGCCGACGATCTGGTAGATGCTCGTCCCGGTCGCGAGAGCCAGGCCGATGCCGACGATGAAGAGCGAGATGAACGGTTCGAGCTTGACCCGGATGATGAGGAACAGCAGCACCGCGATGGCGACGGCACACAGGATGAGCAGGCCGGGCGTGGTCTGCTGCAACCAGCCGATGGGGTCGCTCGGTGCTGGAGCGGCGGCCGCGACGCTGCGCGCGAGGGCGTTGATGGGCATGGGAGACCTTCTGGATCGGTGGGAGGCGGGGGAAGCGGTCAGGCCGGGCGGCGGATCGAGCGGCCGGGGACGGCGTCGGTGCGTCGACCGTCGGCGATGACGGCGGCACCGTTCACGAACACCCACGGGATGCCGGCGGCCTGCTGCCGGGGCTCGGCGAACGTCGCGCGGTCGGCGATGGTCGTTGGGTCGAACAGGACGAGGTCGGCCGCGGCTCCGACGCGGAGCACGCCGCGGTCGCTGAGGCCGAGGCGCGCAGCCGGCCGCGAGGTGAGGTGGGCGACGGCGTCTTCCAGCCCGAGCACCCCCTCCTCGCGGACGTAGTGGCCGAGGTAGCGCGGGAAGGTGCCCCAGGCGCGCGGGTGTGGCTTCGCGCCGATCAGGATCCCGTCGCTCCCGCCCGTGTGGGCCGGGTGCACCATCATCGTGCGCACGTTGGCCTCGTCGCCGACGTGCTGGAGGATGCCGGTCGCGAGCCGGTCGGTTTCGAGCAGCGCGAAGAACAGGGCCGTCGGGTCACCCGACCATGCGTGTCCCGCTTCCTCGGCGGCGATGTCGGCGACGGTCCGTCCGACGAAGCCGGCAAGCTCGGGGTTCGCGACGCCGGAGATCTCGATCGTGGCCCAGTCGGTGACGACACCGTGACAGCCGTCGGTGCCGAGCACCTCGAGCTCGTATCGGATCCGCGCCCGGACGTCGTCGTCGCCCAGACGCTCGATCGTCGCGTCCGGCCCGCCGACCGCCGCCCAGCTCGGCAGCAACGCCGACAGGGTCGTCGAACCCGGCAGGTACGGATAGGTGTCGAGCGTGATGTCGACGCCGTCCGCGATTGCGGCGTCGATGAGGGCCACGAGTTCGGCGGCCCGGCCTGCGTTGACGCCGAAGTTCATCGTCGCGTGCGTGAGGTGCAGCGCACAGCCGGAACGACGACTGATGTCGATCATCTCCGCGTACGCCTCGAGTGCGCCCTTGCCGTACGAGCGCTGATGCGGTGCGTAGAAGCCGCCGTGCTCCGCGACGGTGCGGCACAGCGCGACGAGTTCCTCGGTGTCGGCGAACATGCCGGGCACGTAGGTGAGGCCGGAGGACATCCCGACCGCGCCCTCCCGCATGCCGGCGGCGACGAGCTCCTGCATCCGAGCGATCTCGTCGGCGGTCGCAGCCCGGTTCTCGGTGCCGACCACGAGCATCCGGACGGAGCCCTGCGGCACCAGATAGGCGACGTTCAGCGCGGCCCCGTGGTCGACGCGGTCGAGGTACTCGCCGACGGTCCGCCAGGCGAAGTCGACGTCGTCGGGTTGCCCGTTCCAGCCGGCGATCTGCTGCCGGACGATCGACATCGTGCGGTCGTCCGTCGGGGCGTAGGAGAGCCCGTCCTGTCCGAGGACCTCCGTGGTGACGCCCTGCGAGACCTTGGCGAGGTGCTCGTGGTCGCGGAGGACCGCGAGGTCGGAGTGTGCGTGCATGTCGATGAAGCCGGGCGACGCGACGAGGCCGTCAGCGTCGATGATCAGGGCGTCAGCGGGTGCGTCGGCCTCGGCGGACGCCCCGATCGCGATGATGCGGCCCCCGTCGATGAGCAGCGACCCGTGCACGCTCGGTCCGCCGGTGCCGCGACGATGCGAGCGCCGCGGATGACCACCGCGCGCGCTCCGTCCGTCGGTCGCGACGTCACGGCAGGAGTGCCGCCGCGGTGAAGGCGGTCGCACGCCCGGTGACCCCGGCCCAATCGGCCGCGGCGACGTCGGCCGCACCGACCACGCTCGAACCTGCGGTCACGGCGGCTGCGCCGGCCTGGATGTACTCGCGGGCGTTGCCGGCGTGCAGTCCGCCCGACGGCACGAGCCGGAGACCCGGGAACGGACCCTTGAGGTCTTTGAGGAAGCCGGACCCCATGGCGGCGGCCGGGAAGATCTTCACCGCGTGGGAACCGAGGGACGCGGCGCGCATGACCTCGCTCGGCGTCATCGCACCGAGCAGGAACGGGATGCCGGCGGCGGTGGCGACCTCGGCCACCTCCTCGCTCAGACCGGGCGTGACCAGGAACTGCGCTCCGCTGTCGACGGCGCGCTGTGCGGTGTCGCGGTCCACGACCGTCCCCGCGCCGATCACGGCCCCGTGGTCGCCGATCGCGTCGGCCGCGGCACGGATCAGGGCTTCGACGCCCGGCGTCGTGAAGGTGAACTCCACACTGCGGATCCCGCCCGCGGCGAGCGCCCGGCAGAGTTCGACCGGGTCGGGGATGACGGGCACGCGGACGACGGCGATGGCGCGGTCGGCGTACAGGGCGTCGAGGGCGTGCGGCGCGGTGGGAGGGGTCTCGAGCGTCATGCGGGGCTCCTGTTCGGTTCGGCTCAGCCGAAGGTGGTGGTGACGGCGTCGACGGCGCTCGGTTCGGCGAGACGGACGTCGTCGATGACCACGAGGGCACGCCACTTGTCGAAGGTGGTGCACGGGTGGGAGAGGCCCAGGCGGATGACGTCACCGACCTCGACGTCGCTGCCGGGCGGCAGGGAGACGAAGGTGTGCTGGTCGTTCATGGCGGTGGTCGTCGCGCCCGGGAGCGGTTCGACGGTGGCGGATCCGGCGCGGCGGACGCCCTGCACCTCGGGGAGCCCTTCGTCGAAGGGGAAGTCGCGCTTCCCGCCGTCGACGAGCGCGAGGCCGGGCTCGGGGCGGGAGACGATCGTCGCCCAGCCGTGGATCGCGGAGCGGAAGTCGCCGGTGCCCTCGTGGCGGCCCAGCGGGGTGATCCCCCGGTAGAAGCCGTCGTCGTGGGTGACATACGCGCCGGAGCGCAGCAGCACGTCGACGGCGCGTCCGCGAGCACCGTCGAGGTCGCGCAGTTCCGCGAGGACCTCGGCGACCACGTCGAAGTAGGCACTGCCCCCGGCGGTCACGATGAGGGTCTCGACGCGATCGTCGTAGCGGCCGTCGGCGAGGAGCCCGGTGTGCAGCTCGGCGAGGGAGGTCAGGTAATCACGCACGATCTGCAGCGAACCGTCGTCGCCGTGGTGCGCGAGGGCCCCCTCGTAGCCGCTGACGCCGGCGAGCGCGAGCTCGGGCGAGGCGACGACGGCCTCGGCGATCTCGAGCGCGGTGGCGTGGTCCCGGGCTCCGGTGCGGCCACCCGGCGCTCCGAGTTCCACGAGCACGTGGAGCGGGCGACGCAGTGGCTGCTCGGCGAGCACGCGCGACATGATCTGCACGGCGCGGACGGAGTCGGCCCACACGACGATCTCGGCGTCGCCGCGGTCGAGGGCCCGCCCGACGGCGCGCAGGTGTTCGGGCTGTACGAGGGCGTTGGCCAGCATGATGTGCGGAATCGACCAGTCGAGCGCGACGGAGAGCTGCCACGGGGTCGCGACGGTGATGCCCCAGGCACCCGCGTCGAGCTGACGCTGCCATAGGGCCCGGTTCATCGTGGTCTTGCCGTGCGGCGCGAGGCCCACCCCGGCGCGGTCGCACCACTGGCGCATGGTCTCGACGTTGTCGGTGACCGCCGAGCGGTCGAGCGTGACGAGCGGCGTGGTGAAGTCGGCGAGCGCCGGTCGACCGGCGAGGAACGTGGCGGCGTCGGTCCCGACGGACGCCGGTGGGAAGCCCTTGAGGCTGCCGTCGAGCACGCCCAGCGCACCGGCATCGAAGTCGTCCGTCATGGTCTCCTCGTTTCGCGATCGAGCGCTGCACCCACCGACACCGTGAGCGTCAGGCGTTGCGCATCTTGCAACGCACATTGCACTCAGCGCTACGTCTGTTCTAGCATTGCATCCACAGGCCGTCAACCGGACCCGGCCGAGACGCGAGGGGAACCGTGATGACGACGTCACCGTCCACCGTGAGCACGATCGGCGAAGCGATGGTCGTCCTCCTGCCCGAGGGGCAGCTCCCGGTCGCCGAAGCCCGCGAATACCGGACGGGCGTCGGCGGTGCCGAGTTCAACGTCGCCTCCAGCCTCGCGCGCCTGGGCGTCCCCACCCACTGGATCTCTCGCCTCGGCGACGACGGGTTCGGTGACTACATCCTCGAGACGGCCCGGCACGACGGTGTCCTCACCGACGCCGTCGAGCGTGACGACCACCGGCCCACCGGCCTCTACGTCAAGGAGACGGTCGTGAGCGCCGACGGCGACCGTCGGCCGCGGATGCATTACTACCGCAGCGAGTCCGCCGCGTCGCAGCTCGGCGCCGACACCCTTCGACACGAAGCGACCCGGGCGGCCATCACCGCCTCGGCCATCGTGCACACCTCCGGCATCACCCCGGCGCTGTCCGACTCGACCGCGCTGCTCGTGGGCGAGCTGGGCGACGCGCTCCCCCGAGACACCGTCCTGAGCGTCGACCTCAACTTCCGGCCGCGACTCTGGGAGCGTCGCTCGACCGCCCCGCTGCATCGCCTGCTCGACCAGGCGTCCGTCCTGTTCCTCGGCGTCGACGAAGCGGAGTTGTTCTTCGGCCACACGGACGCCACCCGCCTCTTCGCCGAGCTGCCGACCCTGCGGCGCATCGTGCTCAAGGACGAGGAGAACGCCGCGACCACCCTCCACCGCGGGTCCGAGGCGGGTGTCGACGTGCGGTCGTTGTCGGTCGACGTCGTCGAGACCGTCGGTGCGGGCGACGCGTTCGCCGCCGGCTACCTCGCCGGGCTGGCCTCGGGTCGCTCCGACACCGCCTGCACGCGGCTCGGCCACGCGGTAGCGGCGTCGACGCTCGTCTGCCACGGCGACCGCCCCGAGCTCGTGCCGGACGCCCAGGGTGTCAGCACCATCGTCGAGGCGACCGATGAGGAATGGGCGTCGTGGCGCATCACCGCGGAGCACCCACTGCCGTGGACCACCGTCGGCGCACACGGGATGATCGACGCATGAGCCAGTCCCTGTCCCGCGCGCTCGACCTCCTCCGCGAGATCGTCTCGGGCACCAACTCCCTCGACGCGCTCGCGGCGACGGCCGGTGTGCACAAGACCACGGTGCTGCGCCTGCTCAACACGCTCGAGGAGCACGGCTTCGTCACGCGCGACGCGTCGTTCCGGTACCACCTCGGGCGCGCGATGTTCGAGCTGACCCAGACCGCGCTCGACGAGCAGGACGTCCGCGGCGTCGCCGCTCCGCACATCCGGGCGCTGGGGGCGGCCACGGGCCAGACGGTGCACCTCGCCGCCTACGAGGGCGGCTCCGTCTTCTACATCGACAAGGTCGAGTCCCGTCAGCCCCTCCGCATGTATTCGCGCGTCGGCCTGCCGGCCTCCCTGTACGCGACCGGCGTCGCGAAGGTCCTCCTCGGCGGACTCGACGAGGCGGAGCGTCGACGCGTCGTCACGGGCATCGTGTTCGAGCGGTACACCGACAAGACCATCACCGACGCCGACGCCCTGCTCGCCGAGATCGAGCGTTCGACCGAACGCGGATGGGCCGAGGACCACGAGGAGCACGAGAGCTTCATGAACTGCGTGGCCGCTCCGGTCTTCGGGCCCGACGGCCGGGTCACCGCGGCGGTATCGATCTCGGTCCCGACGATGGTCCTCCCCCACAGCGGCGTCCGAGCCCTCCTGCCGCAGCTCCTCGCCACCACGACCGCGATCTCCGCCGAACTCGGCTACGCACCGCCGACGCCCGCAGAGGCACCCACCACGTCCTGACCTCCCACCCGTCCCGTCCCTGAGCCCCGCCACTGCCGCCCCTGAGCCCCACCAACCCCGGTCCCTGAGCCCCACCATCCGGTCCCTGAGCTTGTCGAAGGGCCGCCAACCGAAGGACACACCCCATGACCGAACGCACCGCCATCTCCACCACCGACGCCCCGGCTCCCGCGCACACCTTCTCCCAGGGCGTCCGCAAGGGCAACTTCGTCCAGGTCTCCGGCCAGGGCCCCGTCGACCCCGCGACGAACGAGTACCTGTTCCCGGGCGACGTCGCCGCGCAGACCACCCGTACCCTGCAGAACGTCGAGGCCATCCTCGCGGCCGGCGGCGCGACCTTCGACGACGTCATGATGCTGCGCGTCTACCTCACCAAGCGCGAGGACTTCGCGATCATGAACGACGCCTACGGCGAGTTCGTCGGCTCGCGCGTCAAGGGTGGCGTCCTGCCCTCCCGCACCACGGTCTTCACGGGCCTCCCCCGCGAGGAGATGCTCGTCGAGATCGACGCCATCGCGATCGTCGACTGAGGCACGTTCGGTCGCCCATTCCTGGGCGACCGAGTGTCCGTTCGCCCATTTTCGGGCGAACGGATACGTCTCGCCGGAGGCTGGTAGCGTGGTGCGCGATAGCGCCTAGGGTTCCGGAGCGACAGCTCGACTGGTCCGAGCGGCGCCACGGTCGGCGGTCAGCCGACGACCGTCATCTGACAGGACAAAAGCCCGGAGGACCCTGATCGTCGCGCCCGCGAGGATCGGAAGGGTCTCTCGTGTCTCTGCTCGCCGTCACCATCGTCCTCGCCGCCGCGGTCTGCCATGCGGCGTGGAACATCGTCGCCCACGGCGTCAGCCGGATCGGCATGCCCTTCCTCTGGTGGGGGGCCGTGTCGAGCACCGTGCTGTGGGCGATCGTCGTCCCCTTCACCGGCGGGCTCGTTACGGACGACCTCACCGGCTTCGCCATCGGCGTCGTGGTCTCCGCCGTGCTGCACTACGTCTACATGCTCGTGCTGCAACGCGGCTACGCCAGCGGACGCCTCTCCACCGTCTACGCCACGGCGCGCGGCACCGGCCCGACGATCAGCGTGATCATCGCCATCCTCATCCTCGGTGAACGCCCGTCACTGCTCGCGCTCCTCGGTGTCGCGGCGATCGTGGTCGGTGTCGTCGCGATCGGGTTCGTCGATCGTGGGAGCGACCCGTCGCCGGTCGCCGTCGACGTACGCGCCACGCGACGACGCATCGATCCGGCAGTCGCCTTCGGACTCCTGACCGGGGTCGCGATCGCGGCCTACACGATCTGGGACGCGCACGCCGTCCGCACGTGGGGCGCCTCGCCCGTCGCGTACATGGTCGGCTGCACCGCGGTCGAGGTCGTGCTGTTCTCCGGTTCGCTCGGCCGCCGGGCGCGCGAGCTGCCGGCGGTCCTGCGCGCCCACTGGCCACGCATCCTCGCCTTCGGGGTGCTCTCGCCGATGTCGTACATCCTCGTGCTCGTCGCCATCACCATGGCACCGGTCGCGCTCGTCGCACCGATGCGCGAGGTGAGCGTCATCCTCGTCAGCCTGTTCGGTGCACTCGTGCTCCGCGAAGGCCGCCCCGTGCGCCGGATCGCCGCGGCGACCGTCGTCGTGATCGGCGTCGCCCTCCTCGCGGGCTGACCCGGCTCCGAGGCCTTCGCGAGCGCGCCCCTGCGACGTGAGCGCGGGCCTCCGGAGGGGCGCACTCACGCCACAGGGGCGCGGTCGGGTGAGCGCACCGCGCTGGCCGCCGGGTCACCAGTCGTGGACGGTGCCGTCGGCGAGCCGGTTGTAGGGCAGGTAGGCGCGCTGATACGGATACTTGTCCGCCTCGTCCACGTTCAACTCGACACCCAGCCCGGGCTGGTCTCCCGGGTGCAGCATGCCGTTGTCCCAGGTGTAGGACTGCTGGAACACGGCGTCGGTCTTGGCGCCGTGCTTCATGTACTCCTGGATGCCGAAGTTGTGGATCGACAAGCCCAGGTGCATCGCGGCGGCCATGCCGACCGGGGAGATGTCCGTCGGCCCGTGCATGCCCGACTTGATCTGGTACTGCGCCGCATAGTCCAACGTCTTCTTCAGATGCGAGATCCCACCCATGTGCGTCACCGCACCACGCACATAATCGATGAGCTGCTCGCGGATGATCTGCTGGTAGTCCCACACCGTGTTGAAGATCTCCCCGATCGCCAACGGCGTCGTCGTGTGCTGCCGCACCAGGCGCAACGCCTCCGGGTTCTCCGCCGGCGTGCAGTCCTCGAGCCAGAACAGGTCGAACGGCTCCAGGCTCTTCCCGAGCTTCGCGGCCTGGATCGGCGTCATCCGGTGATGCCCGTCATGCAACAACGGCAACTCCGGACCGAACTCGTTCCGCACCGCCTCGAACACCGTCGGCAGATGCCGCAGATACGACCTCGTGTCCCAATCCTCCTCGTTCGGCAGCCCGCCACGCTGCGCCGGCTCGTGGTCGTACCGGACACCCGTGTTGCCCTCGAACGTCGCGTTCGACGCGATCCCGTAGATCGACTGCAACCCCGGCACCGCCGTCTGGATCCGGATGGCCTGATACCCCTGCGCCTGATGCTCGCGCACACTGTCGAACAACTCCTCGTTGCTCTTCCCCGACGCATGCCCGTAGGCGAGCAGCCCCGTCCGCGACGCACCGCCCAGCAACTGGTACACCGGCATGCCCGCAGCCTTGCCCTTGATGTCCCACAACGCCATATCGACCGCCGCGACCGCAGCCATCGTCACCGGACCCCGACGCCAATACGCCGACCGATACAGGAACTGCCACGTGTCCTCGATCCGCGACGCATCCCGCCCCAGCAACAACGGCACCACGTGCTCGGACAGATACGCCACCACCGCCAACTCGCGCCCGTTCAACGTCGCGTCCCCCAGGCCCGTCAGACCGTCATCCGTCGTCAGCTTCAACGTCACGAAGTTCCGATCGGGACTCGTGACGATGACCTCAGCCTTGTCGATGTTCATGGGTACTACTCCTTCGTGCGTTGCGGCCGATGTGGCCGGGGTGGTTCCGACGGTTTGCGGGTCGGCTGCAGCGGCGGGGTCAGGGGTTCCGTGGGCGTCCGGTCAGCTCGTCGACCAGGTGCTCCAGCTCGATGACGAGCGTGGATCCGTCCTCCGGCTCCGAGCCGAGGAGACGGGGGTCGATCAGGCGCACGAGCGCCGCGGTCCGCTCCCGACCCTGGAACCGGAGCGCCTCAGCGACGGCGGCACCGTTCGCGTCACCCGGCCGGTCGTCGCTCTGGACGGCCGCCACCCACGCGGCGATCACGCGCAGGGACCCGGTTCCCGGCCGACCGGCGGCCCGTTCCGCCAAAAGGGTCGACACGATCCGCACCCGCAGTTTCGTGACCCCCTCGAGCGCGATCTGCTGCAGTCGGTGCTCGATGCGCGCATTGTCGAAGCGCTCCAGGAGCGCGGAGCGATACGCCGTCAGCCCGAGGTCGTCCGGCAGATGGCGCTCCGTCTCGTCCCAGTACTCCTCGACCCAGGCCCGGCACCGCTCGTCACCGACCGCCTCGGCGACCGTCGCATGACCGCGCAGCGGGCCCGCGTAGGCGAGGAGGCTGTGGGCGCCGTTGAGCAGTCGTAGTTTGCGTTGCTCGTAAGGCTCGAGGTCGTGGACGAACCGGGCGCCCGCGGACTCCCACGCCGGCCGCCCGACGGGGAACTCGCCGCTCAGCACCCAGTCGGTGAAGGGCTCGGTGACGACGGGAGCGGCATCGGCGAATCCGGTGAGCGTCGCCGCCGTCGCTTCGTCGGCGGCCGTGGGACGCGGCGTGATGCGGTCGACCGAGGACGAGACGAACGAGACCTCGTCGGCGATCCACCGAGCGGTCTCCGGGCTGACCCGGTCGGCGAGGGCGAGCATCGCGCGACGGACCAGCGCGCCGCCGTCGGCGATGTTGTCGCACGGCAGGATCGCGATCGGACCGGCCCCGGCACGACGACGGGCTTCGAGGCCGAGAAGCAGTCTGCCGAGCGTCGTCGTCGGTCGCGCGGCGCGGAGGTCCCCCTGTTCGGCGAAGGCCTCGGACAGCAGGGCGACGTCCTGCTCGACCGCCGGATCCGATGCGTCCGGCTTCCCCTCGGCATCGAGCCGGTACCCGGCCTCGGTGACCGTGAGCGTGACGATGGCGGTGGTCTCGGCGGCGAGGAGGTCGTGGAGCCGTGCGACGTCGCCACCGTCCCGCGCCTCGACGATCGAACCGACGATCGTCGCCGAGTCGCCGTCCGCCGATCGCTCGACGACCGTGTAGAGGCAGTCCTGGGCGTCCAGATCGATTGCGGCCTGCGGACTCCGGCCGGTGAAGGCGGCGATGCCCCACTCGTGATCGGGGTCGGCGAGCTGGGTGTACCAGGCCTGATGAGCACGGTGGAAGGCGCCGAGTCCGAGGTGGACGATCCGGACCGGTGCCGACGGGAACTCGGGCAGTCGCGCGCGGGACAGACGCGGGACCGCCTGCTCCCCCTGGGCTCCGGCAGCGCTGTCCGCGGTCGTCACGGTGCTCACAGTTTGAACACCCGTCGCGGCTGGTCGACGACGAGGTCGAGGATGATGCGTTCGGCCGTCGCCTCGTCGATGCGCCCCTCCCGCACGAGCCGCGCGAGGAACGACGCGTCGAGGCGCCTGGACATGTCGTGTCGGGCGGGGATCGAGAGGAAGGCCCGGGTGTCGTCGATGAAGCCCGATCCGCGTGAGAACCCGGCCGTCTCCGTCACGGCGGACCGGAAGCGCAGGACGGCGTCGGGTGCGTCGAGGAACCACCACGGTGCGCCGACGAAGACACTCGGGTAGAACCCGGCGAGCGGTGCGATCTCCCGCGAGTAGCTCGTCTCGTCGACGCTGAAGAGGACGAGGTGGAACCCCGGAGCCGTGCCGAACCGCTCCAGCAGCGGACGCAGGGGACGGACGTAGTCGGTGCGGACCGGGAGGTCGTGGCCGCTGTCGGGCCCGAAGCGGGCGAGGGTCGGCGCGTGATGATTGCGGTGGACACCGGGGTGCACCGTCATGACGAGGCCGTCCTCGACGCTCATCCGGGCGCTTTCGAACAGCATGTGCGCAGCGAACCGCTCGAGGTCCGCGGCGTCGGCGGTCCCCGACAGCGCGCGGTCGAACAGCGCCGCGGCGTCCGCCTCCTCGAGTTCGATCGTGAGCGGCTGCAGGACACCGTGGTCGGCCGACACCGCCCCGTGCTCGATGAAGTGGCGACGGCGCCCGACGAGCGCCTCGAGATAGCCGCGGTAGCTGGACTCCGGTGTCCCGTTCCAGGCGGCGAGTGCCGCGACCCGCTCCACCCACCCGGCCTTCGTCGGATCGAGGTACGCGTCGGGCCGGAAGGTCGGCAGGACGCGCCCGCTGAAGGTGGGGTCCGCCGCGAGGGCGGCATGTGCGGCGAGGTCGTCCATCGGGTCGTCGGTGGTCGCGAGCACCTCGATGCGGAAGCGGTCGAACAGCGCGCGCGGACGGAACGCCGGCGCTTGGAGCGCCTCCTGGATCGTGTCGAAGAGCCGGTCGGCGTTCGCTCCGTCCGGCTGCTCCGTGACACCGAACTGCTCACCGAGGATCGAACTCAGCCAGTACCCGGAGGCGGTGCCGGCGTACAGGTGCCAGTGCTCGCAGAAGCGTCGCCAGGCGTCCCGCGGCGCGGCGACGGAACCACCCTCCGCGAGGTCGGGCACGCCGACGTCCGCGAGGGAGAACCCGGCGGCGTGCAGCAGGCGGGTGACGTAGTGGTCGTGCCGGAGGAACAGCTCGGTGGCGTTCGCGAACGGGGTGTCCTCGACGAGGATCACCGGATCCACGTGTCCGTGCGGCGAGACGATCGGCAGGGCCTCGACCGAGCGGTAGAGCGCCCTGGCGACGTCGCGGCTCCCCGGGTCGGCGGGGAGGAGGCGGTCTGGATCGTTCTGCAGCGTCGTTGGCACGCCTCCATTGAAACCGGGAGTCCCCCGTCTGTCAACCGATTGCCATGTCCTTCTGGCAATCGCTTGCCAGATCGACGACCGTCTGCGAGACTGATCCCGCTTCCGCCCGGAACCGTCGTGGTCCAGCACCACTGAAACGCTTCAGCGACGCGAGGAGCAGACCCCGCTATCAAAGGAGATTGCAGTGGCAAACAGCGTTCGTATCGGAATCGCGACCGCGGGAATCCTCGCCCTCGCGCTGACGGCGTGCTCGGGACCGGGCGACGACGACTCGGCCGACGGCCCGGTGACGCTCGAGTTCTGGGCCTGGGGCTCGAACATCGACAAGCGCGTCGAGGTGTGGAACCAGGCCAACCCCGACATCGAGGTCAACATCTCGCAACCCGCGAGCGGAGCGGACATGCCCGTCCGCGTCCTGAGCGCGGTGCGAGCCGGCGACGGCCCCGACATCGCGCAGGCGGAGTACACGCAGCTGCCGACCTACGTGTCGGCCGGCGTCCTCGCCCCACTCGACAGCGCGAAGCAGGACCTCGAGGAGGCCTACTCCCCCACGGTGCTCGAGAGCGTGTCCTTCGACGACACGGTCTACGGCGTCCCGCAGGATCTCGGGCCGGCGCTCTTCGTCTACCGGAACGACCTCTTCGCGCAGTACGGCCTCACCCCGGCCGCGAGCTGGGAGGACTTCCGCGCCCTCGCCGAGCAGGTCCGCACCCTCGACGGTGACCGCTACCTCTTCAATTTCAGCTCGATCGACGCCGACCAGTTCATGGGACTCGCCCTGCAGAACGGCGCCCAGTGGTGGGACTACGCCGAGGAGCAATGGGGTGTCGACATCGACAGCGCCGAGACGCGGGAGGTCCTGGACTTCTGGCAGGGCATGGTCGAGGACGACCTCGTGAGCACCTACCAGACCGGCAGCCCCGAGCAGATCGAGGCGACCGCGAGTGGCCGGGTGCTCGGCACGATCGCCGGCGCCTGGGCTCCCGGTCCACTGCTCAACCAGTACCCCGACACCGTCGGGCTCTGGTCGGCCGCGCAGATCCCGCAGTGGGACGCCGCCGATCCGCGGGTCTTCGCCCGCGGCGGTTCGGCCAACGTCATCCTCAAGGAGAGCCCGCACTACGACCAGGCGCTCGAGTTCATCACCTGGCTGAACGCGTCCGATGAGGGCGCCGAGGGGCTCGTCGAGGTCAACAAGTTCACCGGGGCCCTCCACGGCCAGGAGATCGACCGCACGCCGCCGGAGCTCATGCCCGAGGACACGACCTACTGGCCGAGCGCCACGGAAGCGGCGTCGAAGCTCGTCACCGTGCAGTGGGGACCGAACACGCAGGTGGCCTTCACCGCCATCACCGACGAGCTCGGCAACGCCATCGAGGGGACGAGCCCGTGGGCCGATGTGCTCCCGAAGGTGCAGGACATCGTCGAGAAGGACCTGGCGGGCTGATGACCGCGCCGACCATCGAGCGGGGCCGCGGTCGGACGGAGGACGATCCGACCGCGGTCCCCACCAGACGGCGCGTCTCGCTGACCCGCCCGCACCACGTGTTCGCGTGGGTGCTCATCGCCCCCGCGGTCGTCCTGTTCGTCTTCGTGTTCGTCATCCCGATCGTGTACTCCGGCGGCCTCAGTCTCATGGGCACCGCGGCGGGTGCGAGCGCCTACGGCGTGCGCGAGGAGGTCTTCGTCGGCCTCGGCAACTACACGAAGGTGCTCCAGGACCCCACGTTCTGGACGAGCCTCGGCAACCTCGCCGTGTACGCGCTCTTCCTCGTGCCGATCATGATGCTCACGGCGATGCTGTTCGCACTGCTGCTCGACCTCCCGAGAGCCCGCCTCCGCGCGTTCAGCCGCATGGCGATCTTCCTGCCGTACGGCGTGCCGAGCGTCATCGCGGCGCTCATGTGGGGCTTCCTGTACGTGCCCGAGATCAGCCCGATCTACCAGCTCGCCGAGACCTTCGGCCTGCAGTTCCCGACGCTGCTGCGCGGCGACCTCGTCATGACGGCGATCATCAACGTCGTGCTGTGGGGCGGGATCGGCTTCAACACGATCATCCTGTACACCTCGCTGCAGTCGCTGCCGAAGGAGCAGATCGACGCCGCCCGCATCGACGGCTGCAACGAACCGCGCATCGCCTGGTACATCAAGCTGCCGCACATCGTGCCCGCCACGATCCTCACCGGGCTCTTCTCGATCATCGGCGCCCTCCAGGTGTACAGCGAGCCGCAGATGCTCTCGAGCCTCACCCCGGCCATCAGCTCGACCTACTTCCCACTGATGCGGGTGTACCGGGACGCCTTCGCCCACGACGACCTCAACTCGGCGTCGGCGGCATCCATCATCCTCGCCCTCGCCACGGTGCTGCTGTCGCTCCTGGTGCTCGGCGGGCAACGCCTCGCAGCTCGGAGGAACGCATGACCACCACCGCACGCACCGCGGAACGCGCGGAGGAGGACCGTCGCGCTCGCGAGACCGTCGTCCGCGCCGATCGCGGCCGCATCGGCAAGCCGAAGGAATCCGTCAGCCTCGTCCACAAGCTCGGCGGAATCCTCCCGACGGTCGTGCTCCTGATCGCCGTCCTCTACTTCCTGCTCCCGATGGTGTGGGTCGTGTTCGCCGCCACGAAGAGCACCGGCGAGCTGTTCTCCACGAGCGCGTTCACCTTCGGGTCGAGCCTCATCGACAACATGACCGACCTGTTCGCGTACGAGAACGGCTCCTTCGCGCGCTGGTTGGGCAACAGCTTCATCTATTCGATCGGCGGCGCACTCCTGTCGACCGCCGTCTCGGCCGCCGCCGGCTACGCGCTCGCGCTCTACCGGTTCCCGGGTAAGAAGGCCGTGATGGTCGGACTGCTCGCGGGTGTGCTGCTCCCGACGATCACGCTGGCGATCCCGCAGTACATGCTCTTCGCACAGCTGAACCTCACGAACACCTACTGGGCGGTGCTCATCCCGATCTCGATCACCCCGTTCGGGATCTACCTCTCCTACGTGTTCGCGCGGGGCTCGGTGCCGCAGGAACTCCTCGAGGCGGCTCGGGTGGACGGGTCGAACGAGGGGCGCACCTTCGTCTCGATCGGCCTGCCGCTCTTGTTCCCCGGTCTCGTGACCGTGTTCCTGTTGCAGTTCATCGGCGCCTGGAACAACTTCCTGCTGCCGTACATCATGCAGTCGAAGTCGGAGCTGTCGCCCATCACGGTCGCCATGTTCCTCATGCTCAACCGTGGCGGTAGCGAACCGGTGCTCTACTCGGTCGCCATCGCCGGGGCGCTCATCGCTGTCATCCCCGTGGTGATCTTCGTGCTCGTCCTCCAGCGGTTCTGGCGCCTCGACCTCATCTCGGGGAGCCTGAAGTAGCGATGACCATCCCACCGACGACGGAACGGAACCACATGTCCGACTCGAACCCGACCGCCCAGCGGTACCCGCTCACCGGGTACGGCGTGATCGTCCCCTCCGAACGCATCCCCGGTGCGTTCGCGTCCGGAGCCGACTACGCCGAACCGACCATCGTCGGCAACCTCGTCGTCGCCGACGGAGACGGGTGGACGCGCCATCCCGACTACGACGCGAGCGTCCGACGCGGGTCGTTCGCCATCCTGTTCCCCGGCGACCTGTCGCTCGCCGACCCCGACTTCCCGGCGGAACGCGTCACGGCGTACCTCGACGCCGTCATGCCGATCATCGGTTCGGTCTCGGAGCCCGGCGCGAAGATCGTGTTCGGGAGCGGGACGGCGCGCACCATGCCCGCCGCGGTGGACGTCACGGCCGCCCGCGCGAGGTTCGCAGAAGTCGTCGTCGAGACGCGCGACACGGCGGAGCGGAACGGACTGCAGATCGTCCTCGAACCACTGAACCGGGACGAGACGAACCTGCTCAACTCGCTCGAGGAGACGGTCGCCTTCCTCGACGAGTTCGAGATCGACCGCGTGCCCGTCGTCGCCGACCTCTTCCACATCATGCTGGAGGAGGAGCCGCTCGCCGTCGTCAAGGCCCTCGGCGCCCGCATCGGACACGCCCACATCGCCGACGCCGGACGACGGCCGCCCGGCCAGGGCGACTGGCCGCTCACCGAGTTCATCACGGCCCTGCGCTACGGCGGCTACGACGGCCCCGTCACCGTCGAGTGCCTCTTCGAGGACTTCGAACCGGAGCTCGAAGCCGCCCTCGCGCACCTCCGCCAGCTCGCCTGAGCCGGCACGGACACCGACCCACCCCACGCACAGAACTGGAGCGAACCCCCGCATGTCCCGACCGCACCGCATCGCCATCGCCGGCGCCGGCATCATCTCGAAGCAGCACGGCATCGTCATCGACCAGCTTCGCGACGAATTGGAACTCGTCGCCGTCGCCGACCCGGAGCTCGCGAAGGCGGAGGCCCTCGTCGCCGAGCGCGGCGGACGGGCGTTCACGACCCTCGCGGAGGCGCTGGCGCAGACCGACCCCGACATCGTCGTCGTCTGCACCCCCACCGGCCTGCACGCCGACCTCGCCATCGAGGCGCTCGAGGCCGGCAAGCACGTCATCATCGAGAAGCCGGCCGACGTCACCGTCTCGCGGACGGACGACATCATCGCCGCGCAGGAGCGCGCCGGTACCGTCGTGACCGTCATCTCCCAGCACCGCTTCGACCCCTCGACGGAGATCGTCCTCGCCGCAGCCGAACGCGGAGACCTCGGGCGCATCACCTCGGGCATCGCCTCGGTCGACTGGTGGCGCGGGCAGAGCTACTACGACTCCGGCGACTGGCGCGGCACCTGGGCGCTCGACGGCGGCGGCGCGCTCATGAACCAGGGCGTGCACACGGTCGACCTGCTGGTCGCCCTCCTCGGACGTCCCGTCGAGGTCTTCGGGTACACCGCGCTCCTCGCCCACGAGCGCATCGAGACCGAGGACGTCGCGGTCGGTGTCGTCCGCTTCGCATCCGGTGCGCTCGGTGTCATCCACGGCTCGACGGCCGTCTACCCGGGCCTCGTCGCGCGGCTGCAGGTCCACGGCGACCGCGGCTCCGCGGTCATCGAGAACGACCAGCTGACCTACTTCCACTCCACTCCCGCCGGAACGGAGCGCGCCGAGGCCTTCTTCGGCTCGCAGGGCAAGGACACGAACCAGGCGGCGCAGTTCGCCGACGAGACGCAGGCGGGCTCGAGCGTCGCCGGACAGATGTCGGACGCGCACCTGCACCAGTACCGGAACGTCCTCGCCGCGATCCGCGGGGAGGAGCCGCTCCGCGTGACGCTGGCCGAGAACCGCCAGGCGATCTCGATCATCACCGGTCTCTACGAGTCCGCACGCACGGGCCAACCGGTCCGCCTCGACGCCGTTGCGGCGGTGGCCCGATGAGCGCGCAGCGGACGAACCGGGTGGCGGCGAACCCCATCCCGTACTGGAGTGCGCGAGGCAAGACCCGCGAGGTGTTCGAGGAGGCCTTCGCCGACTTCCAGCGCATCGGGTTCACCGCGGTGAAGGCCGACATCCCCGAAGGCATGACCGCGGACGAGTACCGCACGTGGATCGGCGGCTACGGCCTCGCACCGTCGCTCAGCCTGTTCAGCAGCGCGTTCGACGAGACGATCATCCTCGCCGAGGTCCTCGAGGCGGCGAAGGCGTTCGGGGCGGCCCAGGCCTCCCTCGGACTCGACCGGACGATGATCTCCTCGATGGCGATCCCGGCGCGCATGGCCACGCCGGCGATCGGCGCCGACTTCTCCCAGGGGCGGCTCGACCTGGCCATCGAGAACGCCGGCCGGACCTGCGAGGTCCTGCTCGCCGAGGGGATCCGCCCCCTGCACCACTCGCACGTCGGTGGCGTCTTCGAGACCGAGCACGAGATCCGCAGTCTGCTCGACACCCTCGGACCGGACCTCATCGGGTTCGGGCCTGACACCGGACATCTCCGCTGGGCGGGAGCGGACCCGGTCGCCATGATCTCCGACTACCGCGACCGCCTCGGCGGCATCCACATCAAGGACGTCTACGCCGATCACCTCGACGGCGCAGCGGACGGTGCGCTGAGCTACCACGAGACGTCGCAGACGAAGCGGCTGTGGGCGGAACCCGGGCTCGGTGTGCTCGACTTCGACGCGATCGTCGCGGCGATGCCCGCGGACTACGACGGCGACTACATGATCGAGGTCGACTTCCCGAGCGTCGAGAGCGTCTACGAGTCCCACCGCTTGTCGTACGAATGGGCCGGCCACGCACTCGATGTCGCGACCCGCTGACCAGACAGGCCTGAGCCCGTACGCCGAGGCCGCGGCAGTACGATGGCTCAGGTCGCCGAGGGCGGCGATCGAGAGGAGCGGGCCCCATGAGCACCTCTGACGCATCCGCGGAGACGATCGCTCCCGAGCCCGGAATGCCCGAACCCACGGCGGGGGCCGCGAAGACGAAACGTGCCGCGACGATCTACGACATCGCGCAGCTCGCCGGCGTCAACCCGTCGACCGTGTCGCGGGCGCTGAGCCGCCCTGGCCGCATCAACGAGAAGACGGCGCAGAAGATCCACGACGCCGCGAAGCAGCTCAACTACGTGGCGAACCCCGCCGCCCGGGCGCTCCCCACCGGGCGCACCGGCACGCTCGGCCTCATCGTCGCCGACATCACGAACCCGATGTTCTTCGACGTCGTCCGCGGTGCGGAGCGTGAGGCCGCCGAGCGCAACTACACGCTCGTGCTCGCGGAGTTCAAGGAGTCGGCGGAGATGGAGCTGCTGACCGCCAGGCGGCTCATGCCGTCGGTCGACGGTCTCATCCTCGCGACCTCGAGGCTCCTGCCCGACGACGTGCGCGCGCTGGGCCAGGAGAAGCCCGTCGTCGTGATCAACCGTCAGGTCGACGACGTCGACAGCATCGTCGCCGACGTCGACCCGGGCCTCACCGCGGCGATCGACCACCTCGCG
Organism: Plantibacter sp. MCCC 1A11337; assembly: GCF_013349365.1. Classification (NCBI taxonomy): domain Bacteria; kingdom Bacillati; phylum Actinomycetota; class Actinomycetes; order Micrococcales; family Microbacteriaceae; genus Plantibacter; species Plantibacter sp. MCCC 1A11337. Next base: position 288,294 of record NZ_JABJWX010000002.1, on the reverse strand, counting down.
GAGCTCGGTCACCGGAGGCTCGCGTTCGTCTCCGGCCCCGGCCGGTCCTGGATGTCGCGGCATCGCTGGAGCCGGACGAGGGAGCTGTGCGCCGAACGCGGCATCGAGACGGTGCGAGTGCCGTCGACGCAGCCAGACATGGCGGCGGGCAGGGCGGCGGCCACGGCCGTGCTCGAGACGGGTGCCACCGCGGTCCTCGCGTACAACGACCTCCTGGCCATCGGCATCATGCTGGAGCTGCGCTCGCGTGGCGTCGAGATGCCCGCCCAACTGAGCCTCATCGGCTTCGACGACATCTTCGGTTCGGACTTCACGACACCGGCGCTCACCTCGATCCGGAGCCCGCACATCGCCTCCGGCTCCTACGCCGTGCAGACCCTCTTCGCGCACCTCGGGGGCACCGACGTCCCGACCATCACCGACCTCGCGACCACGCTCATCATGCGCGAGTCGACCGCCCCGCCGCCGGCCACGGACTGAGCGGCTGGCGAGGACCCACAGCCCTTCGACAGGCTCAGGGACCGGGACGGTCCCTCGCCCAGGGATCGACCGCGGGGTACGCTCGGTCCGATGATCGAGCTGAGCCCGCACCGGACGGAGTGGGCGGCGGCGTTCCGACACGAGGCGACACAGCTCTCGGACGTCCTCCATGGACGCGTCGACGCGATCGAGCACATCGGGAGCACCGCCGTCCCCGGTCTCGTCGCCAAGCCGATCATCGACCTCGCTGCGAGAGCGACGGCAGCCGTCGACCCGTTCGCCCTCGGACCACTCCTGGCCGGGCTCGGGTACGAGCCGAACGCCGCCGGACCGAGGACGCATGCCGTGTACGTCCGCTCGGACGGAGTCCATCGCACGCACATCCTCCACGTGTTCGACTCAGACGCGTGGGAGTACTGCAACCAGCGGCTGTTCCGGGACAAGCTGCTGCACGACGCATCCGCTCGGCGCCGCTACCAGGAGCTCAAGCTGGAGCTCGCCAGGACCGACGACGGCCGCGCCTACACGGCGGCGAAGTTGCCGCTCATCGAGGAGCTGCTGAACGAGGAACGCACAGCACGCGGCCTGCCGCCGACCGCGGCCTGGGACAAGTGACCACGCCGGCGCCCGCTCGCAGCGACTCAGGACGTCGACGCGACGAAGGCACGGATCGCCGAGGCGACCGCGCGCGGGGCCGTGTGCTGCACGACGTGCCGGTGGCCGGGCACGACCGCCATCGAACCGTGTGACGCCCGATCACGAAGCAACCGACTCCATCCCGTACCGGCGATCGGGTCGTTCCCGCCGCGCACGACGAGCACGGGAGCGGTGACCTCGACGATGCGGTCCTCGATGGGGAAGTCGACCATCCGTCGCACCTGCCGCAGGAACCACGACAGCCCTGCGCGGAGGTAGTCGACGAAGACCCGTCGGTTCACGCTCATGGTCTCACCGACCGTGTCCCACGCGAGTGCCAGCGCCTGCGCCACCATCGATCGATGATCGCGGTCCGTCACCGGACCGATGATGACGACGGCACGCGCCAGATCGGGGCGCTGAGCGGCCAGTTCGACGACCCACTGCGCGCCCATGGAATGACCGACGAGGACGAACGGCGCGGTCCCGAGCGTGTCCAGCGCGTGCCCGAGTGCCGTCGCCATCTCTCCGACCTCGACCGTGCGGACGGGCCTCGCCTGACCACCGAACCCGGGGAGGTCGACGGAGACGGTGTCACTGTCGCGGGCGAGGTCGTCGTGCAGCCGGGCGAAGTACCGGTGCGAGGTGCCGACACCGTGGACGAGGACGAAGCGGGCCGCGCCGGGGTCGCGATCGGCGGTCGTGGAGATGATCCGGAAGGAGAGGTCGTCGAGCACGAGCTGCGCGTCGCGTCGCGTAGCCCCTACTGCCATGGGGAACCGCAGTGTCGTCCAGTCGTCATCCGGACACCGTACCGGGTGCCCGCGCCGGACAGGCCTCGTTGGTGGGAGCACTCAGCTTCGGGGTGCCGCCCTTCGACAGGCTCAGGGACCGGGGGATGCCGCTCAGGGACCGGGGACGCCCCTCCGAGACCGGGATTCCGCTCAGCGGGCGCTCGACGCAAGGGTGACACTCGGGTACTCGCCGAAGCGGCTCGTGTACGACGCCGCGAACCGCCCGAGGTGAGTGAACCCCCACCGTCTGGCGACCTCGGCGACCGTGGCCAGGCCCGGTTCCGCATCCCGCAACTCCTGTCGCACGCGATCCAGGCGGATCGAGCGCAGGTAGTCCGTGGCGGTGACGTCGTACTCACGGCGGAACGCCGCCTGCAGGCTACGCAGGCTGAGCCCGGCGGCCTCCGCGATCTCCGCGGTCGCGATGGGTCGGTGGGCGTTCGCGACCATGAACTCGACGGCGGCGCGGGCCTTGCTGCTCGGAGGAACCGCCAGATCGGTCCGTGGCTGCAGAGCGAGATGCGGGAAGACCTCGAGCAACGTGACGGCGGCCGCTCGGTTCGCCTCGGCGCGCAGCACCGCGGAACTCCCGTCGTCGTAGATCACGCGCGCGACGGTCGCCACCGTCTCGGTCCAACGCCGCAGGGCGTCGCCCGACGGGCGGAACGTCGTGTCGAACCGGATCGGACCCACCGACCCCTCGGTGTCCGCCGCGACGCCTTCCACGTACGCGCCGCCGAAGTGCATCATGTTGAGCCGATAGTCGATGAGATCGAACTGCGCGGGCCGGTCATTCGCGAACATCGAGGGCACGCCAGGGTGGAGCTTCATCGGCGAGCCGAGCAGGTCCATCACGCCCTCGCCACGCGTGAGCCAGGTCACCACGTACTCGCCCTGGGTGAAGGAAGCGCCCGTGATCCGGCCCTCGACCTGCGACGCGCGCAGCGCGAGGTCGGCGTCGCCGATGGACGTGAAGCGGTATCCGAAGTCGGTGGCCGTCGGCTCGACGGTGATCCCGCCGATCTGGTACGCCTCGCGGTACAGCTCGCGCGCGTCGTCGACGTCGCCGCCCGCGGCCTCGAACCGCTCCGCGGGCCCAGCATTCACGCTCATCCTGCCCAGAATCTCACGAGTCCGTGGTAGCTCCATCTTTGGAGGATCGGCGTTCGTTTATCGGATAGGGCCGGGTCTCCGGCGAGCGCCAAGCATCACCCGATGTACGAGGTGTCGGACCGGGCCTCCCCTGCCACGACGGCCGTCAGGTCGACCTCGCGGCCGTCGAGCCGGAAGGTGAACCGACCGGTCTGCTCGACCGTGGGGGTCTCCGTGAGGTACTGCCGGAGTTCGGCTCGCTCGCTCTCGTGCAGCCACACCACCGGATCGGAGGTCGACTTGAACTCGAGGATGGCCGCCACGTCCTGGAGCATGCGTCGCTCGTCCGGGTCGAGGAGGTTGCGGGCGCTGCGGAAGTAGACGGCGTCGGGGTCGACCTCGTAGACGTCCTTCAGCCAGACGCGGTTGACGGAGTCGACGATCGAGTTCCATGCGCCGACGCCCGACGGGTCGCCGACCCGTTCGGCGTTGTCCCAGAACGGACCGACATCCGGCCCCACGCGCGCGCCGTCGAACACCCCGATGGACGGGATCATCGGGACGCCGCAGCCGAGCAGGTACACGTCGTCGCCGACGGTCTCCCTGATGAACGAGATCGCGTCCCGGTAGGCGGTCTCGCGGTGGACGTCCTGATGCCGCCGACCGGCGACGGCCCCCGCGTACATGAAGTCGAGCTTGAGGTAGCTGAAGCCCCACCCGGTGACGCGCTCGAAGACCTCGCGGAGGTGGTCCTGCACCTCCCGCTGCGTGGTGTCGAGCGAGTAGTAGTGGGAGTTCCAGTTGTAGCCGGTCGCCAGCGGGCGGCCGGCGTCGTCCTGCACGAGGAGGTCGGGGCGCTCCCGCGCGATCGTGGAATCGGGAAGCGCGATCATGGGGGCGAGCCAGAGCCCCGGGCGGAACCCGGCTTCGGCGATGCGACCGGCGGTCGCCTGCATGCCGGACGGGAAGTCCGGACCGGCCGTCCAGTCGCCCACGATCGGCTCCCAGCCGTCGTCGAGCTGGAACACGTCGAAGGGGTACCCGGTGAGGTCGGCCACGGTGCGGGCGACCAGCTCCTCGTCGATGCCCTCGTAGTAGGAGTACCAACTGCTCCAGACGCGACCGGCGCGCTGCGAGCGCCGCCCGAGTCGTTCTGACAGGATCGCCGCATAGTCGGCGAAGGCCTGCTGCTCCGGCCCGAACGTGACGAACCACTCGGCTTCGTCGGTCTCGCTCCGCGCCCAGATCGTGTTGCGGTCGGCACCGACCCTGGGGTTGCCGAGCCCGAGGGTCCCGATGAGCAGCACGGTGCCGTCCGGTCCAGCGATGGCTCCGACACCGCTGCCGGAGTGGAGGTGCGGGGTCTCGTTGACCGCATCGTCGGCGGTGAGCAGCCGGTCGGGGTTGTTCTTGATGCCGATGGTCTCGCCGTCCGTGGTGGTCCAGCCGCTCGGGCTCCACGAGTTCCAGCCGTGCCGGTAGAACCCGGTGTCGCCGAAGGGGTGGAGGATCGCGACCGGACCGGCGGGCACGACGAAGCCGGTGCTCGTGGCGGTCGGTTCGCCGGCGAGGTTCGCGGGGACGCGGAGGTCACCGAAGGTGAAGGTGTGCAGCATGGCCGGCTTTCTGTCTGGATGGGCGCTCTCGGGATCGACGCGGGATTCACGCCTGCCACCGCGGGGCTGCCGCGGGTAGAGTCGAGGAGGCGGAGTTAATACTGCAACGTGCCGTGAAAAGTCGCAAGGGGGGAATGGCGGATGCCTCGAGAGGCGATGGTGGAGCCCTCCGGCGGATCGATGGGCAGTCGATCGTTGCTCCGGAGGATGAACTCGCTCGGTGTGCTGCGCGCCCTGCTCCCGGAGCCACTCACCCTGCGGGAGTTGGCGAACGCGTCCGGGCTGTCTCGGACGGCCATCGACGCGATCGTGACGGACCTCGTCGAGATGGGCTGGCTCGAATCCGTCCAACGCGCCTCGGCGTCCCGGATCGGCCGACCGGCCACCGCCTTCAGCGTGCGGGCGGGACTCGGCCACCTCCTGTCGCTCGACATCGGCGCGAACCACATCCACGCCGTCGTGACGGACCTCGCCGGTGCCGTCCTGGGCGAGCGCACGGCTCGCCTGCCTGAGGACACGGGCGCCACCGAGCGCATCACCCTGGCGCTGGCGACCGGCGACGCGGTGCTCAGCACCCTCGGCCTCACCCGCGGGTCGGTGTGGATCGTCGCCGTGGGCTCCCCGGGCGCGATCGGCCGGGACGGCGAGGTACTGCACTTCGGCGGAACGGGGCTGCCGGACTGGGTCGGACTGAACCTGCGCGAGCGGTTCGAGCAGGAGTTCGACGGAGCCGTCCTGGTGGAGGGCGACGTCGCGCTCGGCGCCCGCGCGGAACTGACCGTCGGCGCAGCACAGGGCCACCGCGACGTCGTCTACCTGCTCTGCGGCGTGCGCACCAGCGCGGCCTCCATCGTCGACGGGAAGGTGCATCGCGGCGTGCACGGTGCGGCAGGGATCGTCGGCGAGATGCCCGAACTCCGGTGGTCCCGCTTGAACGAGCGGTACGGCGAGTCGGTCCTCGGCTCTCCACGGCCGTCCCGCGAAGCGATCTTCGAGGCTGCTCGCGCCGGTGATCGGATCGCCCTGACGGCGATGGAGGAGTTCGCGGACGACCTGGCCACCGGCGCGGCGGCCATGGTCCTCGCACTCGATCCGGAACTCCTCGTGGTCGGAGGCGGCAGCGCTCCGGGCGCGGACGTCTTCCTGCCGCGCTTCATCCGCACCCTCGGCGGTATCTGCCCGCTGCCACCGGACGTGGTCGTCTCCTCGCTCGGTTCGGAGGCGGTGGCGATGGGTGGCGTCAGCCTGGCGTCCCAGCACCTCGACACCGTCCTGCAGACGGCCGTCCGAGACGTGGAGCGGTTCCCCGACCCGGCGGGAGCGCAGCTGCTCGTCAAGCGGGACGCAGCGTCCTGAGCCGTCGCTGATCCACGACCGATCGTGGCTCAGCGACCGCCGGACTGCGCGGCGAGGACCGGCGACCGTCGCTCGGGGATCGCCGCGTCGTAGACGTCCTGGATCACATCGAACGCCTTCCGCGCTTCTGCGGGGTGGAGCCAGAAGGCGCCCGGCTCGTCGAGCCCCGCGTAGAAGTCCTGGATCAGCCGTTCATGGGAGACGCCCCAGTAGGCACGCGCTCCGCTGGCCGTCACGCGCTCGACCGTGGTCTCGACGCGCCCGTCGGCGAAGCGGGCGGTGAGTTCGGCGCCGAGGCTCAGCCTGCCCCGCTCGCAGACGACGTCGATCGTCACGGGCAGGTTCGCGACCCCGGCGACCGTCGCGTAGACCGTGCTCGTCGCGCCTCCCGCGTGCACGATGCGGAGCTCGGCCGTGTCCTCGACCTCGATCACCTCGGCGAGCGCGCGGGTGGCGATCGATCCCGTCGCCTCGACCGGATCGCCGACCAACCACTGCACGAGGTCGATCGTGTGGATCGCCTGGTTCATGAGGAGTCCGCCGCCGCCGGTCGCCCAGCGACCACGCCAAGGGCGATCCTCGTAGTAGGCCGCCGTCCGATGCCACGGCACGACCGCCGAGGCGCCGAGCACTGCGCCGAGCTCACCCGAGTCGAGGAGTTCCTTGGCGCGTTCCGCCGGCTGGTTGTAGCGGTTCTGGAAGCACACCGCGATCTTCGCGCGACTGTGCTCCGCCGCGGCCAGGAGCCGTTCGGCCTCCTCGCGCGTGTGGGCAAGGGGCTTCTCGAGGATGACGCTGATCCCGCGCTCGAGCGCTCGGATCGCCTGGTCGGCGTGCAAGTGGTGCGGGGTGCAGATGTGCACGACGTCGGGTCGCGCCTCGTCGAACAGCCGATCGAGGTCGGTGAAGCCCGGGACACCCGTCGTGGCCATCGCCGCATCGAGCCGGCCGGTGTCGACGTCGCACACCGCCACGAGCTGCGCGCCGGAGACCGTTCCGATCGCCGCGAGGTGGAGGGCAGCGATGTCACCGCACCCGATCACGGCGACGCGGCGGAGGACGGGGGCTGGCCCGCGGCTCATCGCAGCTCGATCCCCAGCTCGTCGGTGAGCCTCCGGAAGGCCCGGGCGGCGACGCCGAACGAGGCGGGACCGGAGAAGCCGCCGAGCGCGTGGGTGTCGGCGAGGTGCGGCTCGAGCGAGGCGAACCCGGTGTAGCCGTCATCGCGCAACGCCGTGAGCGTCTCACGCAGTTGCCCGTCACCATCGCCGGACGGCACGACCTGGCCGCTCGCGGCGACCGCGTCCTTGACCTGCAGGTAGTCGAGGTAGGGGCGCAGCATCGCGTAGCCGTCGTCGAACGGAGCGACACCCACCTGGACGAAGTTCGCGTTGTCCCAGGCGAGACGGAGTGCCGGTGATCCGACCGATTCGACGAGGTCGAGGATGCGCTCCGGGACGTCGCCGTAGATGTCCTTCTCGTTCTCGTGCAGGAGCGAGACCCCCTCACGCTCGGCGAGGTCGGCGAGCAGGCGCATGCGGACCAGGACGTCGTCGCGGGTGGCCTCCACCGGGACGCCCTCGCCGCGGAAGAAGGAGAAGATGCGGATGTTCGGGGTCCCGAGGGCGTGTGCAGCGGCGATCGCTCGCGCGAGGCGGGCGACCTCCAGCTCGGCGTCGAGGGCCACGTCGACCTTGCCGATCGGTGAGCCGATGGCGGACACACCCATGCCCGACCGCTCCAGCTGCGCACCGAGTCGCGCGAGCTGGTCGGCGTCGAGGTCGATGATGTTGACGCCCCATGCGCTCCGGACCTCGATGTGCGATGCACCGAGCGCCTCGAGCACGGCGATCTGCGTCGTCGGGTCGGCGTCGATCTCGTCGCCGAAACCCGACAGGGTCCAGCTCACCGGGTGTTGTGCATTCACGTGCGCTTCCGCCTTCGCGTTCGTTCTCGTCATCGGGAACCAGACAGTCGGGCTGCCGGTCCTGCCAGCCTACGGCTCTGGCAACCGGTTGACAACCCTGCCTGTGGGGCGGCCAGCGCGGTGCGCTGACGCGAGCGCGGGGCACGCACTCGAGCGCGCCCCTTCGGAGACCCGCGTTCGTGCGCCAGCACCGCGCTCGGGCCGCGACGCACACACTCACGCCCGGACCACCGCGCTCACGCCGCCATGCCCGCGCTCACGTCAGCGCACCGCGCTGGGCATCGACTCCGGCCGGAGGGGTCGCCCTAGGATGGAGCGTGTGACCGATCTCTACCTCGCCAGTACGACCGTGTCCTTCCACCGCAGCTGGTCCTGCGTGCTGTTCGACCTCGACGGCACGATCGTGGACTCGGCTCCCGGCATCATCTCCCGCATGAAGGCGACCCTGGCGAACGTCGGTGCCCCCGTCCCGTCCGACGAATCCCTACTGCGCTGGGTCGGGCCGCCGCTGCTCGACTCCTTCCGCGACTTCGCGGGCATGGACCCGCTGCAGTCGCAGCTCGCCCTCACCGAGTACCGCCGCCAGGTCGCCATCGAGGGCGCCGAAGTCGGCACCGCGGTGTTCCCAGGCGTCGCCGGGTTGCTCGCGCGCATCTCCGAGGCCGGGATCCCGATCGGGCTCGCGACCTCGAAGCCCGAGTCACAGGCGAACACGATCCTCGACCACTTCGGCCTGAGCCGGTTCTTCACCGTCGTCACGGGCGCCTCCGAGGACGAGGTGCGCAGCAGCAAGGCCGACGTCGTCGGCGAGGCCCTCCGGCGTCTCACCGCCGCCGGCGTCGACACGTCCCGCACCGTGCTCGTCGGCGACCGCCTCCACGACATCGAGGGCGCAGCGGCGCACGGGATTCCGACGATCCTCGTCGAGTGGGGCTACGGCTCGCCGGCGGAGGCCACCGGCGCCCTCGCCGTCGTCCACTCGATCGACGCGCTGTCGAACCTCATCACCGGCTGAGCCAGGCCGGAACGACTTGGTGACCCCAGGAGGGTCTGGCTTCACCGACACCCGCTCACTAGGGTGATGACCATCCTGAGGAGGTCGACATGGCGGTGTTCACACGCGGTTTCGGAGGACGGGCACGGGAGCAGGACGATCGACTCCCGCCCGGGCAGTTCCTCACCGAGGACTTCCCCGTCCTGTCCGCCGGGCCCACGCCGCGGATCGACACCGATGAGTGGGAGTTCCAGATCCGGACGGAGACGGGCGAGATCCACCGCTGGGACTGGACGGCCATGCAGGCGCTCCAGCAGGACGACATCACCCGCGACATCCACTGCGTGACCCGCTGGACGAAGCTCGGCACGAGCTGGCAGGGCGTCTCCCTCGACACGCTCTTCGCCGAGGTCGAGAGCGGCTACGACTTCGTGATGGCCCACTCCTACGGCGGCTACACGACCAACGTCCCACTCGACGACCTCCTGGACGGCAAGGCCTGGATCGCCACCGGCTTCGACGGCGAGCCGCTCGCCGCGGAGCACGGCGGGCCGGCGAGGCTCCTCATCCCGCACCTCTACTTCTGGAAGAGCGCGAAGTGGATCCGCGGCCTCGTCATGCAACAGGACGACGAACCGGGGTTCTGGGAGCAGAACGGCTATCACGCCTACGGTGACCCCTGGCTCGAACAGCGGTACTCGTGAGGCGCACAGGCCATGTCGACGTCTGGAAGGCGGCAACCGTGGTCGCGGCGACGCAGCTGACCCCGTCGGGGCGGAGCCTCATCCTCGACGCCCCCGGCTGGGGCGGGAACCTCGCCGGGCAGCACGCCGACGTCCGCCTCACCGCACCCGACGGCTACCAGGCGGTCCGCTCCTATTCGATCGCCTCGGCGGACGCCGGTGACCGCATCGAGATCGCCGTCGACCGGGTCCCCGACGGCGAGGTCTCACCGTTCCTCGTCGACGCGATCGAGGTCGGCGACCAGGTCGAGGTGCGGGGGCCATTGGGCGGCTGGTTCGTCTGGCGGCCCGAGGACACGGAGCCGGTCCTCCTGATCGGCGGCGGTTCGGGCATCGTGCCGCTCATGGCGATGGTGCGAGCGCACGAGGCGGCCGGGAGCACGGCGCCGTTCCGACTCGTCTACTCCGTCCGCTCACCGCAGGACGCCTTCTTCGCCGACGAGCTCGCCACTGCGACCGGGGTCGAGGTCACCTGGATCTACACCCGGCGAGCGCCCGACGGCTGGGCTCGTCCCGCCGGCCGCCTCGTCGCGGCCGACCTCCAGGCACTCGAGGCCGCCGGCGACGAGGCCCCGTCGGTGTTCGTCTGCGGACCGACCGGCTTCGTCGAGTCCGTCGCCGACACCCTGGTCGCGATCGGCCATGATCCCGCCCGCATCAAGACCGAGCGGTTCGGAGGCGCGTGATGACCTCGCATCTGGACGGGAACGTCCTCGCCGGCACCCTGTCGGAACTGACCGGCACCGACCCGAGCGACACGATGTCACAGTGCCTCGGGTGCCGCGACGTCTCGCCCCTCGCCGCGGAGCTGGTGTTCGGCACCCCGGACGCGTGGGTGGTGCGCTGTCGACACTGCGACGACGTCCTGCTCGTCGTCCTCCACCACGAGGAGACCACGCGCGTCACCCTCGACGGCGTCCGCTGGTGGACAGACCTCGCCTGACGACGTCCCGCCCGGTACCGATTCGTGTTACAGTACCGGCATGGAACCAGATAGCAAGCTCGCGGCACTCCGCCGAGGCATGCTCGAACCCCTCGTGCTCGCTTCGGTCGAGCATCAGCGACGCTATGCGGGCGAGATAGCGACGGCGCTCCGCGAAGCCGGCTTCCCCGTCCAGGAAGCCACGCTGTATCCGCTCCTGAACAAGCTCCGACGCGAAGAGCTCCTGGCGCACGACTGGCAGGAGTCCACGTCCGGCCCGCCTCGCAAGTACCTCTCCCTGACCGAAGCCGGACGAGTGCAGCTCCGGAACTTCCGCACCTATTGGTCCTCCCTCACCGACATGATCACGACGATCGGACACTGACATGGAACAGATCCACCACATGAGCCTGAGTGGACATGCGGAGACGATCCCGCTGACGGCCGCCGCACACGCCCACCTGGTCCGCTACCTGTCGAACACCCGCGCCGCACTCGGCACCGACCCCGATGCGGACGAGACCGTACGCGACCTCGAGACGGCGCTCGGAGACCGCCTGCGATCGATGGCGACGACCCCTGGCGCCGCGATCGACGACGAACAGCTCGCGAGGATCCTCGCGGAGACGGGCTCCGTCGAGCAGGAAGCACCGCCGACCCGAATCCTCGCTTATCCCGCTCGCGGTCGATTCTTCTGTCGCATCGGGGAAGGGAGCTGGTTCGGCGGCCTGTGCGCCGGCATCGCCGCGTACGGCGACTTCCGCGTGGACTGGGTCCGCACCGTCGCCCTCTTCCTCCTCCTCTTCACAGGCGGGACCGCCGGTCTCGTCTACCTGGCACTCCTCCTCATCCTGCCGAAGGTCGACACGGTCGCCGAGTATCGGCGCAAATGTTCGGAGCCGGTGCCGAGTCGATGAGGCTGCTCTGACAGGCGGTCTGTAAAAGCTATTGACATTAGCTAAAAGGCAATGCACGCTAGCTTCATGAACACGAACCCGGCATCGACAGGGCCCGCCACCCGCCACCTCGACCGCCCCGAGGGCAAGATCGCCTACGAGCTCCAGGGCGACGGCCCGCTCGTCGTCCTCGTCCCGGGAATGGGCGAGCTCCGCTCCTCCTACCGCTTCCTCGCCCCCGCACTCGTCCAGGCCGGCTACCGCGTCGCCTCCACCGACCTCCGTGGTCACGGCGACAGCGACACGACGTTCTCGTCCTACGGCGACGTCGCGACCGCCTCGGACGTCCACGCCCTCATCCGCGAACTGGGCACCCCGGCCGTCATCGTCGGCAACTCCCTCGCTGCCGGCGCGGGCGTGATCGTCGCCGCCGAGCACCCCGACGATGTGTCCGGTCTCGTGCTCGTCGGGCCCTTCGTCCGCAACCCGAAGGCGAGCGGGTTCATGCTCGCCTTGTTCCGCGCCATGATGGCTCCGCTGTGGGTCGCACGGGTCTGGAAGGCCTACCTCCCCACGTTGAACGCGGGCCGGAAGCCGGTCGACTTCGACGACCACCTCGCCGCCGTCTTCGCGAGCCTGCATCGCCCCGCCTACGGCAAGGCCTTCTCGCAGACGACGAGACAGACCGACCACGCCCCGGCCGAGGCTGCGCTCCCCGGCGTGAGCGCTCCGACGCTCGTGATCATGGGCACCGAGGACCCCGACTTCCCCGACCCCGCGGCAGAGGCCCGCTGGATCGGCGACACCCTGCAGGCGGAGGTCGTCCTCGTCGAGGACGCCGGCCACTACCCGCAGGCCCAACAGCCCGAGGTCACCTCACAGGCCGTCCTCGGCTTCCTTCAGTCGGCGCTGCACCGTGCCTAGGGCGGGACTCAGCCGCACGCGCGTGGTGGACGAAGCGGCTGAACTCGCCGACGAAGTGGGGCTCGAGGGGCTGACCCTCGCCGCCCTCGCCGAACGGCTCGGCGTCCGGCAGCCCTCGCTCTACAAACACCTCGACTCGCTCGCCGGACTCCGCCGGAGCATCTCCCTCCAGGCGAAGGGCGAACTCGGCGACGTCCTACGGCGCGCGGCCGTCGGCCGTTCGGGCGCGGACGCGATCACGGTGATGGCCGGGGCCTACCGGGAGTGGGCCCTGAAGCACCCGGCACGCTATACGGCCGCGCAGTGGATCGCCGGGCCGGAGGACGAGGAGGACACGGCGGCATCGCTCGGCGCCATCCAGGTCATCAGCGACGTCCTCACAGCCTATGAACTTCGCGGCGACGACGCCATCGACGCGATCCGCGCGTTCCGGTCCACCCTTCATGGCTTCGTCTCGCTCGAGGCGGCCGGCTCCTTCGGCCTCGATCGAGACCTCGACCGCAGCTTCGACCGCCTCGTCCGTGGCTTCGTGATCACACTGACCGACTGGGCCGAGACGGACCGTGGCGTGTCCGACGGTCGATAGCTCCGCAACGGCTTCCGCCACGAGGAACGCGCCGGTACATTGCGGTCATGTCATGTCGCATCAGTGAACTCGTCCTGGACTGCCGCGATCCGGAAGCGCTCGCCCGCTTCTGGTGCGAGGTCCTCGACTTCGTCGTGCTCGACCGAGACGAGGACGGGGTGGAGATCGGAGCCCGGGACGGCTTCGGTGGATCGCAGCCGACGATCATCCTCAGCCGCAGCGACGCTTCGCCGCAGCCGAAGTCGAAGCTCCACATCGACGTCAGCCCGACCGACGGCGACCAGGACGCCGAGCTCGAGCGACTGCTGGCCCTCGGTGCACGCCCGACGGACATCGGGCAGACGGGCGACGAGTCGTGGCACGTGCTCGCCGATCCCGAGGGCAACGCCTTCTGCCTCTTGCGCACGCCGGTCAAGCCGGTCTGAGGGTCGTCGGGCACGGTGCCGGTGGGATAATCGGCGCATGTCCTCGACCGCGCGGTACGCCAGGCAGCTCGCCCTCCCCGGGTTCGGACCAGCGGCGCAGCAGCGCCTCGCAGACGCACGGGTACTGATCGTCGGCGCAGGTGGCCTCGGCAGCATCGTCATCCCGGCGCTGGCCGCTGCCGGTGTCGGTTCCGGCGAAGGCGCGATCCACCTCGTGGACGACGACACGGTCGAGCTCAGCAATCTCCATCGCCAGACCGTCCACCGCACCGCGGACGTCGGCCGTCCGAAGGTCGACTCCGCCGCCGACCGTGCCCTCGCCGTCAACACCGACGCGACGATCCTCAGACACCGCCTCCGCCTCGGACCCGGCGAGATCATGGGCCTCCTGGCCGACGCGGAGATCGACCTCGTCATCGACGGCAGCGACAACTTCGAGACCCGGTATCTGGTCGACGACGCCGCGACGCTCGCCGACGTCCCGCTCGTCTGGGGTGCGGTCTCGCAGTACGGCGGGCAGGCCGGGCTCAGCTGGTCGTCCCGCGGCCCGCGCTACCGCGACCTCTTCCCCCACCCGCCGACGGACGGTTCGGTGCTCTCCTGCGAGGCCGGCGGCGTCCTGCCCACCACGGTCGGGGTCATCGGGTCCATCATGGCGACCGAGGCGATCAAGGTGCTCACCGGGGTCGGGACCCTCTCGCTCGGCCGTGTGACGATGTTCGACGGACTGAGCGGCGGGTTCCGCGAACTCCGGTACGAGCGAGACCCCGCGGGCGCCCGGCAGGTGTCGCTGGACGAGCACCTGCACCGGACGCCGGGAGGGGATGCGGCGAGCGCCGCAGCGGCAGCACCCCATGAGCCGCGACACGCCGGACGCACGATCACCGCACCACAGCTGGCGGCGAGCGACGACGAGGCCGTCCTGCTCGACGTCCGGGAGCCGTGGGAGGCGGAGATCGCCCGGTTGCCCGGTTCGACGCTGATGCCGCTCGGCTCGCTCCCCGAGACACTCCACGGGCTCGACCCCGGGACGCCCGTGGTCGTCTACTGCCACCACGGCATCCGGTCCGAGTCAGCGCTCCGTCTGCTCCTCGAGCGCGGCTACACGGCCGTCCATCTCGAGGGCGGCATCGACGCGTGGTCGCGCCTCGTGGACCCGACCGTCCCCCGCTACTGACCGCGGCTCCGAACACCCCGTGCAGCCCCACCGACCGACCTCTCCGACGGGAACCACCATGACGACGCCACCGCCCACGAGTCGGAAGACCGTCGAGCAGCACGCCTCCGACGTCGCAGCCCTCCTCGACGACGTGACCGACACCGGCGCCGAGCACGTGCCGATCGACGAGGCCGCAGCTCGGGTGACGGCCGTGGCGGTGCCGTCACCGGTCGACCTGCCGCTGTTCCGCAACTCGCAGATGGACGGTTTCGCGGTTCGGGCGGCAGACCTCTCGGGTGATGAGACGCGACTGCGAGTGGTGGGCGAGATCGCCGCGCGCCCGATCGACCCGGCGCCGCTCGAGCCGGGGACCTCGGTGCGCATCATGACGGGCGCGGTCGTTCCGCCGGGTGCGGACGTCGTCGTGCCCGTCGAGGAGAGCGAGGTCGAGACGGATTCCCACGGTGTCGAGACCGTCGTCCTCGGTCGTCCGCGCAACGGCGGTGAGCGCCCGGTGGGACTGTTCGTCCGGGAGCGCGGGAGCGACGTCCGCGCCGGTGAGGAACTGCTGCCGGCCGGCGTCCGCCTCGCTTCACGACACCTCGCCGTGTTGGCTGCGGCCGGCATCACGACCGTCGAGGTGCGTCGGCGGGTGCGGGTCGCGATCGTCACGACCGGTGCCGAACTCGTCGAACCCGGCGAGACGCCGACGCTCGGCCAGACCTTCGACTCCAACGGGACCGCGCTGGCGGCCGCCGTCGTCGCAGCCGGGGCCGAGGTCGCCGCTCGTGCGCGCGTCGTCGACGACGCCGACGTCCTGCTCGCGCTGCTCGACGACCTCCACGGCGAGGTCGATCTCATCCTCACCTCCGGCGGGATCTCCATGGGAGAACATGAGGTCGTCCGTGACGTCCTCGGGCCGCTGGGGGGCTGGATCGGCTCGGTCGCGATGCAGCCAGGCGGTCCGCAGGCGCTCGGTGCCCACCGGGGTGTCCCGATCATCGCGTTCCCCGGCAACCCGGTGAGCACCCAGCTCTCGTTCGAGGTCTTCGTCGCTCCGGTCCTCCGCCGGGTCGCCGGGCTGCCGCAGGCGTCGCGTGTGCCGGCCGAACTCGCGGTGGCCGTGCGTTCGGTGCCCGGCAAGCGTCAGTTCCTCCGCGGACGCCGACGAGACGACGGCCGGGTCGAACCGGTCGCAGGTCCCGGCTCCCACCTCGTGGCCGGACTCGCGGCGTCCGACGTGCTGATCGTGATCCCGGAGGACACCCTCGAGCTCGACGCCGGTGACGCTGTGGAAGCATGGGCACTATGACCGGGCTCACACATCTCGACGACGACGGCCGCGCACGCATGGTCGATGTCGGCGACAAGGCCACGACGAAGCGGGTCGCGACGGCGACGGCGACGTTCACCACCCGACCGGACGTGATCGCGCTCGTCCAGGCGGACGGTCTGCCGAAGGCGGACGTCATCGCGACCGCGCGCATCGCGGGGATCGCGGGGGCCAAGCGGACGAGCGAGCTCATCCCGCTGTGCCACCAGCTCGCGCTGTCGTCGGTGAGCCTCGACTTCGCCTTCACCGAGGACTCGATCGTCATCACCGCGACGGCGAAGACCACCGGCCAGACCGGGGTCGAGATGGAGGCCCTGACGGCCGCGTCGATCGCCGGCCTGACGCTGCACGACATGGTCAAGGCCGTCGACCCGGCCTCGGTCCTCGGCGACATCCGGCTGCTCGAGAAGTCCGGCGGCAAGCGCGGGAACTGGACGCCGGAAGCGTCGGAGCCGATCGAAGCACCTGTGGCGCGGACGGTCCGTCCGCGAACCGCGGCCGTCATCGTCGCGTCGACCGCCGGCGCGGCCGGCACGCGCGAGGACCTCACGGGGCCCCGCATCTCCGCCTGGTTGTCCGAGCACGACTTTGCGGTGGATGCGGTGACGGTCGTGTCCGACGCCGACGTGCACCTCGCGATCGCGGCAGCCCTGGACGCCGCGCCCGCGGTGCTCATCACGACGGGCGGCACCGGCCTCTCGCCGAGCGATCGCACCCCGGAGGCGACGCAGCCCCACCTCGACCGCGAACTGCCCGGCATCTCGGAGGCGATCCGCACGCTCGGGTCGACCAAGACCCCGACCGCGGCGCTCAGTCGCGGGCTCGCGGGGGTCTCCGGCGGCACCGTCGTGGTGAACCTGCCGGGGTCCACCGGCGGCGTCAAGGACGGACTCGCGATCCTAGACGGCCTGCTCGACCACCTCCTCGCCCAGATCGCCGGAGGTGGCGCGCATGAGTGAGTCGACGGTTCCCGAGGTCCTCGCCCTCATCTCGGAGTCGCCCCTCGACGCCCACGCGATCGAGGACTTCGTCGCGGCGCCCGCCAACGGTGCACTCGTGGCCTTCCGAGGGATCGTGCGCGACCACGACCACGGCGAGGCGGTCGACGCCCTCGACTACCGCGCCCACCCCGACGCCCAACGGTTCCTCGAGGACTGCTGCCGGACGGTCGCCGCGGAGACCGGCCTCCGGGTCGCCGCCGCCCACCGCGTCGGGTCGCTCGTCGTCGGCGACCTGGCCCTCGTGGCCGCCGTCGCCGCTGCGCACCGGGCCGAGGCGTTCGCCGCCTGCGAGCGTCTGGTCGAGGAGATCAAGCGCACCGTCCCCATCTGGAAGCGCCAGTACCTGGCCGACGGCGAGACGGAGTGGGTCGGTCTGTGAACGACCGGCCCGACGATGGCCAGATGAAGACGCCGATCCGAACCCCATCAGCGCTGGGTTGGTCGTGGACGAGCTACGAGCAGACGACCACCGTCATGCGGCTGTTCCGGAAGGACCTTCACGAGACGCGACAGGTCCCGGTGGTCGAATGGCTGATCGACGGTGAGCCGTTGACCGAGCGTCTGCGGTTCCCGAACGGCACACCCTATGAAGACCTGACGCTCATGCACGATGCGCCGCACTTCCCTCCTTCGGCGGTCGCGAGCCTCAGAGCGCTCCTCCTCCTCGCCGGCCCAGAGCAGGAGCCCGTCGGTTTCTCGGACGGTCGGGTCGGCATCTTGTACTGCCCTTGCGGTGACCTGTACTGCGGCGCGGTCTCAGCGGACATCGTGACCTCCGAGGACACGGTGGAATGGCGGGACATCGCCCACCAGGACGGCACCACCGAACAGCTCGGCGTCTCCGAGATCCCGGCGTTCACCGTGACCTTCGAGCGATCCGCCTACGAGTCGACGATCAACACACTCCTCGCGGAATGGGCGGCCCGAGTAGACGATCAGAGTGGCAGCACGTCGTAGGTGATGCGCACGAGCCCGTCCTCGGGCGTCGCGTGGGTGCCGCGGAGCCGCAGACGGACGTCGGCGTCGAGGTCGCCGAAGAGGCGGGCGCCCGAGCCGATGAGCACCGGTGCGACGGACACGGTGATCTCGTCGACGAGGCCCGCACCGAGGAACGCCTGGATGGTCCTGCCTCCGTCGACGTAGACGCGGCCGGCCCCGGCCTCGTCGAGCAGGGCGGTCGCTTCGTCGAGCGACCCGGCGACCGTGATGCGGTCGTCCCCGGCCTCGAGCGTGGTGCTCAGCACGACGACCCGCTTGCCCTCGAAGGGCCACTCGCCGAAGCCGAGCACAGTGTCGTAGGTGGTACGTCCCATCACGAGGGTGTCGATCGTCGGGAAGAACGAATCCCAGTCGAGCGCCGGGTGCCTCCCCGGCGCATCCGCGGCATGCTCCCGCGGCTCGAGCTCCGTGAGCCAGCCGAGGTCGCCGTCGGGCCCCGCGATGAACCCGTCGAGGCTCACCCCGATGAAGACGCAGCCGTGCCAGGAACGTTCACGAGTCATGAGCACGATCCTGCCTCCGACCTCCGACATCGACTCCGTACGGAAGATTGCCGTACAATGACGGCATGGCATCTCCACTGAAAGACAAGCGCATCGAGGTCCGCGTCACCAGCGCACAGAAGGACGCGATCGCCGCCGCCGCCGCGATCGAAGGTCGGTCCATCACCGATTTCACCACGTCCGCCGCTACGGAACGGGCGGCTGATGTCATCCGCCGTGAGCGCGACATCCGCGTGGACGCGGCCGCATTCGAACAGTTCGAAGCGATCCTGGAACGCCCAGCGCGTTCGATCGACGGACTCCGCGACCTCCTGAACCGACCCACGATCTTCGTTGACTGACTTCCGGACTCCACGGCCGCTCGCTACTGGAGACGTCCTCTCCGACTTCCGCTGCGGCGTCGACGTCCTCGACAGCTGGCTCCGCGGATACGCACGGAACAACGACCGCAGCGGTGGGTCGAAGACGATGGTCTCGGTGACGACCGTGGGTCGCGTCGCGGGTTACTACTGCCTCTCGGCGAGTTCGCTCGTTCGAGAAGATGCGCCGCAGCGGCTCGCGCACCGGGCACTCGATCCGATTCCCGTCGTCCTGATCGGCCGGCTCGCCATCGATCAGGAGTTCACCGGCCTCGGCCTGGGAACCGCCCTCCTGCAGCATGCCGTCCTTCAAGCGATCAGCGCGGCGGAGATCATCGGGATGCGAGCGATCCTGGTCCACGCCCTGACCGACGACGTCATCCCGTTCTACGAGCGATTCGGCTTCGAACGATTTCCCGGTTCGAGTCGCGCCCTGTACCTGTTGGTCTCCGACGCACGCGCGACCCTGGTCGGCTGAGTGCACGTCGATCGCCGCCCGCACACCTGCGGGGGCGCGTCAACCACTCCGCATCACGGCAGCGAGCGACGTAGGGTGATCTGATGCCCGAAAACGCCCCCGAAGCATCCGACCCGTTCGTCCGCGTCCGGGGAGCCAACGAGAACAACCTCCGCAACGTGGACGTCGATGTGCCGCGAGATGCGATCGTCGCCTTCACCGGGGTCTCCGGCTCGGGCAAGTCGTCGCTCGCGTTCGGCACCATCTTCACCGAGGCGCAGCGACGATACCTCGAGTCCGTCGCCCCATACGCCAGGCGATTGATCCAGCAGGGTCACGACCCGCACGTCGACTCGATCTCCGGCCTGCCACCGGCGGTCGCCCTGCAGCAACGACGCGGCGCCCCCAGCTCGCGCTCCAGCGTCGGCACGGTGACGACCCTCTCGAACTCACTCCGCATGCTCTTCTCGCGCGCCGGCACGTTCCCGGAGGGGTTCACGACCCGACTCGACTCCGACGCCTTCTCGCCCAACACCGCCGTCGGCGCCTGCCCGGAGTGCCACGGCATCGGCGTCGCTCACACGGTCACCGAGGACTCCCTCGTGCCCGACCCGTCGCTGAGCATCCGCGAGGGAGCGATCGCCGCCTGGCCGGGAGCCTGGCAGGCGAAGAACCTCCGCGACATCACCATCGCCCTCGGATACGACGTGGACCGCCCCTGGCGGGAGCTCGACCAGGAGGACCGCGACTGGATCCTCTTCACCGAGGAGCAGCCGGTCGTGCAGATCACGCCGCAACGAGACCGCGTCGCCAAGCCGTACAACGGGATGTTCTGGAGCGCCAAGCAGTACGTCTTCCACACCCTCTCCGACTCGAAGAGCCAGATGATGCGGAACAAGGTGCTGCAGTTCGTGCGCTCGGGTTCGTGCCCGCTCTGCCACGGCACGGGACTCCGCCGCGAGGCGCTCGCGGTCACCTTCGCCGGCCGCACGATCGCCGAGCTCAACGCCCTGCCGATGACGGAGCTCGCCGAGGTCATCCGCCCCACCACTGAGCTGAAGGACGCGGCGCCCGCACTCCCGACCACGCTCTCCGGCGAGCGCACCGACGTCGCCGTCGCCATCACGACCGATCTCCTCGCGCGCATCCGCGTGCTCACCGACCTCGGACTCGGCTACCTCGGGCTCGGGCGCGTGACGACGACGCTCTCCCCCGGCGAGATGCAACGGCTCCGGCTCGCGACCCAGCTGCGCTCCGGGCTCTTCGGCGTGGTCTACGTCCTCGACGAACCGTCAGCGGGTCTGCACCCGGCCGATGCGGAGCCCCTCCTCGAGGTGCTGGAGCAGCTGAAGCGCTCGGGCAACTCGGTCTACGTCGTCGAGCACAACATGGACGTCGTCCGGAACGCGGACTGGATCGTCGACGTCGGCCCCGGTGCAGGCGAGGGTGGCGGCGACGTGCTCTACAGCGGGGCCGTCGAGGGTCTCGCCGAGGTCCAGGCCTCGGCGACCCGCCCGTTCCTCTTCCCCGAACAGCACGGTCCGGCTCCCGAGCGACGAGCACTCCGTGAGACGCGCGATTGGCTCGAGGTCGAGGGCATCACGCTCCACAACCTCGCCGGCGTCGACGCCTCGATCCCCCTCGGGACCTTCGTCGCCGTCACCGGTGTCTCGGGTTCCGGTAAATCGACCCTCGTGAGCCGCGTCCTCCGCGACGTCGTGCGCGACCACCTGCGGGCAGCCGGCCGGACGACGGACGACACCGCAGACGATGACGACGAGGTGCCCACCGAGACCGATGCGACCGAGGGTTCCGGCCTGGCGGAGGCGACGGTGCCGGACGGACACGCCGACACGCTCACCGTGCGTCGGGTGCGAGGCCTCGAGCATGTGGACCGCCTCGTCCGGGTCGACCAGAAGCCCATCGGTCGAACCCCGCGGTCGAACCTCGCGACCTACACCGGGCTGTTCGACGCCGTCCGCACCGCGTTCGCCGCCACGGACCTCGCCCGCGAGCGCGGGTACACGGCCGGCCGGTTCTCGTTCAACGTCGCGGGAGGTCGCTGCGAGACCTGCCTCGGTGAGGGCTTCGTGTCGGTCGAACTGCTGTTCCTCCCCGGCAGCTACGGGAAGTGCCCGACGTGCAACGGCGCCCGGTACAACGCCGAGACCCTCGAGGTCACCTACGACGGGAAGTCGATCGCAGACGTCCTCGCACTCACCGTCGAGCAGGCGGCCGAGTTCCTCGCGGCCGTCCCGGCGGCAGCACGCAGCCTCCGCACTTTGCTCGAAGTCGGCCTGGGATACCTGCGGCTCGGCCAGCCGGCCACCGAACTGTCGGGTGGCGAGGCGCAGCGTATCAAGCTCGCGACGGAACTCCAGCGGGTGCGACGCGGTCACACCCTCTACCTCCTCGACGAGCCGACGACCGGCCTCCACCCGGCCGACGTCCGTCGTCTCCTGGCGCAGTTGAACGCGCTCGTCGACTCCGGCGACACCGTCGTCGTGGTCGAGCACGAGATGGACGTCGTCGCGGCGGCCGACTGGGTGATCGACCTCGGACCGTCCGGTGGTGACGCTGGTGGACGCATCGTGGCCGCGGGCACCCCGGATGCCGTCGCCGCAGACCCCGACAGCCGCACCGCGCCCTACCTGGCGAAGCGACTGGCACTGCTCGGTGCGGCACCCGCGGCATCGGCGGCCGACGCCGCGGGGTGAACCCGTCTCCGGGGCCGAGCACCTATCGTGGAGGGCGTGTCCGTCCACGATCCGCGCCGTGACCTCCGCTCCCGTCGCATCGCCGTCATCGTCTGCGCACTCGCCGCGGCGGCCATGCTGGTGTTCGCCCCCCTCGAGGAACTCGTCTGGGCACCCACCGCGATGACGGACGGCGCGTACGACCTCGAGACGATCTACGGCGTCTTCACCCCGAACGCGCTGGCGATGGGACTGGTCAGCGTCGCCGTCGCGTTCCTCCTCGGACTCGCGGCCATCACGGCGTTCGTCCACCTCGGCTGGCGCGGCCGGCTCGGGTCGCACTGGGTCCACGTGGCGACGCTCGGATCGATGCTCGTCTGGCTCGGACTCCCAGCCATGTTCTTCGCCGGTTTCGGCATCGGGCACACCGTGTCCGACGAACTGCCGCCCTACGTCGGCCGGTCCTCGGCGGCCGGCGAGCTGCTGCAGGCGTTCGCGCTCGTCGCGTTCGTGGCGACCGTGCTGGGGGCGATCGTCTCGCTCGTCCTCATGTTCCGCTCGGCGGCGGTCGAGCGACGCGTTTGGCAGGCTGCCCGCCGATCGGGCTGAGCCCACCCCACCGTCGCTGTACGTCGTCAGCTCAGGACCCGACACCCTCGGCAAGGGGAATCCCCCGATCAGACCTGATCGGGGGGACGAAGTCGGCCCATCGACCGTGTACTGTGCGAACCGTGGTGCACTCCGAAACAGCGGTCCGGTCCGTGACGTACGTGAGCCGGGCGACGAGCCCGCTGACCCAGGCGTCCCTCGAAGCGCTGCTCGTCGAGTGTCGCGGCAACAACGAGCGTTCCGGCCTGACCGGCATGCTCGCCGTGCGCGGCGACGACTTCTTCCAGGTGGTCGAAGGACCCGACGACGCCATCTCAGCGCTCATGGACGGCCTCTCCCGTGACGCGCGCCACACGGACATGCGCGTCCTCCATGAGGAGACCGTGCCCTTCCGCCAGTTCCCGGACTGGCGGATGCGCTGCGAGCGCCTCGACGACTACCCGGTCGACGAGATTCCGGGATTCCACGCGATCGGCGGCGGCGACAATCCCGCGGGGTCGCGGACGCGAGGCGTCCTGGACCTGGTCCGATGGTTGCAGCTTCGCGCTACTCGGGCACTCTCCGAGCGCAACCCGTCGGCGGCTTCGTAGACCACGCACGCACGCACGATG
Organism: Plantibacter sp. MCCC 1A11337; assembly: GCF_013349365.1. Taxonomy (NCBI): domain Bacteria; kingdom Bacillati; phylum Actinomycetota; class Actinomycetes; order Micrococcales; family Microbacteriaceae; genus Plantibacter; species Plantibacter sp. MCCC 1A11337. The sequence goes on along the minus strand of NZ_JABJWX010000002.1, from coordinate 265,176 downwards.
TCATCCGCGCGGCGCATTCGCGACCTAGCCGCCGGCGAAGGGCGGGAGGACGTCGACCCGCGCGCCGAGCGGACGGGCGTCGTCACGACTGACGACGCCGTCGACCAGGAACGAGCCCGACGCGAGGACCTTCGCCATCGGGTCGCCGTAGCGGTCGAGCAGCACCGACTTGAGCTCGCCCACCGTCGCGACCGCGGGGAGGGACTCCTCGGGCACGCCTGCCGCCTCTTCGGCTGCGGCGAAGTAGCGCACGAGCACCTGCATCAGCGTCGTCTCAGCCACCGATCGCTCCCATGCTCCGCTCCGGACGGACGAAGTCGGGCGACGCGATCCGGTGTCCGGCCTGCTTGTGCCACATCGCCGCGCGCCAGCGGTCGGCGATCTCGACGTCCTCGACGCCCGAACGCAGCATGCCCCGGAGGTCGGTCTCGTCGTCGCCGAAGAGGCAGGAGCGGATCGTCCCCTCGGCCGTGAGCCGGGTTCGGTCGCAGTCGTCGCAGAACGAGCGCGTGACCGACGCGATGATGCCGACCGTCGCCGGGCCGCCGTCGACGAGCCACTCCTCCGCGGGAGCCGAGGGATCCTCGCGGTGCGGAGCGGTGAGGGTGAATCGGGAGCCGAGGACGTCGAGCAACTCGGCCGCGTCGACCATGTTCTCCCGCACCCACGCCTCGTCGGCGTCAAGCGGCATCTGCTCGATGAAGCGGAGACGGCAACCGTTCTCAATCGCCCAAGAGAGCAGGGCGACCGCGCCGTCCAGTGTGTCGCGCATGAGGACGGCGTTGATCTTCAACGGCGTCAGCCCGGCGCGCTTGGCGGCATCGATGCCGGCCAGGACGGCGGGCAGGCGGTCGCGGCGCGTGAGCCGCGCGAAGTGGTCGCGGTCGACGGTGTCGAGGGAGATGTTCACGCGGGTGAGCCCGGCTGCCACGAGCTCGTCGACACGCTTGTCGAGTCCGATGCCGTTCGTGGTCATGGAGATCGACGCATCGCCGGCGACAGCCGAGCTGCGGGCGATGATCTCCGCGAGGTCGGGACGCATGAGCGGCTCGCCGCCCGTGAACCGGATGTCGTGCACGCCGAGGTCGCGGACGGCGATCTCGACGAGTCGACCGATCTCGGTCGGTGTGAGGAGGTCGTCGCGGGCGATCGCCGGGAGCCCCTGCTCGGGCATGCAGTACGTGCAGCGCAGGGAGCACTTCTCCGTGATCGACACCCGGAGGTCGCGCGCCACGCGACCGAACCGGTCGATGAGGCCGTCGACGTCGGGGCGCCCTGCAGCGTCCGGGATGTGCCTGAGCGGCGACCCGATGCGTGGGATTCCGAGCCCGACTGTGGTCATCCCCCCAGGGTACGGGGACGGACGGCCGTCTTGCCCCTCTAGGGCCTCTTCGGGGAGGAACGCACAGCGGGCGCGCGTAGCATGACGGACATGGAGCCCCGCCGCCGCACCCTGCTCGCCGGTGCGTCCGGCGTCGTCGCAGCCGTCGCGACCCTCGGCTCGGCCGAGGCCGTCGCGGCGTTCGTCGCCCCCGCGAGCTCGCCCCTGCTCTCCGTGGGTTCCCTCGTGATCGACCTCGTGCCCGGCTGGGTCAAGGACCTCGTCATCGCCCTGTTCGGCACCAACGACAAGCTCGTGCTGCTCATCATGCTCGGCGTGCTGGTCGCGGCCCTCGCCGTCGGGATCGGTGTCCTCGAGGAGCGTCGGCCGGCGGTCGGGAGCATCGCGCTCGCGCTCGTCGGCGTCGTCGCGGTCGTCGCAGCGATCACCCGTGCCGACGCGGGCCTCGACTGGGCCTTCCCGAGCGTCGTCGGCACGGCGGTCGGCATCCTGGTGCTGCGATTGCTCGTGACCCGCCTCCGCACCTGGGACGATGCGACGGTCGCGGACGAGGCCCGGCCGGTCGTCGGGGCCTCCCGAGCCGAACTCCCCCGACGCTCCTTCCTCGTCCTGCTCGGCGGCACCGCGGTCGGTGCCCTCGTCATCGGGGTCGGCGCACGCGTCGCCTCGGCCGGAGCGGTCGCCGTGGAGAGCATCCGGAAGGCGCTCAAGCTCCCGACGGCCGCCGTGGCCGCGCCGCCGGTCCCGGCCGGAGCCGAACTCGGCATCGACGGGCTCACGCCGGTCGTGTCGGCGAACGACTCCTTCTACCGGATCGACACCGCCCTCCAGGTGCCGAACATCGACCCCTCGACCTGGAGCCTCAAGATCACCGGCATGGTCGAGCAGGAGGTCGAGATCGGGTTCGAGGAACTCCTCGCCCTCCCGCTGCAGGAGTCGATCATCACGCTGACCTGCGTCTCGAACCCCGTCGGCGGCGACCTCATCGGCAACGCGCTCTGGCTCGGGTACCCGATCCGCGAGCTGCTGGCGCGCGCGAAACCCAAGGCCGGTGCCGACATGGTCCTGTCGCGGAGCATCGACGGCTTCACCGCCGGGACCCCGCTCGAGGTCCTGCAGGACGAGGACCGCGACAGCCTGCTGGCCGTCGGGATGAACGGGCAACCGCTCCCGCTGCAGCACGGCTTCCCGGTGCGCATGGTCGTCCCGGGCCTGTACGGGTACGTCTCCGCCACCAAGTGGGTCGTGGAGCTGGAGGTGACCCGCTACGCGGACGCCCGGGCCTATTGGACCGACCGCGGCTGGTCGGAGCGCGGGCCCATCAAGACGGAGTCACGCATCGACGTGCCGCGTGACGGTGGACGTGTCGCGGCGGGGAACGTCGCGATCGCCGGCGTCGCCTGGGCGCAGCACACGGGCGTCAACCGCGTCCAGGTCCGGATCGACGACGGCGACTGGCTCGACACGACGCTCGCGACCGCCATCTCCGACGACACCTGGGTGCAGTGGGTCCTCCAGTGGGACGCCCCGGCCGGTGACCACACCATCGCCGTCCGCGCGACCGACGCCGCGGGCAAGACGCAGAGCGAGACCCCCGTCGACGTCGTCCCCGACGGCGCGGAGGGCTGGCACACCATCAGCGTGGGCGTCGGCTGACCACGTCGCCCGCACGATTCGGGTTCTGGACGACAGGTATATTAGCCTGGGCCGACGCGCGACGCGTGCGCCGACATGATCATCACGATTCCGAACCGGGACACCACCGTGTCACCGGCTCGGAGTATCGTCACTCGGGCACGTCCTTCATGGTCTCCGTCGGTCCGCGCCGCCGCCGGAGGCACTGGTCTCGCGCCAGCCCAGTTCCGCCCCCTCCGTCCGCACGGCCGCTCCGCCGCGGACATGAACCACAAAGGACCTCACGTGGCCCTCCTCGCCCTCGCCCTCCGACACGCCAAGCCGTACGCGGCCTGGGTCGTCGCGGTGTTCGTGCTGCAGCTCATCTCGACGATCGCGGCCCTCTACCTCCCCAGCCTGAACGCCCAGATCATCGACCAGGGCGTCTCCCGTGGCGACACGGACTTCATCTGGTCCACCGGCATGACCATGCTGCTCGTCTGCCTCGTCCAGGTGGCCGCAGCCATCGGCGGGGTCTACTTCGGCGCCCGCACCGCCATGGCCATCGGCCGCGACCTGCGCCGGGAGTTCTACCGGAAGGTCGACTCGCTCGGCGCACTCGAGATCGGCGGCTTCGGCAGCGCGACGCTCATCACCCGCGGCACGAACGACGTCCAGCAGGTCCAGATGCTCGTCCTCATGACCCTCAACTTCATGGTGTCCGCGCCCATCATGTGCGTCGGCGGCATCATCATGGCGCTCCGCGAGGACGCGGGGCTGTCCTGGCTGGTCTGGGTCTCCGTGCCGGTGCTGTTCATCATCGTCGGGTTCCTGGTCTACCTCCTCATGCCGCTGTTCCGCCAGATGCAGGACCGCATCGACGGCATCAACAGTGTGCTGCGCGAGCAGATCATCGGCATCCGCGTCGTCCGGGCGTTCGTCCGCGAGCCGTTCGAGTCGGAGCGGTACAACCGTGCCAACGAGGCGCTCACGCGCGTGTCGATCAAGGTCGGCAACATCTTCGTCCTCATGTTCCCGGTCATCATGATGATCCTGCACCTGGCGACGGCTGCCGTGCTCTGGTTCGGTGGCCAGCGGGTCGACGCCGGCCAGATGCAGGTCGGTTCCCTCACCGCGTTCCTCCAGTACCTGCTCCAGATCCTCACCTCGGTGATGATGGGCGTCTTCATGGTCATGATGATCCCTCGCGCGGTCGTGTGCGCCGAGCGCATCCAGAGCGTCCTCGACACCGAGCCGAGCCTCACCGTGCCGACGAGCACCGACATCCGCGTGCCGACGGTCGGACGGGTCGAGTTCACCGGCGTCACCTTCGGCTACCCCGGCGCGGAGCGACCGGTCCTGTCGGACGTCACGTTCACGGCGGAGCCGGGCAAGACCACCGCGATCGTCGGCTCGACCGGCTCAGGCAAGACGACGCTCCTCTCGCTCATCCCGCGCCTCTATGACCCGCAGCAGGGTCACGTCACCATCGACGGCGTCCCCGTCTCGCAGCTCACCAGGCAGCAGATCGCCGGGGTCGTCGGGATCGTGCCGCAGAAGCCGTACCTGTTCTCGGGCACGATCGCGTCGAACCTCCGATTCGGACGACCCGACGCCACCGACGACGAGCTGTGGAGCGCCCTCGACGTCGCGCAGGCGGAAGACTTCGTCCGCGCGAAGCCGAAGATGCTGAACGACGGCGTCGCCCAGGGCGGCACGAACGTCTCCGGCGGCCAGCGTCAACGTCTGTGCATCGCCAGGGCCCTCGTCGCGAAGCCCCTGGTCTACCTCTTCGACGACTCGTTCTCGGCCCTCGACGTCGCCACCGACGCCCGACTCCGGGCAGCCCTCGGCGACAGCACCGCCGACGCGACCGTCATCATCGTCGCGCAACGCATCGCGACGATCCGCGAGGCCGACCACATCATCGTCATGAACGACGGCGGCATCGTCGGCCGCGGCACCCACGACGAACTCCTGGACTCCAACGAGACGTATCGCGAGATCGTCCAATCGCAGCTCGCTGTGGAAGGGGTGGCGTGACCATGGCCCGTTCACCACGTGACAAGCGCTCCTCCGGCACCTCGAAGGACACCGCTCAGGCTCCCGAGCTGAACGCGGTCGAGGAGGAGGCGCTCGCACCGGAGTTCACCCCGGGTGAGTCCGACGGCGACATGTTCGGCGGCACCCCGTCGAAGAAGGCCGAGCAGTTCTGGCCCTCCGCGAAGCGACTCGTCGGACTCCTCGCCCCCGAGAAGGTCAAGATGAGCATCGTCGTCGGGCTCGTCGTGCTCTCGGTCGTGCTCACGGTCATCGCCCCGAAGATCCTCGGTCTCGCGATGGACGCGATCTTCAACGGCGTGATGGGGTCGCAGCTCCCGGCCGGCGCGACGCTCGACCAGGTCGTCGACCAGGCACGCGCATCCGGCAACGACCAGTACGCCGACATGCTCGAGAAATCGGACATCACCCCGGGGCAGGGGATCGACTTCACCCTGCTGGGCCGTCTGATCATCATCGTGCTCGGCATGTACATCGTCGCGTCGATCCTCAACTGGGCCCAGGGGTACATCCTCAACGGGCTCGTCATGCGCGTGGTCTACAACCTCCGTCGGGACATCGAGCGCAAGCTCAACCGCCTTCCGCTGAGCTACTTCGACACCCGTCAGCGCGGAGACCTCATGTCGCGTGTCACGAACGACGTCGACAACATCCAGACCGCCCTCCAACAGGCGTTCTCGCAACTCGTGCAGTCGGCCCTCACGGTGCTCGGCATCACGGCGATGATGTTCATCGTGTCGTGGCAGCTCGCACTCATCGCGCTGATCGCACTGCCGCTGTCCGCGCTGATCGCCGGAGTCATCGGCTCGCGGTCACAGAAGCTCTTCACCGCGCAGTGGAAGAACACCGGCTCGCTCAACGGGCACATCGAGGAGTCGTTCTCAGGCCTCGAGCTCGTGCGGGTCTTCGGCCGCGACAAGGAGATGCTCGCCGAGTTCGACGAGCGCAACGAGAAGCTCTACCGGGCGGCGTTCGGCGCGCAGTTCGTGTCCGGCATGATCATGCCGGCGATGACCTTCGTCTCCTACCTGTCCTACGTGCTCATCGCCGTCGTGGGCGGCCTCCGGGTCGCCTCCGGCCAGATGACCCTCGGCGACGCGACCGCGTTCATCCAGTACTCGCGTGAGTTCTCGCAGCCGCTCAGCCAGATCGCCGGCATGGCGAACCAGCTGCAGTCGGGCGTCGCGTCCGCCGAGCGCACCTTCGAGCTGCTCGACGCCGAGGAACAGGACCCGGAGACCGCGGACGCACACCTGCCCGAGCACACCGACGGCCACGTCGAGTTCGACGGCGTCTCCTTCAGCTACGACCCCGAGAAGCCGCTCATCGAGGACCTCTCCTTCTCCGCGCAGCCGGGTCAGACCGTCGCGATCGTCGGGCCGACCGGGGCCGGGAAGACGACCCTCGTGAACCTCGTCATGCGGTTCTACGAGCTCACGGGCGGTCGCATCCTGCTCGACGGCGTCGACATCACCGCCCTGACGCGCGCCGAGCTGCGGTCGCAGGTCGGGATGGTGCTGCAGGACGCCTGGCTGTTCGATGGGACGATCCGCGAGAACATCCGGTACGGGCGACTCGACGCGAGCGACGCGGAGGTCGTCGAGGCCGCCGAGGCGACGATGGTCGACCGCTTCGTGCGCCAGCTGCCCGACGGCTACGACACCGTCCTCGACGCGGACGGCGGCAGCGTCTCGGCCGGTGAACGCCAGCTCATCACGATCGCCCGTGCGTTCATCGCGAAGCCGAAGCTGCTCATCCTCGACGAGGCGACGTCCTCCGTCGACACACGGACGGAGCTGCTCGTGCAGCACGCGATGGCGGCACTGCGCTCCGACCGGACCTCCTTCGTCATCGCCCACCGCTTGTCGACCATCCGCGACGCGGACACGATCCTCGTGATGGAGAACGGGCGGATCGTCGAGCAGGGCTCGCACGCGCAGCTCCTCGAGGTCGACGGCGCGTACGCCGAGCTCTACCGCACGCAGTTCCGCGGCGGCGAGGAGCAGTCGGCGATCGACGAGGCGGCCGTCGCCAGCGGGTCCGACACGGCACACGCCCCGCGCAGCTGAGTCGGCTCCCACACCGCGTCAGGCGGGCCCCGATCATCGGGGCCCGCCTGACGCGCGTTCAGCTGAGGGTGGCCGACCGCCAGGTGCCCTGATCGTTCACCCACAGCCTTCCGTTCCCGACGAGGATGTCGCCGGACTGGCCACCGTACGGCCGCGCGAGACCCATGTGCCGGGTGGAGAGGTAGCTCGTGTTCGGCTGCGCGTTCGCGTGTGCCGTGTTGTTCGACTCCCAACGGTTGCCGTGGACCACGGATGGACCGGTCGTGCCGAAGGTGTCGAGGCCGTACTCGCAGTCGCGTCCGGTGTTGCCGATGATCGTCGCGCCACCGGTGCAGTTGTTCACGGCGACCGCGACTCTGACGCGGTCGATGCGGTTCCCCATGACCACGATCGAGCCGGCACCCTGGTGGAGCACCCCGAACCCGTTGGAGGTCGCGGCCCCGGTGATGGAGTTGTCGGAGACCACCGCGTCGTGGGCGAGGTACGACACGACACCGCCCACCGAGCCCGATGCGAGCGTGACGGCGACGCGGTTGCCCGAGACGACAGGCTGTCCGGTCCGATCGAGCGCGATCCCGATCGGACAGGTGCCGCCTCCGATCCGGACCACGTTGTCGGTGATGAGCGCGTCGACGGCGCCGATGACGGTGGTCGAACCGCCCGGCGGTGCCGCCGCCTGGGCCATGATGCCCGCAGCAGCGACGCCGCGGATCTCGATGACGTTCCCGGAGACCACGGTTCCCTGCGCATCGCGGTAGATCATCACCGGGCAGCGCTTGGGCCCCCAGGCGGACCCCTGGTCGTCGTCGGCCGTCCGCGTCCAGCGCACCGTGTTCGCGACCAGGGCGACCGATCGGGTGTCGATGACGGCGAGTCCCCACCAGGTGGCGTCGGACACGGTGTTACCGGTCACGACGGTGTGGGCCATCCCCTCCACGGCTATGGACCGGCGGAACGGCCCGGTGACGACGTTGCCCTCGATCGTGACCATCGAGTCGGCCCAGGAACCGGGGTCGACCGCGTAGTCGGGCAGGTTCTCGGCGTGGATGCCGACCCGTGCGTCGGTTCCGGGGGCGGCCGAGACGATGTTGCCGACGACCGCCGAACGCGCACCCCAGACCGTGATGCCGTCGCCACGATCCTCGCCCGCGGATGAGGCGGAGCCTCGCCCTCCGCCCGAGCCGAGGATGTTCAGGACATGGCACCCCGAGATGACGACGCCCTCGAACTCACCTGACGGTTGCACGGCGATGCCGTTCTGGAACCCGTCGACGGTGACGCCGTCGATCAGGACGTCGCTCGCCCAGATGCTGATCGCGGTGTTGCGCTCACCCGTGCTCGATGCGGTCGGGCCCGCGTAGCTGACCCGGACGCCGGTCACCGAGCTGCCCGACACGATGAGCTTCAGCGCCGGGGCCGCCTCGACACCTCCGACGAACCGGAGCTCGCCGCGCCCGCGGAGGTGCAGGCGACGGTCGATCCTGATCGTCGCGTCCACGGCGATGACGTCGCCGCCGCGGACGACCACGGTGCCACCGGCCGGGACGGCCGCGAACCAGGCGAGGACCGCGGCGGTGCTGACGGAGGCACCGGTCGGGTCGATCCCGGGACCTTCGAGGACGAGCTCGACGGGCGGGACGGCCTGGGTGTCCGCGTTCCCGGTCGGTGCCGACGGTGCGGGATCGGGTTCGGGTGGCGACGACGGGGCCTCACGGTCGGGATCGGGTTCGGGCTCGACGGCCGTCGGTTCGGGTTCCGGGACCGGTCCGGGTTCGGCTCCGGTCCTCCGCCACCGAGCTGTTCCGGCGCTTCGTGATGTCCTGTCCACAGTCCACACAGTACAGAACCATGAGGTACAGAAGCATCCTAGAGTGGAGATCCGGCGTGACCACCGCCGTCCGATCATCCTGGAGCACCATGCCGTCACCGGAGAACCACGCGACCGGAAACCCCCGACGCGACCGCCGACCGGCACCCCGCGTCGACCACACCGCCTTCGCCGGTGCCCGCGCCGTCGCCGCCTGGTGGGTGGTGTTCTCACACTCCGCGGACTGGCTGTTCTCCGTGCTCCCCGAGCTCTCGTGGCTCGCGCCGATGGCCCACACCGGACTCGCCGTCGACGTGTTCTTCGTCTTGAGCGGGTACACGATCGCCCGGGCCTACCTGCATCGACGCTGGACCTGGCCCACCTACGGTCGCTACCTCCGGAACCGCTTCGCGCGGATATACCCGGCACACGTGACCGTGCTCCTCGCCTTCGTGCTGCTCTGCGTCGGCGGGGCGATGGTCGGTGTCCCAACGGACGACGGGGCGTTCCCGCCCATCGGCCTCCTCGCCGAACTCACCCTCACCCGCGCATGGTTCGGCGACGCACTCTGGTGGAACCCACCCGCCTGGTCGCTGTCGGCCCAATTCCTCACGTTCATCCTGTTCCCGGTGTTCGCCCTCGCCCTCCGCGACCGGATGCGCGGCCCGGTCCCGGTGATCGCCCTCTCGGTCGGGCTCGTCTCCACGACGACGATCGCCGCCGCCATCGCCCCGTCGGCCATGAACGGCATGGCGACCCCGGCCGTCCGGGTGCTGTGCTGCTTCGCGCTCGGCATCTGTCTGGCGGAGTGGACGGCAGCCCTCCCGGTCACCCGACGAGCGGCGTGGGTCGCCGCAGGAGGCGCCAGCGGCCTGGTGGCGGCGGCGATCGCACTCGAACCCGGAGCACCACGAGCCTGGGCCGCGATCACCTTCGCGGCGATCATCGTCGGAGGGCTGGCGGTCGCGAGCCCGCGCTCCACCGCGGTGCTGCGCAGTCGCCCCGCGCGCATCCTGGGGCAGCTCTCGTTCTCCACGTACCTCGTGCACGTCTTCGTGCTCATCCTGCTGGCGAAGGCGATCCCGCCGAACGCCGTCGACGGCATGCCGTTCCTCCTCCGGGCTCCGATCAGCCTGGTCTGGTTCGGCTCGATCCTCGCCGCGTCCTGGCTGCTCCACACGCTCGTGGAGGTGCCGTGGCATCGCAGACTCGCAGCACCGCGGACGAGCCGGGCCGTCCATGCGGACGGATCGGCCACCGGCGCTTAGGCGTTCGTGCCCGCCAGCGGACGCCGCGCCGCCCGGACGCCCCGCGCGATGCGCTCGGGGAGCCGCAACGCGGCGCTGACGAAGGCGAGGACCGCCACGGTGAGCGACACCCACAGTACGGACCAGGCCGCATCGGTGGGTGGGCCCAGCAGGAGCGACGCCGCCGCGTCCCCGACGCCGCCGGGGATCGCGACCGACACCGCGAGGACGAGGGCGAGTCGGGCAGCGCCGAGCAGGAGGAGCGTCAGGCCCGCTGCGAGGAGGACACCGATCGCCGCTCCGGCGACGGTCCGGCTCGGGTTGCGGCGGCCCAGCCAGAGCAGGATCACCCCGAGTGCGATGAGCCCGATCGCGAGCCAGGGCGACCAACCAGCCGCCGTCTCGATCACCTGGATCCCACCGAGTACCGGCGCGACCTGCGACGCCGGGACGACGTCGACCACGCGGTCGACGTCCGGGATGGCGGCCGCGAAGCCGAATCCCGCGTCGACCAGCCACGAGCGGGTCGCGGAGACGATCGGCCCCAACTGCACACCCAAGCCCTGCTCGGCCGAGACGTCGATGACCGCCCCCTGGGAACCGGAGACGCCGGCGACGAGCTGCTCATGCGTGACCCGGAGGGCTTCGGTCCAGGCGGTCGCGAACGCGGGCGAAGCCGCGAACTCGGCGACGTTCCGGCGCAGGACCTCGCGCAGCGCATCCGCGGTGTCGCCACCGATCGCACCCAGCACGTCCGAGATCGCCGGCGGGAGCGAGAGGGTCGCCGCGAGGTCGGCCGGCACCGCAGCCGCCGCGTCGAGGTCGACCTGACTCTCCAGCGCGGCGAGCGCCTGGTCCCCCACGAAGGCTTGGACGGCCGGGTCCGTGGCCAGTGGGGCGAGGGTGTCGACGAACGCGTCGGTGTCGCGGAGCATCGTGTCCGCCCACGTGCTCACGAGGGCGACCGGGATCAACAGGGCGCCGATCACGATCGCGACTGTGCCGAAGAACCCCCACGCGCCCGCTCCGCGTCGAACCGGCTGCTCGACGGCCTCCGCACGGAGCGCGTCGAAGGTGACGAAGTCGTTGCGGGCGTCGGACGACGGGTGATCGGTCACGCGCCCGAGTCTACGAGTGGGCGCCGCCCGGGCGCCTGGATTCCCGAGACCGAGCGATCGCCTCGACCGCCGCCACCGTCGACACGGTCACCCGTTCCGGCAACGCGTCGAGCCGGAACCACCGGAGACCGCCGTGCTTCTCCGGCTCTCGGAGTTCAGGCTCGCCCGCGGTGTCCTCCGCGAGGTACACCGGCGAGATCCAGTGCTGGTGCAGCGCCTGCTCGAAATGGTCGACGACGCACAACAGCTCGATCGAGCCGAGCTCGAGCCCGGTCTCCTCCCGAGCCTCACGGCGGACGGCATCCTCGAGGCGCTCCATCCAGTCGACCTTTCCGCCGGGGATGCCCCAGGAACCGGCCTCGGGCTCGCGGAGGCGCTCGAGCAGGAGGATCCGACCCTCGCGGACGATCGCGACCCCGCATCCGGAGCGCGGGTGCGGCAGAGGCTCTCCAGCGGGTGGAAGCGTGGTGGACGACACGTGCTCACGCTACTCGACGCCGCACCGGCCCGGCCGTGAACGATCACGGTACGCTTGCTCCCGGCACCACGACGATTCGATGATGAAAGCGCAGACCATGCCCTACGAAGCAGCCGAAACCCGTTACGACGACATGACCTACCGCCGAGTGGGCCGCAGCGGACTGCGCCTCCCCGCGCTGTCCCTCGGTCTCTGGCACAACTTCGGCGAAGGCCGCAGCATCGAGGTCCAGCGGGCCATCGTGCGCCGCGCCTTCGACCTCGGGATCACCCACTTCGACCTCGCCAACAACTACGGCCCGCCCGCGGGTTCCGCCGAGACCGCCTTCGGCCGCATCTTCGCCGAGGACCTCGCCGCCCACCGTGACGAGATCATCATCACCTCGAAGGCCGGCTACTACATGTGGCAGGGCCCCTACGGCGAGTGGGGCTCGCGCAAGACCATGCTGTCGTCGCTCGACCAGAGCCTCGGCCGTATCGGTGTCGAGTACGTCGACGTCTTCTACTCGCACCGCCCCGACCCGGAGACCCCGATCGAGGAGACGATGGGTGCGCTCGCGACGGCGGTCAAGCAGGGCAAGGCGCTGTACGCCGGCATCTCGAACTACTCCCCCGAGCAGACCATCGCCGCGGTGGCCGCGCTGCGTGAGCACGGTGTCCCGCTGCTCGTGCACCAGCCCCGCTACTCGATGTTCTCCCGCGAGGTCGAGGACGGCCTGCTCGACACCCTCGACGACCTCGGTCTCGGTGCCGTCGTGTTCAGCCCCCTCGCGCAGGGCATGCTGACCGACCGCTACCTCGGCGGCACGGTCCCGTCGGACTCGCGTGCGGCGACGAGCCACTTCCTCAACGAGGAGTCGATCACGGACACCTACCTCGAGCGCGCCCGCGGCCTGCAGGCGATCGCCGAAGAACGCGGCCAGACGCTGGCGCAGCTGGCGCTCTCGTGGGTACTGCGTCGCGACACGGTCACGTCCGCGATCATCGGCGCCAGCTCGGTCGAGCAGCTCGAGGGCAACTACGCGGCGATCCACCGGTTGGACTTCGACGACGCCGAGCTCGCGCGCATCGACGAGTTCGCCGTCCACGGCACCCTGCGCTAGCCACCGCTCCCTTCGGCCGATCCCCCGCTCTGTCCCCGACTCAGGAAAGCTCCGGCGCGTCGCCCCCGCACCCACCCGACCCGCCGAGGTTCTCCTGAGACAGGTCCACAACTCAGGAGGATGCCGGCGTGTGATACAGAACGCCCCGGTGTGTCGGGATGACACGCCGGGGCGTTCCTGCGTTGCGAACCGCGCGGAGTCGGATCAGATGAGCTCGTCCGAGAGGTGGTTCGGCGTGCCGAAGCGGTGCGCCGTGATCGAGACCGCCTGCTCCTGGAGGAACGGCAGCAGCTCGATGCGGCCGGCCTCGGTGACGTCGCCCGCGTAGATCGCGACGTCGGGGCTGCCGGAGGTCGCGTGGGCGACACCCTCGGTCGTCCCGCCGATGATCCGGACGCGCGCGCCGGCCTTCGTCCCGACGAGTGAGGCGGCGGTCACGTACCAGCGGTCCTCGCTCTCGACGGTGATCCCACCGGCGATGGCCTCGACGGCCGGGACGAGCTTCGGCGGCAGCGCGACGGCGGACGACACGTGCACGGTCGCGCCCGCGGTCGCACCGGCGGCGACGACGCGGAGGAGTTCCGCGACCGAACCACCGTCCACAAGACGCACGTGGACCTCACGAGGCACGTACCGGAACACGTTGCGCTCGGCGGTCAGCTTCGAGACGTCCTTCGCGACCCCGAACTCGTCCGCCCACGCGGCAGCGTCGCTCGCGACAGACCGACGCAGGAACGCGAACTCGTCGGCGGTGAGCACCGCGTCAGCGGCACGCAGCAACGAGGCGACAGCGGGCTTCGGGCCACGGCGCTCCGCCGACCGACCGACGGTGCGCTCAGCCGTGCTCTCGGCGCTGGTCCACGAGCCGAGACCGATGAGGTAGTTCGGTCCGCCGGCCTTCGTCCCCGCACCGACGGCCGACTTCTTCCAACCGCCGAACGGCTGACGCTGCACGATCGCGCCGGTGATGCCGCGGTTCACGTACAGGTTGCCCGCCTGGATGCCGTCGAGCCACAGGCGCAGCTCGGCCGGGTTCAGGGAGTGCAGCCCGGCGGTGAGGCCGTAGTCGATCTCGTTCTGGATCGCGATGGCCTCCTCGAGGGTCTCGGCCGTCATGATCCCGAGGATCGGGCCGAAGTACTCGGTGAGGTGGTACTCGGAGCCGCGCGCGACGCCCGCACGGACGCCTGGGCTCCACAGCTTGCCGCTGTCGTCGAGCTGCTTCGGCTCGACGAGCCACGACTCACCGGTGCCGAGCGTCGTCAGGCCGCCGAGCAGCTTGCCCTTCGCCGACTCGATGATCGGGCCCATCTGCGTGCTCGGGTCGACCGGGTAGCCGACCTTGAGCGACGTGACGGCGTCGACGAGCTGGTGACGGAAGCGGCGCGAGGAGGCGACCGAACCGACCAGGATCACGAGCGACGCGGCCGAGCACTTCTGGCCGGCGTGACCGAAGGCCGACGCGACGACGTCCTTCACCGCGAGGTCGAGGTCGGCGCTCGGCGTGACGATGATCGCGTTCTTCCCCGACGTCTCGGCGAGGAGCGGCAACTCGGGGCGGAAGGAGCGGAACAGCTCCGCGGTCTCGTAGCCACCGGTGAGGATGACGCGCTCCACCGCCGGGTGGGCGATCAGGCGCTCACCGAGCGAGTTGTCGGCCAGCTGGGCGAAGCGGAGCACCTCGCGCGGCACACCGGCCTCCCACAGCGCCTCGATCATGACGGCACCGCTGCGGCGAGCCTGACGGGCGGGCTTGATGATGACGGGCGATCCGGCGGCGAGCGCCGCGAGGGTCGAGCCGGCGGGGATGGCGACGGGGAAGTTCCACGGCGGGGTGACGACGGTGAGCTTCGCGGGGGTGAAGGTCGCGCCGTCCACGTGATCGAGCTCGCGGGCGCGCTCGGCGTAGTAGTGGGCGAAGTCGATCGCCTCCGACACCTCGGGGTCGGACTGGTCGAGGGTCTTGCCGGTCTCGGACGCCATGACCTCCATGAGGTCGGCGCGACGCTGCTCGAGGACGTCGCCGGCGCGGTGCAGGATGACCGCACGCTCGGCGCCGGAGAGCGACCCCCACGAGGCGCCCGCTGCGGTCGCCCCGTCGATGACGGCGTCGAGGGCTTCGACGCTGTCGAGGATGGACGCGGCGACGGTGTCGTTCCCGAGCCGCGACTCGGCGACGCGGGTGAGGATGTCGCGTCCCCAGACGCGGTTCGCGGGGAGCGACGGGTCGGTGTCGGGGGTGTTCTCGAACGCGTCCACCGGCGAGGCCTCTGCGGGCTTCGTGCGGTCCTGCTGCCGGTTCGGCGCGGGGACGGTGGTGTCAAGCTCCGCAAGCGACGCGAGGAATCGCTGCTGCTCACGGGCGAAGAGGGTCTCGTTCTCACTCAGCTCGAACACGGCGGACATGAAGTTGTCCTGGCTCGCGCCCTCCTCCAGGCGGCGGATGAGGTACGCGATGGCGACGTCGAACTCCTGCGGGTGCACGACCGGCGTGTAGAGCAGGAGCTCGCCGACGTCGCGCTTCACGGCCTCGGCCTGACCCTGGGCCATGCCGAGCAGCATCTCGAACTCGACGCCGCGCTCGACGCCACGCTGCTTGGCGAGCAGCCAGGCGAAGGCGATGTCGAAGAGGTTGTGGCCGGCGACGCCGATGCGCACGTTGTCGATGCGGTCGGGGTGCAGGGCGTACTCGACGACGCGCTTGTAGTTGGTGTCGGAGTCCTGCTTGGTGGACCAGGTGGCGAGCGGCCAGTCGTGGAGGGAGGACTCGACCTGTTCCATGGGGAGGTTGGCGCCCTTGACGATGCGCACCTTGATGCCGGCTCCGCCCGCGGCACGACGACCGGCCGACCACTCCTGGAGACGGATCATCGCGGAGAGCGCGTCGGGGAGGTAGGCCTGCAGGACGATGCCGGCCTCGAGGTCGTGGAACTGCGGGAGGTCGAGGAGCTTGGTGAAGACCGCGATGGTGAGGTCGAGGTCCTTGTACTCCTCCATGTCGAGGTTGATGAACTTCGCAGGTGTCGCCTTGGCGGCACGCTCGAACAGCGGGGTGAGGCTGGTGACGACGTGCTCGACGGCTTCGTCGAACGCCCAGACCGAGTGGGGGCTGACGGTCGACGACACCTTGATCGACACGTAGTCGACGTCGGGGCGCGCGAGCAGCTTGTGGGTGCCCTCGAGACGACGTGCCGCCTCACCCGTGCCGAGGACGGCCTCGCCGAGCAGGTTGACGTTGAGCCGCGTGCCGGGCGTCTTGATCTTCGCGATCGCGGGGCCGAGCTTCTTGTCGGTGGCGTCGACGACGAGGTGGCCGACCATGTTCCGGAGCACCTTGCGGGAGATCGGGATGACGACGCCGGGCAGGATCGGGGCGAACGCACCACCGCAGCGGACGGCGGCCTTCAAGTACCAGGGGAGGAATGCGGGCACCTTCGGGGCGATCGTCTGCAGGGTGCGGGCCGCGACGCGGAGGTCCTCCGGACGCACGACGCCGTCGACGAAGCCGACCGTGAACTCGAGGCCGGTCGGGTCCTTCAATACACCGGCGAGCTGCTGCGCGGAGGCGTCGGCGGGGATCGTCGAGGCCGTCTGGAGCCAGCGGCGGACGAGGGCGATGGCCTCGGTGGCGAGGGCATCACGGTCGAGCTGCTGCGTCGATGCAAGAGTGTCGGTCATGGTGCCAGTATCGGCGTCGGGACCAATAAGATACAGCGAGGGTTTTCGAACGATATCCATCGGTTGAGCCGATGGTTTTGGAGGGCACCGTGCTGGACGTCCGACGGCTCCGCCTGCTGCGCGAACTCAAGATCCGCGGGACGATCGCCGAGGTCGCCTCCGCCCTCAACTTCAGCCCCTCTTCGGTGTCGCAACAGCTTTCGGTCCTCGAGCAGGAGACCGGCGTCGAGCTCCTGCGGAAGGTCGGTCGACGGGTGCAGCTCACCCCACAGGCCGAGATCCTCGTGGGGCACACGGACGCGCTCCTCGACACGCTCGAGCGCGCCGAGGCCGACCTCGGGGCGTCCCTCACGACCGTGTCGGGCACCATCCGCGTCGCGGTCTTCCAGTCGGCGGCGCTCGCGCTCATGCCGGCGGCCCTGAGCGCCATGCGGCGCGACCACCCGGACGTCCGCGTGGAGATGGTGCAACACGAGCCGGAGACCGCCCTGGCCGAGACCTGGGCGCGCGACTTCGACGTCGTCGTCGCGGAGCAGTACCCCGCCCACGCCGCCCCGCGGCACCCCGGGCTCGACCGCCGTCAGCTCGCCACCGACCCGATCCGACTCGCGTGCCCGCCGGTCGCGAACGAGATCCACCCGGTGCTGCGCATCGAGGATGCGGCCGACCTCCCCTGGGTGATGGAGCCGCACGGAGCGGCGTCACGCCACTTCGCCGAGCAGTTGTGCCGCCGCGCGGGGTTCGAGCCCGACGTCCGTTACCAGACCGCCGACCTGCAGGCGCAGATCCGGTTGATCGAGTCCGGCAACGCGGTCGCCCTCATCCCCGACCTCCAGTGGGCGGGCCAGCCGGCCAGCTGTCGCCTCGTCGACCTGCCCGACCTCCCGCGACGCACCATCTTCACCTCAGCGCGCGAGGCCGGCGTCACCCGCCCGGCGATCGTCGCCTTCCGCGCCGCCCTCGAGGCCGCTGCGGCCTGACGGCCACCGAGGGACCCCGTCGAGAGGCTCGGGGACCGAACGCAAGGGGGGTGCGCCTCCCAGCCGCCGGTGCTTGGCTGGACTTTCCGCATTCCTCCGAAGGAGCACCCGCATGACCGACACCACCACACGCCCCGCAACCGCCGCCGGCACCTTCTCGCTCGGCGGCGACCTCACCGTCAACCGACTCGGCTACGGCACGATGCAGCTGACCGGCGAGGGTGTCTGGGGCGAGCCCGACGACCGCGACGGCGCCATCCGCCTGATCAAGCGCGCCGCCGAGCTCGGCGTGAACTTCTTCGACAGCGCCGACGCCTACGGCCCAGACGTCACCGACACCCTCCTCCGCGAAGCGCTGCACCCCTACGACGACATCGTGATCGCGACGAAGGTCGGACAGACGCGACAGGGTCCCGGCGAGTGGACGCCAACCGGCGTGCCCGCCTACCTCCGCCAGCAGGTCGAGCTCGGCCTCCGTCGTCTCGCCGTCGACCGCATCGACCTCCTGCAGTTGCACCGGATCGACCCGACCGTGCCGTTCGAGGACCAGATCGGCGAACTGCGCAAGCTGCAGGACGAGGGCAAGATCCGACACATCGGCCTCAGCCAGGTCAGCGTCGCCGAGGTCGAGGCGGCCCAGCAGATCGCTCCGATCGCGTCGGTGCAGAACCTCTACAACCTCACCGACCGCTCCTCGGAGGACCTCCTCGACTGGTCGACCGAGCACGGCGTCGCCTTCATCCCGTGGTTCCCGCTGGCGACCGGCGCCCTCAGCAAGGAGGACGGCCCGCTCACACAGCTCGCCGAGCGACACGACGCGACCCCGTCGCAGCTCGCGCTGGCCTGGCTGCTCAAGCGCTCGCCCGTCATGCTCCCGATCCCGGGGACGTCGAGCATCGAGCACCTCGAGGACAACCTGCAGGGCGCGACGATCGAGCTCACCGACGACGAGTTCGAGGAGCTGTCCGCCGTCTCGGAGTAGTACTCGCCCTTCGACAGGCTCAGGGACCGGACCGCCGGTCACTGAGCCTGTCGAAGTGCGGCTCGGCGCAGGGACCGACCGCCCGCCTCAGCGGAGGCGCTTCGACAGCTCGTGCGCCTGCTCCAGCAGCAGGCCACCGAGGAACGCCTGGCGCTCAGGCCGGAACCGGGACTCGATCCCGGTGAGACTGAGCGCCCAGGCGGGCTTCCCCGCCGCATCGAAGACCGCCGCACCCATGCCCCAGCTGCCTTCGAGGATGAGCGCCGGGTTCACCGCGTACCCGCGCTCGCGCGTCTCGCGGATCCGCTCGCGCACGCGATCAGCGGTGTGGGCCTCGCCCCACCGCTCGTCGAGGTCGGCGCGACCCAGGTAGTCGTCGATCTCCCCGTCGCTGGAGAACGCGAGGATCGCCAGTCCTGCCGACGCGACCCCCAGCGGGAAGCGGACCCCCTCCGTCAGGACGAACGACCGCACTGGGAAACTCCCCTCCTCGCGCAACAGACACACGGTCTCGAAGCCACGGCGCACCGACAGGAAGGCGCTTTCCCCGCTCTCGTGCGCGAGGATCCGCACGCTCTCCCGGGCGAGCTCCGCGACGTCGTACCGCTCCGCCGCGAGCGATCCGAGGAGGAACAGCTCCGGACCGAGGTGCCACCGGGCGGCGCGGACGTCGTGGTCGAGGAAGCCCTCGGCAGCGAGCGAGGCGAGCAGGCGGTGCGCCGTCGGCCGTGTGAGCCCGGCGGCCGCGGCCACCGCCGAAGACGACGCCCCGCCGGGATGCTCCGACACGATCTTGAGGATCCGACTCACGCGCGAGACGACCTGGGCGCCGCGCATCCCCTCAGCCACGTCGCACCATCAGCTTGTCCACATGGTGAGCCTACGCCGTAGCCGGGACCACGTCATGAGCGAATCAGCGATCAGGGCCGATGCCACCTTTGACACCGCAGGACGGCTGTGACTGACTACTGGAGAGACGATCGGCTGGAACCACCATGTGGTCAAGCCGGCACGCCATCCACAAGGGAGTGACATGACGAAACACTGGTCGAGCGCCGCCGAGGCGCTGCACGAGGTCGTCCGGGACGGAGCGACCATCGCGGTCGGCGGGTTCGGCCTGAGCGGCAACCCGACCGACCTCATCGAGGCCCTCCGGGACACCGGTGCCACCGACCTCACGATCGTCTCCAACAACATGGGCGTCGACGGAAAGGGCCTCGGCATCCTCCTCGAGAACCGACAGGTGCGGAAGGTCGTCGCGTCGTACGTGGGCGAGAACAAGCTCTTCGCCAAGCAGTTCCTCGACGGCGAGCTCGAGGTCGAGTTCACGCCGCAGGGCACGCTCGCCGAGCGGCTGCGCGCGGGCGGCGCCGGTATCGCCGGGTTCTACACGAAGACCGGCGTCGGCACCCCGGTCGCCGAGGGCAAGCCGACGGAGGTGTTCGACGGGGAGACCTACGTCCTCGAGCGCGGCATCGTCGCCGACGTGGCCCTCGTCCACGCGTTCCGCGCCGATAGCGAGGGCAACCTCGTCTTCCGGCACACCGCGCGGAACTTCAACCCGATCGTCGCGACCGCCGGCCGGCTGACGATCGCCGAGGCCGAGGAGGTCGTCGAGGACGGCTACCTCGACCCGGACACCGTCGTCACCCCCGGCATCTTCGTCCAGCGCCTCGTCACGGCGACGCCGCGGGTGAAGGACATCGAACAGCGCACCGTCCGCCCCGCGGCCGCCACCACGACACCGGCAGGAGCCTGATCATCATGTGGACGAGAGACGACATGGCCGCGATCGCGGCGACCGAACTCCGCGACGGCGAGTACGTGAACCTCGGCATCGGCATCCCGACGCTCGTCGCGAACCACGTCCCGCCGGGGGTCCACGTCACGCTCCAGAGCGAGAACGGCCTGCTCGGCATGGGTCCGTTCCCGATCGAGGGCGAGGAGGACGCCGACCTCATCAACGCCGGGAAGCAGACGGTCACGCTCCTGGAGGGCGGGAGCTACTTCGACTCGGCGACCTCGTTCGGCATGATCCGCGGCGGCCACGTGCAACTGGCCATCCTCGGTGCGCTCCAGGTCTCGGGTGCCGGCGACCTCGCGAACTGGACGATCCCGGGCAAGCTCGTCAAGGGCATGGGCGGCGCGATGGACCTCGTCGCCGGGACACCGCGGGTGGTGGTCGTCACCGAGCACGTCGCGAAGGACGGCAGCCCGAAGATCGTCGAGCGGTGCGATCTCCCGCTCACCGGCGTCGGTGTCGTCGACCGCATCATCAGCGACCGCGCCGTCTTCGATATCGTCGAGGGGGCGCTCGTCCTGCGGGCCTTCGCGCCTGACACGAGCGTCGCCGAGCTGCGCACCCTGACGGGCGCGGAGTTCTCCGTCGAACTCGACCCCACCACCACCGGCGAGGTGCCGACCGCACCCGCCACGCCTCAGGAGGCACACGCATGAGCACCGTCATCGTCGGGTACGCCCGCACCCCGTTCGTGAAGTTCAACGGGGCGTTCGCTTCCGTACCCGCCACCGAGCTCGGCGCCCACGCCATCCGCGCAGCCCTGTCCCGGGCGGGGGTCGACGCCGCCGACGTCCAGCAGGTCATCGCCGGCCAGGTGTTGCAGGGCGCCGCCGGCCAGAACCCCGCCCGGCAGTCCGCCGTCGGGGCCGACATCCCCTTCACCGTCCCCGCCATCACCGTCAACGCCGTGTGCCTCTCCGGCATGGAGGCGATCGTCACCGGCACGCGTCTCATCGACGCCGGCGAGGTCGACGTCGTCGTCGCGCTGGGCCAGGAGTCGATGAGCCTCGCCCCGCACGCCTGGTCGGGCTCGCGCGCCGGCAAGCGCTATGGCGCCATCGAGCTCGTCGACACCCTCGACCACGACGGCCTGACCGATGCGTTCGAGCACCGGTCGATGGGTTCGTCCACCGAGGAGCGCAACGGCCCGCTCGGCATCGCACGCCCGGAGCAGGACGCCTGGGCGGCCGGGTCGCACCAGCGGCTCGCAGCAGCTGCGGACGCCCAGGCCGAGGAGATCGAACCCTTCTCCGTGCCGGGTCGCAAGGGTCCGACCGTCGTGAGCACCGACGACGGACTGCGCGCCGACACCACGGCCGAGTCGCTGGCCGGGCTGCGTCCCGCGTTCGGCGGCGAGGGGACGATCACCGCGGGCAACTCCTCCCAGATCACCGACGGAGCGGCTGCAGTCGTGCTCATGAGCGAGCAAGCCGCTGCGGCACGGGGACTCACCCCGATCGCACGCGTCGTCGCGCACGCGCTCGTCGCCGGACCCGACGTCAGCCTGCACGCCCAGCCGTCGAACGCGATCGTCGCAGCCCTCGCGAAGACCTCCCACACGACGGGCGACCTCGCAGCGGTCGAGATCAACGAGGCGTTCGCCGCCGTGTCGGTCCACTCCACGAACGAGCTCGGCGTGGATCCCGCGATCGTGAACGCGAACGGCGGCGCGATCGCCCTCGGTCACCCGATCGGCGCTTCCGGTACGCGGATCGTCGGCCACCTCGCCCGTCGTCTCGCCGCCGCCGGCCCCGGTTCGATCGGCGCCGCCGGTATCTGCGGTGGTGGCGGCCAGGGCTCCGCGATCATCCTCGAGGCCGTCTGATCCGTGAGATGAGGCATCTGGTCGCTCCCGGGGTACCCCCGCGACAGACTGCCTCACCTCAGACGGGCTCGCCGGTGACGGTGTAGCGGAGGTGGACGACGCCGGCCTCGAAGCGACGCTCGTCGACGAGTTCCAGGCGTCGCCGGAGGTTGGCCGGCAGCGCACGCAAGCCGCCACCGACGATCACCGGTGAGAGGAACAGCTGCACCTCGTCGACGAGCCCCGCTGCCATCGCCTCGGCTGCGAGGTGCGGGCCGCCGACGCTGAGGTCGCGGTCCGATTCCGCCTTCCACCGGCGAACGGCCTCCGGGTCGAACGATCGCTCGAGCGTGGTCCGTGCCGTCGAGACCGCATCGAGCGACGTGGAGTACACGACCTTGTCGGCCGCGAGCCACAGAGCCGCGAAGTCGGCGATCTCGCGAGGCTCGTCCGGCAGCTCGTCCGCCGTCTCCCAGAACGTCATGATCTCGTACATGCGTCGGCCGAACAGGTAGGTGCCGATCGGCCGGGAGAGCTCGTTCACGAAGGCGTGCACCTCGGCATCCGGGGCGCTCCAGTCGAAACGTCCCTCCTCATCGGCGAGGTAGCCGTCGAGCGAGCTGATCGCCGAATAGATGAGCCTGCCCATGTGTCCTCCGTCGCCGGTGCCGGTACGCGAGAGGCTAGGCCGCAGAGGCGACCGCCCACAAGGGGTGGCTCCGGCACCGACGGTCAGGCGGGCGGGATCACGAGCGTCACGAAGGAGTCGGCCGGCAGGGTCGGCGTGATGACGTCGTCGCCCACCACGATCTGGACGGGGAGCGGCTCGCCGAGGTCGTTCTGCATCACGAGCACGACGCCGCCGTCCGGGTTGCGGAAGGCGAGCAGGTTCTCGTGCCCGGTCCAGCTCATCGTTGCGAGCCGCTGCGCTCCCGGCTGCAGGAAGTGCCCCAGGTGCCGCATGAGGAAGTACTCGTGCGTGTAGCGGAAGGTCCGGGTCTCGGGGTGCACGACGACGAGCGAGTTCTGCGCCCAGCCCCAGCGGCTGACCCCTCCCTCGGTGAGCGCGAGGTTCCAGTACGTGTAGGCCTGCGCGCCGTGCGTGAAGAAGTGGCGCATGAGCCCCCAGGTGTGCCGCACGAAGCGCCAGTCGTTCCGGCCGTCGCCGCACTCCTGCTCGGTCTGGTACAGCGCGAGGTCCGGGTGGGCGTGATGCACCGCGGCGATCGCGCCCTTGCCGGCCCATTGGAATCCGACTCCGGCGACCCAGGGACCGGCCGCCGGATCCCGGAGCACGGTCTCGATCTGCGCGTCGTGCGGCCGCTCCTGCGTGCCGAGGAAGACCCGCACTCCGAGACGGTCCATCTCCGGCCCGAGGACGGCGATGAACCGAGCGAGCCCCTCGGCCGTCCACACACAGCTCGGGAACACCTGCGCCGAGTTGAACTCGTTCTGCGGCATGACCATCTTGACCCGGATGCCCTCCTCGCCGTAGGCCTCGACGAAGCGGGCGAAGTACCGGGCGTAGGTCTCGAGGTAGCGGTCCTCGAGGATGAAGAGATCCGTCCCCTCGGAGCCCAGCTGGTCGTCACGGATGCCGTTGTCGACGCCTGACTCCGCCCAGGGTCGCGCGGCCGCGTAGTGCCCGTTCGTCTTCATCCAGGTGGGCGGGCTCCACGGCGACGCCCAGAGGCGCAGGTCGCCCTGGTAGCGCTGTGCCGCCTGGATGAAGGGGACGAGCGTCGCGCGGTCGTGGTCGATGCTGAAGTGCTCGAGGTCGAAGTCGCCGTCGACCTCGTCGTAGGAGTACCAGTCGGTGGAGAAGTCGTTGGCGCCGACGGGCATGCGGCAGAGCGAGAGGTTGAGCCCCGCGCCCGGCGTGAAGAGGTCGGACAGGATGCCCTCTCGGTCCTCCTCGGACAGGAGCCCGAGCGCGGTCCAGCCGAGTTCGTTGAAACACCCGCCGATGCCGTCGACGGTCTGTTGCGGGTTCGTCACGTCGACCATGACGTTCGGCATACCCGCGAGTCGACCGAACCCGAGGGCCTCCTGCTCCTGCCAGGGGGCGTCCTGGGTGGTCACGACCCAGGCGACCGACCGCGCCGATGCCGTGGTGCCTCCGCTGGCGACGGGGCTGCTACTGGCGGGACTGCTGCTCGTCATCGAGTGCCTTTCGACGGGGGTCCTCCGTGGACCGCGACCGGTGCTCCCACCAGTATGTTGCAGAACCCGCGAAAACCGAAGACCGGTCGCCATTCACGATCGGGCGCGTCGTGCAGCAGGGCTCACCCGCCCGGCGCACCCGGGGCATCCCCCTGGGCTACCGTTCACAGGCGGACGTACACTCGATGGATGGCCGATTCCACGACGGTCCGGGAGCCGCAACCCGGAGCAGACCTCCCCGACGCCCGCGGGCGCACCGGTCTGCACCGGACCGGCCTCGACCTCACCGGCAACCCGCGCGTCCAGGTGACCGACGTGGAACTGGTCGCCGCCGCCTGGCACGTCCTCCGCCGGACGACCCTGCGAGTCCAGGACCGCTCAGGCGCATGGTCGACGCAGCAGCGCGAGACCTACGACCGCGGCAACGGCGCGACCATCCTGCTCTACCACGGTGAGTCCCGGAAAGTACTGCTCACCAGGCAGTTCCGCTACCCGGCCTACGTCAACGGACACCCGACCGGCGAGCTCATCGAGACCGCCGCAGGCCTGCTCGACGACGACGATCCCGAGACGGCGGTCGCCCGCGAGGCCCGCGAGGAGACCGGGTTCGCGGTCGAGGCCGTCCAGCACGTGTTCGACGCCTTCATGAGCCCCGGCTCCGTGACCGAACGCCTGCACTTCTATGCTGCCGAGTACGACCCCGCTGCGCGTCGCGGCGATTGGGGCGGGCTCGCCGAGGAGGGCGAGGAGATCGAGCTCCTCGAACTCGACATCGACGACGCGATCGCACGCATCGGCGACGACATCATCGACGCGAAGACCATCATGCTGCTGCAGTGGGCGAGGCTCTCCGGCCCGTTCGCGACGGCACCGACGCCCGTGCCGCCTGCACCACCCGCACGCTAGTACCGCCGAGACTCCCGGGCCCCGAGCTCGCCAGAACCCCGTGCCACCCGTCTCCGGGTGGCCGATCGGCGAACCCGAACACCGGTCGGCCCCCGGTCCCCTGCCCGTCAGACCGAGCGGATGACGTCCGTGAGCACCGCGCAGCCGAAGTCGAGCGCGTCGAGCGGCACACGTTCGTCGACACCGTGGAACATCCCGGGGAAGTCGAAGTCCGCCGGCAACCTGAGCGGGATGAACCCGTACCCCGTGATGCCGAGTCGGCTGAGCGCCTTCGCGTCGGTGCCGCCGGGGATGAGGTGCGGGAGCACGGTCGCACCGGGATCGTGCCGCTCGATGACCGCTTCGATCACCGAGACGAGCTCACCGTCGTTCGGCGACTCCATCGCGATGAGCTCCAGCTGGACCTCGACGTCGACCCCCTCGCCCGCCGCCTCCCGGATGCGCGCGATGACCTCGTCCCGTTGGCCGGGCAGGAACCGGGCGTCGACCGTCGCGGTCGCGGACTCGGGGATCACGTTCTCCTTGTACCCGCCGGTGATCATGGTGACGTTCGCCACGTTCTGCAGGCCGGCGCGCAGCCGCGACGCGCTTGGACCGACGAGCGCGGCGAGTTCGAACGGCGACAGCTCGGAGGACGCTCCGGTCAGTTCGCGCAGTCGCTGGAACAGGTGCGTCGTGGTCTCGGTGAACGACACCGGCCAGTCGAGCGCGCCGATCCGGCCGACGGCGGCGGCGAGCTTCACGATCGCCGAATCCTGGCTCGCGAGCGAGGCGTGACCGGCGGCACCGTGGGCGGTCAGGCGCAACCAGAGCACGCCCTTCTCACCGGTGTTGAGCAGGTACGCGCGGGTGTCGGCCCGTTCGCCGAGGGTGACGCTGTACCCGCCGCCCTCGCTGATCGCGTCGCGGACGCCGGCGAACTGCCCCGGGTGGTGCTCCACCATCCACTGCGAGCCGAGGACGCACCCGGCCTCCTCGTCGGCGAAGAACGCCAAGACGACGTCGCGCTCGGGCTGCTCCCCAGCCGTCACCATGCGCCGGACCGACGCGACGATCATCGCCACCATGTTCTTCATGTCGACGGCGCCGCGGCCCCACAGCATGCCGTCGGCGATCTCGCCGCCGAACGGGTCGACCGTCCACGCGGCCGCGTCGACCGGGACGACGTCGAGGTGCCCGTGCAGCAGCAGACCGGGCAGCGTGCGGTCACGACCCGGCCATCGCGCGACGAGGTTCGTCCTGCCGGGCTCTGCCTCGAAGCGCTCGCACACGATCCCGACCTCACCGAGCAGGCGTTCGACGAGGTCCGCCGCGCGGGACTCGCCGACGGCACGCCCGCCGCCGTAGTTCGAGGTGTCGATCCGGATGAGGTCGCGCGTGATGGAGACGACCTCCGAGAGACCGACCGGGTCGCTCACGCGTTCGCCCACGCTCATTCGGCGGTCCGCGGGACCACGGTGAACCGGCGGTTGGCGAGCGAAGGCACCCGCGCCCGCACGGTGTCGAGTCGCGCCGGATCGAGCTCGGCGAACACCACACCGGGTGCCTCGCCGGCGGCGGCGATGACGACGCCGGCGGGGTCGACGATGATCGAGTTGCCGGTGGCGAGCGGGCCGGTCTGGTTGGCACTCACGACGTAGGCGGTGTTCTCGATGGCCCGGGCGCGGACGAGGGTGGTCCAGGCGTCCTCCTTGCCCGGGCCGACGATCCACATCGCGGGCAGCAGGATGACGTTGGCGCCGGCGTCGATGAGGCGCCGCGCGCTCTCCGGGAAGCGGAGATCGTAGCAGGTGAAGGCGCCGATGCGGAGGTCGCCGAGCTCGAGGACGAACGGTTCGGTGAGCTCGCCGGCCGAGATGCCGTCGCTCTCGGCGTAGCCGAAGGCGTCGTAGAGGTGCACCTTCCGGTACCTCGCGGTGATGTTGCCCTCAGCGTCGATCGCCACGAGCGTGTTGTAAGGCAACCCACCGGGGTTCTCCTCGATGGTGCCGACGACCGTCGGGAGGGAGCGCGCTGCGGCTGCGGCGGCGACGCCCGTGATGAAGGGGCCGTCGAGTGGCTGGGCGATCGCGGCGAGCGCGCTCGGCGGCTCCGACGTCGCGTAGCTGCTCATCTCCGGCAGCACGAGCAGTTCGGCGCCGCCCGCTGCGGCCTCACCGAGCAGGGCGACCACGCTGGCGAGGTTCTCGTCGATGTCCGTTCCGGCGGAGAACTGCCCGGATGCGATGCGCATGTGAAACCTCGTTCCGTGGGAAGGGCCGTGACCGTCAGCGCGCGGCCGTCCAGCCACCCTATGCCGAGAGTGGGGGCGTGCGCCGCCGGAGCCGGAGCCGGCCCTGGGTCACGAGGATGCCGAGCACGACGATCACGCCGCCCACCGGCTCGTTCCAGTGCAGGACCTCACCGAGCACGAGGATGCCGAGGACGACACCGACGAGGGGTGTGAGGTAGGTGACGGTGGACGCCGCCGTCGGACCCCAGGAGTCGACGATCGTCGTCATCCAGATGTAGGCGACGCCGGTACCGAGTGCTCCCAGGGCGAGCATGCTGAGGACGACCGGGGCGTCGAGCGATACCGGCTGCATCGCGATGAACGGCGAGAGCACGAGCATGATGACGGCGGCGAGCGAGATCTCCACGGCCGAGATGACCACCGCGTCGTAGCCGTGGGTGCCGAGGACGAACTTCCGGAGGTAGACGAAGGCGATGCCGTAGCAGAGGGTCGCGCCGAGGCAGGCGAGCTGAGCCGGGATGGACTCGAGGATCGCCGGGTCGGCCAGGACGCGCCAGGGACCGACGACGATCGCGACGCCGAGGGCTCCGACGAAGATACCGAACACCTGCAGGCCGTTCAGCCGCTCCTTCGGGAGGAACACCGCGCCGACGGCGAGCGTCATGATCGGTGTGGTCGCGTTGAGGATGCTCGACAGGCCGGACGGCAGGAACTGTCCCGCCCAGGAGAACAGGAGGAACGGGGCGACGCAGAGGAAGACGGAGACGACGGCGAGGTGCGCCCAGAGCCGACGCTCCCGCGGCCAGCGGCGTCGGGTGACGAGCATGATGATGCAGAGCGTGACGGCGCCGAGCACGACGCGGGACAGTGCGACCTGCGTCGGAGCGAGTCCGGTGAGGCCCGTCTTCATGAAGAGGAAGCTGGCGCCCCAGATGAGCGCAGCGCCGAGATAGGCGCCCAGCACCCTGCGGGAGCCTGGTGCGACGAGCGCGGTGACACGGGTGTTCGGTGCTGCGGTGCTCATCGTGCTCCCTCGGGTCGGACGACTCAGCTTGGCATCACCCGCCGACGCGCGTGCACCGTTCTGCGACCCGGACGTCCTTGTTTCAGGACTCCTCCGGCACGCCGCCCTGCTCCCCGGGCGACGCGCCGGAGTTCTCCTGAGAACGGTCCGGTCGATCAGACGGTGGACGGGACGGGCTCCAACCGGTGGATCGCTTCCACGAGCGGCGCGAGCTCCGGGAGCGACTCCGCGATGGTGAGCGACTCCTCCAGGGCGCGATCGTGCACCGGTCGGGCCTCCTCGAGCAGCGCCTTCCCGGCCGCCGTGAGCTCGGTGTAGACCCCGCGGCGGTCGTCGGCGCACAGCACACGGGTGAGGAGCGCGCGATCCTCGAGGCGGTTGACGAGCCGGGTGGTGGCGCTCGGCGACAAGGCCGTCGCGCGGGCGAGCTGCTGCATGCGCATGTGCCAGCCGTCCTGGCGCCCCAGGGCGTCGAGCACGGTGTACTCGACCACCGAGAGCCGGGCCTCGGCCTGCAGCGCACGTTCCAGATCGGACTCGATCGATCCGTACAGGGCGGCGAGCGTCCGCCACCCCTGCGCGCGGATCTCAACAGCGTCGTCGGCGATGCCCATCGGGACTCCTCGGTTCGAACATGGATCAATTGATTGCAGACGCACATAGTTGCTTGCGCTATTACCTAGCGCGTGCAACGATATCTATCACGCGTCTGCAACTATCAGCGTACGCGTCCCACCCTCCGGCCACCAGCACTCCCCCACGACCCCCAGGAATCGCAGGAATCGTCATGCCACTCGGTCTCATCGCCCTCGCCCTCGGCGGCTTCGGCATCGGCCTCACGGAATTCGTCATCATGGGGCTGCTGCCCGAGGTGGCGGCCGACTTCAGCGTCTCGGAGGCCGCAGCCGGCTGGCTCATCTCCGGCTACGCCCTGGCCGTCGTCGTCGGGGCGCTCGCCCTCACCGCGGCGGTCACCCGGCTGCCGAAGAAGCCCGTCCTGCTGGCCCTGATGGTGCTCTTCATCGCCGGCAACCTCGTCTCCGCACTCGCCGGCGACTACCAGGTCATGCTCGCGGGCCGCATCCTCGCCGCCCTCAGCCACGGAGCGTTCTTCGGTATCGGCTCGGTGCTGGCGGCGGCGATGGTCCCCGCACACAGACAGGCCGGCGCGATCGCGATCATGTTCACCGGCCTCACCGCGGCGAACGTGCTCGGCGTCCCCTTCGGCACACTGCTCGGCCAGCACTTCGGCTGGCGCTCGACCTTCTGGGCCATCACGGTGATCGGGGTCATCGCCTTCATCGGCATCCTGACCCTCGTGCCGAAGCCGAAGCGCGACGGGGCCCCGGCATCACTGCTCGCCGAGCTGCGCGCATTCCGCTCCGGACAGGTCTGGCTCTCGATCGCCGTCACGGTCCTCGGCTACGGCGGCATGTTCGGCGCCTTCACTTACATCGCGTACACACTCACGGAGGTCAGCGGCTTCGCCTCGATCACGGTGCCGTGGCTGCTCATCCTCTTCGGCGTCGGACTCCTGGTCGGCAACATCGTCGGCGGCAAGGCGGCGGATCGGAACATCGACCGGACGCTCATCGTCGTGATCGCGGTGCTGACCGTCATCCTGGTCATCTTCGCCGCGACCGCGCAGTCGCCCGTAGCCACCGTGATCGCCCTCGTCCTCATGGGTGGCTTCGGATTCGCGACCGTGCCCGGCCTGCAGATGCGGGTGATGCGGTACGCGTCGGCTGCGCCCACGCTCGCCTCGGGAGCGAACATCGCCGCGTTCAACCTCGGCAACGCGCTCGGCGCCTGGCTCGGCGGCGTCACGATCACCGCGGGTCTCGGCTACACCTCGCCGATCTGGGCCGGTGCAGCCATGACGCTGCTCGGGCTGATCGTCATCACCGGTGCGTCGAGCGCCGCGAAACGCGCCCGCCGTCGTCCACGACTCCTGCAGGATGAGCCCGCCGACGCCGCCCGCCAGGAGATCCCGCACCCCGCGTGATCCGCGCACGACTCCAGCAGGAGTTGTGGACAAATTACTTCGATGTTTCAGCCGACCAGCGACGGTGGCATCGCTCGAGGGACGCCCGATTACACTGGCGTCAGGAGGACGACGCTATGACTTTGGACACTGCACAGGACCGACGGCAGCGCGCGATCGAAGACGCTCGCCGATCCTCAGAGCTCGAGGGATCACAGAGCACCCCCGCGACGCGGGCTGACCAGGATGCCTACGTCCGAGGCGAGATCGACATCGCGCAGCTCGGCCAACGGGTGCGTTCGCGCTACGGTCTCGATTGACCATCGAGCGTCCCTGGGAGCTGGGGGATGCAGCATCTCGTTGGCTCGGTTACTTTCAGGGGCCTGACTCAGAAGTCCTCCGAAACACGCTCGGGATCGTCGACGCGGAACAGCTCCAAGCCGCCGAGGACGACCTCGTCGAGTATCGCCTCGCCGAACTCCGTGCCGATCTGACGCTCGTGAAACGGACCTACGACCTCAGCCACGTGCAAGCACTGCATCGTCAGCTTTTCCAAGACGTCTACGAATGGGCAGGTGAACTTCGCACCGTCGGACTGGCGCGAGATGGTGGCGAGTCCTTCATGCCTCCGGCGGAGATCGGCCGCCCCGTAGCCCACGCGGCTCAACGGATAGCGGATTCGGACCTCCTCCGCGGAGTCACGGACCATCACGTCGCCGCCGAAGTCGCCTATCTCTACGACTACATGAACTTCGCGCATCCGTTTCGTGAAGGGAACGGCCGAACGCAGCGCGAGTTCTTCGCGCAGCTGCTCGCTGAGTCGGGGCGCGGTCTCAAGTGGGGTCGGGTCGAGCGCGACGACTTGCACGCGGCCTGTCATGCGGCGAGAAACGACGGCGACGACTCGAAGCTCGTTGCGATCTTCACGCGGATTCTCACCCGCGAACCGATCTCCTGAGCCGACGGGCTGCGGGAGCGGGAGCGCCACACCGTCGACTACCGTGGGCGGATGAGCCGAACGCCTCGCCCCAGTGACACCATGATCGCGGTCGCCGAGCACTGGGCGGCCGAGCGACCGGCGATGCAGCCCGGCAGCCCGACCATCACGATGCTCGGGGCGGGCACGGCGAACGAGGTCGCAGCGGTCGAACTCGACGGCGGCGAGCGCGTCATCGTCAAGCTGTCCCCCGCCGACGCCGACGGGCTCACCTACGAGCGCTCACTCATGGCGACCGAGGCGCTCGCGCTGCGCATCCTCGGGCGTGCGGAGGTGCCGCAGCCGGAGATCGTCTTCGAGGCGACGCTCGACGGACGCGACGCGCTCGTCATGACCGAGCTCACCGGCCGGCCGGCGAACAGCACCGAGACCGTCCCCCTCGCCCGCGACGTCCTCGGCCGCACGCTCGCCCGTCTGCACGAGGCGGGTCGCACGCCGTTCCACGTGGAACCAGGCGACGTCGACATCCCGGCGGAGGCCGCGTCCACCGATCCATCGACCGGGCTCGCCGAGGGGAAGCGGTTCGGCTACCCCGTACGCCCGGAGCTCCAGGCGGCGAGCGCAGCCGACGCCTACCGACTCGTCGTGGAGGCCGTCCTCGCCGACGCCCTGCGGTTCGACGTCGACCTCCCGGTCGCGGCGGACGAGATCCGACGCCTGATCGACACCGCACTTCCGGCCTTCGACAGCGTGAGGGAGCCGACACTGGTCCACTTCGACCTCTGGGAGGGCAACCTCCTCGTCATGCCCGAGCACGGGGCGGAGGCCGCCCAACTGACCGGCGTCATCGACCATGAACGCGCGCACTGGGCCGACCCGACCGCCGACCTCGTCTCCCTGGCGCTCTTCACCGACGTGCCGGAGACGGTCGCCGCCGACTCGGAACTCCTCCGCGCCTACCGTGAGGTAGCCGGCCGCGAGCTCCTCCCCGACGAGGACGCCCGGACCCGCGCGCGCCTGTGGTCGCTGTACCTCGCACTCGTCATGGTGGTGGAGGGCGTTCCGCGCGGCTACGAGGGTGACTGGTTCGACGAGCACGACGCGTCGGTGCGCACGTGGATCCGCGACATCGCCGCATCGCTCGCCTGAGCCGCCTGCCACCCGCGGTCCCTGGTCAGCCCTGCCTCAGTCCCTGAACCTGCCGAAAGGCGCCGGCCAGCCCCGATCCCTGAGCCTGTCGAAGGGCACCCCGTGGACACTTCGACAAGCTCAGTGACCGAAACCCGAGCCCAGCGACCAGGACCCACCGATCCGGACGCCCAGTCCCTGAGCGTGACCTCCCCCGGTCCCTGAGCCTGTCGAAGGACACCCCGTGGACACTTCGACAAGCTCAGTGACCGGAACGGGTGCGCTCAGTGACCGGAACGGGGTGCGCTCAGTGACCGGAAGGGGGTGCACTCAGTGACCGGAACGGGTGCGCTCAGTGACCGGAAGGGGGTGCACTCAGTGACCGGGAGGGGGTGCGCTCAGTGAGCGGAACGGGTGCGCTCAGTGACCGGAAGGGGGTGCACTCAGTGACCGGGAGGGGGTGCGCTCAGTGAGCGGAACGGGTGCACTCGGTGAGCGCGCGTTGCGCGCGTCCGGATCGACGCCGCTAGACTGGTCGGCTCGCCAGGCGGTGGGCGGCCCGGCGCGAACCAGCGCGGGCCCGTTCGGGAGCGATGGGCTCCCTGGGGAGTGCGCACCATGGGCTACATCGACGTCAGTGACCTCAGCTACACGCTGAGCGACGGACGGACCCTGCTGGACGAGGTCTCGTTCCGCGTCGGCGAAGGGGCGATCGCCGCGCTCATCGGAGCGAACGGCGCCGGCAAGACGACGCTTCTGCGGATCATCCGCGGCGAACTCCAGCCCGACTCCGGGGTCGTCTCCATCGACGGCGGCCTCGGCGTGATGGATCAGTTCGTCGGTCGCGGCGACGACGACCGGACGGTCCGTGACCTCCTCGTCCAGGTCGCGCCTCCGCGGATCCGCGCGGCGGCCGAGGCGGTCGACCGCGCCGAGCTGGCCCTCATGGAGGACGACGTCGAGGCGACGCAGATGGCCTACGCGACGACGCTCGCCGAGTACGCCGACGCCGGCGGGTACGACCAGGAGGTGCTCTGGGACAGCTGCTGCGAGGCGGCGCTCGGGGTGCCCTACGATCGCGCGCAGTGGCGGACGCTCGGAACCCTGTCCGGCGGCGAGCAGAAGCGGCTCGTCCTGGAGGCCCTGTTCCGCGGCCCCGAGCAGGTCCTCCTCCTCGACGAGCCCGACAACTCCCTCGACGTCCCGACGAAGCGCTGGCTCGAGGGGATGCTCGCCGAGACCCGGAAGACCGTCCTCCTCGTCTCGCACGACCGCGAGCTCCTGGCACAGGCGGCGACCCGCATCATCACCCTCGAGGTCGGCGCGGCCGGCAGCACGACGTGGACCCACGGCGCCAGCTTCCGCAGCTACCACGAGGCCCGCGACGCCCGCCTCGACCGACTCGACGAACTCCGGCGGCGTTGGGACGAGGACCGCATGAAGCTGCGCGCACTCGTGCTGCGTCTGCGCGAGCAGGCCAAGTTCAACGACTCCATGGCCTCCCGCTACCGCGCCGCGCAGACCCGACTCGCCAAGTTCGAGGAGGCCGGTCCGCCTGAGGAGCGGCCGAAGGACCAGCAGGTCACGATGCGCCTCCGCGGCGCACGCACGGGCCGTCGCGCGATCGTCTGCACGGGGCTGGAACTGACCGGCCTCATGCAGCCGTTCGACGCGGAGATCTGGTTCGGCGAGCGCATCGGCGTCCTCGGTTCGAACGGTTCGGGCAAGTCGCACTTCCTCCGGCTGCTCGCCGGTGGTGGGACGGATCCCGATCCGGGCGCTGGGCATCTCGCCGCAGCGGGCGACGCGCTCGTCCCCGTCGAGCACGACGGCGACGCCAAGCTCGGCGCGCGCGTGCAGCCGGGGTGGTTCGCACAGTCGCACCGGCACCCGGAACTCGTCGGCCGGACCTTGCTCGACATCCTGCACCGCGGCGACGAGCACCGATCGGGTCTCCCCCGCGAGGCCGCCAGCCGCGTGCTCGACCGCTACGGGCTGGCGGGTGCGGCCGAGCAGTCGTTCGAGTCGCTCTCCGGTGGACAGCAAGCACGCCTGCAGATCCTCCTGCTCGAACTCTCCGGTGCCACGCTGCTGCTGCTCGACGAGCCGACCGACAACCTCGACCTCGTCTCGGCGGAGGCGCTCGAGCAGGGCCTGGCGGGTTTCGAGGGCACCGTGATCGCGGTCACCCACGACCGTTGGTTCGCGCGCGGCTTCGACCGCTTCCTCGTGTTCGGCTCCGACGGCCGGGTGCAGGCCTCCGACGAGCCCGTCTGGGAGGAGACCCGCGTCGACCGCGCACGGTAGCAGGTACCTGTTCAGGTACCGACGAGCTATCATCGATCCATGCCGGCACTCAACGTGACCTTCACCGACGCGGAACTCGAGCAGCTCCGCGCATCCGCCTCAGGCACGGAGACCTCCCTGAAAGTGTTCGTCCACGATGCTGCATTGGCTGCGGCGAACGACCGGAAGCGGATGATCGCCCAACTCGCGCAGGAGGTCGCAGCGACCTCCGCCGAGCTCAATGCGCGCCTCGCGTGACCGCGTACTTCCTTGACCGCGAGGATGTCCTCACGGCCAGCGCCGCCGCGCTCGGCCACCAGCCTGCCGTCCGCGATTTCGGACTTCTCGACGCTGCAGTCGCCCGGCCGCAGAGCACCGTTTTCGGACTCGACGCCTACCCGGACATCTTCCTGAAAGCGGCAGCCCTACTGCACTCCATCGCTCGCAATCATGCTTTCGTCGACGGAAACAAGCGCACGGCTTGGGCGTCTGCGTGGGTGTTCCTCGGTGTGAACGGCATCCGGCTCAGCCACGGTTTCGACGTGGATGCAGCGGAGGCGTTCATGAACAGCGTCGCCACGGGTGACGCGGAGCTCGCATTCGTCGCATCCGTGCTGCGCAGTTTCACCGCGCGGGAGGAGGACTGAGGCGACACCCCCTGCATGAGTCGCCGCCTTGGTCAACCCACCGTCATCCTCAGGACCGTTCCCTACGCTGGCATCAACAACCCGAGCTCGGAGGTGATGGTCATGCAGTACAGCATCGCCATCGGGCGTGCCACCTACGACATCGAACCGGGTGTCGACATCCCTGCGCTCATGTCCGAGATCGAGTCCGCCGTCCAGGTCGGCGGTCGCTTCGTCCGCGTCCCGCTCGCCTCCGACCGGAACCTCGACGTCCTCGTCAGCCCCGGCCTGCACGTCAGCGTGGAGTCCTTCGCGAACCGGGCGTTGGAGATCGTCCCGACGCTCGAGACGGAGAGTCTCTCCGGTCTCGACGAATACGACGAGTTCGGCGAGTTCTGACCCGACCGGTCTCGACGGCTATGAGCCGAGCGTCGTGCTCGGGTACTCGCCGAAGCGGTTGGTGTAGGAAGCGGAGAAGCGCCCGAGATGGGCGAAACCCCATCGCTTGGCGATCTCTGCGACCGTGGTCAGCCCCGGGTCGGCCTGACGAAGTTCCTCCTGCACCCGATCGAGCCGGACGCGCCTGAGGTAGTCGATCGCGGTGATGTCGTGCTCCTTGCGGAAGGCACTCTGGAGACTGCGCTGGCTCATGCCGACCGCTTCGGCCACGTCCTCCGTTCGGATCGGCAGATGCGCGTTGGCGATCATGAACTCGACGGCCGCACGAGTCTTCCCGGCCCTCGGTACCCCGATCTCGACCGGCGCATGGAGCGCCGTGTGCGGAAAGGTCTCCAAGAGCGCGACCGCTGCCGCGCGGTTCGCCTCGGACCGCAGGAGCGCTGGACTCGCGTCGTCGTAGATGACCCGGGCGACGGACGTCACCGAGGCGGCCCAACGACGGAGCTGTTCTCCGGACGGGCGGGCCGTCGTGTCGAAGAGGATCGGGCCGCTCGTGCCCTCCACCTCGCCGGCCACCCGCTCGAGGAACGTCCCGTCGAAGTGCATCAGGTTCTGCCGGTAGTCCGTGAAGTCGAACTCGGCGAGCCGGTTGTTCGCGAACATCGCCGGCTGCCCGTGCACGAGTCGAACCGGATCACCGGCGAGATCGGTGGCGCCACTGCCGCCGGTCAACCACGAGACGATGTACTCGCCCTGCGTCAGGACCGTGCCCGTGACGTGGCCGTCGAACTGGGTGCCGCGCAGGGTCAGCTCGTCGTCGCCGATGGCGGTGTATCGAAAGGTGAAGTCGGATGCCGTGGGCTCGATGACCATCGAGCCGGCGTTGTAGGCACCGGCGAACAGGTCGCGGGCCTCATCGACGTCGCGACCTGCGACCTCGGACCGCTCGACGGGTCCCGTGTGTTCGCTCATCGTTCATAGAATCTCACGACGATCCTGAACTGTCACCCTAGACGGGGCGTCCGGACGCGGAGCAGTCCACTCGATGTCAGGCGGTCCCTTGCAGGAAGCCGTGCTCCGCGCCGAGGACGTCGGTCATCGCCGACGACGTCATGTGGGCGAAGCGGGGTAGCACCGTCGTCTCGTGGACGGCGGTCGGACGTTCGGACCACACGGTCACGACGATGAGTCCACCCTCGTCGCGAAGCGACCACGCGACGACGTGCCGGGTGAGGACACGGACGGTGTCGCCGTCGACGTCCAGGGCGATCGCCGAGCGACTGAGCGAGAGACCGCCGCCCGCCTCGGCGCTGACGTGCGAGGTCTCGAAGACGATGTCGGTCCGGTCGAGCAGCCGGCCCGTGGTGCGCGCGTCATCGAGGGCGAGGAAGTCGGGCGCACTGGAAGACCAGGTCGTCACGGTCCCACCCCCAACTGGTGTTTCGCAGATGCCCGACTGCCGGAGCTCGTCGTGGCGTTGATCGATCCGCCGGAGCGGATCCTTGGACCTAGGCCGCCGACTCGACGCGCTTCACGCCGCTGGCAGCGGGCTCCGGAACGACCCGCATGCCCTTGGCACTGTTGGCCTGCTCGAGAAGCGCGGCCAGCCATTCCCGGTTGAGTTCAGGGGCACGGCTGCCGTAGAAGGAGAACTGGAGGGGGATCATCGGGTTCAGCCAGAGCGACTGGCGTCCGGTACCGCGGCCGGGCACGGCATCGAGGTGGAACGCGAAGCTCTCGTTGCGGCGGAACTTCGTGAAGATGACCGTCTGCAGGTGAGCGAGCAGTCGGTCTTCGATCTCGTGCGGGGTCGGAGGGGTTCCGTAGAGGAGGTTGCCCATGGTCGCGCCATCCGTTCAGTCATGGTCCGAGGAGATTCCCGGCGCCAGGAATAACGCTAGACGGTCTAGCATTCCGGTGCTCAGAACTATCCGAAATGCGCCGACACCCGTCGTCGAGGTCCTCAACGACGGTGTGGATCAGCTCCCGAAGGCCCAGGCTTCGCGGTCGCCGCGCAGTCTGGCCGCGAGCGCCGTCGCCTGTTCGTCCGTCAGCGAGGCGACGTAGTCGAGGATGCCGCGCGCCCGACCGAGGCGCCCCAGTGCGCGCGGGTCGCTCTGCGGACGACCGTCGTCGGACTCGGGGTCGGCCGGGAGCCAGTCGGGGTTGTCCGCCCGCAGGCGGAAGTAGCCGTCCGTGGCGAGTTCGACGAAGTCGAGCAGTTTCTGCGGCGCGCGCGGGCCGTCGCGCGGGTCGTCGAGCCAGCTGTCCAGTTCGGTGACGAGCACGTCGAGCACTCGCGACTGGCCGCGCTGATAGGTGGCGAAGTCCGGCCGGTCGATGACGAACCGGGTGTGGACGAACTTCAACACGGTGACGTCGTGCCACGCCTCGGGCAGGAGTGACACATGACCGGATCGCACGTTCGGCTCCTCCACGACGAGGACGGAACGCTGGAGGCGGCCGATCCAGGACGACACGAAGGATTCGATGGCGCGCTCGGTGCGGCTGGAACCGTCGAAGGGGACCGCGAGGAGTCCTTCGACGAGCTCGGTCGCGACCCGCTGGACCGACGCCCGGAAGTGCTCGTCGCTGGCGATCCACGGGTCGCGCGAGACGATCCGCCGGCGCAACAGTTCGAGCGAGTGGCCGGGTGCGCGGTTCCAGAGTTCCTCGGCGTCGAGCGCGGCGAGGGTGTGCTGGTCGCGGAGGAAGGTGCGGAACTCGACCGCCACCGCCGCCTGCTGCAGGACGCCGGCCCGGTAGAAGTCGTCGAGGTCGTGCAGGGAGTAGGCGATGTCGTCGGCGACGTCCATCACGGAGCACTCGACGGTCTGCTGCCAGGGGGCGATCGCGGTGAACGCACTGCGTGCGTCGAGCATGTCGTCGAGATCGAGGGTGTACGCGGAGAACTTCGGCGGCGCGGTCTCCCAGCGGCTTGCGGTGGACCCGCGCGGCATCCTCGTCGGGTCGGTGGGGTCGAGGTCGGGACGGTGGATGGCGCGACCCCAGGGGTACTTGAGCACGGCGGCGCGGGAGGCCGCCGTGAGGTTGAGGCCCTCCTTCACCGTCTCGCACACGTCGAGCGCGGAGAGGATGCGGAACGACTGCGCGTTGCCCTCGAAGCCTTCCGCGAGGCCGAGTCGCTCTCGGGCCAGGCGGTCGAGGACCTGCTCGCCGAGGTGGCCGAACGGCGGGTGGCCGAGGTCGTGAGCTGAGGCCGCTGCCTGCACGACGACCGGGTCGCAACCGCCGAGCCGCTCGACGATGGCGTTCTGCTCGGGATCGGTCGTGGTGAGCTGCATGGCGATGGCGCGGGCGACCGCGGTCACCTTGATCGAGTGCGTGAGCCGGTTGTGGACGACCTGGCCGACACCGGAGGGCGAGACGACCTGCGTCACGGCGGACAACCGCGCGAAGTACGGGGAGAACCGGATGCGCTCGAGGTCGACCCGGTACTCGGGGTACTCCTCGCCGGTCGCGAACCGGTCCACCGGCTCGGGGATGAGTCGCCGTCGCCGCTGGTCGTCGTCCATCCCCTCACTGTATTGGGCGGCGGGTGGGAGACTGCAGGGATGCATCCGATCGATCGACTCCGAGCCGAGGTCGCCGCGCACGAGTCGAACGCCTGGGCCCGCGAACTCGGCTGGGAACCGCTCTTCCTCGCCTCCCCCGAGGCACGGGTCCTCATCATCAGTCAAGCGCCTGGTCGCTTGGCGCAGGAGTCGGGCATCCCGTGGAACGACCCGAGCGGCGTCCTCCTCCGCTCATGGATGGGTGTGACGCCCGAGGAGTTCTACGACCCGGCGAACGTCGCGATCATCCCGATGGACTTCTACTTCCCGGGCAAGGGGACGAGCGGCGACCTGCCGCCTCGCCGGGACTTCGCACCGCGCTGGCATCCGCCCCTGCTCGAGCGGCTGACGGAGGTGCGCTTGACGATCCTCATCGGCGCCTACGCCCAGCGCGCCTACCTCGGACCGCGGGGCGGTCGCACCCTGACGGAGAACGTCCGTGCCGCGGAGACCCACCTTCCGCTCTTCCCGATCGTGCATCCGTCGCCGCTCGCGCGTGGCTGGCGCACGAAGAACCCCTGGTTCCAGGAGGAAACGGTCCCGCTGCTGGCCGCACAGGTGCGGGCGGCGCTCACGGCGTGACGAATAGGCTGATGAGGACGACGGGCCCCTGGCGCCTGATCGACCGATGAAAGGCACGCGTTGAGCGACGAACCGAGCACCGGCGACGGACTGCGGCCGCCGGCCGAACCGCTATCGGGGCCGAGCCCAGCCACCGGGCCTGCCGTGGCGGACGCCGGATCGGTGGCTGGCGTCGAAGCCGGAGCAGCCGACCAGGAGGGTCCGGTCAGCGGGCGAGCGGCCGGGATCGGCATCACGCTGCTCCTGTTCGCGCTGCTGATCGTGAGCTGGTTCGTCCAACTCTCGTTCGCCCTGCAGGGCGAGTTCGGGCCGCCCGAGGACCGGCTGAGCGGTGGCGGCATGCTCGGTGGCTTCATCCTCGGCACCGCGATCGCGATCGCTCCGCCGATCGTCACGCTCATCCTGCAGGCGAGGGTCCACAAGCGGACCCCTCGTCACTCGATCATCGCCGTCATCGGCGCAGTCGTCGTGCTCATCATCGCCGTACCGATCAACGCCATCGTGGTCGGCCTCCAAGCGGTGAGCGTCATCAGCGGAAACTAGGAGCCCTCCTCCGCCGACGCTCCGAGCTCGTGCGCGAGGCCGCATCCGGCGGTGGCTCCATGGCGTGTATCGCGGCGGCGAAGGACCGCACTGAGAGGATTGACGCTGTGCGATGCGTCTTGATTGCTGATCATGAGATTCCCGAGCGCCCGCCGTTGACGGTGAGGACCGGAGACGTCGTTCAGGTCGGGGACCGGGACACAGAGTGGCCCGCGTTCGTGTTCGTGACGGCATCACACGGAACGGGTTGGGTGCCCGCCCGCCATCTCGACGTCGACGGGTCGGTGGGTGTCGTCCGCGCCGGATACGACACCACCGAGCTGCCCGCAGTCACCGGCGACACCGTCGACGTCGTCGAGGATGATCCGGAAAGCGGCTGGTCCTGGTGTCGGAACGCCGACGGTCGCGAGGGGTGGATTCCCCACCGCGTGCTCACGGTGGGGTGATCGAGATGCTTGACTCTGACACCGTGTGAGGAGGGAGAACTGAGACATGTTGTCCATCGGAGCGTTCGCGCAGATCGGCCAGGTGACCCATCGGATGCTCCGGCATTGGGACACCGCAGGTCTGCTCGTGCCTGCCCATGTGGACGAGTCCAGCGGCTACCGCTCGTATGATCCTTCGCAGTTGGAACGACTGCATCGGATCGTGGCGCTTCGCCATCTCGGCTTCGGTCTCGAGGACGTCGCCCTGATCCTCGACCAAGGGGTGGATGCCACGCGCATCGCCCGGTTGTTGCAGGCGCGTCGAGCCGAGGTCGAACGCGAGCAGCGCGTCGCGGCCGCACGACTCGTCGATGTGGAACGGCGGCTCCACCTCATCGAAAGAGAGCATCACATGTCAGAGATCGAGATCATCGAGAAACCCCTGCCCGCCGTTCGCCTGGCCGCCCGCCGTGGCATCGTCCCCTCCCAGCCGGACATCGCGGACTTCGTCGGACCCTCGTTCGACGCGGTCGCGTCCATCATCGGAGACGAGAGCGGTTCGCTGACCACGCCGATCGCGCAGTACAGCGCGAGCGAGGACGGCACGGAAGTCGTCGTCGGCTACGCCTACAACGGCGCGCCCCGCGAAGGCTTCGAGGTCGTCGAGCTGCCGGCAGAGCACCTGGCGATCTGCGGCATCCATCTCGGATCGATGGACCGGATCGCTGAGAGCTGGCAGTCGATCCACGCCGAGATCATCGCCCGGGGCTTCGTGCCGGCGGGGCCGTGCCGCGAGCTCTACGTTCGGGCGGTGTCGGAGGATCAGTCCGACTGGGTCACGGAACTGCAGCAGCCGATCGCTGCCGCCTCGGTGCTGCGGGACATCAGGACATAGGGCGCTCGTCCAGCGTGGTCGGTGACCGTCTGACGCGGCTCGAACCCGACGGCTCGCCAGAACCGGACGCCGCGCTCGTTCCCGACCTCCGGGTCGACGGTGAGTCGAGCGATGTTCCGTTCCCTTGCGCGGGCCACCATGGCATCGACCACCCGTCGACCGGTCCCCTGACCTCGCGCGGAGGGC
This sequence comes from Plantibacter sp. MCCC 1A11337, assembly GCF_013349365.1. Classification (NCBI taxonomy): domain Bacteria; kingdom Bacillati; phylum Actinomycetota; class Actinomycetes; order Micrococcales; family Microbacteriaceae; genus Plantibacter; species Plantibacter sp. MCCC 1A11337. The sequence continues at coordinate 223,201 of NZ_JABJWX010000002.1, read as the reverse complement.
GACAAGATGAGGTCGATCCCAGCGCAGTCAGCCCCGTCCACGTGCAGCTGGACGAGCCCGACCGCCTGCTCCTCGACGAGGACGAGGTAGCACTCGACGTCGGGCAGTCGCGCCCCTAGGTACTTGGCGCGGATGAGTTCGTCGGAAAGCCGTCCCGGCCCGCCCCATCCGTGGAAGGCAGGGTCATCGAACAGGCGACGAAGCGTGATGAAGTCATCCGTGGACGCGAGTTTCAGCCTCATCGAAGCCATCATGCCCGGGGGCCAGTGAGCGTCCATCCCCGCGGGCCGCCCTTACAGACCGGCGATTTCAGCCGATCGCACGACGAAGTACACGAGGATGGCGACGAATGCCACGACGAGGACGACGGCGGTCCAGAACATCACGATGCGAAGCCGTCGTATCTGTGGAGATTCGCCGGGTCGATTCCAGGGTGCGCGAGCCATGGAGCAACCATAACGGGGGGGTGGATCGGCGAACACGTCATCGCGCTCGCTCCCGCCGACGCCCCGCGCTGAGGAAGCCGCCGCTCAGGTCCTGCGGTCTCGAGTGGCATCGGGGACGGCAGACGCCGACGCGACGGCACGAACCACCACGGCGAGTGTCGAGGAGGCCTGGGCGGTTGAGAGCGACCCGGACATGACACTTCGGGCGAGGGCGTCCCCGGCACCGACGACAGCTACCAACGATGCACTCACGAGGGGTCCGGTCCAAGGCTCCAGCGCCTCGCGACAGATCTCGAGATACGCCTGCTCCGCCTCCGACCGCAGGGCGCTCAGGGTCTTCGACCCGCGGAGGGCGTCCACCACGGCCGAAAGCTCCAACCCCTCAGCGACCCAGCACGCGATGTAGGCCTCGGCGACCAGGTCGGCTACAGCATCGAGGTCCCGCGGGGCGCTCTCGAGGGCCCGGAGCAGGACGTCTCGCTGGTGGGACTCGAAGGCCCGGTAGGCCTCGGAGAACAGCCCCGACAGATCGCCGAAGTGGTCGTAGGCCACGGGCTTCGTCACGCCGGCGTGCGCGGCCACACGCGCCAGGGTGACATCCGCGAGGTCCTGCGTGCGGATGAGGTCGCGGAACGCATCGAGCAACTGCGCGTGGCGCGCTTCCCACGAGAGGCGACGTTTCGGCGTCGACCTCAGGCTGTCGTCCGAGGTGGTTTCCATCCCCCGATACTATCTACTCTTAGTAAGTTACTATCGGTAGGTAACAGATCGAGAGGATCACCCATGATGCCACGAGACACTATCGCCGCCACCGAAGGTTCGATAGAGGAGACTTCGATCGCATCCTCAACGCGCGTCTTCATCTTCGGGATCACGGGCAGGGTCGGTCGCATGCTGGCGACCCGGCTCCGCGCCAGAGGCGCCAGCGTCTCAGGTCTCACGAGGTCGCTGCCGGACCCCGCCCTCCACGCCGACGGAGTGACGACCGTGACCGGCGAGCTCGGGGTCGCCACCACGGAGGAGATCACGTCGATGATCTCGGACTGGGACGTCATCGTCTTCGCCGCGGGGTCGAACGCCGGAGCTCAAAGTGTGACAAACGACATCGACGACGCGGCGCTCCAGCGCGTGTCGGATGCAGTGATGGCATCACCGGGAAAACGCCTCATCTTGCTGTCCGTCCTGCCGGAGGCCTGGCGCGAGCGACAGCTGAGCGACGACGAGGAACACTACTTCGCCGTCAAGAAACGGGCGGAGGTCGCCCTCACCCGTCAGCCGATCGACTGGGTCATCCTCCGCCCGTCCCTGCTGACCGACGACCCGGGCCGGGGGACGGTCGCCCTCGGGCCCGCCGAGCTCCACGACGAGATCACACGCGAAGACGTGGCCGCGGTCCTCGAGGCACTCGTCCTCGAGCCGACCATCAGCCGGCGGATCCTCGAAGTGAACACCGGGCCGACCGCCATCACCGAGGCGGTCGGCCACGTCGCACGTTCCTACCAGGCGTAGGCTTCCGGGGCCTGGCCACCGGGACCGGGGAAGAGCTCGTCGAGAGAGGCGAGGTCATCGGCGCTCAGCTCGATGTCGACTGCTGCGACGGCGGACTCCAGCTGCTCGATCGTGCGCGGTCCGATGATCGGGCCGGTCACGCCGGGCTGGTGCAGAAGCCACGCGAGACCGAGCGACGCCGAGGTCCAGCCACGCTCGGCCGCGAAGCGGTCGTAGGCGTCGAGTTGCTCCTGCTGCTTGGCACGGGCCTCGGTGATGCGGGACTCGCCCGACCGCGCGCGCTTGTCGGAGGAACCACCGCTCAGCAGACCACCGGACAGCGGCGACCACGGCAGGATGCCGAGCCCGTAGTGCTGCGCGGCGGGGATGACCTCGAGTTCGATCGAGCGCTGCGCGAGGTTGTAGAGCGACTGCTCGCTGACGAGACCGAGGAAGTGCCGCTGAGATGCGACCTCGTTCGCCTGCGCGATGTTCCACGCCGCGAAGTTCGAGCTGCCCGTGTAGACGACCTCGCCGCGCGCGACGAGCACCTCCATGGCCTGCCACAGCTCCTGCCAGGAGATGTGACGGTCGATGTGGTGGAACTGGTACAGGTCGATCCGGTCCGTCTGCAGTCGCTCGAGCGACGCGATCGCCTCGCGACGCACCTGCCAGGCCGACGCACCACGCGCGTTCACCACATCCGAGCCGTCGTCGTTCGGGGCGACCATGGGCGAGTGGACTTTCGTCGCCAGGACGATGTCGTCACGGACGCCGGGGCGGGCTGCGAACCAGCGGCCGATGATCTCCTCCGTCGCGCCACGACCGGCGCTGCCGCCATACGCGTTCGCCGTGTCGAAGAAGTTGACGCCGAGGTCGAACGCCCGGTCCATGATCGCGAACGAGTCCTCCTCGCTGGTCCGATCGCCGAAGTTCATCGTGCCGAGCACGATCCGGGAGACCGTCGTCCCCGTGCGGCCGAGGTGCGTGTACTTCATCGTGGAGCCCTTCTCATCGTCGAACCGGGCCGCGATCCCGCGGCGCGTCGAGTGTGTCACGGAAGCCGCCCTCCAGACCCCCGGCTCGACAGGGCGGCCTCGACCGGCTACAGCGCTTCCCGGCACCTGGCGGGTGCTGGCGTCCGCCCGAGGCGATACCGTGGCCTGATGCTCAGCCTCACCGACGTCTGGCCGCTGTTCGGCCTGGAGATCCGCACGCCGAGACTCGTCCTGCGCCTCGTGCGCGACGAGGACCTCCCCGGACTGATCGAGGCCGCCCTCGCCGGCGTCCACGACCCCGCCGTCATGCCGTTCTCCACACCGTGGACCGACCAGCCGCGCGAACAACTCATCCGCGAGACGGCTCGGTTCCTCTGGACGCAGCGCGCAACGGTGACTCCTTCCTCCTGGACGCTCAATCTCGCGATCCTCCTGGACGGGACGCCGATCGGTCTCCAGGACGTCGGCGCCCGCGACTTCGCCGTCACGCGGACGGTCGGGAGCGGTTCCTGGTTGACGCAGGCACATCAGGGCAAGGGGCTCGGCATCGAGATGCGGGCCGGCATGCTCCAGTTCGCCTTCGACCACCTCGCCGCGGAGGTCGCCGTGTCGGACGCCGCCGTCTGGAACGGCGCATCGCTCGGCGTCTCGCGTCGACTCGGCTATCGGGACAACGGTCTGCAACGCTTCATCGGCCGACCGGGCGAACTCGTCGAGTCGCAGGGCCTCCGGCTGCACCGCGACGAGTTCATTCGGCCCGACTGGACGGCCGAGGTCACCGGCCTCGACGCGGCACGGTCGGCACTCCTCGGTGAACCGTCAGCAGACTAGGGCTGGCCGAGCGTTCGCGTCATCGTGACGGTGTGCGGACAGGCTCCGATGGCAGGACGAGGGTCGCGACGGTCCCACCGGGGACGTGTGCGACCGCGGGTGTGCTCCGCAGGGTCACGGAGCCGCCATGGGCCTCGGCGATCGCCCGCGCTGCCGGCAGGCCGAGTCCCACGCCCTGCACCGCCTGGTCCCGCGCGTACTCGGCCCGGTAGAACTTGTCGAAGGCCTGACGGAGTTCGTCGGCGCTCATCCCGACGCCCGTGTCGCTGACGGTCACCTCGGCGTGCCCGTCGCCCGGCTCGACGACCACGTCGACCGTCCCATCGGCCGGCGTGAACTTCACGGCGTTGGCGACGAGCTCGGTGATCGCACGGAGGACCTGCTCGGGGTCCGCGGAGACGACCGCCGCCGCGTCGGCGTGCAGTCGGACGGCCGGACCCGAGATTCCCGCGGTCGACGTCTCGATCGCACGCGTGGCTACGTCCGTGAGGTCGATACGACTCGGCGCGATCTGAACCGTCGAGTCGGACGCGGTCAACAGCTCCTGCACCCGCCGCTCCAACTCGACCGCGTTGCGCTGGACCACCCGCAGCGCCGGGAGCAGGCCGGGGGCGTCGACTTCGGCGTCGTCCATGATCAGTTCGAGGTAGCCGTGGATGGAGGTGAGCGGCGTCCGCAACTCGTGCGAGACCGTCGTGAGGAACGCCTCACGGACGTTGATCGCATTCGCGAGCTCGGTGACGTCGTGTGCGACGATGACCGTCCCCAGATGCGTGTCGCCGTTGCGCATGACCCGCGTGGAGCTGGCGAGGATCGCACGCTGTTGCCCGGCCTCCCCCACCCATTCGAGATGGTTCGACAGCAGCTCGCCCCGCAGCGCTCTGGGGATGATCTGCTCGTCGAACGGGATCGGTGTCCGGCGGTCGGCTTGGAGCACGTGTTCCCCGGCATACGGCGGGGTGTCCAGCCGGAACCCGACGGCGGCGACCATGTCCGCGGCATGCGCGTTCGCCACGCCCAGGGTGCCGTCCGCCGTGTAGAAGGCCACGCCCGCGTCCACCGTCTCGAGGATCGATTCGGCGAGCGCCTCCGCGTCGAGCGCCCTGGCGAGCGAGCGTTCGAGCTGCGAGGCCTGCTCCTGGATGGCTTGTCGGCTCCGTCGCAGTTGGCGGGCCCCGATGTTCACGGCGACCGCGATACCGATCGTGAGCATGGGCAGCAGGGCGACATTGAGCCAGTCCACGGCGGTCTCCGGCGTGCGAGCCCGGAGGACGTAGGGAGCACTGCTGATGAACAGGGTCCCCGCCACGGCCAGGATGATCATCCGCGGGGTGAACCCGAACGCCAACCAGAGGACGGGGAAGATGCAGAGCAGGCTCGCGCCCGGAGTCACACTGATGAGCTCGAGCCGGATGCTCGCGACGGCGAGGAGGTCGAGGACCGCGATGACGGCCATCGCGTGCGTCGGCCAGCGTTCCCAGGGCAGGAATCCCGCCAGGAGGGTGCTGATCGCCGCGAGAGCGGTGCCCGAGAGGACGGCGACCGTGAAGAACCGCTCGGGCAGGACGATCGCGACGAGGATCGCGACGATGCCGAAGGCTATCGCGAACGGGAGCTGTGCGCGGGCGAACACCCGGAGTCGGCCGCGTCGAGAGGCTTCATGTTCCAACAGCGGCATGATCGCCCACTCCCTGCAGCTCGGTCAGAGAGGACGTCGGCCGGATTCCGCGTCGATCAGCTGATCGATCGTCAATCTAGCCCATGCGCACGCGATCAGCCATCGGCGGAGGCCTGTCGGGCCCAGGCACTGCGTCTGACGGATGGATTTGCGTCAATCGGATCACCGATCGGTGGAATCAGGACCGGGCGAGCTGGGCGGTCGGTGCCACATCGGACGCCGTCGCCGCAGGCCGCCGGTCCAGATGGATCCCGGCGATCATGCATCGGACGGAACCCCCGGCGAGTTCGATCGTCGGGACGTCCAGCGGCAGGATCCGGCAGCTGCGCTCGATGATCGCGAGTTGTTCCGACCGCAGACTCTGGACGGCGCGACTCGAGATCGCGAGGAGGCGTTCCCCCGTCGCCGAACGCAACTCGATCGCGTTGCCGGCGAAGTCGCAGACCTGTCCGTAGTCGAGATCGACGATCGTCCGTCCGTGAGCCGTCAGCCGCTCGATCACCTGATCGCGCCGCGCCGGCGAGGCGATCAGGTCGAGACCGACGAGCGCGAACTCGGTCGCCACGCCCATCATGACGTTGGTGTGGTAGATCGGGACCCCGTGGGGGTCGACCGCGTCGAAGACGAGCGGCTCGTAGCCGAAGTTGGTGCAGAACCGCTCGAGGGCGATCGGGTCGGCACGGTGGGATCGCGCGACGAACGCCACTCGCGCTGCGTGATCGAGCACCATCGCACCGGTGCCCTCGAGGAACACGTCGTCGAGCTCCAGCCCCGAGTAGTCGATGACGTCCTGCACGCGGTACTCGCGCTTCAGCATCTCGACGATGTCCCACCGGCGCTCGCGTCGGCGGTTCACCGCGTACATCGGGTAGACCGCCAGGTGCCCGCCCGCATGGGTGGACAGCCAGTTGTTGGGGAAGACGCTGTCGGGGCGGTCCGGGTCCTCATCGTCGAACAGGTGGACGCGGACGCCCGCGGCATCGAGGGCCTGCGCCACGGCGGTGACCTCGTCGAACGCCGCGTGAGCCACCCCGGCCACGGACGCCGACGGGACGCCCTCCGCCACCTGGAAGACGTTGTCGGCCGCGGTCAGCGGGTTCGGCGTGAACCGGTGCGGCCGGATGAGCACCACGGCCGACGGCGCCTGGACGGACATGTGGGACTCAGCCGACGGGAGAGAGCGCGCCGACGAGCCCGAAGAGATCCTTCGGGTCGTCGGGGGCGGCGACGAGGTCGATCTCCTCGAAGTACTCGCTGCCGTCGACGGAGTCGCGGAGGAAGCGCAGCGCGGTGAAGTCCTCGATCGCGAAGCCGACGGAGTCGAAGAGCGTGATCTGCTCCCGCGAGGTGCGGCCGGGGACGGCACCCGTGAGGACCTGCCAGAACTCGATCACCGGGAAGTCGGGAGCCATCTGCTGGATCTCGCCCTCGATGCGGGTCTGCGGCGGGAATTCGACGAACACCTCGGCGCGATCGAGGATCGACGCCTCGAGCTCCGTCTTGCCGGGGCAGTCGCCACCGATGGCGTTCAAGTGCATGCCGGGCTCGACCAGGTCGTTCGTGAGCACGGTCGCGAGCGCCTTATCGGCCGTGCATGTCGTGACGACGTCCGCGCCCGCCACGGCGTCGGCGGCACTCGTCCCGATGACGACCTCGAATCCGAGCGGCTCCAGGTTGCGCGCGAACTTGTCCATCGCGAGCGGGTCGACGTCCCAGATCCGCACCGTGTTGATCCCGAGGGCGGCACGCATGCCGAGGGCCTGGAACTCGGCCTGGCTGCCGGCGCCGATGAGCGCGTGGACGCTCGAGTCGGGACGGGCGAGGTGCTTCGCGACCATGCCCGACGTCGCGGCGGTCCGGAGGGCCGTGAGGAGCGTCATCTCGGCGAGGAAGGTGGGGTAGCCGTTGTGCACGTCGGCGAGGACGCCGAACGCCGTGACCGTCTGGTAGCCCCGGGCGGGGTTGGAGGGGTGGCCGTTCACGTACTTGAAGGCGTACGTCTCGTGATCGCTCGTCGGCATGAGCTCGATGACGCCGAACGGCGTGTGGCTCGCGACCCGCGGGCTCTTGTCGAACGACGGCCAGCGGCGGAAGTCGGCCTCGAGGTAGCCGATCATGCCGGCGATGATGCGCTCGGGACCTCGGTCTGCCGTCCAGCGGACCATGTTGCGGACATCGACGAAACGCGTCATGACGTTCCCTTCCAGACGAGTTCGGGCTCGGAGCCGACCGGAGCGGACCACTCGCGGTTGCTTCGAGCCTAGGTTTCGACGATCTGCACTTTCCATTCCAGAGATGCACGATTTGTGCACAGGTTATGCACAATGTGAGTAACTCGGTTGTACATTATGTGCATGGCTGCGCTGGACGATCTGGACCGGAGGCTGTTGGCTGCGCTCCGAGCCGACGGCCGTGCGTCGGTCGCGAGCCTGGCCCGGTCGCTCGACGTCGCCCGGGCGACCGTGAACAGCCGTCTGGAGCGACTCGTCTCCTCCGGCACGGTCGTCGGGTTCTCGGTCCGGGTGCGCGACGAACTCGACCCCGGCACCATCCGCGCGATCGCGTTCATCGAGGTCGAGGGTCGCACCACCGACCACGTCATCCGCCAGCTCCGCGGCTTCCCGGAGATCAGCGCGCTCCACACCACCAACGGCGGGTGGGACCTCGTCGCGGAACTCCGCACCGAGACGCTGACCGACTTCGACCGCGTGCTCGGCGGGATCCGACGCATCGAGGGAGTCGTCAACAGCGAGACGAGCCTCCTGCTGAGTTCCGTCCTCCGCTGACGACCCGCCGGGGCCGCGGAGCTGCAGCCCGGGCCCCGAGGTGCAACCCGGTCCCCGAGGTGCAACCCGGTCCCCGAGGTGCAACCCGGTCCCCGAGGTGCAACCCGGTCCCTGAGCTTGTCGAAGGGCACACGGCCTGCCCCCGCCCTTCGACAAGCTCAGGGACCGAAAGGTGGAACGCAGGGACCGGGGTCGACGCTAGAGGCGTGGGTCGATCGGCTCGGACTCCATGGCGAGCACGCCGAAGACGGCCTGGTGCACCCGCCAGGTCGGTTCACCGGCGACGAACCGCTCGACCGCCTCGACACCGAGCGCGTACTCACGCAGCGCCATCGACCGCTTGTGGCCGATGTCCCGATCGCGCAGGCGCTCGAGGTTGTGGGGCTCCGTGTAGTCGGGACCGTAGATGATGCGCAGGTACTCACGGCCCCGCACCTTGATGCCGGGCTGCGCGAGCGCCTTCTCACCGCGGACGAGGCCGGCCACGGGCTTCACCACCATGCCCTCACCACCCGCACCGGTCAGCTCCTCCCACCACGCGGTCGCGGCGTCCTCGGACGCCGACGAGGTGAGGTCGACCTCGATCGAGCGGGTCCGGCGGATGAGCTCCGGGTCGGCGTCCGCGAGGCGGTCCGCCACCGAGAGGTGCCAGGCGTGGTCGCGGCCCAGGTGGCTCGTACCGGTCGAGGCGAGGAGCTGGAACGGCGCGAGCTGCACGCCCTTCAGACCGTTCGAGGGTGCGGTGTACGGACGGTAGGCCGCGACGTAGGCGTCAGCGGCCTCGGCCCGACGGCGCGTCCGCTCGAGCAGGTCCGAGACGTCGACACCGGTCGACGACGCCTGCTCCAGCACGCGGACGGCCGCCGGGAGCGCTGCGGTCGCGGCAGCTCCCACCGAGGCGTACTGGTCGCGGATCAAACTCTCCGCCTTCACCGACCACGGCAGCAGCTCGCTGTCGACGAGCATCCAGGAGGCGTCGAGCTCCTCCCAGAGACCGGCTCGCTCCACGGCGGCGTCGAGCCGGGTGAGGAGCGTCTGCGTCGTCGCATCGTCGAAGAACGGTCGACCGGTGCGGGTGTGGACGGTTCCGCGCCACCCCGCGGGAGCGCCGAAGGGTGCCGGATCACGCGTGAGCAGCACGACGGCACGCGAGCCCATGTGCTTCTCCTCGCAGACCACCCGGTCGAGCCCCTCCCTGCGATACGCCTCGAACGCCTCAGCGGGGTGCTCCAGGAGGTCCTTCCGCTGCGAGGTGCTCGGCGGGCTCATCGTCGGCGGCAGGTAGACCAGGCGCCGAGGGTCGATCGCGAACCGGCTCATGACCTCGAGTGCGCCGGCCGCGGCGTCCTCGCGGATGCCGACCCGGCCCGAGACGCGCGTCTCGACGACCTGCTTGCCGAGGACGTCGTCGATGCGCAGCAGCCCGGGATCCCGCTGCTCGCCGGCGGGACCGGTCGGGCGGCCGAGCGGCACGACGGGTTCGTACCAGACCTGCTCGGCCGGGACGTCGACGACCTCGCGCTCCGGCCACCGCAGGGCACTCAACTTGCCGCCGAAGACGCAGCCGGTGTCGAGACACATCGTGTTGTTGACCCACTCGGCGTCGAGGGTCGGCACGTGGCCGTAGAGGACGGTCGCCTTACCCCGGTAGTCCTCCGCCCACGGCAGCCGCACGGGCAGGCCGTACTCGTCGGTCTCCCCCGTGGTGTCGCCGTACAGCGCGAACGACCGCACCCGCCCGGAGGCGCGTCCGTGATACTGCTCGATCAGGCCGGCGTGCGCGACGACGAGCTTCCCGTCGTCGAGGACGAGGTGCGCGACGAGCTCGCGGCAGAACCGCTCGACCTCGGCCCGGAACTCCTCCGGCTCCTCGGCCAGTTGGGCGAGCGACTCGGCGAGCCCATGGCTGGTCTGCACCCGTTTGCCCTGCAGCGCGCGGACGAGCTTCGACTCGTGGTTGCCGGGCACCGCCAAGGCATGCCCCGCGCCGACCATCCCCATCGCCAGCCGCAGCACGCCAGGGGTGTCCGGCCCGCGGTCGACGAGGTCGCCGAGGAAGATCGCGCGGCGGCCCTCGGGGTGCGCGGCGTCGATCGGTCGACCCTCCACGTCGCGCTCGATCACGTACCCGAGCTTCGTGAGCAGCGTCTCGAGCTCACTCCTGCATCCGTGCACGTCGCCGATCGCGTCGAAGGGACCGCGCTCCTGACGGCGGTCGTTGAGCAGCGGCTCACGCACGAACGACGCCTGCGCGATCGCCTCGACGCCGGAGAGCACGTGGACCTTCCGGAAGCCCTCTTTGCTGAGGTGCCGCATCGACCGACGCAGTTGGTCCTGCTGCCGGGTGATGACGGCCGCGCCGAACGAGCGGTCCTCGCGGGCCTCGTTGCGCTCGATGCAGACGCGCTCCGGGACGTCGAGCACCACGGCGACAGGGAGGACGTCGTGGTTGCGTGCCAGATCGATGAGCGACTTGCGCGAGGCCGGCTGGACGTTGGTCGCGTCGATGACCGTCAGGAGCCCGGCCTCGAGGCGGCGTGCGGCGACATCGCGGAGTGCGGCGAAGGCGTCGGCGCTGGCGGCCTGGTTGTTCTCGTCGTTGGAGACGAGCCCGCGGAAGAAGTCGCTCGACAGGGTCTCGAACCGGCCGAAGTGCGTGGCGGCGAAGGTCGACTTGCCGGACCCGCTCACGCCGATGAGGACCACGAGCGACAGTTCGGGGATCGGCAGGGCAGCGGGGGTGTCCTCGAGGTCACTCATGCGATGGCCTTCCGGAAGATGGCGAGCTGCGTCGGCGAGCCGAGCTGCGGGTCGACGTCGCCGACCGTGCGGTGCTCGACGCCGTAGCCGTATCGCTCGGCCGCAGTGGTGCACCAGGTCGCGAACTCCTGACGGTCCCACTCGAAGCGGTGGTCCGGGTGCCGGAACGAGCCCGCCGGCAACGACGGATACAGCGCGTTGTATTCGCGGTTCGGCGTCGTGACGATCACGGCATCGGGAGCCGCAGCACCGAAGATCGAAGCCTCGAGTGCATCGAGGCGCTCGGCGTCGATGTGCTCCACGACCTCCATCAGCACGATCGCATCGAGTCCGCGCAGCCGGGTGTCGGCGTAGGTCGCCGAGGACTGCAGCAGCTGGACACGCTCACGGACGCGGTCGCTCGCGTCGCGGAGCCCGAGGCGCTGCGACGCGGATGCGAGCGCGCGTGCGGAGACGTCGGTACCGATCACCGAGGTGACGAGAGGATCCGCCAGCAATCGAGTGAGGAGGGCGCCCTCGCCGCACCCGACGTCGGCGACCGACCGAGCCCGCACGTCGGTGAGCGCCTGCAGGACCGCCTCGGCGCGCAGGCCGGCGAGCGCCGGGGCACGCTTCGTCTCTGACGCGGTGGCCGTGTCGTCCCCGTCGGTCCTCGCCTCCGGATCCAGTTGCGACTGCGCATCGGTGACCATCCGCGACTGGTGCGCGAGATACCGCTTGGTGATCAGGTCCCGGTCGGGGTGATCGGCCAGCCACCCCTCGCCGGCGCGGAGGAGCTTGCCGACCTCGTCGTCGGAGACCCAGTAGTGCTTGGCGTCGTCGAGCACGGGCAGCAAGACGTAGAGCTGGCGGAGCGCGTCCGCGAGGCGGAGATCCCCGGTCAGCTCGAGGTCGACGTATCGCGAGTCGCCCCACGCGGGGACCGTCGGGTCGAGCGGGATCACCCGTTCGACGACGGTCCAGCCGAGCGGGGTGAAGAGTCGGGTCGCCAGCTGCTCCAGACCTCGCGACGGCACCGCGGCGACGGTGATCGTCAGTGGGAGCGCTGCCGCGGCGAGCTCCGGGTGGGAGTCGCTGCGGCCGGTCATGGCGCTGCGGAACACCTGCCCGATCGCGACGGCGACCATCGACGACGACGCGTACGGTCGGTCGTTCACGTACTGCGAGAGCGACGCGCTGTCACCGCCGCCGAAGCGCTTCTGACGGACGAGCGCGATCGCGTCGACCTCGAGCAGCAGGGCCACGGTGCACCGCTCGTCGCTCGCCTCCGGGTAGAACACGTGGGCGCGCCCGACGCTGAGGTCGAAGCTCTGCGCCCGCGCGGGATGCTTGCGGACGAGGTGCCCCAGGTCGGCGGCCGACGGCGCGGTCGAGGTGATGGTGACGAGCACAGGTCCATCCGTCCGTTCGGCGGCGAGGTTCCTGAAAGCCTAGCGGCGGTCGTCGTGCGTGCGTGAGTCGCCCGGATCTGCATGGAATTCAGCGATCTCCGTGCAGGTCCGGGCGACTCACGGCCGGCTGATCAGCCCCCGAACAGCTTGCCGAAGAACCCCTTGCGCGGCTTCCAGCCTGCGGCGGTCAGGGTGTCGATCACGGGCTGCTTGACCTCGTCGGTCGTGAACTCGTAGCCCATGAACTGTCCGGTCGTCGTGCCATCGCGGTCGGTGGACTGCGAGATGGGCGCGACGCTCCGCCCGAAGGAGAAGGACTTCTGCGGCCCGGACTGCCAGGTGCGCTTCGTCGAGAGTCCGTCGACGCCGAGCGTCGTCTTCGAGGAGGACGACTGCTCTTGGAACTCCCACTCGCCGTCCTCGGGGTGCAGCTCGACCCGCAGCTCGTACTCGGCACTGAATATCCCGGCACCGATGAAGCCGAGCCATCGCTGGTCGGCGTAGCGCCAGTGCGCGACGATCCCGTCGGGTGTCGGGTCGTAGATGAAGGGGAGTTCTTCGCTGTTGAGCGCGAGGATCCGGGCCTGGGCGTCGCGGAGGTCGAAGGTCATGGGGCGAGTTTAGGCAGGCGGACCGCTCGGCGACATGGGGACAGCTCCCCGTCACCCGGCTCCCCTACGCTGGCCGGGTGAGCGAATCCATCCTGACCCAGAACGTCCTGACCGTCATGAGCTACAACATCCGCACCGCTGTCGCCCAGCCCGGTCACGAGTGGGCGGACCGTGCACCGCTCGTCTCGCAGGTCATCGCCCGCAACGCTCCAGACCTCCTCGGGCTGCAGGAGGTCCGCGAGCATCAGCTGCACGACCTGCTCCCGGGCCTCGCCGAGTACGACTGGTTCGGGCAGGGCCGTGACGGCGGTTCGGCCGGCGAGTACGGACCGGTGTGCTTCCGCCGCTCGCGGTTCGAGCAGCTCGACGCCGGCGAGTTCTGGCTGTCGGACACCCCCGACGAACCGGGCTCGAACACCTGGCCGTCACTGCACGCGCGGTTCGTCACCTGGGTCAGGCTCCGCGAGCGCCGCACCGGCGACGAGCTCGTCTTCGCCAACACCCACCTCGACCACGAAGGTACGCCGCACGGCGACGACGTCCGGACGCGCAGTGCGAAACTGATCGCCGACCGCTTCTCCGGCGTGGACGTGCCCGTCCTCCTCACCGGCGACTTCAACACCGAGCGCGGATCGGCGGCGCACGACGCCCTGGCGGACGCCGGGTTCGTCGACCTCTCGCCGGTGGAGAGCGACAGCATCGGCACGTTCCAGGGATACGGTCCGCAGCGTCCCGGGAACGCACGCATCGATTGGGTGCTCGGCCGCTCAGGCAGCGTCGCGCCGCACACCCGACTGGAACCGATCGAAGCCCTCGTGGACGAGCAGGAACCCACCTCGGAGGCGAGCGACCACTTCCCCATCGTCATCCGGGCGCAGCTCACCCACTGACGGCGGCGCGTCTCGGACACGCGCTCGAAGTTCGGTGGATCAGGCGTTGGAGACCGTCGGCGCGAGCCGGAGGAGGACCAGCCCGACGATCGATGGGAGGAGGGGCAGCGCGGCACCGAACACCGGGTCCACACCGGTGAGGAGCGAGCCGCAGAGGGCGCCCGTCACGAGCAGCACGATCGCGCCGATGCGGATGAGGTGGTGGTCGTGGACGCCGTCGGCGAGGCTCTGCATGAGACTCGTGAGGGTGCCGGTCACGAAGGTGGTCGTCACGCCCGACCGCTCGATGCGTCGCGCGACGGCCGTCTGCCCCGCCATCGCGAGCGTGGAGAGCGCGATGAGGGCGCAGATCACGGGCGTCGTGCGCAGGTCGGAGGACACGATCCATCCGATGAGGACGCACGCCTGCGCGACCACCGCACCGCCGAGGACGAGGACGAGCCGGTGCTGCGGCGCCTCCGGAGGCCGCCCAGGGGTGGCGACGAGCCTCGTGAAACGGAAGGCCAGGAACGTCCCGACGGAGAACAGCAGCACGGCGACCGTCGCCCCGAGCAGGACCTCGCCGAAGTCCGGTCTGCTCGTGAGTCCGGCCAGCACGAAGTTGCCGGTCATGTTCGCGGTGAAGACGCCGCCGAGCTGGAGGAACGCGAAGGCGTCGGTCGCTCCGGCCGCGAACGAGAGCACGAGCGCCATCGCCGCGATCATGCCGGCCCGCGTCCGACGACGGTTGGTCGTCAGTGTCGGGTCGGTACCGCCGGTCTCAGTCACGTGCACATCGTCCCACGCCCGCTCGCCCATCTTCGGGCGAACGGCGCGTCAGGCGAGGAGGTCCGCGAGGAAGGTCAGCTGCGCCTGCTGCTGCACCGGCCCGCCACCCTCGTGCCCGTTGTACGGGTAGACGGCGATGTCCTTCTGCGTGCCCGCGTAGTGGTTGAACGCCGCGTACACCGTCGAGGGCGGACACACCGCATCGCAGAGCGCGACGGAGAACAGTGCGGGGGCGGTCGCGCGGGCGGCGAAGTTCGTCGCGTCGAAGTACGAGAGCGTCCGGAACACCTCCTCCTCGTGACCACGTCGGCTGATGAGGTACGTCTTCAGCTCGGCGAAGGGGCTCGCGTCGGTGATCTGCAGGGCACGACGGAAGTGCGACAGGAACGGGACGTCGACGAGCGCCGCCGCGAGTCCCTCGCAGAGCCCGGCCGCGGCGAGCGCGATGCCGCCGCCCTGGCTCCCACCGGCGACGACGACCCGGGCGGGGTCGACCTCCGGGAAGCTGCGCACCGCGTCGACGGCGAGCGCCGCGTCCGTGAAGACCCGACGGTAGTAGTAGGTCTCGGGGCTGTCGAGCCCGGCGCTCATCTTGCCGGCGACCTGCGGACCGCTTCCGAACGGGTCGGCCGTCGCGCCCGGCAGGTTCGCGCTCCCCTGGCCGCGGGTGTCCATGACGAACACGGCGTAGCCCGCGGACGGGTGCATCGTCCACTGGTGGGCGAGCCCGCGACCGCCGCTGTACCCGATGTAGTGCACGATGCACGGGAGGGGCTCGGTCGCGCCCGCCGGCCGGATGAACCAGCCTTTGATCGGGTCGCCGCCGAATCCGGAGAACGTGACGTCCTCGACGACGAGACCGGTCAGCTCAGGGTCGGATCGTTCACGCACCGTCGGCTGGGCGAGGGCGTGGGCTTCGGCGAGGGTGTCCGCCCAGAACGCGTCGAAGTCCGGCGCCTCCTCGCGGTCGGGCCGGTACTGCTGGAGCTGGGCGAGGGGGAGGTCGAATTGCGCCACGGGTCACCTTCGGTTCGTGAGATCGGATGCGGGAGAACGAATCAGGAGGACGGGATCGCGGAGATGAGCCCGAGACCGACGCTGATGCGGTCGGCCACTTCGATGAGGTCCTCGGTGAGGACGTCGAGGTCGCGTTCGCGCATCAGGCTCAGCCGACCCGAGATCGAGATCGCCGCCACGACTCTGGCGTTCGCGTCGCGGATCGGCGCCGCGATCCCGAGACGACCCAACGCGAGCTCCTGGTCCTCCATGCAGACGCCGCGTTCCCGCGCCGCCGCGAGCTCCGCGGCGAGGGCCGCGTGCTCCGTGATGGTGTTGGCCGTGTAGCGCGGGAGCGGCTCGTCACCGAGCAGCGCACGGAGACCGTCCGCGTCGAGGTCGAGGAGCAGACACTTGCCGAGCGCGGACGCGTGCAGTGGCTGGCGCAGCCCGATCATCGAGTGCGACTTCGGTGCGAGGGCTCCCTCGAAGTGGCAGAGGTAGATGAGGCTCGAGCCGTCGAGGACGCCCACGTTGACGCTGAGCCCGATCCGTTGCGCGAGTTCCTGGGCGGGAGCGCGCGACTCCCGGTGCACCGGGTTCTGGTTGAGCCCTTCGCTCGCCAGCGCCAGGATGGTCGCCCCGATGGCGTAGGACGGACTGTCGGCCGCCTTCGTCACATAGCCGAGCTCCTCGAGCGTGCCGAGGAGGCGTGCGGTCGTCGAGGTGCCGAGACCGGTGGCACGGGCGATGTCGGAGGCCCGCAACGGTCCGGTGGTCGATGCGCCGAGCACGGCGAGCACGGATGCCGCACGGCCGATGCCCTGCTGGATCTCACCTGCCACGGGTCCTCCACGGTGTCGGTGTCGGTTCGGATGTCCGGCCTCGGAGGCCGTGTTCAGCGTAGCGGTCGGGCTCGGCGCGGCCGGGTGGTGCGCCCGCTCGGCTGTTCGAAGACCTTCACACTCACGACACTCACGTAGGGCGAGCCGTTCGTAGCCGTGACGACGACACGGAGGGCGTCGACCCGCACGGGCTCGACGTCGTGGATCCGGTGGCGGTGGCGGTTCCCCTCGACCTCGGCCAACACCGTCCACGTCCCTTCAGCCGCACCCGCGGGTCTCCCCTCGAGTCGGTAGTCGGCGACGAGCTCGGGGACCGCCTCGAAGTCGGTGCGGTGGTGGTGCAGGTTGATGAGGTCCACGTCGACGTCGTCGTTGAACACGATCCGCACGGACGCGACATCGACGGGCTCGTCCCAGTGCAGTGTGAGGACCTCGGGCTCGGCGACCAGATCGCGGTTGTCAGCGAGTCGCTCCGAGGACCACAGGTGCGGTCCCCCGTACGGTCGCTGGTAGCCGTCGACGATCCGCTCCGGGCGGTACGCCGTGGTGTCTCCACCGACGGTCAGCGCGACGCTCCGGCCGCGCAGCTTCCGCGCGTTCCAGTCCAGGATCGCCTGGTCCTGCTCCTCGGGGATGTGGTCGTCGAACACCTCGTCCGAAGCATGCTTGGCGGTCAGCACGAGGAGCCCGTAGGGGTGGCCTTCCGTGAGGAGCAGGCTGACGTCCGGGTTGGCACGGACGACGAGCACCGCGTTCTGCTCGATCTCCGGCGTCCATCCGAAGCGGACGGTGGCCGACACGCCGACCCCGGCGGCGATCTCCGCGGCTCCGTCGAGGAGGTGCTCGACCGGGACGGCGTTCTGGCGTTTGCCGGTGCTCCACAGTTCGACGCCGAGGGTCGTGTCGCGTGCAGCGTCGACGAGCAGGGTGATCTGGTCGAGTGACGGAGCGACGGGTACGAGGATCGCGACGTCGCGGTCGAGGGTGAACCGCTCGCCGGAGCCGAGGTGCTCCAGCGTGGAGATCGCGTCGAGCGCGCTCGACGCGGAGACCGTCGCCCGCCCGGCCAGATCGTCGGGGTCGTCCGTGGTGATGCCGATGACCGGGGCGTCCTCGCGGAGGAGCGTGCGCTGCAGGAGCGGGAGCGCCTGCCCGGCGAGCTCCCGCGGCGTCAGCCTGTCGCGGGCGATGAGCGCCGCAGCCGTCCCCGCCGCCTGACCCTGCGTGGCGCAGGTCGCCATGACGCGGGTGGACCCGAACGCGACATGGGAGGCGGAGATGTTGCGTCCGGCGAACAGCAGGTTGTCGACGTCCCGCGAGTACAGGCTGCGGAAGGGGATGCCGTAGGTGCCGTTGCTGAACCGCTGCTGCGCACCGGCGGTCTCGGCGTAGACGCCCTCCACGGGGTGCAGGTCGATCGACCAACCTCCGAAGGCCACGGTGTCCTCGAAGTCGACCTGGTCGAGCAGGTCGTTCTGCGTGAGGGTGTGGTCGCCGAGGAGCCGGCGGTACTCGCGCTTCCCCGGGATGGATCCGACCCACTCGAGCGTGAGGGTGTCGGCGTCGAACTCGCCGGAGTTCTTGATGTAGTCCCAGATCCCGAAGACGACGCTCCACAGCTCGTCTCGGATCTGCTCGTTCTCGGCGACGGTGTCGAGCTCGCCGCCCCACTCGATCCACCAGTAGTTGCAGCCGTTGTCGCCGGTCCGGATGATCCGGTTGGTGAGGATCGGGGTGTCGCGGATGTCGCGCGCGATGTCGGGAGCGACGAACCGCTCGGGGCGTCCGGCGTCCTTGGTGTAGAAGAAGATCGAACTGCCGAGGAGCTCGTCGTCCGCCACCTCGGGCGCCCACGGCTCGCCGAGCTCGGCGCGACCCTCGCGCCCGATGCGGGAGGTGGCACCGGCGAGATGCCCCACCAGCCCGTCTCCCGTGCAGTCGATGAAGACGGGGGCGACGAACTCGGTCTCGATCTCGCTGCCCATCGTCCATCCGGTGACGGACGCGATCCGCGGCGACGGCGACTCCTCACCGTCCGCCGGCTTCTCCATCGTGACGATGCGGACGTCGGTGTTGAGGTGCAGCTGCAGGTTCGGCTCGGCGCGCACGAGGTCGAGGACGGTCTGGTCCCAGTAGAACGGGTTACCCTCCGGATTGCGGTACTGGTTCTCGAGGAAGAGCTCCCCCATGATCCCGGTCTCCCGTGCGAACCGCTGGTGGCCGTGCGCGGTCGCTCCGACCACCCACACCCGAACCTCGCTCGACGAGTTCCCACCGAGTACCGGGCGATTGGTGACGAGCGAGACCCGCGAACCGAGGCGGGCGGCGGCGACGGCTGCTGACACGCCCGCGAGGCCACCGCCGATGACGACGACGTCTGCGGTCTGGGTGCGGTGCTGCATGGATGACACTCCTTCGTGATGCGTGATCCTGGAGGCCGTCGAACAGGTGGCGACCACCGGGCGAGTGCCACGCTACCATTCAGCGGTACGACTTTCCCATTCAGTGGGTAAGATTCTTCGGCAGGTGAACCTCGAAGCACCCCGACAACGATGTGAGGACCGATGGACGAGAGCAGGACCCAGGCTGCAGCCCTGGCCGAAGCCGCCGCGCACAGCGCACAGACCCCCTACGACGACGCGGAGCGATCACGCCGTATGCGGAAGGTGATCTGGGCGGCCGGGGCAGGTCACTTCGTCGAATGGTTCGACTTCGGCCTCTACGGCACGCTCGCGACCGTCATCAGCCTCAACTTCTTCCAGCAGGGCAACACCCAGGCGGCTCTCCTCTCCGCATTCGCGGTGTTCGGGGCCGGCTTCGTGATGCGTCCGCTCGGTGGCCTCTTCTGGGGCTCGCTCGGAGACCGCATCGGGCGCAAGACGGTCCTCGCGACGGTGATCCTCGTGACCTCCGGGGCGACGGTCGTCATGGGTCTCCTGCCGACATTCGACCTCATCGGCCTCTGGGCGCCGATCCTGCTCGTGATCGTACGACTCGTGCAGGGCTTCGCCGCCGGTGGCGAGAGCTCGGGTGCCACCACACTCCTCGCCGAGTACGCCCCGTCAAACCGGCGCGGCTTCGTGACGAGCTTCATCGACGTGTTCGGCTTCGCGGCCTTCGTGGTCGGTGCGGGCCTCGTGCTCCTCTTCACCTCGACGCTCGGCACGGACGCCCTCAACGAGTGGGGTTGGCGCGCGCTCTTCTTCCTCGCCCTGCCGCTCGGCCTCGCGGGCCTCTACCTGCGGAACAAGCTCGAGGACACCCCCGAGTTCCAGGCGATCCAAGCGAAGGGGGCCGTCTCGAAGTCACCGTTGCGGACCTCGCTGCGGACGTCCTGGAAGGCGCTGCTCTTCTGCGTCGGCTTCGTCGTCATCAAGGCCGTCGGCCACTGGATCCTGCAGACCTTCATGCCGTCGTACCTCCAGACCGATCTCGGCTACTCGCAGCCGCTCAGCTACGCGGTCACCGTGCTCGGGCTGCTCGCGATCGCCATCCTCGTGCCGTTCATGGGCCTGCTGAGCGACCGCATCGGGCGGAAGCCGGTGATGATCGCCGGTTGCGCCGGGTTCCTGGTGTTGACGTACCCGACGCTCATGCTCATGAGCGCGGGCAACTTCGCCGCTGCGGCCGTCGCGATGGTGATCCTCGGCGTCTTCATGGCCGCCTACGACGGTGCGTCGAGTGCTGCGATGGCCGAGCTGTTCCCGACCAGCATCCGTTACGGCTCGATGGCGATCGCGTACAACCTGTCGGTCGCCGTGTTCGGCGGGATCACGCCGTACTTCGCGACATTCCTGATCGCATCGACCGGCAACCGGTTCGCCCCCGCGTTCTACGTGATGGCGGCCGCGCTCATCACGCTGATCGTCGTGCTGCGGGCCCGCGAGACGGCCAAGCTGCCGCTCCCGCGCTGAGCGACCCGAGCGGACGCCGGCGTCGACCAGATGGGTCGACGCCGGCATTGTCGTGCGGGTACGAGTCAGCGGGAGAAGTCGCGCAGGTCGAGGTCGGGGTCCTCGAGCACGTCCGAGGTCTCGAGGGAGTCGCGTGGCTCGTACGCCGTCGTGGACGGGCGGAGGTCGTCGAGATAGCCCTGCAGACGCGATTCGGCCTCGCTGAAGTCCGGCACGTCGCGGTCCCAGTCGTGCGGCACTGAGAGCACGTCGTTGCCGAGACCGATCACGAGTTGGGCGGATGCGTCCTCGTCATCGGACTCCACGACGATCGGAATCGTGACCGCTTCGGCCCGACCTCGCTTGGCGAGCTCGGCGGTCAGCTCCACCAGGAGGCCCGCGACCTCATCGGTCGTCACAACGTTCTCACCCGCGTATGTAATGCATCGCATGCATCAACCCTGCCTGATCAGGCCTGGAACCTCAGGCCCCTTGACACCCGGTGGGGCCGGATGACTAGGCGGCTCCGAGGCCGGACTCGGTCGACGACGACCGGCGGCGGCTGGTCCGCCACGCTCGCCACGCTCCCGTCGACCAGAGCGCCCAGACGACGAGGAGCGGTTGGAACACCAGTCGGACACCGCGCGCGACATCGCTGTCGAGCCCGAAGGCGTCGGTACCGCGGACGAACTGCTCGATGTTGCCGGGGAACACCGCTACGAAGAACGCTGCGACGATCCAGCCGACGGCTATGCGATACCGGGCGAGCAGGATGAGCGAGAGGCCGAGGAGTATCTCGACGACTCCCGACGCCACGACGACCACGTCGACCGGCAGTGGCAGCCACTGCGGCACCTGGGCGACGAACGACTGCCGCGCGAAGGTGAGGTGGCCGACGCCGGCGAAGGTGAGGACAGCTCCGAGGAGCCAACGGGCGAGTGCGCGGACGAACTCCATGTCAGCTCACGGCCGTCACGGCGTACTTGAAGCCGCGGTGTGAACCGACGAAACCGAGGCGCTCGTAGAAGCGGTGGGCGTCCACCCTGGCCTCGTCGGAGGTCAACTGCACGATCGAGGAGCCGGTCGCCGGAGCGGCGACGTCCGTCACCCAGCGCATCATCGCCGTTCCGACGCCGCCGGATCGCAGCGCGGAGGAGACCCGCACGGCTTCGACGAGCAGTCGGGTTGAGCCGCGGCGAGCCATCCCGGGGATGCGCGTCAGCTGCATCGTCGCGATGACGGCCTCCGCCGCGTCGACGACCAGCAGGATCTCGTTCGCCGGGTCGCCGATGAGGTCCGCGAGCGCACGCTCGTAGGCGGGGAGATCGCTCTCGTTCGCCAGGTCACCGCGGGACGCACTGATCGGGTCGTCGGCGAGGAGCACCATCAGCGCGTCGAGGTCGGCCAGGTCGGCCCGGCGCAGCAGCAGTTCCTGCCCCGGTGTGGAGAGGGCGACGGGGAGCGTGAGGGCAGCGATCATCCATCCACCCTCTCACCTCGCGCCTGCAGCTCCTCCCACTGCCCGCGCGACCGACCGGAGCGCGTGCGCCCTCGTCGCCGCATACGACTCCGCCAGCACGGCATCGAGCCCCGGGTACTCGGTGTGCCCGGCGGGGAGGACGCTCAGCTCGACGTCCTCGAGAGCGTTGGCGACGGCGAACTGCCCGGGTGGTGGCACGTGTCCGTCCCAGAGCGCGGCCTCCACCCGCACCGGCACGTGGACGAACCCCGCGGCCGTCGACGCGTCGAAGAACCGCAGGACCTCACGCGCCTCCGGATGCTCGGCGACGTGGTGTCGAACCCGTTCTCCGCTCCCCTCGCACGGCAGGCGCAGACGCAGGTCGTACTGACCGAAGCTCGGCACCACGAGCGTCGCTCCGACGAAGCGGTCGTCCCATGGCAGGGCGAGCGCACCGATCCCGCCGCCGAAGCTCTCACCGACGAAGTAGAGCGGGAGCGGTCCGACGACGTCGAGCAGCGCCGACGCCGCGTGCCAAAGGTCGACGGCACACCGGCCGAGCGCGTAGCGCTCGACGCTGTCGATGCCGAACAGGACATGCCCGTCCTCCGGTGTCGGCGCTCCGAGTCCCGCGTTGAAGACGCCCTGGCCGCGGGCGATCGGGAAGATGACGGCAGCGTCGTCCGGGACGCGAGACCAGTCGGGCGCCTCCCGCCCGCCGTACCCGTGTCCATGCACCATCCCGAAGCGTGCAGGCCCGCCCGCCGGCATCGCGAGCCATCCGCGCAGACGGAGGCCGTCGGCGACCGTGTGCTCGACGACGAAGACCTCGTGCGCGCCCTGCCGGCCGATCGGGGTCAAGATCGGATCCGGAGACACCTCATGTGCCGCCGCGTACCACCCGCGCCACAGCTCCTCGAATCCGGCCGGCGGCACGACCGGTTCGACGGCCAGGAGCGCCTCGAGGTCGTAGCCGTAGGTGCCGTCGCGAACCACATCGCCGAACCAGTCCCGATGTCGTACCTCACGCATGCGTCATCCGCCTCCGTCTCGTCGTCGTGGATCGCCGGTGCCTCAGCCCGGCACGCGCTCGTGACAGACTGGCAACCGGGTCGAAGGAGGACGCTGTGCTCGGTGCGGAACGCAGATCGCAGATCATGTCGGAGGTGCGCCGCAACGGTGCGGCGAGCGTCGTCGACCTCGCGACCGCGCTCGGCGTCAGCGAGATGACCGTGCGGCGCGACATCGAGCAACTCGCCACGGAGGGCCTCGTCGACCGCGTCCGTGGTGGCGCCACCACGCCCCGGCTGCCCGACCGTGTCGAGCTCGGCTTCCCCAACCAGGCACGCCGACTGCTGGCCGAGAAGCGCGCCATCGCCCGTCGCGCGGCCGTCCTCGTCGAGCCCGGCATGTCGGTCGGCCTGTCCGGCGGCACCACCACCTGGACCCTCGCGCAGGAGCTGCGCGCCATCCCGGAGCTCACCATCGTCACGAACTCCCTCCCGGTGGCAGACGTGTTCGCGCGGCCCGACCGCGCCGACGAGCCGTACACCCAGACGGTCGTGTTGACCGGCGGCGTCCGTACCCCCTCGGACGCCCTCGTCGGTCCGGTCGCCGTGCGGGCGATCGAGTCCCTGCACTGCGACGTCGTCTTCCTCGGCGTCCGCGGGATCGACCTGCAGGCGGGACTGACGACCTCGAACCTCCTCGAGGCCGAGACCAACCGGGCGTTCGTCGGCGCCGGGCGTCGCTCCGTGGTCCTCGCCGACCACTCGAAGTGGGGTGCCGTCGGACTGACGACGATCGTCGACCTCCGCGAGGTGGACCACCTCGTCATGGATGACGACGTGACCGAGGACGTCGAGACCACGCTCCGCGCGCAGTTCGGCGAGGTCTGGCTCGCGCCGGTCGCTTCCGCTTCGGTCGACGACGACCGCATGGACGACTGACCGCGCCGCTTCCAGCACCCCGGCACAGCGGAGCGCCGGCCTGTCCTCCCGCTCATGGACCTCAGCGCGCCGTGCTGTTCCGCGCGACGATCCGCGCGTCGACGACCACGTGCCGGACCGGCGTGTCGGCACCGGGCGGGGCGGCGATCTGACGTTCGAGCTCGGTGAAGGCCGCGCGCACGATCGCGTCGTAGTCGGGGGCGACCGTGGTGAGCGACGGGGTCGAGAACTGGGCGGCGTGGACGTCGTCGATGCCGATCACCGCGACCTCCTCGGGAACCCGCCGGCCGGCTTCCTGGAGGGCCGCGAGCACGCCGAAGGCGATCGAGTCGTTGGAGCAGACGACACCGTCGAGCTCGACGCCCTCGGCGGTCATCCGACGCATCACGCGTCGTCCCTCCTCGGGGGTGAACGCGTCGACGTGCCCGATGAGCGACGGCTCCTGCGCGAGGCCGAGCCGCGCGACCACGTCCCGGTACCCGGCGTACCGCTGATCCGCTGCGTCGGACGGACGTTCGTCCCTGGGCCCGATGAACGCGATGCGGGAGCAGCCGACCTCGGCGAGGTGGGTCGTCGCGGCGTCGGCGGCCGCCCGGTTGTCGATCGAGATGTGCGTGAACGGGCTCACCTGGATGTGCTCGCCGAGGAGCACCAGCGGCCCCGGGGAGGTCCGCCGCGTCAGGTCGCCGACCGTCAGCGAGCGGGGGATGTGGATGAGTCCGTCCGTGAGCGGCAGGCCCACCCCGTTGGCGATGTCGACCTCGCGGTCGTGGTCGCCCTCGGTGTGCTGGATGAGGATCGACAGTCCACGCTCGTCGGCGCCGCGGACGAGGAGCGTCGTGAGCTCCGCGAAGTACGGTTCGTCCAGGTTCGGGACGGCGAGCGCCACCATGCCCGTGCGCGAGCGGCGCGGTACCGGTGCCGATCGCTGAGAGCCGAAAGCGGCGTCCGACATGGTGCTGCTCCTCACTGCTGACCGGGTGGATCCCGGCCGCTCGGGACCGTTGCGGTCCCGACTGAGCACAACGCTATCTCGGGACATCGTCGTTCCTCGCGGATTCGGTGGCGGGTGCCGCGATCGCCTCGATCTCGAAAACCCGCGCGACGTCGGTCGCCGAGGCGGAGGGGTCGGTGATGAGCAGGCGCACCGCGTCGACGACCAGTCCGTCCACGGTCGCGGTGACGGTACCGGCGGTGTTGTCGTCGAACCGTCCGACCTCGACCCAGGCACCGCCCGTCCGGACCTCGACGGTGAAGTCACGGAGCACCGAATCGGTCGAGACTCCCCCGGCGTAGCCGCTCTTGACTCTGACCTCGGCGAGCGCCGTCGGGGCCTGCCAGGCGGCCGTGATCGTGGGTGCCGTGTCGCCGACCGCGGAGATCCAGCGACTCGCGTCCGTGCACACGCCGTCGACGGCGAGCGCACCGCCGGTGTCGGCTCGCAGCGACGACGACACGCTGACGGTCGCACCGAGTGCCACGTTCGTGCCGGATGCTTCGCCACGAAGGCCCGACACGATGTCCTGGAGCGAGGTCCCGCCGGTCTCGGCCGACGCCGCTCGCGGGATCGCCGCGTACCGGACGGTGCCGCGAGTGGTCTCGCTGAGTGGCGCACTCAGGTAGAGCACATCCGTGCCGTCGACGGTCTCCGCCCGCAGCCGTTGCTGGCCGAGTCGATCGGTGCCGACCGTGCGGGCCGTCCACGGGGTGCCGACCGTCTCGCGCTCCAGCCGGACCACCTGGCTGCGGTTCTCGCCGCAGACCTGCACGGCGAGGACCGCGTAGACGCGGTCGACTCCGCCGGCGCTCGTCGCGTCGATCGCGGCGACGGTCGAGACGCCGGAACCGAGCGCGGAGGCGTCGATGAGCGACTCGTCGTTCCAGGCACCGCCGTCCCACGAGGTGTATCGCACGTCGTATGCGGTCTCGTCGGCTCCGACGAACCGGTAGACGATCCCCGCGAGCGCCGTGCCGTCGAGGGCGAGCTTCGCGGTCTGCAACGCCGGCGTGTAGCTGCCGATGGCCTCGCCGGCACCGAAGGGGCGCCAGACGACGGATCCAGGGGTGGTCGGGGTGATCGGTCCGGTGAGCGCGGTCCCTGTGACGTCGGCGAAGGAACCGTCGGACGGGTCGTACGTCGCGTACGACCCGAGGTGCCGCGCCGGGTCCGCCGGGAACGGGCCCCATTCCCACAGCACGTGGACGCGGCCGTCGGCGTCCACCTCGAGGTCGTCGGGATAGAAGGAGTAGCCGGTCGCTGCGGCGACCACTGCTTCGCGTTCCCAGACACCGGTGTCGAGGTCGTACCGGTAGAGCCGCCCCTCTCGTCGCCCCTGCGCGTCCGTCCCGACGCGCACGAGCACCCAGGCGTCGCCGTCCGGCCCGCGCGCCGTCACCGGATAGGTGATCGCCGCGTCGAGGTCGGGCATGGACGACGTCGCCTCCACGAGCGAGGTGACGTCGCCGGGCACTGAGGAGCGGAACACGTTCCACTGCTCGTTGTGCATCGACACGAAGGCGTGGATGACGCCGTCGCCGTCGACCACGATCGAGGGCTGGTTGTGGCCGTTGTCGTCGGTGAAGGTCACGCAGGCACCTCCGGCCGTCGAGCGCAGGCACCCTTCGGTCCACGTCCCGTCCGCGCCCCGCGAGGCCAGGTGCACCTCGTGCTTGGACGCGGTGGACGCCGGCGCGTTGAAGGCGAAGTAGGAGACACCGTCGACGACGTCGAGCGGTCGCCACCAGCCGGCCTGGTTCGACGTGTCGACGGTGACGGGCACGGTCTCGACCGTGTCGGTCACCGCATTCCCGCCCACGTCACCACGCACCGGTCCTCCGGGGGCTGCGACCGCCGGCGCCGTCACCCCCAGCGCGAGGACCGTGAGCGCGGCCGCGGCGAGCGCGCGGACGGTGTTCGATGAGCTGCGTCGCATGGTTCCCCCGCTGCCGGTCACAAGCGTCCGATCGTCGATCCGCGGCTCAGCCGACGAGCTTCTGAGCGGCTTCGCCCGCGGACTTCATGGCTTCAGCGGGCTTCTCCTGCCCGACGAGGACCGCCTGCACCTTCTCCGCGATCTTCGTCTCGATCTGCGAGTACTGCACGAACTTCCAGAACGGGTTCGTCGAGCTCGTCTTGGTGATGCGGTCACTGAAGTTCGTGGCGAACGAGTCGTTCTTCACGGCGTCGGAGTTGAGCGCGTCCTCGGTCGCCGGCGGCAGACCACGGGCTGCGAAGTCCTCGAGCACGGTCTCCGGGTCGGACGTCACCCACTGGGCGAAGTCCGCTGCGGTGCCGGCGGCCGGACCGTCGACCACGGCGAGCGCCCCACCCCAGACGAGCGCACGCGGCGTGTCACCCTGCTTGAGGACCGGCCGGGAGACCGGCTGCAGCTTGCTCGCGAAGTCGGGGTCGGGTGATTCGCCGGTCACGGCGCTCCGTCCGACGATCGCGTCGTCGTAGATCGCGGTGCGCCCCTGCGCGAACAGTGAGCGTGCGTCGAAGCGGTCGACGTCGGCGGCGATGAGGCCCTGGTCGTACAGGCTCTTGTACCAGGTGACCGCCTCGATGCTCGCGTCGTCGCCGATCGTGACGGTGTCCCCGTCGACCAGCGGGCTGCCGAAGGTCTGCATCCAGATGAGGATGTCCTTCAGCTGCGCGGCCTTCGTCGACGCGGCGTAGGGGATCATGCCGTTGCCGAGACCCTTGAGCTGCTTGAGCGACCCCTCGAACTCGTCGATCGTCGTGGGGAACTCGCCGATGCCGGCCTGGTCGAGGATCGCCTGGTTGGTGACGAGGCCGATCGCGCCGATCGTCCACGGGAGGCCGTACTGCACGCCGTCGAATGTCGCGGCCGTGAGCCCTGCCTTCGTGTATCCGCGTCCCTCGGTCAGCCCGGAGACGTCCTGCAGCTTGCCGAGGCTCGCCAGCGAGCCGAGCCAAGCGACGTCGACGTGGGCGACACCGGAGAACTGCCCGCCGCGCACCTGCAGCATGAGCTGGTTGATGTACTCGTTGTAGGGGAAGGACACCTCACCGACGTCGATCTTGGCCTTGCCCTCGTACTTCTGCAGGAGGCTCTGGATGGCGGGTGCCGAAGCCTTCTCGGTGAGCGACCAGCTCGCGAAGTCGAAGTCGGTCGCGGTGCCGCCGGCGGTCGCCTTCGGGATGGATCCAGCCCCGGGTGCGGCACCGGTGGGTGCACATCCGGCGAGGGTGGCTGCGGCGACGCCGATGCCGAGGAACTGCAGGGCACGGCGGCGGGTGATGACGGTCTGCTGTGCGGCGGTGGCGAAGGACGGGGTGCGGTGGGACATGGCTCCTCCTCGAGCGTGATCCTGGCGGGACGTGTCTGGGTTGGTGGGACGGATTATGGGGAGGCCGGCGGCGGGCCGGTCCGGTGTACTGCGCTCAGCCCTTCACGGCGCCGGCGGTCAGTCCGCCGACGAGATGACGCTGCAGGGCCATGAACGCGATCGCCACGGGTAGGGAGACGACGAGGGACGCGGCCATGAGCTCGGGCCAAGCCGTGGCCGCCTCACCGACGAAGGTGTTCACGAGGCCGGGCGGGAGTGTCTGCTTGTCGGGTCCCGCGAGCGTGAGCGCGAAGATGAAGTCGTTCCACCCGCGGACGAAGGCGAACAGGCCCGCGGCGACCAGGCCGGGTGCGGACAACGGGAGAACGATGGAGTGGATGATCCGCAGGCGGGAGGCCCCGTCGACGCGGGCCGCCTCGATGAGTTCGTCCGGGATCGTGTCGAAGAACCCCTTCAACATCCAGACGCACAGCGGCAGGGTGAACGTCGTGAACGACAGCACCAGCGCTGCATAGGTGTTGAGGAGCCCGTAGGCGCTGAACACCGAGTACAGGGTGATCAGCAGCAACGCCTGCGGGAACATCTGCGAGGCGAGCACGAAGTACATGAGTGATCGACGCCCGCGGTAGCGGAACTTCGAGAACGAGTAGCCCATGTAGGCCGAGACGATCACGGACAGCAGGGCGGTGATGACGGACACGATGATGCTGTTCCGCAGGTAACCGAACAGGTCCGGGTTCGATGCGAGGGCGGTGTAGGCCTCGAAGCTGATCTCCGTGGGGAAGAGCTTCGGTGGGTACGAGAAGACCTGGGCGCGTGGGGTCAGCGAGGTGGCCAGCAACCAGTACACCGGCAGCAGCCCGAAGCCGCCGCAGACGATCACCGCGACCCAAGCGCTGATCCGGACCGCCCGGCTCTCCGAGCGGAAGAGCGACGGACGGCGTCGCAACGTGCCGAGCTCGGTCGCGACGAACGGCGGTTGCGGGTCCGGCGTGGTGTCCTGCGGTGCCGGCGGGGCGGTGGAGACGCTCATTTCTGCTCGCCTTTCTCCGAGAATCGGACGTAGACGACGACGAGCGCCATCAGGAGGATGAGCCAGAGCAGCCCGAGGGCGCCCGCGTGGCCGAGGTCGAAGCCGCGGAAGGCGGTCTCGTAGACGGCGGTGGCGAAGGTCTGGGTGCTCCCAGCCGGGCCGCCGCCTGTCAGGACGTAGATGATGTCGAAGTGCTGGAAGTTCCAGATGAACTCGAGCAGCAGGACGAGGCCGATGATGCCCTTCAGCTGCGGGACCGTGATCGAGAAGAAGCGTCGGATGGTCCCGGCGCCGTCCATCTCGGCCGCCTCATGGAGTTCCTGTGGCACGGTCTGCAGGCCGGCGAGCAGCATGACCATGATCCAGGGGAAGGACTGCCAGGTCTTCGCAACGATCACCGCGAACATGGCCGTCTGGGGTTGTGCCAGCCACGCCTGCGCGTCGATTCCGAACAGACCGAGGATGGCGTTCGCCACTCCGTAGTTCGCGTTGAAGATCCACATCCAGAGGAACGACACGACGACGCCGGGAACGAGCCAAGGGATCAGCATGAGTCCGCGCATCACCTTGGCACCGCGGATGCGGGTGTTGAGCGCGAGGGCCAATGCGAAACCGATGACGAAGGGGGCGATCGTCGTGCCGAGCGTGAAGACCATCGTCTGCCCGAGCAACTTGAGGAAGTCACCCTGCAGCACATCGATGATGTTCTGGAATCCGACGAACTCGCGGCCGGGCACCACCAGGCTCTGCTTGAAGAACGCCGTGACGAGAGCGGTCAGCAGCGGATAGGCGACGACCGCGACGAGCAGCGCGAGTCCGGGGAGGACCAGGACGAACGCGAACATCCCGTCCGGCATCCGCCTCGGCTTGTTTGAATTTGCAACCAATTGTGAAGTCGTCATACTCACATCCTTGTGAGGAGCAGTCCGCTGCATGCGGGTCGTCCTGGGCGGCGGCGCCAGTATCAGCGGCCAAGTGTTGTTCAGCATGCCGGGTGTCCCCGGGACAGGTCAACGCACACTGGTCACGGTTCCATAACGGACTGTTCATAATTGATAGAACTTGTTGCTTGAGAGTGTCTGTCCGCTGTCAGAGTGGACATGGGAGAGTTGATGGGTGAACTACGACCTCAGCGCTCCTGCTCGCCGCGACATCAAAGGCCTCACGGCCGCCATCGAGTCGGCCGAGGACGCTGCTTCACTGCAAGCGCGTCTGAGCGTGCCCCGCTACGGCGTGTTCGACCTCGTCGGCCGGGCCCGCCGCTCGCCGATCATCGGCGGGCTCCTCCTGGCCGGTACGGCGCTCGACCAGAACGGCAAGCCGACGAAGCCGCTCCAGGTGCTCGAGACGATCCCCGAGCTGGACCCCGTCGACCCTGACCCCGGTGCCGTCGCCGCTCAGCTCGCCGAGCTCGCACATGGCGACCTCGTCACGGTGCGGTTCTCCGACGGCGCCTACGGCGACTTCGGCGTGACCGGCATCGCCGTCTGGTCGGTCCCCGGCACCACCTTCCTCGTGGGCGGCTGGCTCATCGGTTCCGCGGGTGCGCCGGCGCCCCGAGTCACCGAGCTCGTCCGTCTCGCACCCGTCGGCGACCACCCTTGGCCCGTCCCGGCCCAGATCACCGTCGTCGGCGAGGACATCGGCATCGACTGACCGTGCTTCGTTCGCCCAAACATGGGCGAACGAACACACATTCGCCCGAAGATGGGCGAATGAACGCGGCGGCTACTCCGCGTCGAGGGTGAAGAGCTGCGCCTGCTCGGGAGCGAGGAGCGGCATCGCGATCCCGACCTCGGCCAGCGCACGGCCGGTGAGCACGACCGAGCCCTCGACCAACCACCGGGGCGGTACGTCCTGGATCGACCGGGCGGGCGCACCGAGGTCGAGCGGGCGGACCCGATAGCGACGCTCGGGATCGAGGCCGGGCACGCGCAGCGGCGCGGGGATCGCCGTCAGCGGTGCGGCGAGCGCCACCTGCGCGACGATCGCGGACGAGCGGTCCTGGGCGATCACCCCGTGCGCGTGCAGTGCCGGGTCGGCGCTGTCCATGCGGACGATCTCGCCCGTGTGCAGCAGCGGGCGGAGGCGCTTGTAGTGCGCGATCCAGGTCGCGATCAGCTCGAGTTCCGGCTCGCTCGCCTCGTTGAGGTTCCACTCGATGCCAGCGCTCCCGAAGAGGGCTGTGGCGAGGCGGAACGAGAGGTCCGAGGTGCGCCAGGTGGTGTGCGAACGGGCCGCACCGAGATGACCGCCGAGGTACTCCGGTGGAACGACGAGCCCCGTGTAGCGCTGGATCGACTGCCGCTCCAGCGGGTCGTTCGTGTCGCTCGTCCACACCCGTTCGACCCGTTCGAGGATGCCGAGGTCGATCCGCGCGCCACCTGAGGCGCACGACTCGATGTCGACACCGGGGTGCAGGGCACGCACCTCGTCGAGCAGTCGGTAGAGCGCCGTCGTCTGCCGGTGCGCCGAGCCGCCGAGGAGGTCGCGGTTGTGGTCCCACTTGAGGAACGCGATGTCGTACTCGGTCAGCAACGCGTCGAGGCGTCCGAGGAGGTAGGCGAAGGTGTCCGGGTTGTCGAGGTCGAGCACCCGTTGGAAGCGCCAGGTGGGAGCGTCCGGGTGCCCCAGCACCCAGTCGGGGTGGGTGCGCGCGAGCTCGGAGTCGGGGTTCACCATCTCCGGCTCGACCCACAGCCCGAAGTCCATGCCGCCACCGGTGACCGCGTCGATGAGCGGCGACAACCCACCGGCCCAGCGTTCCGGGTCGACGAACCAGTCGCCCAGCGCGCGGCGGTCGTCCGTGCGACCGGTGAACCAGCCGTCGTCCAGGACGAACCGCTCGACACCGACGCGCTTGGCCTGCTCCACGAGGGTGAGCAGTGTCGGCAGGTCGTGGTCGAAGTACACGGCCTCCCAGGTGTTCAGCACCACCGGGCGGGGCTTCGTGATCGTGCTCCACGAGCGGATCCAGGGGTGCAGTCGCGCGGAGACGCCGTCGAGACCCGCGTCGGAGTAGACGGCGACCGTCCACGGCGACTCGTAGGTGTCCCCCGGTGCCAGCGTGACTTCACCGGGCGCGAGGAGTTCACCGGAGCCGGTGACCACGGGACCGAGTGGCGAGCGCTCGCTCCAGATCACCTTGTCGCCGCTCCATGCGAGGTGGGTCGCCCACACCTCGCCGCAGCGGAAGTCGAAGCCGGGTGCGCCCGCGACGGACAGGAACGCGTCGTCGTGACCGGGTCGTCCGTGACGGTGCTCGCGCGTCCAGGCGCCCTGCCCGAGGCGGTGGCGCTGCGGCGTGCGCTCGTGCGTCCAGAGACCGGTGAAGTCGAGGAGTTCCGTGGCGCGGTCGGGAAGCGGGAGCACGACGGCGAGGGCGTCGACGGCGAGGGGTCGGTCGACCTCGGCGTCGTTCCGCACCGTGTGCCGGACGCGGAGCACACCCTGGGGGGTCAACTCGATCGTCGAGACGATCGTCACCGCGGCGCGCTCGTCGGACGTCGTCAGGATCAGCGAGGTGTCGGTGGCCTGCTGGTCGATCAGCCGCAGCGCGAGCAGGTTCGACGCATCGGCTCCGCCCGGCCGGTGCACGCCGACACCCGGGCGGCCGCTCCAGCCGTCGAACACGATGGGCAGCAGGCTGAGGCGCGGCGGGGCATCGATGGACGAGGGCGGGATCGCCGGCGTCAGCCCGTCGGCGAGGGCGGTGAGTGAGTCGGTGGCGAGTTCGCCGACATCGGCTCCCCAGTGGAGGATGGTGGGCACCTCCGTGCCGCGGGCGTCGACGATCAGGCTGACGCCCGCGGCACGAAGGTGGTGGATCACTGCTCTGTTACTCCTTGACGGGGATGGACTGCGCCTTGAGGGCGTCGATCGTCGCCGACTGGCCCTTGGCGAGGGCGTCGAGCAGGGTTCCGTCGCCGGAGACCGCAGCCTTGAAGCCGTCGGACACGTCGTTGTACGTCTGCGTCATCGTCGGACCCCAGGCGAAGTCCTCCGACACCTCGGAGGAAGCCTCCGCGAAGACATCGTAGATCGGCTGGCCGCCGTAGAAGTCGACGCCCTCCTTGAGGACGGGCAGGTTCAGGCCCTCCTTCGTCGCCGGGTAGATGTTGGCGCTCGTGTTGAGCATGGTGAGCGCCTCGTCCGAGGTGTTCAGCCACAGCGCGAACTTCGACGCCTCATAGGGGTGCTTGGAACCGGTGAAGACGGCGGTCGAGGAACCGCCCCAGTTGCCTGCCGCGGAGTCGCCGGCCTCCCACTGCGGAGCCTTCGCGACGGCCCACTTGCCGGCGGTGTCGGGAGCACCCGACGCGATGGAGTTCGCGCCCCAGACGGCGGAGTTCCAGGTCCAGGCGGCGCTGGAGTTGTACGCGTTGTCCCACTCGGTCGTCCAGGTGGGGACGGTCGAGACGAGGTCCTCGTCGATCAGGTCCTGCCAGTAGTCGGCGACCTTCTTGGAGGCGGGGTCGGTCAGGTCGACGGTCCAGTCGGAGCCGTCGTTGTCGAACCAGCTGCCGCCGGCCTGCCAGACGAAGCCGGCGAACTGGTTGATGTCACCCTGCGAGAAGTTGGTGATGTAGGCACCGGTGGCGCGGACCTTCTTGGCGGCCTCCTTGTACTCCGCCCACGTCGTCGGGATGGCGATCCCGTTCTGCTCGAACAGGTCCGCGCGGTAGAACATGGCCATCGGGCCGGAGTCCTGCGGGACGGCGTAGACCGAGTCGGACTCACCGAGCGAGACCTGACCCCAGGTCCAGTCGACGAAGTCGTCCTTGGCGGCCATGACGTCGTCGCACGCACCGAGGTCCATGAGGCCGTTCTGCACGCGGAAGTTCGGGAGGGCGTCGTACTCGATCTGGCCGAGGTCGGGGGCGTTGCCGGCCTTCAGCTGGTTGAAGAAGTTCTGGTACGTACCGCTGTTGCCGTTCGGGCCGGTCTGGACCTTGACCTGGATGTCGGGGTTCTCCTTGTTCCAGACGTCGACGACCTCTTCGATACCGGGGATCCAGGAGGTGAAGCTGAGGTCGACCTTGCCCTCGGCCGGGGCGCAGGAGGAAGCAGCACTGCCGCCCTCCGACCCGGTGGAGGAGCAGCCGCTCAGGACGACGGCCGACAGCACCGCTGCGGCGACCGCTGTTCTCTTGAGGTTCATAGCGAATCCGTTCTTCTGTGAATGGTGTGGGATGGGTGTTGGTGCGGGATGGAGAAGATGCCTACTGGTCGGTCCGACTACTTCACGGCGCCGGCGCCGAGGCCGGAGCGCCAGAACCGCTGGAGCAGGAGGAAGGTGATGACGAGCGGGATGATCGACAGGAATGCGCCGACGAGGACGTAGAGGCGCAGCTCGGGGATCTGGTTGACCTGCGAGTTCCACGAGTAGAGCCCGAGGGTGACCGGGAACAGGGCTTCGTCGCGGAGCATGATGAGCGGCAGGAAGAAGTTGTTCCAGATGGCGACGAACTGGAAGAGGAACACGGTGACGAGCGCCGGGAACATGAGGCGTACGGAGATGGTGAAGAAGGTCCGGATCTCACCGGCACCGTCGAGACGCGATGCCTCGAGGAGTTCCTCGGGCACGCTCGACGCCGCGAAGATCCGCGTCAGGTAGACACCGAAGGGGCTCACCAGCGAGGGCAGGAAGACCGCCCAGAACGTGTTCGTGAGGCCCACCTGGCTGAAGATGAGGAACAGCGGGAGCGCGAGCGCGGTCGCGGGGACGAGCACACCGCCGAGGACGACGTTGAAGATCAGGTCGCGTCCCGGGAACCGGTACTTCGCGAGGGCGTAGCCGCACATGGCCGCGAAGAGCGTGCCGAGCAGTGCGCCGAGGCCGGCGTACAGCACCGAGTTCAGCATCCACTTGAGGTAGACGCCGTCGCGGTAGGCGACGAGCTGGCCGATGTTGTCGAACAGATTGAAGTCCGCGAACCAGAGCGGAGCCGAGTTGCCGAACTGCGCTGACGACTTCGTCGAGGCGATGAACAGCCACCAGATGGGGATGAGGAAGTAGAGCGTGAAGACGAGCATCACGATGAGCGCGCCGGCGCGCGACAGGCGGCTCTCCTGCGGGCCGCGGCCGGTGGACAGGATGGCGGTCATTTGCCTTCCTTTCGCTGCGTGAACTTCAGGAACCCGAAGGAGAGGACGAAGGTCGCCAGCGCGAGCACGACCGAGAAGGCGGCTGCGAGGTTCACGTTCGGGATGGACGAGGTGGTGTAGACGGTGAGGTTCGGGGTGAAGGTGCTGCTGACGGCTGAGCTGAAGGTGCGGAACACCTGCGGCTCGGCGAGGAGCTGCAGCGTGCCGATGATCGAGAAGATCGCCGTGAGCACGATCGCCGGCATCACGAGCGGGATCTTGATCGACCAGGCGATGCGCGCCTGACCGGCGCCGTCCAGCCGCGCGGCCTCGTAGATCTCCGTCGGGATGGAGAGCAGCGAGGAGTAGATGATGAGCATGTTGTAGCCGACGAACACCCAGGTGACGACGTTCGCGATGGCCCAGAGCACGAGGTCGGCCGAGAGGAAGTCCACGTTCTGCGTGATCGCGGTGAACGGCGAAAGGTTCGGCGAGTAGAGGAAGCCCCACATGATGGCGGCGATCACGCCGGGCACCGCGTACGGGACGAAGAACGCGAGACGGAAGAACCGCTTGCCGCGCAGGAGCGGTGAGTCGAGCAGCAGCGCAAAGAGGAGCGCGAGCCCGAGCATGACCGGCACCTGGACGACGCCGAACAGGAGCACCCGTCCGACGGACTGCCAGAACGGGCCGTTCTGGAAGACCTGCACGTACTGCGCCAGTCCGCCGAACACCTCCCGGGCCTGACCGAAGGTGCCGTCACGCTCGATCACGAGCAGTGACTGGTAGACCGCGTACCCGATCGGCACGAGGTAGAACAGCGCGAACAGCACGGCGAACGGGACGATGAAGATGGCGATCGCCCGCTTGTGCTGCACCACCGCCTTCGGCAGCTTGGCCGCCCTCGGCGGGCGGACGGGCCGCGGCGACGTCGCCTCGGCCGTCTCGATGTTGACGCTCATCGCGTGCGGTCCTCTCTGATGACGCGCACGGCGCCGGCTGGCACGCGTGCGATGGAGTCGACGGGTTCGCCGGTGACGAGCTCGCGCCCGCTGGCCGGCAGCTCGACGTCGTTCGTCGAGTGGTTGATGAGGAAGAGGTAGCTCCGACCCTCGTCGGCGCGGCGGATGACCTCGAGGCCAGGCTGGTCCGGATCACCCTGTGGCAGCGCCCCGGCCCCCGCGGCTGCGTCTCGGAGCACTTCGTCGAGCGCGACGGCATCCAGGTTCGTCGCGAGGTACCAGGCGTCACCGCCACCCGCGATGCGGTTGCGCGTGATGGCCGGGCGACCGATCGACGGGCCGTCGGCGAAGGAGTCGACGACCTCGGCACCGCGGACGCGAGACCGCTCGGACCAGGCCGTCGCAGTCCGGCCCGACGCGAGCGTCAGCACCTGGCCGGGGAGGACGGGGGCGAACTCCTCGACGTTGACGCCGAGCAGGTCACGGAACGCACCGGGGTAGCCGCCGGGGCGGACCCGGTCCTCCTCGTCGGCGATCCCACTGAAGAACGTGACGACGGCGTGCCCACCGGCTGCGACGAAGTCCGAGACGACCGCGGCCTCGCTGTCGCGCACCAGGTACAGGTTCGGGACGACGACGAGCCGGTAGGCGGAGAGGTCGGCGCCCGGACGCACGACGTCGACGGTGTGACCCAGACGACGCAGCGACGCGTGGACCGCGTGGACCTGCGAGAGGTGGTCGATCGCGTGGGTCGGGCGGCTCTCGCCGTCGGCGGCCCACCAGTTCTCCCAGGAGAAGAGGAGGGCGACATCGGCCTGGACGCGCGTGCCGGTGATCTCGTCGAGTCGGTCGAGCGTGCCGCCCAGCTCGACGACCTCGCGCCACACGTCGGAGTCGGTGCCCGCGTGCGGCAGGAGGGCCGAGTGGAACTTCTCCGAGCCCTGCAGTGACGCGCGCCACTGGAAGAAGCAGATCGCCTCCGCGCCCTTCGCGACGTGCGTGAGGGAGTTCCGGGTCATCTCGCCCGGTGCCTTCGCGAGGTTCTGCGGCTGCCAGTTGACCGCACCGGTGGACTGCTCCATGAGCAACCAGGCGCCGCCCCCGGCGAGACCGCGCGTGAGGTCGCTCGCGAACGCGAGTTCGGCCGTGGGGTCCGCGAGGCGGTTGTCGAGGTAGTGGTCGTTGGCGACGACGTCCATCTCGGGCGCCCACCGCCAGTAGTCGAGGTTCCGGATGTGCGCGGTGACCATGAAGTTGGTCGTGACGGGCACCGAGCTGTGACGGCGCAGGACCTCGAGCTCGGCCCGGTAATAGCCGAGGAGCTCGTCGGAGGAGAAGCGGTGGAAGTCGATGACCTGGCTCGGGTTCCGGCTCGACAGGGTCAGGCGCGGCGGCAGGATCTCGGCGAAGTCGCTGTACTGCTGGCTCCAGAACGACGTGCCCCACGCGATGTTCAGACGCTCGATCGTCTCGTAGCGGGCGCGGAGCCAGCCTCGGAATGCCTCGGCGCTCTCGTCGTCGTAGCAGAGCGCGTTGTGGCAGCCGAGTTCGTTCGACACGTGCCAGAGCTCGACGGCGGGGTGTGCGCCGTAGCGCTTGGCGACGCGCTCCACGAGTTCGAGGGCGTAGCGACGGAAGACCGCGGACGACGGGCACCAGGCCTGGCGACCGCCAGGGAAGCGGGTCGTCCCGTCCTCGGTCTCGGGGAGGATCTCCGGGTGCCGGAACGTCAGCCACGGTGGGGCCGATGCGGTGCCGGTTCCGAGGTTGACCCGGATGCCGGCCTCGTGGAGCAGGTCGAGGATCTCGTCGAGCCCGGCGAAGTCGAACTCGCCCGGCCGTGGCTCGAGGTGCGACCAGCCGAAGATGTTGAGGGCGACGAGGTCGACGCCCGCCTCCTGCATGAGCGCGACGTCTTCGCGCCAGACGGACCGATCCCACTGCTCGGGGTTGTAGTCGCAGCCGTAGGCGATGCCGTCGTGGCTGAACGTGGGGGTCGTGCTCATGGTGCCTTCCGCGATCTGTGAACGTGCACAGATCGAAGAGCGACAACTCCACGTTGAGAGTCTGTGAACGTACACAGAGTAGGCGTGCGTTTCGGAATCTGTCAACACGGAGCCCGCCGAAGGCCGCCCGGACCGGCGCTAGGGTGGAGCCGTGACCCCTCCGCCGACCCGACGCAAACGAGCGACGGTGCACGATGTCGCCGTCGAGGCCGGCGTCTCCCGAGGCACGGTGAGCCGGGTCGTCAACGGCGAGCGCTACGTGTCGGCCGAAGCGCGCGAGGCCATCGAGGCCGCCATCGAGAAGGTCGGCTACGTGCCGAACACGGCCGCCCGGAACCTCGTCATGCAGCGCACCCAGGCCGTCGGATTCGTCGTCCACGAGCCGCACAGCCTGTTCGTCGACGACCCCAACATCGGCAACATCCTGCTCGGGGCGAACGAGGCCCTGTCACAGGCCGACCACCAGCTCGTCTGCCTGGTCGTCGACTCCGAGCGCGACACCGACCGCATCACCCGGTACCTCTCGGGCGGCTTCGTCGACGGGGTGATCATGGTCTCCGCCCGCCAGAACGACCCGATCACGCGCGTCATCGAGCGCCTCGGTCTCCCCGCGACCTTCGTCGGCCACCCGCCCGACCTCCGTGAGCTCCCGTTCGTCGGGATCGACAACCGGTCGGCGTCGGTCGACATCACCGGTGAGCTGATCGGCGCCGGTCGACAGCACATCGGCATGATCGCGGCAGCCCTCGACCGGGACTCCGGCTCCGACCGACTGGCCGGATTCCGCAATGCGCTCGGCGACCGCTTCGACGAACGACTCGTCGTGGAGGTCCCGCTCTACTCGCACCAGGACGGCTTCGCTGGGATGGTGGAGCTGCTCCGCCGGGAGCCGGCCGTCGACGGCGTGTTCGCGGCCTCGGACGCCGTCGCGGCCGGAGCGCTCGAAGCCCTCCGTGCGGCAGGGCGGAATGTTCCGGAGGACGTGTCGGTCGTCGGCTTCGACGATTCGGCGTGGGCGCTCCGTTGCCACCCGCCCCTCACCACGGTCCACCAGCCGGCGGCGGCCGTCGGTCAGCGCGCGGCCGAGGTGCTGCTCGCGCAGCTCCGGGGTGAGACGATCTCGCCCGTCGGCTCGTTCGTCCCCACGTCGATCGTGCGTCGCGGGAGCGTCTGAGCCCGTTCGTTCGCCCATGCTTGGGCGAACCGGCGTTCATTCGCCCAATCATGGGCGAATGAACGCCGGTGGAGCGACTCAGAGCTGCGGCGACGGCCGTCGGATCGCGGCGCGCTTGGCCTCGTCGAAGGTGTCCACATGCAGCCATTCAGGCGGGCTGGGCGCGACGATGAGGACGTCGTAACCGGCGCCCTGTGCCTCGACGTACGCGAGACAACATTCGGGTGAGGAGGGATCGGCGTCGTTCGAGATCCGCCATTGCCGGGCACCGATCGGGACGACGTGGTGCCGTTCGGACGAGTCTCGCGCTGGAGGAAACGGCGACTCGAGCGACACTGCTGGAGCATGCTTCGTAACCATGCCTTCAGGCTAGGCGCGCTCGCGGAACGCGTCCCGAGGCTTGACTTCACAGGTTCGCGGCGACGCGCCGTGCTGAAGGAGGGCGCTCAGCGTGGCCTGCGCACGGTCTCGAGCCCGAGCAGGACGAGGGCGACCACGATCGGGCCGTAGACGAACCCGTCGGCGAGCGTCAGTGATTCGCCGAGGAGGAGGACCGCCACGAAGACCAGCAGCACCGGTTCCAGGTAGCTGAGCAGTCCGAAGACGCCGAACGACAGCAGGCGACTCGCGACGAGGTACAGCACGAGGGCGACGCCGCCGATCACCCCGAGGAGCACGATCCCCCAGCCCAGCTGCGGGTGCGCGGCCAGGATGGCGAGTGAGGACGGTTGCAGCGCCAGCACGATCGCGACGGGGACGAGGACCGCCAGCTCGAAGCAGAACGCACCGATGGAGTCGAGCCCGGCTCGGCGCCGGATCGCGAAGTACACCGGGTAGCCGACCGCGACCGCGATGGTCGCCCAGGACAGCCCACCGGCCACGACGATCGCGGCGGTGACGCCGAGGGCGGCTGCGGCCACAGCCGCGATCCGGAGCGGCGCGAGTCGCTCCCGATGCAGGACGACGCCGACCACGACCATCGCCAGCGGCATCAGGAGGTAGCCGAGTGCGAGTTCGAGCCCGTGCCCCGTCTGCGGTGCCCAACCGAAGAGCCACAGCTGCAGGGACAACAGGAGCCCGTCGAGCACGACCACGAGGACGAGGATCGGACGACGCGCGAGACGGACCGCGATGTCCCGGACCTCCCGCCACCACCCGAACACCGCGATGAGCGTCGCCAGCACCGGCACCGTCGCGATCACGCGCCAGGCGAAGATCTCGTTCGCCCCGAACGGCTCCAGCAGGGGCGGCAGGAAGAACAGCGCCGCGAACAGGAACGAGGCGACGACGGAGACGAGTACCCCGCGGGGCGTCGTCTCGCGATGCTCAGGGGGAAGGACGGCCGTCACGGGTCCTCACCCTATCGTCGCGCGGGCAGCTCAGCTCGTCGCCGACTGGGCGGCCAGGACGAGGGCCTCGGCTTCGCGACGTTCGTCCGCCGTCAGCTCCGAGTAGCCCGATTCCATGAACTGATCGGTCTTCGGCTTCAGCATGGAGTATCGGAACTCGATCGACGGGTGTCCGGTCGTCAGGTCCTCCGCGAACGTGGCGTAGCCGTTGCGGCGGTAGCCCCTGATGCTCGGACCATCCCGCAGGGCGATGCGGAAGCTCTGGGCTGTCCAGCTCAGTCCGATCGAGGTGACGTCGTCGATACGGACGACGCGGGAGCGGAAGGCCGTGTACGCCACCAGATGCTCATCGAGCACGACGATCCGGTGTGTCGTCACGACGAGGGTGTTCCATGCCACGGCTGCGAGGATCACGACGACGATCACCAGAGGCAGCGCAGCCGCTGCGAGTTTGTCCTTCGGCGTCACCAGGAAGATGAAGAGCGGCGCCACGCAGAGCATGGACACCTGCGCCTTCAGGCCGAAAGAGGGCACGTACTTCATGCGTCGCGGGTCGTCATCGGGTGCCTGGCGTCCTTCAATTCCGGGTCGTCGGGAGGAGCAGCCGTCCCGGAACCCGCAGCGCCTCGCGCATCGGGACGGACGTGGCGGAGGACCGCACGCGTTCGAGGCAGCACCGCATCATCTCACCTCACAACCGCGGAGCACCAGATGCCACCGCCGCCCCGCTCACCAGTCGTGGACGGTGCCGTCCGTCAGCCTGCGTCCCATCGGTGGAGCCCGGCGGCCGCGAGACCCGACACGACCGCGCACGCCGCCATCAGACTCCAGACCACCGCGAGCGGCACGGGCTGAGGGCCCTGGGAGATAAGCGCCTCGAGTGCGCCGACGATCCAGGTCGTGGGCAGGAGCCGGAAGAGACCGGCGACCCACTCCGGAAGGACCGCGAGCGGGAAGAGCGCCCCGGATGTGGCGAGAGCGAGCATCGGCAGCAGGTACGCGAGTTGCATGGCGATGTCCGGGTTCGACAACCGCGCCGCGAGGAGGTAGCCGAAGCCGAGCAGCATCGCGCCACCGAGCAGGATCGTGCCGGCGATCGCGATGAGGTCGGAGAGTGGACGGGTCGGCACCGTCCAGGCGGCCAGGGCGATGATCGCCGCAGCCTCGACGACGACCAACCCCACGCGGATCGGCAGATGTCCGAGCAGGTAGGCGTCGCGACGGGCCGGCGAGGTCGACAGCGCCCGCAGCAGGCCGGTGCTGCGATGCCGGACCAGCGGCACCGTGGTGAGCATGAACGCGATCGCCATCGATCCCGTGCTCGAGACGAGCGGGAGGCCACGCTCCAGCACACCGGCAGGCGCGCCGGACGCCGTCGCCACGAGGGCGTCCACACCCCAGAGCAGTGCGATCAAGGCCAGGAAACTCGCCACGAGCGCGATGACCGAGCGCGGGTCCCGGACGAGGTCACGCGCGTGGGCCGCGGCGAAGCTCCGCACCTGCGCCGGGAACGCATGCGTCGTGCTCATGGGCTGTGGGCCGGGTCGCCCGTGGTTGCCGACGTCGGCCGGTTCGCGAGATCGATGAAGAGGTCCTCGAGTGATCCGTGCGCCACTCGGAACCCGCGCGGTCTGAGACCGGTGGAGAAGGTGAGTCGGCGCAGCACGGCGTCGGGGTCGTCGGTCACGATCCCGACCAGGCTGACGTCGCCCTTCGCCGTCACGGTGATCTCGCCGGGGAGGTCGTGGGAACGCAGCTCGTCCGCGGTGGTCGGGCCGGGGACCTCGAAAGTCACCGTGGCCGTGGCGGCGTGTTCCCTGACCAGGGTCTCAGGCTCCCCCGAGGCGGCGATCGAGCCGTTCACGAGGACGGCGATCCGGTCGCAGACCTGGGTGGCCTCGTCCATGTGGTGCGTCGAGAGCAGGATCGTGGTCCCGCGTTCCTGCTGGCGCCGGATGATGTCCCAGAGGTTCCGTCGGGCCTGCGGGTCGAGTCCGGCCGACGGCTCGTCGAGGACGACGATCTCGGGATCGCCGATCAACGCGATGGCGATCAGCAGGCGACGCTCCTGACCGCCCGAGAGGTGCTTCACGCGCACGCGCCGCGCCTCCCGCAGATCGAGCTCGTCCAAGACCTCCTCGGGGCGCCGCGCGTCGCGGTAGAACGACGCGAAGAGGTCGAGCGTCTCCGCGACCGTGAGCGTCGGGAACAGGGTGGCGGCCTGCGGCTGCACCGCCATCCGCTCGGTCACGTACCGGCGGTCGATCGCCGGGTCTCGTCCGAGCACCCGCACGGTTCCGTCGGTGGGACGGCGGAGACCGACGATGGTCTCGAGTGTGGTGGTCTTCCCGGCACCGTTCGGTCCCAGCAGTCCGAACACCTCGCCCGCGCGGACCCGGAGGGAGACGTCGCGCAGGACGCTGCGGCCGCCGTAGCGTTTGCCGAGCCGCTCGACGGTGACGACCACTCGGTCCGGTCCGTTCATCGTCGTCCTCCAGACGGCGGGGCATCGTGTTCACCCGGGAAGAAGATGTCCTCGATCGGGCGGGAGAGCAGTGCGGAGACCCGGAACGCCAACGGCAGGGACGGGTCGTAGCGCCCGGTCTCGAGTGCGTTCACCGTCTGCCTGGAGACGCCGAGTGCTTCAGCGAACTGGACCTGGGTCCACCCGCGTTCAGTGCGCAGGGCGCGAACGTCGTTCTTCATCGGGTGGCCCGGAAGGAGACGACACCGATGGACACGCCCCAGACCGCCATCCCGCCGATGAACACCCACCATTCCGGCTGGGGGACGACGACACCGGCGGTCGACAGGAACACGACCGCGAGACTGATCAGCATCGCCGCACCGAACCCGATGGCGAGACTCAGCACGATCACTCCACGCTGCAGTTCGTCAACGCGACGCACGTGCCGGATGAGTGCGATCGCCATCCACACCACCGGCACGAGCGGGACGAGCGCGACCACGACGGCTGCGGGCGATCCCGGCTCGGTGGGGAACAGTTCCGGTAGGAAGAGGAACGTCACGAGGAACCCGACGGCACCGGCCGCGATCTCCCACATGTATCTGCGGGACGCGCGACGCTCCTGCGGCGTCGATCCCCGTGTCGTGTGCTCGTTCATGCAGCCACCTCTCGTTGTGTGTCGGACGTCGTGGTCGTCCGCCCGTCGCGCTCGGACTGATCCCACTCGAACCACCGCACGGCGAGCACGCCTGCTGCGACGGTGATGAGCGACATGAGCCCCCAGAGCGCGGGGACGGGGAGGAACGGTTCGGCCCCGGTCAGTGAGGCACTCGCGGCGACGGCGAACCAGGTGGTCGGCAGGCAGTCCATGGCGACCTGTACGGCGGCAGGGAGGATGGACTGCGGCAGGAGCCCACCCGACGCGAACACGAGCCCGATCGTCACCATCACCATCGTCTGTTGTATCGCCTCGGCGTTCCGCGATCGGGCGGCGAACACCAACGCCAGAGCGAACAGCATCGCCGCCCCGAGGAGGAACGAGACCCCCAGAGTGAGGAGGTCCACACCGTCGACGTACCTGCGCCAGACGGCGATCCCGGTCGTCAGCACCAGGATGCCCACCGCCACCAGCGCACGCAAGGGGAGCTGCGCGAGGAGGAAGGTCGATCGGCGGAGCGGCGTCACACCGAGCAGCCGGAGCAGCCCGCGCTCCCGCATCGCCACGAGCGGGACGGTCGTCCCGACGAACGCCAGGCTCGCGACCCCGACCAGGACCACGATCCCGAGGTTCTCCT
Organism: Plantibacter sp. MCCC 1A11337; assembly: GCF_013349365.1. Taxonomy (NCBI): domain Bacteria; kingdom Bacillati; phylum Actinomycetota; class Actinomycetes; order Micrococcales; family Microbacteriaceae; genus Plantibacter; species Plantibacter sp. MCCC 1A11337. The sequence continues at coordinate 178,725 of NZ_JABJWX010000002.1, read as the reverse complement.
GGAGCGGGTCGATCTTCACGTCGCCCTCGTCATCCGTCACCGTCACGTCGTGCGCAGGGACGCCTGCGTCGCGCAGCCCCCGCCAGATCGGGTCCCACGCAGCCTGGTCGGCAGCGTCGAGCACGACCAGGGCGCTCCCTTCGTGCACGGTCACCCGCGTGTTCCGATCGGGGGCGTCGTCGGTGACCAACCGCACACCGGCCCGCTCCAGAGCCGACGGGACTCCCGGGTCGTCCGTGTCCAGCGCGACGACCGGAGCGGGGCCCAGGACGACGAACGCGAGCCACATGGAGACGTAGATCACGAGGACGATGCCGGTCATGAACCACATCGAGATCCCGGTGAGCGGGTTCCTGAGCACATCGCGAGCGCTCATCGACGCCAGCCGCCGGAACGCGGCGCCACCGCGCCCCTCGCGCTCGGTGAGCGCCGCCATCAGCCGCACACCTCGGGTCCGCGATCCGCGGTGACAAGGAAACCTGACATAGGTCAAGCATGCTTGTCACACGACGACGTGTCAAGTGACCTTGTCAACGCGCGACGAGCGCCCCTGGCTCCACGAACACCGAGAACCGATTCGTCGATCGACGCCGACAACGACGAAGGCCCCCGATTCCTCGGGGGCCTTCGTGTCACATCCACTGGTGCGCGAGGCGGGACTTGAACCCGCACGCCCTTTCGAGCACTGGCACCTGAAGCCAGCGCGTCTGCCAATTCCGCCACTCGCGCGAGACACCAGACGTCACCGCTCTCGCGGCAACTTATCGAGGATAGCACGCGGAGCCCGGGTGGCAGAACACCGGAGATCCGCGCCAGAGCAGGACGAAACGGCCCCGACGGTCCGGTGCCGATGCTGATCTCCTGCTGCCGAGCGGGTGAACACCTGGCGTCGGCGCCCGCGTCGATTGGCCTCGTGTGCAGGCAAACCGTCTAACATTGCCTGGACACCGACACGAATCGAGAGACCGTGGGCATTCTGGACAACTTCGAGAAGGGACTCGAGCGCGCCGTCAACGGCGCCTTCGCGAAGACCTTCAAGTCCGGACTCCAGCCGGTCGAGATCACGAGCGCGCTCCGACGCGAGCTCGACACCAAGGCCGCCGTCGTGTCCCGCGACCGCATCCTCGTGCCGAACAAGTTCACCGTCCGCATGTCGCCCACCGACTTCGAGCGCATGGACGCCATCGGTCCCTCCCTCATCGACGAGCTCGGTTCGCTCGTCCAGAAGCACGCCAAGAGCCAGGGCTACTCCTTCCCCGGGGCCGTGACCATCAAGCTCTCCGGCGACCGCTCCCTCCCCGACGGCCTCGTCCAGATCGACAGCGTCAACCTCAAGGGCTCCGTCACCTGGGCGCCTGTGCTCGACATCGGCGGCAAGCGCTATCCGATCACGCAGGCCCGCACGGTCATCGGCCGCGGTGCCGAGGCCGACATCACGATCCCCGACACCGGCACCTCACGGAAGCACGTCGAGATCCTCTGGGACGGCAACGCCGGTCAGGCGCGCGACCTCGGCTCGACGAACGGTTCGAAGCTCAACGGCCAGCCCTTCCGCCAGGCGGCCCTCTCCCCCGACTCCGTCATCGAGATCGGCCGCACCAGGATCGTGTTCAGGGTGGTCGCCAAGGCCGGCGGATCCGATCGCCAGATGAGCGATGCGACCCGACGTCACGATGTGTCGTCCTTCGGCGACTCCTGGGGGGACGGCGCGTGAGCGAACTGACCCTGCTGGTCCTCCGCATCGGCTTCCTGCTCCTGCTCTGGACGTTCGTCTTCGGCATCGTCTACGCCCTCCGCACCGATCTCTTCGGACCACGTGTCCGGAAGCCGCAGCAGCAGTCGTCGAACGGTGCTCCGGCCACCCCGCCGCAGCCGATGCGCGCCGCGACCGCCCCGGCACCCAGTCGGCCCGCTGCCGGAGGATCGAGCGGCACGCCTCCACGCGCCACGGTCGACAACACCTCGCGCCTCGTCATCGTGTCCGGTCCCAAGCAGGGCACCGAGCTCCCACTCGGCCGCGAGCCGATCACCATCGGCCGCTCAGCGGACTCCGGCCTCATCATCCGCGACGACTACACGTCCACGCATCACGCGCGCCTCATGCTCTGGAACGACGAGTGGATGGTCCAGGACCTCGACTCCACCAACGGCACCTTCCTCGCCGGCAAGCGCGTGAGCGTCCCGACGCAGATCCCACTCGACACCCCCGTCAAGGTCGGCCAGACCAGTTTCGAGTTGCGGCGGTAACCCGGTGACGACCAGCGGCGCCGGCGCAGCGCTCTCCCACGTGGGTAAAGTGCGCTCAAACAACCAGGATTCCGGCTACTCCGGGCACCACCTGTTCGTCGTCGCCGACGGCATGGGTGGCCACGCCGGCGGTGACGTCGCCTCGGCGATGGCACTCAACCGCATCATCGAGGCCGACGAACCGTATCCGTCCTCCGAAGCCGCTGAGGCGACGCTCCAGTCCGCGATCCTCGCGGCGAACTCCATCCTGGGCGACACGGTCTCGAAGCACCGCGAGCTGACGGGCATGGGCACCACGGTCTCCGCGCTCGCGGTCATCGGCAACGAGGTCGCCATCGCCCACATCGGCGACTCCCGCATCTACCTCTTCCGCGAGGGCGAGCTCAGCCAGATCACGGTCGACCACACGTTCGTCCAGCGCCTCGTGGACTCCGGCCGGATCACGGCCGAGGAAGCGATGGTCCATCCCCGCCGATCGGTGCTGATGCGCGTCCTCGGCGACGTCGACGCCTCCCCCGAGATCGACACGATGACGCTCGGGACGCAGCCGGGTGACCGCTGGATCCTCTGCTCGGACGGTCTCTCGGGCGTGGTCGACGAGACGCACATCACCGCGACCCTCACCGAGAAGCTGTCGGCGCAGCGCACTGCCGAGAAGCTCGTCCGGCAGAGCCTGGACCGCGGTGCACCGGACAACGTCACCGTCGTGGTCGTCGACATCGTCGACGAGCCGGTGGGTGACGGCGAGCCCGTCGTCGTCGGTTCGGCCTCGAAGCCCGTGGCCTTCGCGCTCACCCCGTCGGTGAAGAAGCCCTCGCTCATCCCCAACAGCTGGCTGCATCCCGGCCGGGTCACCTCGCTCGGCAACTCGCACTTCGAGCCCGCCTCCGAGGACTACCTCGACGAGCTCATCGAAGAGGACGAGCGTCGTGCGAGACGGCGGCGCATCACCTGGCTCGTCGGCCTCATCGTGGTCATCGTCGCGATCGTCGGCGGGGTCGTGCTCGGGTACGCCTGGACCCAGACCCGCTACTTCGTCGGTGGCGACGACGACACCGTCGTCATCTACCAGGGCATCCAGCAGGACATCGGCCCCATCCAGTTGTCGAGCGTCAAGGAGGACACCGGCATCCCGCTCGGCTCGCTCTCCGATTTCGATCGCCAGGCCGTGGACCAGACCATCAGCGCCTCCTCCTTCACCGAGGCCCTCGACATCGTGAAACGTCTGCGGGTGACCGATGACCAGTGACGTCGCTGCCCCCATCCAAGCCGACACCGGCGTCATCAAGACGATGCGCCGACTCCGGCTGCCGAAGAAGCTCCGCAACCTCGAGCTCGCGCTCCTCATCTTCGCGTTCGCCATCAACGCGGTCGCGGTCATGCTCGTGCAGCTGGGCGCGCTCGGACACCTCGATTTCGCCCTGATCACCTTCGGCTCGGGCCTGTCGCTCCTGGTCCTCGCCTTCCACATCGTGCTGCGCTACACCGCGGCGGAGGCCGACCCCTTCCTGCTGCCGATCGCCACCGTGCTCGGCGGCGTCGGCATCGCCGAGATCTACCGGATCGACATCGCCCTCGGCGACTCCGGTTGGGCGAGCGCCGCGGTCCGACAGATGGTGTGGAGTGCGATCGCGATCGCCGGAGCCATCGCCGTGGTCCTGATCATCCGCAACCACCGCGTCCTCTTCAAGTACACGTACATCGCCGGCCTCTTCGCCTTCGTCCTGCTCCTGCTGCCCCTGCTGCCGGGCATCGGTCGCGAGGTCAACGGCGCCCGCGTCTGGATCGGCATCGGCGACGCGGTCACCTTCCAGCCCGGCGAGATCGCGAAGATCGCTCTCGCGGTCTTCTTCGCCGGCTATCTCGTGCGCACGCGCGACAGCCTCTCGATGGTCGGCAAGAAGTTCCTCGGGATCCAGTTCCCCCGCCTGCGCGACCTGGGCCCGATCCTCGTGGTGTGGGCGATGGCGATGGGCGTGATCGTCTTCCAGCGCGACCTCGGAACCGGTCTGCTCTACTTCGGCATGTTCCTCGTCATGCTGTACGTCGCGACGAGCCGTGCCAGCTGGATCATCATCGGCCTGACGATGTTCTTCGCCGGTGCGTTCATCGCCGGTCAGACCCTGTCCTACGTCGCCGGTCGTTTCCACAACTGGTGGGACGCCTTCAACCCGGAGGTCTTCGACCGCGACGGCGGCAGCTACCAGCTCGTGCAGGGCATCTTCGGCCTCGCCCACGGCGGACTGCTCGGCACCGGGCTCGGCCAGGGCATGCCCGAGATCACCCCAGTCCCGCAGAGCGACTACATCATCGCCAGCCTCGGTGAGGAGCTCGGTCTCGCCGGTCTCTTCGCGATCTTCGCGCTCTACCTGCTGCTCGTCTCGCGGGGCTTCCGGGTCGGCTACGCCGGTACCGACGACTTCGGCAAGCTCCTCTCGGTCGGCCTGGCGTTCACCGTCGCGCTGCAGGTCTTCGTCGTCGTCGGCGGCGTGACCCGCATCATCCCGCTCACGGGGCTCACCACGCCCTTCCTGGCGGCCGGCGGGTCCTCGCTCGTCGCGAACTGGATCATCATCGCCGTCCTGCTCCGCATCTCCGACACGGTCCGAACCCAACCCAAGGCGGTGGTCTCATGAATCGCGAACTCAAGCGGGTGAGCATCGTCGTCCTGGCGATGTTCCTGGCGCTCTTCGGGTCGACCACGATCATCCAGATGTTCCAGGCCGACACCCTCAACGCGGACGGTCGCAACACCCGGACGCTCTACGACAGCTACCGGACGGAGCGGGGTCCCATCCTGCTCACGGACGGGACCGCCATCGCCTCGTCCGTCGCGAGTGACGACGAGTACAAGTACCAGCGCGTCTACGCGAACGGCCCGCTGTACGCGCCCGTCACCGGTTACTTCTCGCCCACCCAGGGCTCGTCCGGTCTCGAACTCGCGACCAACGACCTCCTCAGCGGTACCTCGAACTCGCAGTTCCTCGACTCCATCAACCGGCTCATCTCCGGTCAGGCACCGAAGGGTGCCGCGGTCGAGGTCACCCTGGACCCCATCGTGCAGCAGGCCGCCTTCGACGCACTCGGTGACCAGGAGGGCGCGATCGTCGCCATCGAGCCGAAGACGGGCAAGATCCTCGCCTCGGTGTCGAGCCCCGGCTACGACCCGAACGTCCTGGCCAGTCACGACAACGCGGCGGTGCTCGACGCCTACCGGACCCTCGACGACGACGACCGCCAGCCACTCCTCAACAAGGGCGTCGACGGCGACCTCGATCCGCCCGGTTCCACGTTCAAGCTCGTCACCGCGGCCGCCGCGTTCGCGTCGGGTGACTACACGCCGGAGTCGGAGTTCCCGAACCCCTCCACCTACACGCTGCCCGGGACGAGCACCGTCATCCGCAACTCCGAGGGTGGAAGCTGCGGCGGCGGCGCGACGGTGTCCATCGCGACGGCCGTCGAGCTCAGCTGCAACATCCCGCTCGCGGAGCTCGGCGTCGAACTCGGCTACGAGAAGATCCGCGACATGGCGCAGAGCTTCGGCTTCAACATGGACGTCAACATCACCGGAACGGGACTCAACCCCATGCCGATGCAGCCGAGCACCTTCCCGAACGCGCTGAGCGACGACCAGACCGCCATGGCCGCCTTCGGGCAGTACACCGTGCGGGCCTCGGCACTCCAGATGGCCATGGTCTCGGCCGGTATCGCGAACGGTGGCATCGTCTGCAACCCGCAGCTGGTGAACCGCGTCGTGAACCCCGATCTGAGCGTGCTCAAGGAGTTCGAACCGGCGCAGTTGTCGCAGCCGATCTCGAGCTCGGTGGCCAAGGAGATCACGGACATCATGGTCCAGGGCGTCCAGAGCGGTGCTGCGACTAATGCAAGAATAGATGGGGTCGATGTGGCTGGAAAGACAGGCACGGCACAGAACGGATCCGACGATCCGTACACGCTGTGGTTCACCGGTTTCGCGCCTGCGGACGACCCGAAGGTCGCCGTGGCGGTCGTTGTTGAAGATGGCGGTGGACTCGGACAGGACGGTTACGGCAACCTCGTGGCCGCGCCGATCGCGAAGAAAGTACTAGAGGCGGTGCTGAACAAATGAGACCGACAGCCGGGCTGACCTTCGGAGGTCGCTACGAACTGCAATCTCGCATTGCGATCGGTGGCATGGGCGAGGTGTGGCAGGCCACTGACCTGGTCATCGGCCGGACCATCGCCATCAAGATCCTCAAGGACGAGTACATGGGGGACCCCGGGTTCCTCGAGCGGTTCCGTGCCGAGGCACGGCACGCCGCACTCGTGAACCACGAGGGCATCGCCAACGTCTTCGACTACGGCGAGGAGGACGGCAGCGCGTTCCTCGTCATGGAACTCGTGCCCGGTGAGGCCCTGTCCACCGTGCTCGAGCGCGAGCGCGTCCTGCCCACCGACAAGGTGCTCGACATCGTCGCGCAGACCTCGTCGGCACTCCAGGCCGCGCACGCCGCAGGCCTCGTCCACCGTGACATCAAGCCGGGCAACCTGCTCATCACGCCGGACGGCCGCGTCAAGATCACCGACTTCGGCATCGCCCGCATCGCCGACCAGGTGCCGCTCACGGCCACCGGTCAGGTCATGGGCACGGTGCAGTACCTCTCGCCCGAGCAGGCGAGCGGGCACCCCGCCTCACCGTCGACGGACATCTACTCGCTCGGCATCGTCGCGTACGAGTGCCTCGCCGGACGCCGTCCGTTCACGGGCGAGTCGCAGGTCGCCATCGCGATGGCGCAGATCAACGAGCAGCCGCCGGAGCTCCCCGTCACGATCGCCGAGCCGGTCCGCCGGTTCGTCATGTCGATGATCGCGAAGAACCCGGTCGACCGTCCGGCATCGTCCGCCCACGTCGCGCGCGCCGCCCAGGCGCTCCGTCGGGGCGACCTCAATGCCGCGGCCGCAGCCGTGCCGATGATCCTCGGTGGGGCCGGCGACGCCGCGACCACCGTGATGGACCAGACCCGCCGGATGCCCGCAGCCGACGACGCGACCACGCAGTTGCTGTCCGCCGCCGAAGCGGACCAGCTCGAGGACGACGTCGAGGGCGAGGGCGAGAAGAAGCAGCGCAGCAAGTGGACCTGGCCGCTCATCGGTCTCGTCGCCCTGCTCGTCATCGTGCTGGTCGGTTCGCTGATCGCCGTGTTCGCGAACCAGGGGAACGACGCGGGAGGTACGACTCCGTCGGCCACGACGTCCACGACGCCGAAGCCGACGAAGACCCCGACGCCCACACCGACGCCCACGCCCACGGTGTTCCCGATCAACCTGAGCGACCTCCAGGGCCGGTCCTTCGACGAACTCAACACGATCTTCAGCGCGCCGCCGTACAACTTCAGCGTGTCGAAGAACGTCGGCGACCCGGCCACGACGCCGGAACAGGTCAACACCGTCTACGACGTGAACCCCACGGGCAACGTCAAGACCGGTTCGGCCATCACGTTGACCGTCTACGACGAGATCGCGGTCATCAACCCGCCGACCGAGGCACCGAAGCTCGACCAGTCGGCACTCGACGACGGATCGCTCGTCATCCCGAAGGACGCGACCTCGACCTCGATCAAGGTCGACTGGCTCGCGGTGCAGAACGCCTGCCCGACCGGGGCCGACTTCCTCGGGTACACCGTCGCTGTCTCCGGCGGCTACTTCCAGAACAACTCCTCGGGCCAGTTCGATGCGAACACCACGACGGGTACCATCACAGTCGACGCGGTGGGCACGCTCTCGGTCTCGTACGCGGTCCGCTGCAGCACCGGTACCTCCTCCGGATCGCCGTCCTCGGAGTCGGTCAACGTCATCAAGGAGCAGTAGGCCGATGCCGCGACGAGTGCTCTCAGGGTCATCCCTGAGAGCACTCGGAAGGTGCCCGGGTAAGCTGTTAGTGTTTGTCCTCCAAGCGAATTCAGGGGTGGTACGTGGCTGACGATCAACGCCTGCTCGCAGGCCGATACGTCGTCGGCGACCTCATCGGTCGCGGGGGCATGTCCAACGTCTTCCGCGGCGTGGACACCAAGCTCGGTCGCACCGTCGCCATCAAGGTCCTGAAGTCCACGCTCGCAACCGACCCCGCCTTCCGCTCCCGTTTCCGGCAAGAGGCGCAGGCCGCCTCGCGGATGGCGCACCCGACGATCGTCCGCGTCTACGACGCCGGCGAGGAGCGGGTGAAGGACGTTTCCGGTCACGACCTCATCGAGCCGTTCATCGTCATGGAGTACGTCGAAGGGCGCATGCTCAAGGACCTCATCGCCGAGGGTCCCGTCGAGTCCGAGGAGGCGGTGCGGATCGCGCACAGCATCCTCACCGCCCTGGAGTACTCCCACCGCGCCGGCGTCGTGCACCGCGACATCAAGCCGGGCAACGTCATGATCACCACGGCCGGCGACGTCAAGGTCACCGACTTCGGCATCGCGCGCGCCGTCTCCGATTCGTCCACGACGGTCGCCCAGACGACCGCCATCCTCGGCACGGCTGCGTACTTCTCCCCCGAGCAGGCCAAGGGCGAGACGGTCGACGCCCGGACCGACCTCTACTCCACCGGCGTCGTCCTCTTCGAGATGCTGACGGGCAAGGCGCCCTTCCGCGGCGACACCGCCGTCGCAGTGGCGTACCAGCACGTGAGCGAGCGCCCGGTGAAGCCGAGCTCGATCAACCCGAAGGTGTCGCCGGCACTCGATCAGGTCGTCCTCCGAGCCCTCGCGAAGGATCGCTTCGAGCGGTACCAGAGCGCCGTCGAGTTCCGTGAGGACCTCGACGAAGCCGGAGCCGGCCATGTTCCGGTCCGCCGCGACGACCACGACTCACTGTTCGGCCCGTCTCCGACGGCGGCGTCCAGCACCGAGCAGGCGATCCGTCAGCTCACCTCGGACGACACCGTGACGCGTACCCAGCGCCGGCCACCGGTCGTGTGGATCTGGGCCGCCATCGCCGGAATCGCCGTCGTCCTCTTCTCCCTCGTGTTCTGGGTGGTGCAGCTTCCGCCCGCGACGAGCATCTCCACGGACTCCAGAGAGGTCCCGGATCTCGTCGACGCCACGTGGGAGAGCGCGAACAGCACGATCGAGCAGCTCGAGCTCGTCCCGACCAAGTTCGACGAAGCGAGCAGCGACTACAAGGCGGGTCACGTCATCCGCACCGACCCGCCCGGCGGCACCACGGTGACCAAGAACACGCAGATCAAGGTCTACGTGTCGACCGGCCGTGCCCAGGTCGAGGTCCCCGACGTCGTCAACCAGTCCTCCGAGGCTGCGTGGGCCGCGGTCGCCGCTGCCGGTCTCGCGCAAGGTTCCGTGACCCGGGAGAACTCGCCGACCGTGCCGGCAGGTGTCGTACTGCGGATGGATCCCGGAGCGGGTACCTCCGTCGACCAGGGGTCCACGGTGAACCTCGTGGTCTCCAGCGGGAACGTCACGCTGACGGACGTCGTCGGGCAGCCGCTCCTCGACGCGACGAACTACCTGCAGGACTCGACGAGGCAGTTCACCGTGCAGCCGCAGGCCGACGCGACGTGCAAGGCCGTCGCCGGCGACCCGGTCACGGCGATGTCTCCCGCACCGGGCGACATCCCGCAGAAGTCCGTCATCACGCTCACCTACTGCTCCGGTCCGTAGGCTGCGCCGGTCCGCGGGCGGCGCTGGTCCCTGAGCCTGTCGAAGGGCGGTCCCTGAGCAGGCTCTCCGGTCCCTGAGCCTCTCGAAGGGCCTACCGGGTCATGAGCGGGCTGAGCCCTCGTGCCCGCTCATTCACAGCGGTGAGCCCGGTCGTCTCGAGCCAGTTCGCCAGGAGCTGGTAGCCGCCCTCGGAGAGCACCGATTCCGGATGGAACTGCACGCCGTGGATCGGGGCGTCACGGTGGCGGAGCCCCATGATGACGCCGCCGGTCGTCCGGCTCGTCACGACGAGCTCCTCGGGCACGCTGCCGTCGACGACGGCGAGCGAGTGATACCTGGTGGCGTTGAACTGCGGCGGGATTCCCCGGTACAAGACACTGCCGTCGTGTTCGACGAGCGAGCTCTGCCCGTGCATCAGCTCGTCGGCAGTGTGCACGGTCGCTCCGAACGCCTCAGCGATCGCCTGGTGGCCGAGGCACACCCCGAGGAGTGGTGTCCCGATGCGGTACGCCGCGTGCACGGTGTCCAGTGAGATTCCGGCGTCGGATGGCCGACCGGGTCCGGGCGAGACGATGACGCCGTCGAACCCGCGGATCCGCTGCTCGAGGTCGTCGAGCGCGATGCCGTCGTTCTGCACGACGACCGTCTCGGCACCCAGTTGTTCGACGTACCCGTTCAGCGTGTAGACGAAGCTGTCGTAGTTGTCGATGACCAGGACTCGGGTCATTCGTCGCCGACGGTCACATTCTGATCGACGATGAACGAGTCCACGTAGGGGAACACCCACGTGAAGAGGGCGGCTACGACCGCCACGAACAGGACGACGAGGATGATGATCCTCAGCCAGACGGGTCCGGGCAGGACCCTCCAGAGTGCGCCGTACATCGTCAGCCTCCAGCGGCCGCGACGGACGCGGCGATCTCGGCGGGCGGTCCGGCGGACAGCGGCTGCCAGGACTCGTACACCGCGTAAGCGATACTGCGTTCCGCCGTCGAGTAGAGCGGGTTGCAGGTGGTCAGGGTGAGGATGCGCTGCGTGGGTGCGACGCCGTCCACCTGTGGGACGGGATTGAGGACGTCCACCTGGGTGGGCAACACGTAGGTGATGTTCCGGAACACGTAGGTGTAGTAGCCGTCGGCCGTCTGGACGTAGACCTTGTCGCCGATCTGCAGGTCGCTGATCAGGGTCATCGCACCGCCGTAGGCCTTGCGGTGACCGGCGACGACGAAGTTGCCGACCTCTCCGGGCATCTGGGTGCTCGGGTAGTGACCGACGCCGAGGTCGAAGCTGTTGAGGACGGTCGCGGTGTCGACACCCTCGGCGACGACGCGGCGGTAGTCGGCGCCGTACCGCGGCACGTAGAGCACTGCGAACGGGTCGCCCGGCGCGGGGCGGGCGGTCACGGGCGGCTCACCGTAGTTCGGCGCGCCGGTTGCATCCACGGTCGGTTCGGGCGCGGGAGCGGTCTCGGCGTTCTTGATCCACTCCTGCGACTGGCTCGATGCGGCGTTGGCCTGACTGCCGGCCATGATCATGTCGTTCCACCAGAGCTGCCACGCGAGGAACAGCAGGACCACCATGCCCGCGGTGATGAGCAGCTCGCCGGCCACCCCGAAGACGCTGATGCGGTGCTTCGACGGCGCTCTGCGCTCAGCGGCGCGTGCGCTCGCTCGCGAAGGTAGGTCGTCGGTCACGCATGGATTCTACCGAGAAGAACTCGGGATCGGCTGATCCCCAAGGCACCGATTGGGGTGAACAGGTAGAATGTCGGCATGGCACGCACGAAGTCACGAAGCAAACCGTCCCGCGAACCCGAGCAGACGAGCGGCGAACCCGCACCGAACGCGGTCTGGTTCAAGCCGGTCATGTTCGGCTTCATGCTGCTCGGCCTCGCCTGGATCGTCGTCTACTACTTGAGCGGCACGCTGCTCCCGATCCAGTCGCTCGGCCCGTGGAACATCCTCGTCGGCTTCGGCATCGCCTTCATCGGCTTCCTTATGACCACCAGGTGGCGCTAGCCTCCCTCACTTCACGCGTGCACAGCGGGTCGTCCTCTCGGACGGCCCGCTGTTTCGTTGTGCGCGGGATCCGGCGCATCGAGTTCTCCACAGCAATGTGGAGAACTTCCGAGTTATCCACATGCCGGTGTGGAGAACCGCAGGGAGTCCCGGAAACACGGGGAACCACACCGGTGTAATTATCCCCAGTGTTCATAACTCTGTGGATAACTCAGGCAACCTTCAACGTCTCCTGCATGGTTGCGGCTCGCCGCCGAGCGCGGCGATCGTCGACACACGGTCACCGTGCCATGGCGAATCACCGGCCCACACCCGGTCACCCAGCCAAAACCGATCACCCAGCCGAAACCGGTCACTGAATCGAAACCGGTTACGGAGCCGAACCCGGTCACTGAGCCTGTCGAAGTGCGGTCCCGCTCAGAGGAGGGCGGGAAGGAGGCTGGCGCCCAGGAGGACGACGCTCAAGGCGCCGATCAGGACTGCCTGGAGCGGCTGCTGCGTGCGCTTGCGGGTGTTGACGAGGATGAGGCCGACGAGGGCGCCGCCGACGAGCCCGCCCAGGTGGGCCTGCCAGGCGATGTTCACGCCGGGGATGAAACCGATGACCAGGTTGATGCCCAGGAGCACCAGCAGCCCGCGGGTGTCGGCACCCATGCGTCGTTGGATGACGAGGAACGCGCCGAGCAGACCGAAGATCGCGCCCGAGGCGCCGACCACGGCTGTCGTCGGGTCGGCGAGGAACAGGACACCGACCGAACCGGCGAACCCGGCGACCAGGTAGAGGGCGAGGAACCGCCAGTGCCCGAGCATCGTCTCGAGGATCCGGCCGAAGATCCAGAGCGTGTACATGTTCAGCAGGATGTGGAAGATGAAGCCCTGCGAGTGCACGAACACGGCGGTCAACATCCGCCAGGGCTGGAAGGCTCCGTACGACGGATCGGAGTACACGCCGGCATAGAGGAGCGCGTTCGTGACACCGAGCCCGGGGATCCACTGCAGCAGGAACACGAACGCCGTCACGGCGATGATCGCGTACGTGACGATGGGGGAGGAGTTGCTGATCCTCGCGCCGAGACGGTTGCGAGGGGCGCTCTGTCGTTGCGCCTTCATGTCCTCCGGACAGATGAAACCGACTGCCCCGGGCGTCTGGCATTCTCCACAGATCGTCCGACCGCAACGCTGGCAGAGCACGAAGCTCTGTCGGTCGGGGTGGCGATAGCAGAAGTTGGCCGACGGATCCCGGGGCAGGGTCACGGTCTGTCCTCCGAGCGGGGGCTAAGCCTCGGAGATGGTGACGCTCTCGAGGACGACGGGCTCGATCGGCTTGTCGCCGGCACCGGTCGGGACGGCCTGGATGGCGTCGACGACCGCGCGGGACTCGGCGTCGGCGACCTCACCGAAGATGGTGTGCTTGCCCTGGAGCCACTGGGTGGGAACGGTCGTGATGAAGAACTGCGAACCGTTCGTGCCCTCGACGGCGCCCGTGATGGCATTGCGACGCTTGCCGGCGTTCGCCATGGCGAGGATGTAGGGCTCGTCGAAGTTGAGCTCCGGGTGGATCTCGTCGTCGAAGTTGTAACCCGGACCACCGGTGCCGGTTCCGAGCGGGTCGCCGCCCTGGATCATGAACGCGGGGATGATGCGGTGGAAGATGAGGTCGCTGTACAGCGCGTCGTTCCGGGTCTGGCCCGTCTTCGAGTCCGTCCACTCGCGCCCGCCGGTCGCCAGGTCGGTGAAGTTCTTGACCGTCTTGGGAGCGTGGTCCCCGAAGAGGTTGACCTTGATCTCACCGTGGTTGGTGTGCAACGTGGCGACTGCGGTGTGCTTTGACATACTCCCAATTCTTGCACAAGGGTTCGGGACTCTCGGATGGTATCCAGGGGTCTAAGTGGCAAGATGGAGGTTACGTTGTTGCCGCGATCATTGGAGATGACCACATGAGCCTGTCACGCAAGCGCCGGAAAGAGCTCAAGAAGCTCAAGGGTTCCGCTGCCGACCTCTGGGACTCCCAGCAGGATGTCCTGAACCACGCCAACGAAGTCGCTCGTGAGGTGAGCCGTCAGCTCGGGAACTTCTCGAAGGAGCAGGTGGTCCCCGTCGTCCGCGACACCTATGAGCACCGCGTCGTCCCGACGGTCGACCGGGGGATCAAGGTCTCCCGCAACGCCGTCGATGGCGTGAAGAAGGGCATCTCGGATGGCGTCGTCCCCGCAGTCGGTGGCGTCGTCGGCACGGTGCTGAGCATCGGCGACATCGCCAAGGACACCCGCGTGCAGGCAGCCCTCCGCCGCCTTCACGTCCCCGAGCAGGTGCTGCCCGCCAAGAAGGGCGCGAGCGCCGGTACCGTCATCGCGATCGGCCTCGGCGTCCTCGCCGCTGCCGGTGTCGCCTACGCCGTCTGGCAGACGTTCCGCGCAGACGACGAGCTGTGGGTCTCCGACGAGGAGCCTGCCGCTTCCTGATCTCGCATCGCACGACGCAGCCCCTCGCCGGTTCCGACCGGGGAGGGGCTTCGTGTTGTGACGGCTGTGCTCAGATGAGGCCGGCGAAGCGTCGTCCGACGTCGACCAGGCTGACACGGTCGAGTGAGCCGACCTCCTCGAGCGGGTACCACGCGGCATAATCGGTGCTGCCGTCGGCCTCGTAGGTCAGCGTGCCGCCGACGAGGTGCGCCCGGTACACGATGCGCAGCGTGTGGAGCGGCCCGGAGGCAGCCGTGCTGAGCCGGCGCTCGACCGGCACGACCTGCGAGTCGACGCCGATCAGCTCGTCGAGCTCGGCGTGGTAGCCGGTCTCCTCGAACACTTCGCGGACCGCCGCGTCGGCCGGGTCCTCACCGGGGTCGATCCCGCCGCCGGGGAGCGTCCATCCGCTGTGTCCGCTCTCGTTCCAATGGGAGAGCAGCATGCCCCGTTCGTCGACGATGACGGCATATGCAGCGACGCGGATATCCATGCCGCCAGCCTAACCGCCGGGCCCCGCGACAACGGAGAACGCCCCCGGCGTCTGCCGAGGGCGTTTCTGGACTGTGGAGCCTGGGAGAATCGAACTCCCGACATCCTGCTTGCAAAGCAGGCGCTCTACCAACTGAGCTAAGGCCCCGGATGGAACAGATCCGGGGATCCGATCCAATCGGTGTGTTACTGGTCGTGCAGGGTGGGGCTACCAGGACTTGAACCTGGGACCTCTTCGTTATCAGCGAAGCGCTCTAACCGCCTGAGCTATAGCCCCGTTTTGAACCTTGTTGAGACTACCCGATTCCCGCCGCAACTCATAATCGGGCGGCGCCGCACGGCGCGGCGCCGACCCGACCGAGCGTCAGTTGTTGGTGAACCCGACGAGCAGGCCACCCGTGATCTTCACGCTGAGGTTGTAGAGCCCCGCGAGGAGGGCTCCCATCAGCGTGATGACGATGAGGTTGAGCAGCGCCACGATGCCCGCGAAGGCCATGACCTGCGGCAGGTTGACGTACTGCAGGATGTTGTTCCCCGGGCCCGCGATGTCGGTGAACAGGCCACCGACCTTCGTGAAGACACCGGTGGTGTTCAGCACGGTGTAGACGAGGAAGAAGAACACCACGATGACCACGGCGACCGCGATCGCCGCCAGGAACGACAGCTTCACCGCCGACCAGAAGTCGATGTACACCAGCTTCAGGCGCACCTGCTTGGTGCTGGTGCGTTTGGTCGACTTCTTGGCCAACTTCTCTGCGACGCTACTGCTCATCTACTTCTTCCTTCATCGCCGGAGTCTCGTCCGGCACGGATGCCTCGGGTTCTGCACCCTCCGTGGCGGCTGCGTCTGCAACCGTCTCCGGAACATCCTGGGTCTCAAGGTTTCGGTCACTGTTCTTGGCCAGCGCGATGATTCGGTCGCTCTCCGCGAAACGCGCGAAGACGACGCCCATCGTGTCGCGCCCCTTCGCTGGAACTTCGGCCACGGCAGACCTTACCACCTTGCCACTGGCAAGAACCACAAGGACCTCGTCGCTCTCGTCGACGATCAGGGCGCCCGCGAGGGTGCCTCGATCGTCGTTCAGCTTGGCCACCTTGATGCCCAGACCGCCGCGATTCTGGCCGCGGTACTGGTCGATGTTGGTGCGCTTCGCGTAGCCGCCCTCGGTCACGACGAAGACGAACGCCTCGCGTTCCTCACCCTCGACGGACGGCAGCACCGACGCCGAGAGAAGCTTGTCGTCGTCGCGGAAGTGCATGCCGATGACGCCGCTCGTCGCGCGTCCCATCGGCCGCAGGGTCTCGTCGCTCGCCGTGAAGCGGATCGACATGCCCTTGCGCGACACCAGCAGGACGTCGCTGTCGTTCTCCACGAGCAACGCGGAGGTGAGCTCGTCGCCCTCGCGCAGGTTGATCGCGATGATGCCGCCCGAACGGTTGGTGTCGTACTCCGAGAGCGCCGTCTTCTTGACGAGGCCGTCGTGTGTCGCGAGGACCAGGTACGTCGCGGCCTCGTAGTCGCGGATGTCGAGGATCTCGGCGATCTCCTCATCCGGCTGCATGGCGAGCAGGTTGGCGACGTGCTGGCCCTTGGCGTCGCGGCCGGCCTCCTGCAGCTCGTAGGCCTTCGCGCGGTACACGCGGCCCTTCGTGGTGAAGAAGAGGAGCCAGTGGTGCGTCGTCGTCACGAAGAAGTGGTCGACCACGTCGTCCGCGCGCAGCTGGGCACCCTTGACGCCCTTGCCACCGCGGTGCTGCTGACGGTAGTTGTCGCTCCGCGTGCGCTTGATGTACCCGCCGCGGGTGACGGTGATGACCATCTCCTCTTCGGGGATCAGGTCTTCCATGTTCATGTCGCCGTCGAAACCGAACATGATCTCGGTGCGGCGGTCGTCGCCGTACTTGTCGACGATCGCGGTCAGTTCCTCGCTGACGATCTCGCGCTGGCGGACCGGCTTCGCGAGGATGTCCTTGAGGTCGGCGATCTGCGCTTCGATCTCGGCTGCCTCGTCGATGATCTTCTGACGCTCGAGGGCGGCGAGACGACGCAGCTGCATGTCGAGGATCGCGCTGGCCTGGAGCTCATCGATCTCGAGGAGGTCCATGAGGCCCGTGCGTGCCTCATCGGCGGACGGTGAACGGCGGATGAGCGCGATGACCTCGTCGAGGGCGTCGAGCGCCTTCAGGTAGCCGCGGAGGATGTGTGCGCGCTCCTCCTTCTTGCGGAGTCGGAACACGGTGCGGCGGACGATGACCTCGACCTGGTGCGTCACCCAGTTGGTGATGAACCCGTCGAGCGGCAGCGTCCGCGGGATGCCGTCGACGATCGCGAGCATGTTCGCGCCGAAGTTGTCCTGCAGCTGCGTGTGCTTGTAGAGGTTGTTGAGGACGACCTTCGCGACCGCATCGCGCTTCAGCACGATGACGAGCCGCTGGCCGGTGCGACCGGAGGTCTCGTCGCGGATGTCGGCGACGCCGCCGAGACGACCCTCCTTGACGAGGTCGGCGATCTTCAGCGCGAGGTTGTCGGGGTTCACCTGGTACGGGAGCTCGGTGACGACGAGGCAGGTCCGACCCTGGATCTCCTCGACGTTCACGACGGCCCGCATCGTGATGGAACCGCGACCCGTACGGTAGGCGTCCTGGATGCCCTTGACACCGAGGATCTGCGCGCCGGTCGGGAAGTCCGGCCCCTTGATGCGCTGCATGAGCGCCTCGAGGAGCTCTTCCCGGCTGGCCTCGGGGTTCGCCAGGTGCCAGAGGGCACCGTCGGCGACCTCGCGGAGGTTGTGCGGCGGGATGTTCGTCGCCATGCCGACCGCGATGCCGACGGAACCGTTGACGAGGAGGTTCGGGAAGCGCGCCGGCAGGACGACCGGCTCCTGGGACTCGCCGTCGTAGTTGGGCTGGAAGTCGACGGTCTCCTCGTCGATGTCGCGCACCATCTCCATGGCGAGCGGGGCCATCTTCGTCTCGGTGTATCGAGGGGCTGCCGCGCCGTCGTTGCCCGGTGAGCCGAAGTTGCCCTGGCCGAGCGCCAACGGGTACCGCATGCTCCACGGCTGGACGAGGCGCACGAGCGCGTCGTAGATGGCGGTGTCACCGTGCGGGTGGAACTGACCCATGACGTCGCCGACGACGCGCGCGCACTTGGAGAACGAGCGGTCGGGGCGGTAGCCGCCGTCGTACATCGCGTAGATCACGCGGCGGTGGACGGGCTTGAGGCCGTCGCGGACGTCGGGCAGGGCGCGGCCGACGATGACACTCATCGCGTAGTCGAGGTAGCTGCGCTGCATCTCGAGCTGCAGGTCGACCTGATCGATCCGTCCGTGCACGCCGTGGTCCTCGTCCGGGACCGTGATCTCGTCGTTGGTTTCGTCTGCCATGTTCTCTTACTTCTCCTGGTCCCTGAGCTTGTCGAAGGGCCTGTCTGGTGCGAGGTGGATCACTTCGACAAGCTCAGTGACCGGTGGATGAGGGTGGTTCGTGCCACTCAGATGTCGAGGAAGCGGACGTCTTTCGCGTTCTTCTGGATGAAGGTCCGGCGGGACTCCACGTCCTCGCCCATGAGCGTGGAGAAGATCTCATCGGCAGCCGCGGCGTCGTCGAGGGTGACCTGGAGGAGCGTCCGCGTCTGCGGGTCCATCGTGGTCTCCCACAGCTCCTTGTAGTTCATCTCGCCGAGACCCTTGTAGCGCTGGATCCCGTTCTCCTTCGGGATGCGCTTGCCCGAGGCGACACCGTCGGTGAGGAGGGCGTCGCGTTCGCGGTCGCTGTACACGTACTGGTGGTCGGCGTTCGACCACTTCAGGCGGTAGAGCGGCGGCTGCGCGAGGTACACGTATCCGAGGTCGACGAGCGGGCGCATGTAGCGGAACAGGAGGGTCAGCAGCAGCGTCGTGATGTGCTGGCCGTCGACGTCGGCGTCGGCCATGAGCACGATCTTGTGATACCGCACCTTGTCGGGGTTGAAGTCCTCACCGATGCCGGCACCGAAGGCCGTGATCATGGCCTGGACCTCGTTGTTCGCGAGGGCGCGGTCGAGGCGTGCCTTCTCGACGTTGAGGATCTTGCCACGGAGCGGGAGGATCGCCTGGGTCTCCGGGTTGCGACCCTGCACGGCGGAGCCGCCTGCGGAGTCACCCTCGACGATGAAGATCTCGGAAAGCGACGGGTCCTTCGACTGGCAGTCCTTGAGCTTGCCGGGCATGCCGCCACCCTCGAGGAGGCCCTTGCGACGGGCCGTCTCGCGGGCCTTGCGGGCGGCGAGTCGAGCGGTCGCGGCCTGCAGCGCCTTCCGGATGATCTCCTTGGCCTGGTTCGGGTTGCGGTCGAACCAGTCGTTGAGCTGCTCGCTGACGACCTTCTGCACGAACGCCTTCGCCTCGGTGTTGCCGAGCTTGGTCTTCGTCTGTCCCTCGAACTGCGGCTCGGAGAGCTTGACGGAGATGACGGCCGTGAGGCCCTCACGGACGTCGTCGCCGGAGAGGTTGTCGTCCTTCTCCTTGAGGATGCCCTTCTCACGTGCGTAACGGTTCACGAGCGTGGTGAGCGCCGCGCGGAACCCTTCTTCGTGGGTGCCGCCCTCGTGCGTGTTGATCGTGTTCGCGTAGGTGTGGACGCTCTCGTTGTACGCCGTCGTCCACTGCATCGCGACCTCGAGCGCGATCTTGCGCTCGGTGTTCTCCGACTCGAAGGAGATGATCTCGTCGTGGACGAGCTCGGCCCGCTTGGCCTTGTTCAGGTACTCGACGTAGTCCTCGAGACCGCGCTCGTAGAAGAAGACGTCCTTGCGCTGCGAGTGTGCCGCCGAGTTGTCGTCGACGTCGTCGGCCTCGATGGCGTCGCGCAACGGACGCTCGTCGGCGAGCTCGATGCGGAGGCCCTTGTTGAGGAAGGCCATCTGCTGGAAGCGGGTCCGGAGCGTCTCGTAGTCGAACTCCGTCGTCTCGAACGTCTCGGCGCTCGGCCAGAAGGCGATCGTGGTGCCCGTCTCGGAGGACGGCTCGTCCTCGTGGAGCGGGGCGTCGGGGACACCGTGCTGGAAGCTCTGGCGCCAGACCGAACCCTGACGACGGACCTCGACGGAGAGGCGCGTGGACAGTGCGTTGACGACGGACGAACCGACGCCGTGGAGCCCGCCGGAGACCGCGTACCCGCCGCCGCCGAACTTGCCGCCGGCGTGCAGGATGGTCAGGACGACCTCGACGGTCGACTTCTTCTCCACCGGGTGGATGTCGACCGGGATGCCTCGACCGTTGTCGATGACGCGGACGCCGCCGTCCTCCAGGATGGTCACGAGGATCGTGTCGCAGTAGCCGGCGAGGGCCTCGTCCACGGAGTTGTCGACGATCTCGTAGACCAGGTGGTGCAGACCACGTGGACCGGTGGACCCGATGTACATACCGGGCCGCTTCCGGACGGCTTCGAGACCTTCGAGAACCTGGATGGCACTTGCGCCGTAATCAGAGTCTTGGGCGTGCGTGTTGGGTTCTGATGTCATAGGAAAAGAGGGCTCCAAACCGTCGAGATTCGACCGTTCCATCCTACCAAACAGACCCCGCGAAGCCGCGAGAAAACGCCCGTTTGAGGCACTTTTCCATGCCCGGAGGCCGTATTTGCCTCCCTAGCCGTAAGTATCGCGTGGACCACGCCCTGGAATCGACCTGGGGCCTCTTTTCCAGGAGGGTGCTCCGGGGCCCTGGAAACGGATCGTGTCGACACCGGCGTCGGGATAGCGTTCGGCGATGCGGACGAGGATCTCGTGGCGCATGTGTCGCAACTGTGTCGCCCAGGCCGTCGACTGGCATTGGACGAGCAGGACGCCGTCCGCGATCGACACCGGTTCGGAGTACCTGGCGGTGTCCTCGCCGCACAACTCCGCCCAGTTCCCGAGGACCTCGTGTTGGGCGAGTGGCGAGTTCCACCCGAGTCCGGCGGTCAGTGAATCGATGACCGTCCCTAGGCCCTTGGGGTCGCGTCCGACACCGTACGGCACCGAGTCCTGCGGCCCCTCGGCCGAGCGTTCCCGGCGCTTGCGATCACGGGAGACCCGTTCGCCGCCGAAGATCTCCTTGAACCGGAGGTACACCGTGGCGGACAGTTCCCCCGCCGGGTCGGCGTCCCGTCCGAGTCGACGCGGTTCAGTCATGCGTCGACTCCGTGGTGAGCGCCTCGTTCACTGGGCCGGCCGCCCCGTCCGGACCGTCCACGATCCGTCCGGCTTCGATCCGCACGACGTGCGCGGTGAACCGTTCGGGGACGTCGTCGAACACGGCCGCGGTGATGATGACCTGGTCGTACTCCGCGACCGCGGCCGCGAGGCGTTCCCGGCGACGTGCATCGAGCTCGGCGAAGACGTCGTCGAGGATGAGCACCGGATCACCGAGGGACGAGTCGGCGCGGAGGAGCTCGGCTGAGGCGAGTTTGGCGGCGAGCGCGAACGACCACGATTCACCGTGGCTCGCGTACCCCTTGACCGGCAGCCCGTTGAGACCGAAGAACACGTCGTCGCGGTGTGGCCCGACGAGCGTCAGACCCCGCTCGAGCTCGGCCGACCGGCGCTGCGCGAGCGCCGCACGGAACCGTTCCGCGATACGCGCAAGATCGACAGGGGCGCCCGGCTCCACGCCTTCCGTGGGATCGGCGGCCGCCGACTCGTCCTCGGCGTCGGTGCCGGCGATACTGAGCACGGGCAGGAGGACCGGTCGGTGATCGTCGCCGGCCACGGCCTCGTACGCGGCACGCAGTGGCCCACCGAGCATGGCCAGGAGCTGCAGACGTTCGGCGATGATCTCCGTGCCGTACTGCACGAGCCGGTCGTCCCAGAGGTCGAGCGTCGCCAGGGGCCCGGACTTCAGCCCGCGCGCCCTCGCCGACTTGAGGAGCGAGTTCCGCTGCTTCAGGGAGCGGTCGTAGTCGGCCATCACGCCGGCCAGCCGGGGGATCCGCTGCACGAGGAGCTGGTCGATGAACCGCCGGCGCGCCGACGGGTCGCCGCGGACGATCAGGAGGTCCTCCGGGGCGAACAGCACGGTGGACACGTACCGCGGCAGTTCGCGCGGCTTGATCTGGGACCGGTTCACCTGGGCGCGGTTGGCCGAACCCCGGTTGAGCTGCACCTCGGCGAGCAGCTCACGACCGTCGTGCACGATGCGCGCCCTGATGATCGCCGCGTCGGCACCGTGTCGGATGAGCGCCTGTTCGGAGGAGACCCGATGGGACCCGAGGCTGCTGAGGTATCCGATCGCCTCGACGAGGTTGGTCTTGCCCTGGCCGTTGCGACCCACGAACAGATTGGGTCCGGGTTCGAGCGCCACGTCGACCACCGCGTAGTTGCGGTAGTCGGTGAGATTCAAGTGCCGCACGATCACCACGTCACCCTACCGCCTCGCCCTGACGCCGAACGGGTCGGGGCGCCGTCGGACGTCCGAGCGCGGCCGTCACGACGACGCAGGGTGAACGAAATCGACCCTCCAGCGAAGCGGAATGCTCCGGGAGGGTCGATTTCGTTCGTCAGGAGACGTCGTGTCGTCAGTCGTCGGCCTTCTTGACCGCGTGTCCGCCGAACTGGTTGCGGAGTGCGGCGACCGCCTTCATGGCCGGCGAGTCCTCCTGGCGCGACACGAAGCGGGCGAAGATCGATGCCGAGATGGTCGGGACGGGCACCGCGTTCGCGATGGCCTCCTCGATCGTCCAGCGGCCCTCACCCGAATCCTCGACGTAGCCCTCGATCTGCTCGAAGTCCGGGTCCTCCTCGAGGGCGCGGACGAGGAGCTCGAGCAGCCAGGACCGGACGACGGTGCCGCGCTGCCAGGCCTTGAACGTGCCGGGGACGTCCTTGATGATGTCCTCGCGCTTGTCGAGGAGCTCGAAGCCCTCGGCGTACGCCTGCATGAGCGCGTACTCGATGCCGTTGTGCACCATCTTCGCGTAGTGGCCGGCGCCGACCTCTCCGACGTGGACGAAGCCCTCATCGCGCGGGCCCTCGGGGCGCAGGGCGTCGAAGACGGGCATGACCCGCTCCACCTGCTCCTTGGAACCGCCGACCATGAGGCCGTAGCCGTTGTCGACACCCCAGACACCGCCGGAGACGCCGGCATCGATGTAGTCGATGCCCTTCGCCGACAGCAGTTCAGCGTGCTTGAAGTCGTCCGTGAAGCGGCTGTTGCCGCCGTCGATGACCAGGTCGCCGGCCTCGAGCAGGCCGTTCAGCTCCTCGACGACCGAGTCGGTGATGGCCCCGGCGGGGACCATGACCCAGACCGTGCGAGGTGCCGGGAGCGCAGCGACGAGGTCGCTGATCGTCGCGACGTCGGTGACATCGGGGTTCCGGTCGAAACCGGTGACCTCGATGCCGTTCGCACGCAGACGCGTGCGCATGTTGTTGCCCATCTTGCCGAGACCGACGAGACCGATGTGCATGGAGGATCCTTTGCGTGTCAGCGCAGCAGCAGGTTCGGCTGCAGCAGGTACTTGTAACTGTCGGCACCCGGCTGATCCTTGGAGGATTGGCTCGTG
The DNA here is from genome assembly GCF_013349365.1 of Plantibacter sp. MCCC 1A11337. Taxonomy (NCBI): domain Bacteria; kingdom Bacillati; phylum Actinomycetota; class Actinomycetes; order Micrococcales; family Microbacteriaceae; genus Plantibacter; species Plantibacter sp. MCCC 1A11337. Next base: position 155,343 of record NZ_JABJWX010000002.1, on the reverse strand, counting down.
ATGAGCATGGGTCCCGGCTTGTTCGTGTTCTCCGTCTTCGTGAACGAGAACCGCACGTACTCGCTCCGGACCGCGGTCAGACCGTCGATCAGGAACTGCGGCTTGAGGGAGAGCACGATGTCGTCGCCGGTGAGGAGGGCGTCGATGCCCTCGGATGCCTGCGCCTGCTCGGATCCGACGGCCTCGAGCGTGAGGCCGTCGATGGTGAAGGTGAAGCGGAGGGCCGCTTCGCGCTCGAGGACGAGCGACATACGCCTGGTCGCCTCGATGAGTTCCGCGGTGTTGATGATCGCGTAGTTGTCGGTCGTCTCGGGGAAGAGCCGCTTGACCGGCGGGAAGTTGCCCTTGATCAGCAGCGAGGTGACCGTCTTGCGGTCGGCCCGGAACGCGATGAGCTCGCGGTCGTCGCGATTCGTGATCGCGACGTTGATGTTGCCGCTGTGGCCGAAGGTCTTGCCGACCTCCTGGAGGGTGCGGGCCGGCACGAGGGCCGTGATCGTCTCGCTGGAACCGTCGCCCTGGCCCGAGTCCCAGTCGATCTCGCGGACCGCGACGCGGTAGCGGTCGGTCGCGACGAGGCTGAGGCTCGTCTTGGAGACCTCGAGCTGCACGCCGGTGATGACCGGGGTCACGTCGTCGCGGCTTGCGGCGACAGCGACCTGGCTCACTGCGGTGGCGAACTCATCGGCGGGCACGAGGCCGAAGTCGGCGTCGACCTGCGGGATCGTCGGGTACTCCTCGACGGGCATCGATCCGAGCGTGAACCGGGCAGAACCACAGGTGACCTCGATGCGGTTCTCGACCTTGCTGAACCGGACAGGCGCGTTCGGAAGGCGGCTGGCGATCTCCGAGAGCAGCCGGCCGTTGACGAGTGCCGTGCCGGCCTCCTCGACCTCGGCCGCGATGCCGGTCTGGCTGGAGACCTCGTAGTCGAAGGAGGACAGGATGAGTCCGTCGTCACCGGCTTCGATGAGGATGCCGTTCAGGATCGGCAGCGTCGGGCGCTGCGGGAGCAGCTTCACTGCGAACGAGACGGCTTCGCTGAATACATCCCGGTTGACGCTGAATCGCACGACAAGTCCCCTGTCTCTGGCTCTCGATGACGTCACCAATGCTAGTGGGTCTGCTTCCGGGGTCGAGTGGGACGAGGTGCTGTGGAGAAGCGAGCCTGGGGAAAGGTTGTTTGGCGGAGAGATCATTGAATTAACGGTTAACAGTCTTAACCGGTGTGGAAACTGTGGATAAGTCCACCGAACCCGCTCGAACACAGGGAACTACATGTGTGTAACTTGGTGGTGGCCTGTGGAGAGAACGACACGAGGGTGTGGGACGCGAAGTTCGGTGAACGATGTTCACTCACAAGCCCGCCCGGAGCTTCCACATCTCTCCACAGGTTATCCACAGGGCTGCGACGGCGGAATGTGGAGAGATCGGTCGCGCATCATGTCGTCGAATGAGCGCTCGTCGTCGCCTGATGAACGAAATCGGCCCCTCGAGCGCACCGAGTGCGTCGAGGGGCCGGAAACGTTCACCAGGACGCGTCAGGCGCCGTAGCGGAGGTTCTGCTTGATGCGGCTCGTGAGCTCGGTCACCTGGTTGTAGATCGAGCGCTTCTCCTGCATGAGGTCGGTGATCTTCCGGTTGGCGTACATGACCGTCGTGTGGTCCCGGTTGCCGAACAGCTGACCGATCTTCGGGAGCGAGAGGTTGGTGAGCTCGCGACAGAGGTACATCGCGATCTGACGCGCCGTCGCCACCGCCTGCGACCGGCTCGAGCCGTACAGGTCGTCGACAGAGAGCTTGAAGTAGTCGGCCGTCGTGTTGATGATGTCGATCGGCGAGATGACGTTGTCGTCGTCGAGGCTGATGACGTCCTTGAGCACCGTCTGGGCCAAGGTCATGTCGACAGCGGTCCGGTTCAGGCTCGCGAACGCGACGACCCGGATGAGCGTGCCCTCCAGCTCACGGATGTTGCTCGACACCTTGGTGGCGATGAACTCGAGGACCTCGTCCGGGATGTGCAGCTTCTCGTTCTGCGCCTTCTTGCGCAGGATCGCGATGCGCGTCTCGAGGTCGGGAGCCTGGACGTCGGTGATGAGTCCCCACTCGAAGCGAGAACGCATCCGCTCTTCGAAGCCGGTGAGGGCCTTCGGCGGCAGGTCGCTGGTGATGACCACCTGCTTGTTGTGATCGTGCAGGGTGTTGAAGGTGTGGAAGAACGCCTCCTGCGTCTCCGCCTTGCCTTGGAGGAACTGGATGTCGTCGATCAGCAGGATGTCGATGTCGCGGTACCGCGACTGGAAGAACGAGCCGCGGTTGTTGGCGATCGAGTTGATGAAGTCGTTCGTGAACTCCTCGCTCGACACGTACCGGACGCGGATCCCCGCGTAGAGGTTCATCGCGTAGTGGCCGATGGCGTGGAGGAGGTGGGTCTTGCCGAGCCCGGAGTCGCCGTACACGAACAGCGGGTTGTAGGCCTTGGCCGGCGCTTCGGCCACGGCGACCGCGGCCGCGTGCGCGAACCGGTTGGACTGGCCGATGACGAAGTTGTCGAAGCTGTACTTCGGGTTGAGTCGGGTGTCGTTCTCCCGAGCCGGAAGCGTGGGCGTCGGGGTCAGCTGTGGCTGCGGTGACTCGAGCGGTGCCGGGTCGATGTGCTGGAAGCCTGTCTGCTCATACCGTTCCTCGACGATGTCGGGGTTGACGACGATCGCGTAGTTGCCGACGGGACCACCGTCGACGATGGATGCGAGTGCGGCGAGGATCGGTGCCCGCATGCGCTGGTTGAGCATGCCCATCGTGAACTCGTTGGGCACCTCGAGGTAGAACGTGCCGCCCATGATGCCCTTGGGGACGATGAGGTTGAGGAACCCGCGGAGCGGCGGGGTGATGCGGTCGTCGACGGAGAGGATCTCGAGCACCGATTGCCAGGTCTCAGCGATCGCATCGTCGGCGTCCGACATAGTTCTCCCCACACATACTCACAGGTTCATCCACAGGCTCTCCCCTGAGTATTCGGGGCTGAGCGCGGTGCTATCCACACGCTGTGCATAACCCGAGGGCTTACGCTAACAAGACGTCGCCCCAGTCCCAAATCACTGTACGGCCGCCCTGCGTGTCACTGCTACAATTTCTGAGAATCCTGTGGATAATCATTCGTTTGGGCGCCGCTGGTTTGACCTTCGCGCGAGTAGACCGTAGGTTTAATCAGTTGACTTCTGCCCACGGGCACCCTTCCGTACCCTGCTGCCACCTGTGCAGTGGTGGGTCATGATCCGGAGATCGTAATTATGAGCAAGAGAACCTTCCAGCCGAACAACCGTCGTCGCGCCAAGAAGCACGGCTTCCGTCTGCGCATGCGCACGCGTGCCGGCCGCGGCATCCTGTCGGCTCGTCGCGCCAAGGGCCGCACCGAACTCTCCGCGTAGAGCCGTCGTGCTCGAGCGTGCGAGCCGGATCACGTCCGGCGACGACTACCGAGGGGTAGTTCGTCGCGGGTCCCGGTTCGTCGGCGAGCACACGGTCACGTACGTACGCATGAACCCGAAGGGCGGACAGCCGCGCTTCGGGTTCATCGTTGCGAAAACGGTCGGAAACGCAGTGACCCGCAATCTCGTCAGACGCCGCTTGAAGGCCATCTGCCACGACAGCATCGTTCACGCTGCCCGCGGCGCTGACGTGGTCATCCGTGCGCTGCCGTCTGCAGCGACGGCTCCGTTCGCCTCGCTCCATGCCGAGGTCGATCGAGCCTTCGCCAAACGCGGCGTCATCGCCGAGGCTGCGGACGCGCACCGATGAACGGCGTCCTCGCTGCCACCTGCCTCGCGCCCCGCAATGCTGCGGTGCTGGCGCTTCGCGGGTATCGCGCCGCGATCTCCCCGCTGTACGGCGACGTCTGCCGGTATTACCCCAGCTGTTCCGCGTACGCTCTGGGAGCGGTGCAGCAACACGGTGTCGTCGTCGGTTCGGCGATGGCAGCGGCGCGCATCGCGAGATGCCACCCCTGGGCAGCACCTCGTTTCGACGAGGTACCACCCAAGAAGAACTTCCGGTACAGCGTCACTTCTCACGGATTTGTCGTGCAACCGAGCCACGGAAAGGGCTGACCCGCACCTATGGACATCATCGGCACAATTCTCTGGCCGCTCAAGTGGGCGGTCGAGCTGCTCCTCGTGGGCTGGCACCTGCTGTGGACGGCCATCGGACTCGACCCCGCGGCCGGTCTCACCTGGGTCCTCTCGATCGTCGGGCTCGTCCTCGTCGTCCGTGCCGCCCTCATCCCGCTGTTCATCAAGCAGATCAAGAGCCAGCGCAAGATGCTCGAGATCGCGCCGCAGATGAAGAAGGTGCAGGAGAAGTACAAGGGCAAGCGCGACCAGGCCAGCCGTGAGGCGATGTCCCGCGAGACGATGGAGCTGTACAAGAAGCACGGCACCTCCCCCGTCAGCGGATGTCTGCCGCTGCTCGTCCAGATGCCGATCTTCTTCGCCCTGTTCTCCGTGCTCAACGACGCCCAGAAGAGCAAGGCCGGCGTCGGTCCCCTGAACGAGACCCTCGCCGTGCAGTTCGGCGACGCGAACCTGTTCGGGATCGCTCCGCTGCACACGAGCATGCAGGCGGCACTCGCCGGCAACCCGGTCAACTGGGCGGTCGTCATCATCGCCGCCGTCATGGTCATCCTCATGTGCGCGTCGCAGTTCATCACGCAGCTGCAGATCGTGTCGAAGAACATGTCGGCCGAGACGAAGGCCAGCCCGCAGTTCAAGCAGCAGCGCATCCTCCTGTACATCCTGCCGTTTGTGTTCCTCTTCTCCGGCTTCGCCTTCCCGCTCGGCGTCATGTTCTACTGGCTGACGTCCAACGCATGGACGATGGTGCAGCAGTTCCTCGTCATCCGGAACATGCCCACCCCTGGTTCCGACGCTGCGAAGGCTCGTGAGGAGCGTCTCGCACGGAAGGGCAAGCTCATGACGCCGAACGGCGACGTCATCTCGATCTCCGAGGCGCCGGTACCCGAGAAGAAGACCCCGACGCAGCGTCAGCAGCCCATGGGCAAGGCGCGTGCGAAGAAGCAGCAGACCGACGGACGAGACAAGTAGGAGTATCGGTGACTGACCAGGAACTGGCCCCGGCCCAGGACGAAGCACCCACCATCACGCAGCTCGAAGAAGAGGGCGACGTCGCAGCGGACTACATCGAGGAGTTCCTCGACATCTGCGACATCGATGGCGACATCGACATCGATGCCCGCAATGGTCGTGCGTACGTGTCGATCGACTCCCCCACGGAGAGTAACCTGCGTCTCCTGTCGCGTCCCGACACGGTCAACGCGCTGCAGGAGCTGACGCGTCTGGCTGTTCAGAACCGTACCGGTGGCTTCTCCCGGCTCATCCTCGACATCGGCGGATCCCGGGAAGCGCGTCAGCAGGAGCTCGGCGCCCTCGTGGAGCGAGCGGTCGAGCGCATCGAGGCCGGTTCCACCGAGGCGGCACTCCCCCCGATGTCGAGCTACGAGCGCAAGCTCGTCCACGACATCGTGTCGGCTCGCGGCTTCGTGTCCGAGTCGCACGGCGAAGGCCGCGACCGTCACACCGTCATCACGCGCGGCTGACGCGGCCTGATCGTTTCACGTGAAACTGCGATGACTGACGTGCCTGTAGGACTCGAACCGGAACCGGCGGAAACAGCCGAGTTGTTCGGCGACCGGATCGATGTCGGTCGTGCCTTCGCCGCGAACCTGGCGGAGTTCGGCGAGCCTCTCGGGCTGATCGGGCCCCTGGAACTTCCGCGTCTGTGGACGCGCCACATCCTCAACAGCGTGATCGTGGCACCGCTCCTTCGTGCCGGGCGAGTCGGCGACGTCGGCACAGGCGCGGGGCTGCCTGGACTGGTGCTCGCGATTGCGCGGCCAGATGTCGAGTTCGTCCTCATCGAACCGATGGAACGTCGGGTCGCCTGGCTCAACGACCAGGTTGGGGTCCTCGGGCTCGAGAACGTCACCGTCGTGCGAGCGCGCGCTGAGGAGGTTCGCCTCGATGAGCCCCTCGACCAGGTGACCGCTCGGGCGGTCAGCGCATTGCGGAAGTTGCTCCCCCTCACCGCTCCCCTGCTTCGGGACGGCGGAGAGCTGGTCCTCATGAAGGGCGCCGGCGCGCAGGCGGAAGTCGACGCGTCGACCAAAGAGCTTCGCAAGTACCGGGTCTCCGGCGTCGAGGTTCGAACGCTTGGCGAGGGCGTTCTGGCGGAGCCGACCCGAGTCATCGTGGGAACCGTCCGCGGCTGAGGTCGGTCGGGAGCACTCGGGCGTCCGTGAGGGGCACCGCAGACGATATCGGTCGGTTTGTGAGCCCTCGGGAGAATGGCTCCTGACGAACCGGCCCGGAATATGCGGCCCGTTCAGCGGTCCTGAGTTCGTCAGGAACGATTCTCTGGTCCATTCGGACACGAATCCGGTGCGTTGGGCGGGCTAGATTCGAGTGTTTTCTGACGTTTGTCAGCCCTGGATTCTCTGGTATCTCATATATGTTCCTTTCTTGGTCCGTCATCCCGTTCCTGTGATGCGGGGTCGGCATGGCCACTGGCGAGCGGCGATGCTCCACGCTCCGCCGATCGTCGCACCCAGACGCCGATGCTCGACGCGGTGGCCGACCGTCCGACCGCCCCTTCGGAGATGACGGCCGAGTGTTGGCGGCAATGGTGAACCTCCCAGTTTGGTGATCCGGGCGTGCTCGTCAGGGATCTGCGGCCTTTGTTCGAAGTCCGGGTAGGCCCGTGTCCGCCCTTGGTTGCAGGGAAGATGCGTAGCCCCGTCCCACACGTTCGACTGATTCGCGGTGGTTCATCACGCGGCGGATGGTGCCGTCGGGCTCCTGCGGCGAGGTGCGCATTCCGCCAGTTCCTCAGGCGCTTACAGGCTGACTGGTGCCCGGCCGTCGGAAGACTCATGTCCGCCGGTGGGTCGGTGTTGGCTGAAGTGCTGGGAGAACCACCGCTCGGTAGGTCGAGGATGGTCGGTCTGGTGCCACCGCCTGCGTCGAAGGCGACCGCTCTCGGAGGTGCTGGCGTCGCGCGGTGCGTTCAGATCCGAGCAACCTGCTGCTCGCCCCCGCTCTCCTCGACCGGGCGGTGAGGTGCGCTGCACGGGGGCCGGTCGGCGTGACCATGTGTCGACGTGCGCCGGCACTTCGGTGGTCGTGCTCGTGACTCTTGTCGGCCTGGGCGGAGCAGGCGTGCTCCCGATTGACGATGCATGAATTTGCGCGCAGAGTCGGCTTCGAGAGGGTGCTCGGTGCCCGAACATTGAGATTGCACGACGTTTCACGTGGAACGTGGAAGGATCCCACTTGCGGGGGTCTCTCGTTCTCAGAAGTGGTTCATATCGGACTGGGAGTCGTGTACTCAGCTCTCTCAGTGGGTACCCTCCCGAGGGAGGCCGTCGTGGCTGGATCGGCTCCATATTCGACGTTTCACGTGGAACATGAGTTGCAATCTTTCCCTGCGTTGCTGTAGCGCGGTGGTGGTGATCAGTGGAGTTCGACGGGCACCACGCGCGGTCGCCGGTTGGCTCGCGCTCAAGGTCACACCCATCCGTTGCGTTGATCCTGTCGAGAGTGTTTCACGTGAAACAGCGGTCGAGTGCGACTTCGAGTGCGGGGCTGGAACGGTTGTGTAATGTCGCGCCGCTATCGCTCCCCCTCGTGTCGTATAAGCCGGTGAGGCGATGCGGGCTGTGGCCAGAGGCCGCAGGGGTGCCCACCGATGCGAGCCGTCGGGTGGCTCGGCGTGCGCCACACCTTGGTTTCACGTGAAACGCTGGCGCGGACTGGTGCCAGTCCCACGGTGCTCATCCATACACGTGTGTGGAGATGACGCCTGTGGATAACTCTGTGGACAGTTCTCGAGCGCAACCGCAGAAGGTGGTGGTCTCTCGGAGAGACGCGGACCACAATCCGTCTACCACCACTCTGTGGCCAATGCGCGCCGGGGCAGGAGCCTGGACCTGTCGGACGCGGAATGTGGCGTTCGGGTCCGAACTTCCGCGGAAAGACGCGGATCTCTGCCTGATCGCGGAGCGACCTCACCCATGGTTGTCAACACACGTCCGCTGGGCTCGTCTCGGGTCGATCGGACCAGCATCGACCTCCACGCGCGAAGCGCACGCGGTTGCGCGGGATTGCGCATACCGCTGCCCTGTGGATAACCCTGTGGAAGATGGAAGGCGAGGCGTCCCTGCTGGGCACCACTCGGGGCGTTCGACGAGATGCGTGTGTCGCGAAATGGCGCTCTGGGGCCTGCATGCGTACGCACTTCCCCCGAGCAGACTCGGAGATCGCTCCCCCGGCGTCAGCCCACGCTGGTACGGTTGAACTACACGTTTCGAGCGAGAAGGTTTCACGTGAAACAACCCGAACCAACGCATTCCGCGGCTCCCGAGCGCGACTCCGTTGGTAGCGCCTTCGACGCGTCCACGCCGTTGGCTCGCGAGCTCCATCATCTGACTGAGAGGCGTAAGGCCTTGGCTCACGCAACCCTGCCGACGCCCGACCACACTCGGGTCTTCACGGTCTCCAACCAGAAGGGTGGGGTCGGCAAGACGACGACCACTGTCAACATCGGCGCCGCCCTCGCCCGTTCGGGCGCTCGTGTCCTCGTGATCGATCTGGATCCCCAGGGGAACGCGTCCACCGCACTCGGCGTCGAGCACCACTCCGACGTCCCGAGCGTCTACGACGTCCTGATCGACGACTTCCCCCTGGCCGATGTCGTCCAGCAGAGCCCCGAGTTCCCCACGCTGTTCTGCGCTCCCTCGACGATCCATCTCGCCGGTGCGGAGATCGAACTCGTTTCACAGGTGGCCCGTGAGCATAGACTCCGGACGGCCCTCGAACAGTTCATCCAGGATGCCGATGAGCCGTTCCACTACGTGTTGATCGATTGCCCACCGTCCCTCGGACTCCTGACGATCAATGCCTTCGTTGCGGCCAAGGAGGTGCTCATCCCCATCCAGTGCGAGTACTACGCGCTCGAGGGATTGAGTCAGCTCCTCAGCAGCATCCAGCTGATCCAGCGGCACCTGAACCCAGGGCTCGCCGTCAGCACCATCCTCCTGACGATGTACGACGGGCGCACCAACCTTGCGCAGCAGGTGGCTCAGGACGTCCGAGACCATTTCACCGGGCAGGTCCTCGAGTCCGTCATCCCACGAGCGGTGCGTATCTCCGAGGCGCCCAGCTTCGGACAGAGCGTCATCAGCTACGACCCCACGTCGCTCGGCGCGGTGTCCTATCTCGAAGCAGCGGCGGAGATCGCCAACCGATGGGCCGCAGGCTCCTCCGATACACCCGATACGAACCACCCTGAGGGAGTCAGTCACTGATGGCAACGAAACGAACTGGACTCGGTCGCGGGATCGGTGCACTCATTCCGACGACGAGTTCAGACTCGCAGGCGAACCGTCCCGTCGACGTCTTCTTCCCCGACAACCAGGGCACTGCCCGCAAGGCAGCGAAGGACGCTGCGACCGCAGCCGCCGACGCCGCCGCAGCAGAGGCCGCGGCAGCCGACGCCCCCACTGGCCCGGACGCCGCTGCTACGACGGCAGATGGACCGCAGCTCGTGGCCGTTCCCGGTGCCCGTCTGGCGTACCTCTCCCCCGAACTCATCGTGCCGAACGCCAACCAGCCGCGGACGGTCTTCGATGAAGACCACCTCGCGGAACTCGTCACGAGCATTCGTGAGGTCGGCATCCTGCAGCCGATCGTGGTCCGACCGATCCCTGGCGACGACGAACGATACGAACTCATCATGGGTGAGCGGCGTCTTCGAGCCTCGAAGGAGGTGGGTCTTGACCGCATCCCCGCGATCATCAAGGACACCGCCGACGAGGACATGCTGCGCGACGCGCTGCTCGAGAACCTCCACCGCTCAGAACTGAATCCGCTCGAGGAGGCTTCTGCCTACCAGCAGCTCCTGGCCGACTTCGGAATCACCCAGGACGAGCTTGCCAACCGCATCGGGCGGTCCCGCCCCCAGATCAGCAACACCATCCGCCTGCTCAAGCTGCCGGCGGCCGTGCAGCAGCGCGTCGCTGCCGGTGTGCTGAGCGCCGGACACGCCCGAGCCATCCTGTCGCTGACCGATCCTGAGGCACAGCAGCGCCTGGCCGACAAGATCGTGAACGAGGACCTGTCCGTCCGCGCGGCCGAAGCTGCGGCGGCTCAGGGTGTTCAGGCGAAGAAGCCGCGTCCGATCGCCGGATCGCGACGCGGCCAACTCGATGAGATCGCGGACCGTCTCGGCGACCGTTTGAACACCCGTGTGAAGGTGACCCTCGGTGCGAAGAAGGGCCAGATGGTCGTGGAGTTCGCCACCATCGCCGATCTCAACCGCATCCTGAGCGAGCTTGGCGAGTCGGGCTTCGGTCAGTCTTCCTGACGTTGTTTCACGTGAAACAGGGGTAGCTCGGCCTTGAAATTCCCGCACCCTTCGACAAGCTCAGGGACCGAGAAGTTGGGTTATCAAGCTTGATAGGCGGTCGCCGCATCGCGGTCATTGAGCTTGTCGAAGTGCCACAGACACATTCTGTTTGATTTGAGAATCGCTGGTCAGAGCGCAATTCGCTGTGTTTCACGTGAAACACCCCACTAACGAAGAACCGCCCGACTCGGATGAGCCGGGCGGTTCAGTGGTTCAGAATGACCTGATCAGGCGATGAAAGCTGCGAGATCCTTCTCGAGTGCGGCCTTCGGCTTGGCGCCGATGACGGTCTGCACGACTTCGCCGCCCTTGAAGACCTTCATCGCAGGGATGGAGGTGATCTGGTACTTCATGGCGAGGTTCGGGTTCTCGTCGACGTTCAGCTTGAGAACGGTGATCTTGTCGCTGTTCTCGGAGCCGATCGTGTCGAGGATCGGGCCGACCGCGCGACACGGTCCGCACCAGGCGGCCCAGAAGTCGACGAGGACGGGCTTGTCGCTGTTGATGACCAGTTCGTCGAACGTGGCCTCGGTGACTGCATCTGACATGAGTGTTCTCCTTCGTGGTGGCCAGGCCGACAGCCTGGCCGTCGATCAAACGGTGGTGGTGAGCACGGGGTCGGCCGGCTGCGGGCGACCCGCGGTCTGTGCTTCGCCGATGGCCGACGCTTCCCCAGCAGCCTGCTCGAGGTCTGCGAGGTAGTGCTCCGCGTCGAGGGCGGCGATGGTGCCGCTGCCGGCGGCGGTGATGGCCTGTCGGTACGTGGGGTCGATGACGTCGCCCGCGGCGAAGACGCCGGGGAGGTTGGTCTTCGACGAGCGGCCCTTGACGGCGATCGTGCCCTCGGGGGCGAGCTCCAGCTGGCCGTGGATGAGGTGCGTCCGCGGGTCGTTGCCGATCGCGATGAACAGGCCACCGAGCGGCAGGTGGGTCTCCGTGCCGTCAATGGTCGAGCGCAGGGTCACGCCGTCGACCGCCTCGGCACCGGTGATGCCGGCGACTTCGCTGTTCCAGATGAACTCGATCTTCTCGTTCGCGAACGCGCGGTCCTGCATGATCTTCGACGCGCGGAGGGTGTCCTTGCGGTGGATGACGTAGACCTTCGACGCGAACCGCGTGAGGAAGGTGGCCTCCTCCATGGCGCTGTCGCCGCCACCGATGACCGCGATCGTCTTCTCCTTGAAGAAGAAGCCGTCGCAGGTGGCGCACCAGGACACACCGTGGCCCGAGAGCCGCTCTTCGTCGTGTAGACCGAGCTTGCGGTAGGCGGAGCCGGTGGCGAAGATCACGGTGTGCGCCTCGTGCACCTGTCCGTTGCCGAGGGTGACCGTCTTGACGTCGCCGTCGAGCTTGAGCTCGGTGACGTCGTCGTAGAGCACCTCGGTGCCGAACCGCTCGGCCTGCTCCTGGAGCTTCATCATGAGCTCAGGGCCCTGGATGCCCTCGGGGAAGCCGGGGAAGTTCTCGATCTCGGTGGTGTTCATGAGCTCGCCTCCGGCCTCGACCGATGATGCGACGAGCAGCGGCTGCAGCGAGGCGCGGGCAGCGTAGATCGCCGCCGTGTAGCCGGCGGGTCCTGATCCGATGATGATGACCTGACGCACGATGCTCCTCAGTGGTTCGTGGGCTCCCGGACCAGGTGGGTTCCGGGGTTCCGAGTGGTGTAACACATCCTAACCGGCCGCTATTCCGCTCCCCCAGGGCCCTCGGGCAGCTCTCAGTCGGGGTGCCTGGGGTGGTGCCGACGCGTGCGCGTCAGCGCCCGAATCGGGCGAGGACGGGTGCCAAGGCAGCCTTGAGCTCCGGCGTGCGCAGGATGGCGAGCACCGCGAGGTACACGGCGGCCATCACCGCCCCGACGACGGCCATGGTGACGATGGCGCCGGGGATCGTGGCGGTCGGGAACCCCTCTTCGCTGACACCGCCGAGCAGCAGCAGCACGACGACGCCGACCACGGCGGCGGGCACGGCGGCGGCGATGAACCGCACCAGGCTCAGGACGATGCGTCGGCCGTCGAGACCCCCGAGCCGGCGCCGGAGCAGCAGTGCGGCGACCACGGTCTGTGCGACGCACGCGATCGTGATGGCGAGCGCGACGCCGGCACCCACCAGATGCGGTGGGAGGACCAGGAGCACGATCAGCGCCAGGAGGACGAACAGGAGGGTCTGGAACAGGGTGAAGAAGAAGGGCGTCTTCGTGTCTCCGAGGGCGTAGAAGGCGCGCTGGAGGACGAAGAGGATGCAGAAGGGGACGAGTCCGATCACGAAGGCGATGATGATGCCACCCATCGCCTGCGCCTGCTCGAACGTCTCGGCGAAGACGCTCCCGAATGGCACGGCGACCACCATGATGACGGCCGCTGCGAGCACAATGAGGACGCTCACGACGCGGATGGCCCCGGAGATGTCGGCCTGCAGTCGCTGGATGTCCCGTCCGCGCTCGCGTGTGCCCTGCGCGTGCTCGCTCATCCGCGTGAAATAGGCTGTCGCGATCGAGACGGTGATGATCGAGTGCGGGAGCATGAAGATCAGCCAGGCGTAGTTGAGGATCGCGACCGAGGGCCCTTGATCGCTCACGGAGGCGACGATCTGGGTCTCGACGATCCCGGCACCGGTCGTCAGGAGCAGCATGCCGAAGGTCCAGCTGGCGATCCGTCCGGTGGCCCGGAGGCCAACGCCTCGCCACTGGAAGTCCGGTCGGAAACGCAGTCCGGCCCGACGCCAGAACAGCATGAGGAAGGCGGCCTGGACGACGACGCCGAGGGTGGCGGAGCCTGCGAGGAGCACCGTTCGACCATCGGTCCACTCGCTGACCGCGAGGTCGCCGCTGCCGTACAGGGTGATGAAGGCGATGAGCCCGGCGATCGCGATGACGTTGTTGAGCACCGGCGCCCAGGTGAACGGCCCGAACATCTTGCGTGCGTTCAGGACCTCGCCGAGGACGGTGTAGAGCGCGTAGAACAGGATCTGCGGGAGACACCAGTAGGCGAACGTCGTCGCGAGCGCGAATTGATCAGGCGACAGCGTCGCGGCCACGATGAACACGAACACGGGTGCGAGCAGGGTGATGAGCGCGGTGGCCCCGCCGATGAAGACGAGGGTGATGGTGACGAGCTTGTTGATGTAGGCGTTGCCGCCGTCGGTATGGATCCCCGCTCGCACGATCTGCGGCACGAGCACGGCGCTCAGCACGCCGCCACCGATGATGACGTAGATCGTGTTCGGGAGCTGGTTGGCGATCGCGAAGGTGTCACCGATGACCAGGACGCCGATGGCCTGAGCCACGAGGATCGCTTTGACGAAGCCGAGCAGTCGGGAGACGAGGGTTCCCGAGGCGAGGAGCGCGCTCGCCCTGCCGATGCCGTCAGCCATTCGTCTCCTGTCGTCCGGGTGACGACTCTACCGGGGGCTCATCGCCCGGGGGCTGACCGCTGTCCGGAGCAGCTGCGGAGGCGGCGGAAGTGCCGCCCGACGCGCGTCGCTTGGCTCGTCGACTGAGGACCATGCGGACCACACCGCTGACGAACAGCAGGGCGACGAGCAGGGCGAGGACGACGGCACCGATGCCCTCCCAGTCGGCGCGGACGTTCACGCCCACGAAGGACTGGTCACCGATCGCCTGCCCGCTGGTGCTGAAGAGTTGCAGCCGGAGGGTGACGTCGCCGTTGCCGATCTGCGACTGCACGGGGATGAGCACGGTGGCTCGCGAGTCCGCGGCGATCTCCTGCGTCACGGAACCGGAGATGCTCAACCGACCGTTGCTCGGTGAGGCCTCCATGACCACGGTGACGGGATAGGGCAGGTCGTTGCGAACGGCGAACGGCAGGGACACCTCGCCGCCGACCATGTTGATGCGACTGCTGTCGGTGACGCGCACCGATGCGAGGACCGTGTCCGTCCGTTCCTGCTGGGCGGTGACCGCCGATCCCCAGGCGTCCTCCGCACGCAGCCAGCCGGCCGCGAGGCTGGAGAGCAGGGTGGCGCGTTCCCGTCCGGTCAGCAGCTCGGGTTCGTCGAGCACCGAGGAGAAGGCGGTGACGTCCTGTTCCTCGTCGAGGAGGACCTGCACGTCGGACACGCGTTCGCTGTCGGGTGTCATCGCCCCGAGCGTCGCCGCCGCCGGGGGTTCGGCGAGCGTCGCCGCGAGGGAGGTCTGCGTCGTGGCCGGCAGGGAGCGGAGCGCGTTCACGGTCTCACCGAGGGCTGGGAGGGTCGCGTCCACTCCCCGAGGCAGCACGGCGACGACCGTTCCGCCCGACGAACCCTCCGTGCCGATGGCGGCAGCCCGGGCGTTCACGTCGGCGATGGCGCTCTCGAACGCGGCGTCCGTCGTGGCGGCGGCGGCGCCGCCCAGCGACTCGGCGAGGCCGTGGTCGGCGAGCAGCGTCTGCGACGCGCCGATCGTCGCCGAGGCGCGCACGGTCTGGCCGGTGTCGGTCGTGTTCGCGGAGTCGAGCATCGTGACCGTTCCGCCCGACGCGGCGAAGACGGCGAGATCCGCATCGGTCACCGCGCCTCCCGCCCACACGATGCTGGGGAGCGAGTAACTCCAGCTGAGGAGCTCGTCCATCGTCGGAACGGTCGGCACCGCCTGGCCGGGCGTCTCGGACGGGCTCGGTGTGGGTGTCGGTTCCTCCGAGGGAGTGGCTGCCGCCGACGGGTCGGAGGACGTGGTCGTCGAGGACCCCGCCTGTGGCGTCGGCTGGACGTCGTCGGGCCTGGTGGTCGGTGACCCGGTCGGGGTGGGCGTCTCGGTCGGCTGTACGACGGGGAAGTCGGCGACGTTCAGGGCGAAGGAGAACGAGCTCGGGGTCAGCAGTCGATCGAGGCCGGCCTCGGCCTGCACGGCGGGTTCGGCGTCGCCGTACTGGAGCGCGAAGGTCTCGTTGGGTGCGGCCTCGAGGCGGGCGAGCCAGGCGACGGCGCTCTCCGGGGCGCGCGTGCCGAGCGCGCGGACGGACGCGATGATGCGAGGGTCGATCCCGAGCGCGATCTGCTCGCCGAAGAGTGCGTCGAGCTGCGTCGTGAGCGCACCGTCGTCGGCCGTGAGCTCGGTGAGTTCGTCCGCATCGAGGAGTCCGCCGTAGCTGAGCGGCGCGGTGAGCGGGGCCACGAGCGCGACGGTGGCGGACGTGGGCTGGCCCTGCGCCCGCCAGACGAGCGCCGTCCGACCTCCGGCCGCCGTGTCGCCCGCGACGTAGCCGGCTGAGACGCCGTAGGAGCCCCACGCGTCGGTGTCGTCGAAGCCCAGCGCCGGAGGGGTGAAGTCGAGCCCGCTGACGACGTACTGCTGTCCGGCGATGAGCTCGGGGATGTCGATCGTCCGCACCACGGTGGTGCCGGCGGGGGTCGCGGCCGCGTCCGCCCCGGTCGTGTCGAGCCAGGCGTCGAGCGCCGCCGTGCCGGTGATCCTCGCAGTGGTGACCGCCACGGACACGGAGCCGGCGGGGAGATCGGCGTCGGTGCCGTTCGTGAGCGTGATGCCGAACGAGGTGAGGGACGAGGGTTCGACCGCTCCCCCGTCGCTCGGGCTCACCTCGACGGACACGAGGCCGTCGGGAGTCGATGCCGTGTTCGCGCTCAGCTCGGGTGAGGCGATCGCACTGGAACCCGTGGACCAACCGCCGGCGGACACCACGGCGAACGACAGCGCGGCTGCTGCGAGGGCGCTGAGGAGGCGTGGGCGGTGGCGGTGGCGTGTCATGGGCGGTGGGGACGGTCCGCTCGGGCGGAGCCGTCCGGTGACGATTGTACGGGGGCCTCCCAGTCGAACCTGGGTGCTGGTGTCCTGGGAGACGCCGTTGCGCCGCCGGCGGGGGTGTGAGGTGGCCTCGCGCCCTACGCCCGCGGGGCCGGGTCGGACGTGTCGGACGAGTCCGTCCCGCCTGCTCGTGCTCCGGCGTCGCCCGGTCGATCCTCTCGGCGCCCGGACCCGAGCGACAGGGTGGCGAGGAAGCCGACCGCCAGGAATCCTGCGGCGGCGAACGCCGCGGAGCGGGTGCCGTCCGACAGGGCGATCCTGGCGTCCTCGGCCACCGTCGCAGTCGCCGGGTTCGCATCGAGACCGGCGATGGCGGCGCCCGAGCTGTCGACGACGCTCGTCACGAGGGCGTCGCGCTGTTCGGCCGGTACACCGGCGTCCTCGAGTCGTCCGTCGAGGACCGACGCCGTGCTGACGAAGAGGATGGTCCCGAGGACGGCGATACCGAGGGCCGAGCCGATCTGTCTCGCCGTGCTCTGCGTCCCGGAGCCCTGGCCGCTCTGCTCGACGGGTACGTCCTTCAGGACGACGCCCGTCAGCTGTGCGGTGGCGAGACCGACGCCGAAGCCGTAGACGAACAGGAACGGGACGATCGCGAACCATTCGGTCGCCGGCCCGACGACCAGCCCGATACCCGCGACACCGATGATCTCCGCGACGATGCCGACGCGGACGATGAGGACGGGCGCGACCCGGTTGCCGAACGCGCCGGCGAACCCGCTCGCGACGAAGGAGCCGATCGCGAGGGCCAGGAGGATCAGACCGGTCTGCAGTGCGCTGTAACTGAGGACGAACTGGAGCCAGATCGGCAGTGAGAGGATGATGCCGAACTCCCCCAGCGAGACGATGAGGGCGGCGATGTTGCCGTTCCGGAACGACGGCAGCGAGAACAGGGAGAACGCGATGATCGTGCTGCGCCCCTGCCGCATCCGGTGGCGTCCCCAGAGGACGAACGCGACGCCTGCGACGACCGTGACCATGAGGGCCACGGGCACCGGGGAGAGCCTGAACGGCCAGGTCCAGTCCCCGATGACGAGCGGGTTCTCCGTGAGCCACCACCCGAGACTCCGGCCCTCGATGAGTCCGTAGACGAGGGTCGCGCTCGTCAGGATGGACAGGACGGCACCGACCACGTCGATGCGGTCGGTCGCGGGTTCCCGTGACTCCCCCACGAACAGGAGGAGTCCGACGATGATGAGGACACCGAGCGGCACGTTGATCCCGAACGCCCAGCGCCAGGAGAAGTCGGTGGTGAGCCAGCCGCCGAGGAGCGGACCGACTGCCACCATGCCGCCGATCGTGGAGCCCCAGACCGCGAAGGCGATCGCACGGTCGCGGCCTCGGAAGGTCGCGTTGATGATCGAGAGGGTCGTCGGCAGGATCATCGCGCCGCCGACGCCCTGGATGACCCGGGACAGGATCAGGAGGTCGCCCGTCGGCGCGACGGCGGCGAAGACGGAGGCTCCGCCGAAGACCACGACGCCGACGAGCAGCATCCGACGACGGCCGAACCGGTCGGCGAGCGTACCGAACACGATGAGCAGGGCGGCGAAGACGAGCGTGTAGGACTCCTGGACCCACTGCACCTGGGTCGAGGAGATCCCGAGGTCGTCGACGATCGACGGGATCGCCACGTTGACGATTGTCGAGTCGACGATGATGAGGGCCACGGCGATGCTGATGACGACGAGGCCGAACCATTTGCGACGGTCCGACGGCGAGCGCTCAGGCTTCGCGGAGGGCGTGGACTCCGTCATGCGCGGAAACGATCAGCTGGCTGCATATTTTGATTATGCGCCCGCTCGACCCTGTTGTCACGCCGTTCTACTCGGCGTCGTCGCCCTCCCACGGCGGCCGGGCGACCTTGCCGGACATCCGCCACACCGCTCGGGTCAACTCAGGGTGCACGCGGGCGATCTCACGGAGCACCTCGTACTCGAGGTGGTCCGCGTTGTCGCGGTGATCCTGCGCGTCGTCGAGCGACGAGTACCCGGCCAGCCGAGCCATCGCGTGCTGAGCGGCCAGACCCCGGGCGTGCAGTGCGTCGTCCCGGAGGACGGCGACGACGAGCTCGTCGACCGTCGGCATCGAGGGCAGGAAGTCCCAGGGGTCCTCGCCGTCGCGGGCGCGGTGCTCGATGATGACCTCGCGCTCGAGCTGTGCGTCGCGGCGCAACCTGGGGAGGTCGACGGCCTGCAGATCCACGTACCCTCCTCGCTCCGGCGCACCCCGCGGCGCGCACTCGGGTATCAAGGGTACGCCCGGTATCGGAGGACCGTGCCGTCAAGGCGCAGCTTCCTCGCGGTCGAGGCTGGTACCGCGGGACCACCGATGTCGTCCGATCGGCGGATGCCGGTGCCGTTTCAGGTCCATCCTCGTGCGGATGTGACCGGCGGCGGCGCTCCATAGCGTGGAGTCGGGCGGATGGCGCCCACTCCGCGACCGAGAGGCCCGTCCTTCCATGTCATTCCTCACGAGGCTCAGCCTCGCCAATCGACTGATCGTCGGCCTCATCACCGCGGCGATCGTGGCCTTCGGACTCTTCGCGGTCGGTTCCCTGAAGCAGGAGCTGCTGCCGTCCGTGCAGCAGCCGGGTGCCGTCGTGGCCGCGACGTACCCCGGCGCCTCGCCGTCGTCGGTGGAGCGCGAGGTCACGAAGCCCGTCGAGCAGGCGGTGCAGGGGGTCAAGGGCGTCACCGGCGTCACCTCGACGTCGGTCAGCGGTTCCACGTCCGTGCAGGTGAGCTGGGACTTCGGGCAGGACGACGAGAAGATCGTTGGTGACATCCGCAGCGCCCTCGCCGGCTTGAAGAGCACGCTTCCGAGCGACACGACCACCGAGGTCTACGCGGGCGGCAGCGACGACATCCCCGTGCTGCAGCTCGCGGTCGCGTCCGAGGACGAGTCCGGTGAGTTCGCAGGCAAGGTCGAGACCACCGTGCTCCCCGCGCTCCGCGGCATCGCCGGCGTGCGCCAGGTCGATCTCGCGGGCGAGAACGCCACGCAGCTCGTCATCACGATGCGTCCGGCCGACCTCGCGGCCAAGAAGGTGACCGCGGAGGAGGTCATGGCGGCCGTCCAGGCGAGCGGCGTCATCACGGCTGCCGGCACGAGTGTCGACGCCGGCAAGGAGCTCTCGATCGAGGTCGGCTCGGCCGTCGGCTCGCTGGCCGAAGTGCAGGCGCTCCCCATCCAGCACGAGGACGGGCCCTTCGCGCTCTCCGCCGTCGCGGACGTGGAGCTCGTGCCCGCAGCGGAGACCTCCATCGCCCGGGCGGACGGCCTCCCGTCGCTGTCGCTCACGATCCTCAAGGACCCGTCGGCCAACGCCGTCCAACTCGCCCACACCATCCGTGACGCCCTCCCCGGGCTGGAGCAGGAGCTCGGCTCGGGTGCGGCCTTCACCGTCGTCTTCGACCAGTCGCCGATGGTCGAGCAGTCCATCCACGACCTCTCCGTCGAGGGCGGGCTCGGGCTGTTGTTCGCGATCATCGTGATCCTGGTGTTCCTGCTGTCGATCCGGTCCACGATCATCACGGCCGTGTCGATCCCGCTCTCGCTCCTCATCGCGATGATCGGTCTGTGGATCGGCGACTACTCGCTCAACATCTTCACGCTCGCGGCGCTGACCGTCGCCGTGGGGCGAGTGGTCGACGACTCGATCGTGGTGATCGAGAACATCAAACGTCGGCACACCGGGCGGGCGATGACGACCACGAGCGTCGTCGAGGCGGTCCGCGAGGTCGCCGGTGCCGTGACCGCGTCGACGATCACGACCGTGGCCGTGTTCCTCCCGGTCGCCTTCGTCGGCGGGACGGTCGGCGAGCTGTTCCGACCGTTCGCCGTCACCGTGTCGGTCGCGCTCATCGCATCCCTCGTGGTCTCGCTCACGATCGTGCCGGTGCTCGCCTACTGGTTCATGCGAGGCTCCTCCGCCCCGGCTGTCGGCAAGGCCACCGACGACGCGGCCACCGAAGCGGCGTCCGTCGTCGAGGACGAGTCCGAGGCGTACTCGAAGCTCCAGCGCGCTTACCTGCCGGTCTTGCGCACCGCCCTGAAGCGTCCGGTCGTGACCCTGCTCGTGGCGGCGGTCGTGTTCGCCGGGACGATCGTCTCGGCCGGGTTCCTGAAGACCGACTACCTCGGCGACATCGGGGGCGAGAACACCGTCACGGTCACGCAGGAACTCCCGGAGGGGACGAGCCTCGACCTGACCAGCGACGCGGCCGCGGCCGTGGAAGCGGTCCTCGCGAAGACCGCCGGCGTGTCCGGGTACCTGACCACCGTCGGTGGGAACGGTTCGAGCAACACGGCACAGATCAGCGTGACCGTCGGTGAGGAGAGCTCGCGCGAGGGCGTCGCCGACACCATCCGGGACGCCGTGGCGAAGCTCGACGACGTCGGCGAGGTCACCGTCGGTGATGCCGCCGGTGGATTCACCGGTGGCGGAGGCGGCATGGAGGTCACACTGCAGGGTGAGGACCCCGCGGCGCTCGCCACGGCGGCGGCCGCGGTACAGGACATGCTCGGCGGCACGGACGGCCTCCGCGATGCGACGAGCGACCTCGCCGACGAGCAGGGCCTGCTCAAGGTGAACGTCGACCGCGCCGCCGCCGCCCGGTACGGCTTCACGCAGGAACAGATCGGCCAGGCCATCGCCGGCGCGCTCCGCGGCACGCCGATGGGTTCGGTCATCCTCGAGGGAGCGTCTCGCGACATCATCGTCCGCTCGCAGCGGGTCGGCACGACGCCGGCCGAGATCGCCGCACTCCCCCTTCCCGTCAGTGCCTTGCAGCAGGCCGCGGCTCAGAAGGCCGCGACCGACGCCCTCACGGCCGAGCAGGACGAGGCCACCCAGCGCGCGAAGGACGAGGCGGCATCCCAGGCCGCGACCCAGCGCTCGGAACTCCAGGACGCCCGCTCGACCGCGGCCTCGCAGCTCGACGCCCTGCGGGCTCAGCTGAGTGCGTTGCAAGCGGCTCCCGTCGAGGTGCCGCCGGTCACGCCCACGACACCGGAGGAGGAGGCGGCACGACAGGCCTACGAGGCACGCGCCGCCCAACTCGCCGGACTGAGCGACGCCATCTCCCAGCTCCAAGGCTCGATCACGACCATCGACGAGCAGCTGGAAGCGATGCGGGACGCCGAGAGCGAGGCCGCCGAACAGCAGGCGGAGGCGGACCGCCTCACCCAGGCGCAGAAGGACCTCGCCAACGTCAGCGCCGTCCCGATCCCGGTCAGCGCCGTCGCGCAGGTGGGCGAGGAACGTGCCGCAGCGGCGATCACGCGTATCGACGGCGTCCGGACCGTGACCGTGTCGGCGACGCCGACGGGTGACGACCTCAGCGCGACGACGCTCGCCGTCCGGGAGGGCCTCGACGGCCTGGACCTGCCGAGCGGGGTCACCGCCTCGGTCGGTGGTGTCGCCCAGGATCAGGAGGAGTCGTTCGCCCAGCTCGGCCTCGCGATGCTCATCGCGATCGTGCTCGTCTTCATCGTCATGGTGGCGACGTTCCGGAGCCTCCTGCAGCCGCTCATCCTGCTGGTCTCCGTGCCCTTCGCGGCGACCGGCGCGATCGCGGCCCTGCTCATCACGGGGACCCCGCTCGGCATCCCGTCGATGATCGGCCTCCTCATGCTCATCGGCATCGTCGTCACGAACGCGATCGTCCTCATCGACCTGGTCAACTCGTACCGGGCTCGGGGCGACGGCATCGACGACGCGGTCCTGCACGGAGCCCGACTCCGTCTGCGGCCGATCATCATGACCGCCTGCGCGACCATCTTCGCGCTCGTGCCCATGTCGCTCGGCCTCACCGGCGGTGGGGTGTTCATCTCGCAGTCGCTCGCGATCGTCGTGATCGGTGGTCTGGTGTCGTCGACGCTCCTGACGCTCATCCTCGTGCCCGTGCTGTACCTGCTCCTGGAGCGCCGGACCGAGCGCCGTCTGGAGAAGCGTGAGCGGAAGCGCACGGCGAAGGCCGCGCAGCGCGGGCTCGAGGAGCACGACGAGCAGACCGATGAGGACCTCGACGCGATCCTCACCACGGATCGCTGACGGCGGCTGCGGGGTGGGCGATCCGGCCCACCCCGCAGCTGGCACACTGGTGGGCGTGGACCAGCGACTGATCGACCTCCTCCGTTCCGACCTCGACGCGGCCGGCTACACGGTGGAACGGGTGCGCGGTCTCTGGGGCGAGACGGCCGAGGCGGCCTTGCACCGCTCCAACCGGGTCGTGGCGATCCGTTCGCTCGGCGAACGCCGCCGGACGGCCGGCACTGAACCGATCGCGACGCTGGCGACGCTGTTCGTGCTCGGCGTCGCCGTGGGGGCCGATGACGCGGCGCGTGCACTGCCGTCGCTCGGCCTCGATGGCGCGGTGGCGCTCGGTCTCGTCGGCCTGAGTGACGACGGGTCGGTCGCCCCGGCCGTCGATCTGCGTCCGTACGCCTGGGTCGACGCCAACGGGAGCGGTGCGTGGTGGATCGCCTCCGACCTCGGAGAGCTCGCGCTGGGTCACGAGCTCGGCGAAGAGCACGTCCTCGGCGTCGGCGGCGCGTCGATGACCCTGAGCGGCATCATCCTGCCCGAGCGGATCGGAACGGCACTCGACCTCGGGACCGGGTGCGGCATCCAGGCGCTCCACCTGTCGCGGATCGCGGATCACGTGGTCGCGACGGACATCTCCGAACGAGCACTCGAGCTCGCCGCACTCAACGCGCGCCTGAACGGCATCGACTCGATCGAATTCCGCCACGGCAGCATGTTCGAACCCGTCGCCGGTGAACGGTTCGACCGCATCGTCTCCAACCCGCCGTTCGTCATCACCCCGCGCGCCGAGGGCGTGCCGAGCTACGAATACCGCGACGGCGGTCTGGTCGGCGATGCGCTCGTGGAGTCGGTGTTCCTCGAGGCCGCCCGGCATCTGACGCCCGGCGGAGTCGCGCAGTTCCTCGGGAACTGGGAGTACCGAGACGGTGCCGACGGGCTCGACCGCGTGGCCGGATGGGTGGAGCGCAGTCCGGAACCGGTCGACGCCTGGGTCATCGAGCGCGAGGTGCAGGATCCGGCCGAATACGCGGAGACCTGGATCAGGGACGGTGGCACCCGCCTCGGGACGCCGGAGTTCGAGCGCCTCGCGGGAGCCTGGCTCGACGACTTCGCGGCTCGGGCTGTGATCGGCGTCGGCTTCGGTTATGTCCTGCTCCGTCGATCGGACCCGTCCACGCCGCTGCGCCGTTTCGAGCGGCTGCACGGGCAGGCGGGTTCGAACGCCGCCGGGCTCGGTGCGCACCTCGCCGTGTGTCTCCTCGCACACGACTGGCAGGTCGCGCTCGACGACGAGCAGCTGCTCGGCGAACGCGTCATCCTCGCGGGCGACGTCACCGAGGAGCGCCACTACTGGCCCGGTGACGAGGATCCGACGGCGATGACCCTGCGGCAGGGTGGCGGCCTGGCCCGCTCGGTGGGAATCGACACGGGCCTGGCGGGGCTCGTCGGCGCCTGCGACGGCGAGTTGACCCTGGGAGCCATCATCGACGCGATCGCCCAGCTCGTCGAGGTCGATGCGGCGGAACTCCGCGCCGAACTCCTCCCCCGGGTCCGCGCACTGCTGGACGACGGCATCCTCCTGCCGAGCTCCTGAGGTGTTCCGGGTCCCCGGCCCTACTCGTAGTGGAAGCGCGCCTGGGCGATGAGGACGCCGTCGTCCGTGAGGCGGTAGACCAGCCGATGCTCGTCGGTGATCCGTCGTGACCAGAATCCCTGGAAGCCGTGCTTGAGCGCCTCAGGTTTGCCGATGCCCTCGTTGCCGTTCCGGATGATGTCCTTCAGGAGGAGATTGATCCGTTTGACGATGCGCCGATCCTGTTGCTGCCAGTGGCAGTAGTCCTCCCAGGCGGCGTCGGACCAGATGAGCCGCACGCCGACTACTCGACCAGGTCGTGCTCGGTGCCCGTGCCGGCCTCGAGGTCGTCGATGGCCTGGAGGAGCCGACGTGCGTTCGACGGCGTCCGCAGCAGATACGCCGATTCCTTCAAGGACTCGTAGTCGTCGAGCGCGACGATCACGACCGGGTCGCGCCCCGCTCTGGTGATGATCACCTCCTCGCGGTCGTCGAGGACCGAATCGAGGGTGGCCGCGTAGTTCGCGCGGGATTCCGAATAACTGAGGGTACGCATCAACATCCTCCAAGTACAACAAACTGTACGTTGGCTCGCTGGAGTTGTCCACAGCGCCGACCGGGTGCCGGTTCGGGCGGTCTTCCAGGTGATGGCGATAGTCTGCCGTGTCGGACCGACCGACGCCGCCGACGAAAGCGACCACCCTCCATGCCGGAGAGCCCACTCTCAGCCAGCCCCTACGAGGTGCTCGGCGTGAGCACGACGGCGACGCAGGACGAGCTCCGGAGGGCCTACCGACGGCTCATGCGCGAGACCCACCCCGACCTCGGCGGAAGCGCGCGGCAGTTCAACGCCGTCCAGCTCGCCTGGGAGCGCGTCGGAACCGAGCAGGACCGGGCCGCCTACGACCGCGGGTGCAACGTGCCGTCCTCCGACGCGGGCGATGACGACGCTCCGACCTGGTCGGCGTCGAGCACGGGTCGGTCGGGTACGCAGCGCGCCGACTCGCGACCCCGCGCTCGCGCCTACGGGCACCCCGGCGGAGACTCGCGCGAGGCCTATCTCGGGCTCATCCGCGAGTGGGTCGGCCGTGGTGTCCCGCTCGACGACCCCTACGACCCGAAGCTCGTCCGTTCGGCTCCGCGCGAGATCCGGCACCAGTTGGCCAACGCGCTCGCCGAGGAGCAGACGGCGCGCACCGTGGCGACGCTCGGCATCGGATACACGGTCTGGCACGACGTCCTGGCGCCGGGCGAAGCGAAGCTCGACCATGTCGTCCTCGGTCCGACCGGCCTGTTCGCGGTCAAGTCGGAGGACTGGGGTGGGCCGGTCCGGGTGCACCGTGGAGAGGTCGTCGGGGAGACGCTCGATCCTCGCGAGGAGCCCGTCCGGTCGATCGTGCGCTCGGCCCGGACCGTCGCGAAGGCGGCTCGGGTGAAGTTCACGGCTTCCGTCATCGTCGTGCCGGACGGCGCGACCCCGGAGTCGGTGGAGTTCATCGGTCGCAAGCATCCGGTGACGGTGCTCGTCGAGCGCTCCCGCCTGGCCGACCTCCTCCGCACCGGTCTCCCGGGCGTCGACCGTATGGGTGGCAACCAGCTGTTCGACATCCGCACGCGCCTGCAACAGACCATCCGCTTCGTCGGACTCTGACGAGCGGCCCGACACGGCGGGGGAGGAATCCCCTCCCGCCCCACTCGGGGACCTTGTGCCGTCCTGCTCCAGGCCCCAGCATCAGGGCATGACTTCTCCCGCAGGCTGGTATCCCGATCCTGAGCAGCCCGGCCAGCAACGATGGTGGACCGGAGTCGGCTGGGGTGGGCAACGCGTGCCGGCGGCCGTGCCCGCTCCCCCGGCCGCCGTCCCTGCTGCTGCTGTGGCGACCCGGACGCGCCACCTCGGTCCGCTCCACATCGTCCTGCTCAGCCTGGTCGGAGCACTGTTGCTCGTCAGCGCCGTCGGTGGCGCGTTCTGGGCGATGCTCGCACTCGTCGCCCTGGTGGCCATGGTGATCGGTGCGGTCGCGCTCGTCCGTGGTCGCGTCTCCTCCCTCGGGATCCGCAACCGCGGGATGGCGGCCGCGGTGATCGGTGCCGCCCTGTGCCTGGTCGTCGTGGGTGGTGGCGCCAACGCGGCCATCCACCCGGTCGCGCCCCGGCCGGCGGCGCTGTTGTCGGCTCCGGAGGGGACGTCCGCCGCCGAACCGAGTGCCACGCCGACCCCCACCCCGACCGACGTCGTCACCGAGGTGACCGAGGTGGTGGAGATCCCGTTCGCGGTGACCGAGGTCCAGGACCCGGACATCGACGTCGGTCAGGTCGTCGTGACGACGGCGGGCGTCCCCGGGCAGCAGACGAACACCTACCGCGTCACCACGCGAGCCGGGGTCGAGATCGCTCGAGAGCTCGTCGCGCAGCTCGTGTCGGTCCAACCGATCGCGCAGGTGACGTCCGTCGGGACGCGGCAACCCGCTCCGCCGCCTCCTGCGCCGGTCGCCGAGCCGGCCGGTGGAGGGTGCGACCCGAACTACGAGGGGCAGTGCGTTCCGATCGCCAGCGACGTCGACTGCGCCGGCGGGAGCGGCAACGGCCCGGCGTACACGCCCGGCCCGGTGTATGTCGTCGGGAGCGACGTCTACGACCTCGATCGGGACGGTGACGGCATCGCCTGCGACGCCTGAGCAACCCCGTTCGCGCTCGGCGGAAGCCCGGGTCCGAGCGGTGGGGCCGAGCGTATCGTCGCTGGCGAGGCGCCGGACGGTGTCTCGACGCTGACGGATTGGAGCGACGATGAGCGCAGAACTCAACGGCAAGCAGGTGGCCTTCCTGCTCACGGACGGCTACGAGGACAGTGAACTGACGAGCCCCTGGGAGGCGGTCACCGGAGCCGGAGCGACCGCCCGACTGGTGTCGCCCGCCACCCAGGATGTGACCGGGAAGAACGGACACGTCCAGCCCGTCGACGTCGCGGTCGCCGAGGCCTCCTCCGACGACTACCACGCACTGGTGCTGCCCGGCGGTGTCGTCAATGCGGACGACCTCCGCGTGGACGAGGCCTCGGTCGCCTTCGCGAAGGCCTTCTTCAAGCAGGGCAAGCCGGTCGGGGTGATCTGCCACGGCGCCTGGATCCTCATCGAGGCGGACGTCGTCCGCGGTCGCGAACTCACGAGCTACCCGAGCCTGAAGACGGATCTGCGCAACGCGGGTGCATCCTGGGTGGACGAGGAGGTCGTCGTCGACCAGGGACTCGTGTCGAGCCGCACGCCCGATGACCTCCCGGCCTTCAATGCGAAGCTCGTCGAGGAGATCGGCGAAGGCGAGCACGAGGGCCAGCGCGCCTGACTCCGGTCGCAGCGTGACGCACGAACGCCCGGTCCTGGTGGACCGGGCGTTCGTGCGTGCGGGTCAGACCCAGCCGCAGATCGCGCGGAGCAGCTCGAGCAGCTTCCGGTAGAAGTCCATGAGACCCCCTCCTCTCATACTCATATCAGATGCTGATATCGGACATCAGACATTCTGACAGGACTCGGGACGCCACACAGTCCCCGAAACGGCGGACACCGAGCTGCCGGCGACGACCTCCGCACGCACGGACGCCCGGCCCCCTGGAGGGGCCGGGCGTCCGAGTGCTGTGTGGAGGCGCTTACGCCTTCTTGTTGCGGGTCAGTGCACCGTAGATGAGGAGCACGACGATGGAACCGCCGATGGCGAGGAGCCACGTCTGCAGCGAGAAGAACTCCTGCAGGTTCGCGCCGAAGAGGATGCCGCCGAGCCATCCGCCGAGCAGTGCGCCGACGACGCCGAGCAGCAGCGTGATCAACCAACCGCCACCCTGACGGCCCGGAAGGATTGCTTTGGCGATGGCGCCGGCGATGAGGCCGAGCAGCAGGAAGCCGAGAAAACTCATGATGTCTCCAAATGTGATCGCTGGATCGAACGGGGTGCCGGTCGACCGTGTTACCGCCCCCGCCGGTGGGCGGGGGCAGCCACTGTACCGCGAGGACTAGTGCTTGAACGCGTCCTTGACATTCTCGCCGGCCTTCTTGGCGTCGGCCTTCGTCTGGTCGGCCTTGCCCTCTGCGACCTTGCTGTCGTCGCCGGTGACCTTGCCCAGGGCTTCCTTCGCCTTGCCCGCGAGGTCCTCAGCGGCGTTCTGGATCTTGTCCGATGCACTCATGGCGTTCTCCTTCGTCTGCGTTGGAAACCGGTGATGATGTCCGGTCATCGGGTAAGACGCAGCTCAGTGGGCATTCGTCATGAAATCCGTCGAAAAACTTCCGGGGCGCAGTGGGTGTCCGATCGAATGCGAGACTGGACGTTCGTGTTCCGCCAGGCAGCGCCGCCGTCCAGACCCGCCAGGAGGTGAATCGCTTGAGGACAGCACCCCCTCGCTCGGGCTTCGCGCGCTTCCTCCGTGTCGTCCGCAACACGATGTTCTGGATCATCGGCGTGATCCTCGCCATCGCGCTGGTGATCTTCGTCTGGTTGCAGCTGACCCCGTGGCCCGGCTCGATGGTCATCCGCATGGCCTTCGACGAGCGGGCGAAGGTCGTGCAATCGGACCTCGTGAAGTACGTCCCAGACGGTGTCGACGTCCGACAGGACATCCCGTACCGCTCCGGCGACGCGGACGCGCTGCTCGACGTCTACACGCCCGATGGCGTCCGCGGGAGTGGCGCGGCCCTCCCGACGATCGTGTGGGTGCACGGCGGAGCCTGGATCTCCGGCAGCAAGGAACTCATCTCCAACTACATGCGCGTGCTGGCCGGAGAGGGGTACACGGCGGTCGCGGTCGAGTACACGATCGCGCCGGAGGGCCAGTACCCGTTGCCCATCGAGCAGGTCGCCGACTCGCTCGGCTACCTCGACGCCAACGCACGCGCGCTCAACGTGGATTCGTCCAAGCTCATCCTCGCCGGCGACTCCGCCGGTGCCCAGATCGCCGCTCAGGTCGCGAACGTGGTCACGAGCTCCGAGTACGCCAGCTCCATCAAGGTCGAATCGCCGATCGAGCCGGAGCAGCTCGCCGGGGTGGTCCTCGCGTGCGGGGCGTACGACCTCAGCCTGGTCAACGCCGAGGGCAGCTTCGGGTGGTTCCTCGACACGGTGCTCTGGTCGTATTTCGGTGCGCGCGACTACAAGACCCGACCGGAGGTGGCGTCCGCGTCCGTCGTCGACTACCTGACCGCGAAGTATCCGCCGACGTACATCACGGTGGGCAACTGGGATCCGCTCTACCCGCAGTCGGTCGAGTTCAAGGCGAGGCTCCAGGGCCTCGGTGTGGATGTGCAATCGATGATCTTCAACCCGGACTTCCGGCCAGGGCTCGAGCACGAGTACCAGTTCCTGCTCAACGACCAGGGTCGGTTCAACCTCCAGCGCATGGACGCCTTCATCGACGGCGTCACCGACACGAGCCTGCCGTTCGGCCAGCAGGGTCCACCCGTCCGCTGAACGACCTGTGTCAGGGGAGACGGATGCGTTCGCCGTCCTCGATGAGACGACCGTGGAGCACCGCCTGGGCGAGTGTCAGGTCGAGCCAGCGTCGAGCGGTCTCACCGAGGCGACCGTAGCCGAGCACGGACGCCGCCTGCATCGGCAGCTGCTCGCGGTCGACCTCGTGATCGGGGCTCGCGGTGATCACGAGCTCCATGGCGTTGCAGATCTCCGCGGGACTGATGTCGGTGACCGCGCGGTGGTCGCGATGCACGACCCGGCGGACGCCTCGCCACGTGACGACGTCGAGTCCGGTGGGCCAGGCGAAGCCGTTCTGGACGACGAACGCGTCCGTCACCAGCGCCGACAGCTCGGTGCGGGACTCCTCGGACGGTCGGTCGACGCCGAAGCGCCGAGCCACGATGGTCACGAGGCGAGGGACGGCGATCGGGCCCTCGGTCGTGAGGATCGCCGATGCGACCCGGGTCACGGCGGCCTTCGTGAGTTCGAGGTTGTCGAGGACGGATGCCGGGCCGATGACGGAGTCGTCGGCGAGCTCGAAATCGGTGATGGCGACGCTCAGCGGGACGACCGGGGCGGACGCGGTGACGGGGAGGGCGACCGGGTCCACCAGGCGGGTCGTGGACCGCGCGTCGGCTGAGGTCGCCTCGTCGACGTCCGTGCCGGCGACGGGCGTCCGGGGTGCGTGCGCGTCACCGCCGTCCAGTGGCGCCGAATCGTCGGGCTGCAGCGCCTCGGGCGTCGGCGTCGCCCGAGGCGTGGGATCCGGCGTGCGCCGTGGCGAGTGGTCCGCTGCGGACTCGGCGCCGTTCGTATCCGGTGCGATCGGCGCCGCGGGGGTCTCCGACAGCGCGCGCTCAGCGCGTTCGCGCCAGGACTTCGGGAGCCACGTCGACTTCGCGACGAAGCCGTTCCACCCACGACTCACGGTGCCACGCTCCGCTCGGGGCGCGGGCTGTCAGAGCGACGACGCCCTGCGGGGTGGGTCGACGAGGTCAGAGGTGGCACCTCCACAGGATAGACCGCGGCGGACGTCCGCTCAGCTCGTCGTCTGCCGACGCGCCTCGCGTCGGCGCTCGCGTTCGAGGTCGGCGGCTGCAGCCTCGGCAGGCGTCGGAGCCGTCCCACCCAGAGCGCGAGGTTGCCACCACGCCCCGGTGCCGTCGACGGGATAGTCGCGTTGCATCTCGTCGATCATGCCCTGGAGGCGGTCGCGGAGCTGCTCGGTGCTCGCGCCCACATCGGCGCCGGGCGCGACGGTGATCGGCTCGCCGAACGAGAAGTGCACGGGGACCCCGAACCGTTCGCGGAAGCCGACCCGGTGGTTCTTCGTCAGGAGGCGATGACCACCCCAGACCGCGACGGGGATGATCGGCACGCCGGCCTCCTGTGCGAGGCGGACCGCGCCCGACTTGAGCTCGCGGACGGTGAACGAGGCGCTGACGCCGGCCTCGGGGAAGACCCCGACCAGCTCGCCGCTGCGGAGCGCTGCGACGGCGTCGGCATAGGCGGCCGCACCGGCACGCATGTCGACGGCGATGTGCCGCATGCTCCGGAGGAGACGGCCCACGATGGGCTGGTCGAAGGCGCCCTGCTTGGCCATGAACCGGATGCGGCGGCGGTTGTGGAGCACGGTCGCCCACTCGACGAGTGCGAACTCGAGGTACCCGAAGTGGGTCATCGCGATCACCGCACCACCCTCGTCGGGCAGGTGCTCGATGCCGCTGGTGTGACGGCGCAGGCGCCAGAAGCCGAAGAGGGAGCGACCGACACCGACGGCGGTGTCGTACACGGGCTCGATGCGGCGTCTCATGGCGACACCGTACGACAGGGACCTGGGGAAGTACCGGGCTGGGGGTGCCTCGGGACCCTTCGCCGGCGGACCGCACGCCCGATACGATCGCAGGATGACGGTGACGCAGACGGGCCGCTCCCGCGGCAGCTACGCCAAGACGGCGGCACGACGCCGGGAGATCCTCGAGGCGGGGATGGACGTCTTTGCCGAGCAGGGCTTCCGCAGCGGATCGCTCCGCGAGGTCGCGGAGCGCGTGGGCATGAGCCAGGCCGGCCTCCTCCACCACTTCTCGACCAAGAACGATCTGCTCGCCGCGATCCTCGACTTCCGTGACGACCGGGATCGCGAGGAGTCGGGCATCGAGATCGGGAGCGGCATCGAAGGTATCCGCGGGCTCCTCCGCCTCGTCGAGCACAACATGCGCGTCCCCGGTCTCGTCGAGCTCCACTGCGTCCTGTCCGCCGAGGCGACTTCACCGGACCACCCGGCGCACGAACACTTCGTCCGGCGGTACAGCTGGTTGATCGACGGGATGACCGTCTCCTTCGAGGTGATGGCGCGCGAGGGTCAGCTGGTGGACGGCGTCGAACCCGCGAGTGCAGCGCGCATGCTCATCGCGATGATGGACGGTCTCCAGCTGCAGTGGCTGCTCGATCGTGACTCCGTGGACATGGCCGAGGAGACTCGACGTTCGCTTCGACCTCTGCTGACGGTCGAGCTCTAGCCCGGCGCTCGCCCGTCGTGACCGGGAGTTCTCCACATCCGGCGTCACCCATCGGTCCATCACTCATATCTGATATTAGAGTTGGGCTGGCTGCGGGACAATGCGGAGGGGAAGTCCTTATTTTGACTAATTCAAAACAACTCGGTACGGTGGCTGCATGAACGGATCGGAGGTGGAGTCGGCGACGAACGACTTCCACACGAGGATCCGGGCCGCCGGGCTGCGGGTGACCACGGGACGTCTCGCCGTCCTCGAGATCCTCGCCCGGACACCGCACGCCGACGTGGAGCAGGTCGTCGCTTCCCTGAAGCCGCGAGCACCGCAGACCTCCCCACAGGCCGTGTACAGCGTGCTCAACGCCTTCGTCGCAGCCGGCCTCGTGCGCAGGATCGAACCGGACGGCCATCCCGGCCGGTACGAGCTGCGCGTCGACGACAACCACCATCATCTGGTGTGCAGCTCGTGCGGCGCCGTGGTCGACGTCGACTGTACGCAGGGCGCGGCGCCATGCATGCACCCGGACGACGCGGCGGGGTACCTGATCGATGCGGCCGAGATCACGTTCTGGGGAGTATGCCCCGCGTGCCAGGCGGATGCCGCCTGACACCGTTCCACAGACCACTCGACGGCACCTCCATGCCGATCGTCAGCTGTCACCGCAAGGGTGGCAGTGCTGAATCCATCCGACCGTCCGACCAGCCCCACCCTCGAGGAGAGACATGTCCGAGACCAGCTACACCACCACCAACAGCGGAGCACCCGTCGCGAGCGACGAGCACTCCCAGAGCGTCGGCGCAGACGGAGCGATCGCGCTCCACGACCACTACCTGGTCGAGAAGCTCGCGCAGTTCAACCGCGAACGGGTACCGGAGCGTGTCGTCCACGCCAAGGGCGGTGGTGCGTTCGGACGGTTCGTCACGACCGGCGACGTCTCCCGGTTCACGCGTGCCGCACTGTTCCAGCCGGGCGTCGAGACCGAGATGCTCGCACGCTTCTCCACCGTCGCCGGTGAGCAGGGCAGCCCCGACACCTGGCGCGACCCCCGCGGCTTCGCGCTGAAGTTCTACACGAGCGAGGGCAACTACGACCTGGTCGGCAACAACACGCCGGTGTTCTTCATCCGCGACGGCATCAAGTTCCCCGACTTCATCCGCTCGCAGAAGCGACTCCCGGGCTCGCACCTGCGCGACCACGACATGCAGTGGGACTTCTGGACGCTCTCCCCCGAGAGCGCACACCAGGTCACCTGGCTCATGGGCGACCGCGGTCTTCCGGGCTCCTGGCGGCACATGGACGGGTTCGGGTCGCACACCTACCAGTGGGTCAACGCCGCAGGCGAGCGCTTCTGGGTGAAGTACCACTTCAAGACCGACCAGGGCATCGAGATCCTCACGCAGGACCAGGCCGACCAGATCGCCGGCGAGGACGCCGACTTCCACATCCGCGACCTCTCCGAGGCGATCACCCGCGGCGAGCACCCGAGCTGGACGCTCTCCGTGCAGGTCATGCCGTACGCCGACGCCGCGGGCTACCGCTTCAACCCGTTCGACCTCACCAAGGTCTGGCCGCACAGCGACTACCCGCTCATCGAGGTCGGCAAGATGACCCTCGACCGCAACCCGGAGAACTACTTCGCGCAGATCGAGCAGGCGACCTTCGCGCCGTCGAACTTCGTCCCCGGGATCGCTGCGAGCCCCGACAAGATGCTCCTCGCCCGCATCTTCAGCTACGCGGACGCACACCGCTACCGCGTGGGCACCAACCACGCACAGCTGCCGGTGAACGCCCCGCATGCGCCGGTGCACACGTACTCGAAGGAAGGCGCCATGCGCTACACCTTCAACGACGCGGACGCGCCGGTCTACGCACCGAACTCCGTCGGTGGCGCCCACGCCGACCCTGCGCGTGCCGCTGAGTCCAACGGCTGGCAGTCCGACGGCGAGCTCGTGCGGGCAGCCGCGACGCTGCACGCCGAGGACGACGACTTCGGTCAGGCCGGGACCCTCGTGCGCGAGGTGCTCGACGACGCCGCCCGCGACCGTCTCGTCGGCAACATCATCGGGCACGTCTCGAAGGTGACGCGAGCGGATCTCCGCGAGCGGGTCATCGCCTACTGGACCGCCGTCGACGGCACGCTGGGCGCTCGCGTCGCAGCAGGCCTCCCGCCGCTCGTCTAGAGTTCACCGCCGAACGTGCGGAACGGTCGCCATCCCTCGCGGGGGGCGACCGTTCCTGTGCGTTCGCGGGGTCAGAACCCCATCGGGCCACCGCCACGACGGGGCACGCCGCCGGTGCCCTCCGCGAGGCCCCTCGCGCGTTCGCGCTCGACCTCCGCGTCGTTGTCGTGCGAATGGTGTTCGTCGGCCGAACGCGCGGCGTGGTCTCGCCGTGACACGTACCAGACGGCCGCGACCGCCAGGAGGACGAGCGCGGCGAGGATGGCGATGGTGCCGATGTCCATGTGATGCTCCTCTCCTCGTCCATCGACCCTAACGAGGCCTCAGATGCACGCAACCCCCTCGCCCGACGGGCGAGGGGGTTGCGAAAGGGGCGTGTGATCAGCCGGCGACCTGTTTGGCGCGGGCGAAGACCTTCTCGATCTCCTCGCGACGACCCGGCTGCTTCAGCGACAACGGCGAGGGGTGCGGAGCGTTGAAGGCGCTGTACGTGTTGCCGAGCAGTGGCTCGACGTGCTTCCACCAACCGTCCTGAGCGTGGGGTCCGCAGAGGACGACGACGCGCAGGTTCTTGAGGAGCGGCAGGAGGGCGCGCAGTTCCATCGCGCCCTGGGCGACCTCGGGCGCGTTCGGCTTCTTCCGCCCGGCGCTCAGGTACCACGGGACGATGTTCCACACCATGACGTCGTCGAAGCCGATGTCGTTGCGCAGATTCCAGAGGCTCTCGGCGATCGGGTCGTCGTTGTCGACCGAGGCGAACCCGGATCCCGGAGCGTCGAGGCTGTCGGGGGCGAGGGTCCCCGGGGCGTCGAGGAGGATCAGTGTCTTCGCGTTGACGGCCGCATCGGCCGGGTCGACGAGCGGGAGGACGAGGTCCGCCTGCCGCCGTCCTCGGCGGGTCATCATCGCGTCCGACCAGTCGCGCAGCGGCGCGAGTGCCGGCGACTCGGCCAGCATGCGGTGTCGTTCGGCCAGTTCGTCGGGGTCCTGCAGCCCGCGAGGGGCATCCATATGCATCTTCCGAGCGTAGCCCGTGACGGCTGCCCCGTCATCGTCTGCGCCGGTTCTGAGCCCGAAGATGCTGCACAGGACGGTGGATCCGCGCCCGTCAAGCCGGGGCGGACCGGGTTGACGCGGGCCTAGGCTGGCCAGGATGACTGACGAGCGAACCGCCCCCGACGACCGGACGAAATGGCGCGCGTTCGCCATCTGCGTGTCGGTCGCCGCCCTCACGATCCTCGACCTCTCGAAGGTCAACGTCGGACTGCCGTCGATCGAGCAGGCGCTCGACGCCGGCCCGACCGCCCTGCAGCTGATCGTCGCCGGGTACGCCCTGGCGTTCGGTCTGATCCTCGTGCCCGCCGGGCGCTACGGCGACCTGCACTCCCGGCGTCGCATGTTCATGATCGGCCTGAGTGTGTTCGGAGCGGCCAGTCTCGCCTGCGCCGTCGCACCGAACGTCGGGATCCTCATCGGCGGACGGATCCTCCAGGGCATCGCTGCGGGCCTGCTGATGCCGCAGGTCATCGGGCTCATCCAGCAGCTGTTCGTCGGCAAGGAGCGTGGCCGCGCCTTCGGTCTCTTCGGAGCCATCATCGGCCTCTCGACGGCGTTCGGACCGACGCTCGGCGGCCTGCTCATCGCCATCGGCGGCCCGGAGGACGGCTGGCGCCTGCTCTTTTGGATGAACGTCCCGCTCGCGATCATCCTGTTGCCGATCGCCGCGCGACTGCTGCCCAAGCAGCAGCCGCACGAGGCGGGCGCCGGATCGCTCGATCCGGTGGGCATCGTGTTCCTCGGTCTCGCCGTGCTCTCGCTCATGCTGCCCTTCGTCCTGACGACCGGTTCCCCGGGCGACGACCCGGCGCGCTGGTGGCTGCTGGTCGCGTTCGCCGTCTTCGCCGGCCTCTTCGCGTGGTGGGAGGGTCGCTATCAACGCGCCGGGAAGACACCCGTCGTCGACTTCTCCCTGTTCAAGCTCGGCAGCTACCGCAACGGCGTCCTGATCTCCACGACGTACTTCGCGGCGATGCCGGCCACCTTCCTCACGCTCACGCTGTTCGTGCAGCAGGGGCTCGGGCTCGAGCCGGTCTTCGCGGGCATGATCACGATCCCCTTCGCCCTCGCCTCGGCCGTCAGCTCGTGGTTGAGCGGTCGGGTCGTCGACCGACTCGGACGCCCCCTGGTCGTCGGTGGGCTCGTGCTGGTCGTGGTGGGGTTCAGTCTCAACTCACTCCTCGCCTTCATCACGCCCCCGGAGATCACGCCGTACGCGATGGGTGCCGCGATGCTCCTCGCCGGCATCGGCGGTGGCGCGGTCATCTCCCCCAACCAGACACTGATGCTCGCGGACATCCCCGTGGCCTCCGGTGGTGTCGCCGGATCGATCGGCCAGCTCGGCCAGCGCATCGGGACCGCGGTGGGACTCGCCGCCGCGACGGCGACGTTCTACGCGACGGTGTACTCCGAGAACGACGGCGGCGCCTCCGGTGCGTCGCTCGACGTCTATCACGACGCGTATCGCAACAGCACCCTCGTCACGATCGGCTTCGTGGTCGTGGCGCTCGTGTTCGCGTCACTCGACGCCCGTTCCCGGAAGGTCGCCGCTGCCGAACCCGACTCCTCCAAGTAAGGGTGACCTGAGTTAGGGTAGCCTCAGTCGCGGCTGTCGGAGCCGCCTGAGGAAGGGGCTCGAGTGGCTCGCACGAATGCCGAGACGGCGCGCATCAAACCCGAGGCGGCGACCCTCCTCACGCTGCGGGTCGTCCGCCGCTCGCGCGTCTCACCGAACATCGCCAGGGTCACCCTCGGTGGCGGTGACATCGCCGACTTCACCTTCCTCGGGTACGACCAGTGGTTCCGGTTCTTCATACCGGTCTCCGAGGGCGGTCTCGAGCGGCTGCCGACCAAGCTCGACATGCTGGCCTACGCCAAGTACCTCGCGATCTCCAAGTCCGTGCGACCGGTGCTCAGGAACTACACGGTGCGGGATTTCCGTCGCGACGGCCCCGACGGGCCGGAGTTGGACATCGACTTCGTCATCCACGGGTCGGCCGCCGAGGGGACCGCGGGGCCCGCGGCGAGCTGGGCCCAGTCGTGCGAGGTGGGCGATGCGGTGGGGCTGCTGGACGAGGGGCGCATGTTCAACCTCCCGGCCGACGTGGATCGAGTGCTGTTGGTCGCCGACGAGACCGGGCTCCCCGCCGTCGCCGGCATCCTGACCGCGCTTCCGGCGTCGACCGTCGGGACGGCGATCGTCGAGATCCCCTCCGCGGAGGACGCGCAGGACATGCGTGTCCCGGACGGGGTCGAGCTGCGATGGGTGGTCCGAGAGGATCCGCACGACGTCCCCGGACGAGCGGCGCTGGCTGCCGCGACGGCCCTCGGGGTGCCGCCCGCCCCGTGCTACGGGTGGGTCGTCGGAGAGCAGTCCCTGGCGGCGAACGTGCGTCGGCTCTGGGTCCGTGGTGGCATGCCCAAGGACCGTGTCATGTTCTGCGGCTACTGGAAGGTCGGCAAGGCGCACTGATCGGCTGACGGTGTCGGCGTTCGGGTCGGCCATGCGGCGAATTGGGTCGATCACCCGAATTCGGGGTGTCACCGACGTGCTGCGCTGACGGCTCCACTAACCTCACGACATGCCCTCTTCCGCCGGTGCGTCCGGAAACACGATCGGTGCGCTGCCGACCGGTGTCGCGACGGGTCTGATCCGGACGGTGACCGGCGGATCGGCCGACCGGGCGTTCGAGGTCGATGTCCCCGAAACGGCCTCCAGCGGTGTGGACACGTCGTCGGACTCGCACGACGCCCTCCGCAGCTGGGACGTCGTCCGCTCCACCTTCCGACCGGGCGAGGCCCTGACCTTCGACGAGCGCTACCGGTACGCCCAGCTCCCCCTGATCGACGCCGACCACCCGCTCGCGCTCGCCGCGAGTCCTGACGGCGTCTACCGTGGCGGGCGGTACGCCGAGGCGCGCCTGGCGGTCGTCGTCCCCGTCCCGGTCGAACGGCTGTTCGTCGATCCGATCTTCCTGAGCTACGAGGCCGACCTCGCCTCGGCACCCTTCGCACCCAAGCTCGCCCGAGGGATCGAGCTCCGACGCGCACACCGGTTGCACGCGACGCTCTCCTCCATCGACGCGGACTCCGGGTTCCTCGACGCGCTGCGGACGAGCGTCGGCGAGTTCACACCCTTCCGGGTCAGGCTGGCGGGCCCCGTCATCGGCGGGTTCAACCGGGGGCGCTGTTACCTCCCCGCCACCGCGGACGCCTTCGCCCCCATCCAGCGGGCCGTCGGCGGGCGTCCCGCACCGCTCGTCGGGGTGGGCCTGCACCACTTCCGCGATGAGCTCGACGCCGCCGAGACCGCGGCGCTCGCCGCCTTCCTCGAACGTTGGCGCGACGTCACCCTGTTCGAGTGGACGGTCACCGAGCTGGCGGTCACCTCGACCAACGACGACCTCGTGCTGAGCGGACGCACGCTCGCCCGCATCCCGCTCCACGCGGTCGAGTGACGCCCTGGGGCTCCGGGGTCAGCTCGCGGTGAGTCGCCTGACCATCGGGAGGTCGGGCGTCGCCCAGCCCAGCCCGA
Source organism: Plantibacter sp. MCCC 1A11337 (assembly GCF_013349365.1). Lineage (NCBI taxonomy): Bacteria > Bacillati > Actinomycetota > Actinomycetes > Micrococcales > Microbacteriaceae > Plantibacter > Plantibacter sp. MCCC 1A11337. The sequence continues at coordinate 116,740 of NZ_JABJWX010000002.1, read as the reverse complement.
GGAGCCGTTCGCGGGTGACCCAGCGCAGTTCGTCGTGGTCCGTGCTGTGGGTCGGGGGTGCCCCGCGGAAGGTGACCTCGTAGCAGGCGAGGTCGATCACGAGCTCGCCCACGGTGACGGTGGAGCGGTCCAGCAGCGCCCCCACAGCGACGTCGGCGTCGAGCTCCTCGCGCAGCTCACGAGCCAGCGCGTCTTGCGGCCGCTCGCCGGTCTCGACCTTGCCTCCGGGGAACTCCCACAGGCCGCCGGACGCCCGCCCGGGTGCCCGCCGGCACGCGAGCACGGTGTCGTCCTGCGTGGCGACACCCGCGACGACCTGGATCGTGGTGGTCATGATGCACTCCCGTCCCATGGCGTCGTGGTCCGTCTCCAGGCTAGGGGACGTGGGATCGAGCGCGCCCGACGCCGCTCCACAGACGGCTCCCGCTCGGCTGGCGTCACCCTGCGTCCCGCGGCGGCGCTGCGGTCGGTGGTGCGTGCCAGACTGACAGCGATCGGAGGCGGACCAGCCCCCGCAGCAGTCGTCTCGAAAGGCACCCACCGCACCGATGTTCCTCCTCGACGGTTCCGCCATCACGAGCGCCAGCGACCTCTCCAACGCCTCCCACTGCGAGTTCGCGTTCCTGCGCACGGTCGACGCGAAGCTCGGTCGGATCGAACCGATCGTCGAGCCGGAGGACGAGATGCTCATGCGGACCTCCAAGCTCGGCGACCAGCACGAGCTGCGGGTCCTCGAGTCGTACCGCGCCGAGTTCGGCACCGGCGTCGTCGAGCTCGACCGCCCCGACGTCCGAGACACGGTGGCGCTCGCCGCAGCCGTCGAGTCGACGATCACGGCGTTCCGCGACGGAGCCCCGGTCGTCTTCCAGGCCGCGTTCTTCGACGGATCGTTCATCGGCTTCGCCGACTTCATCGTGCGCCGGCCCGACGGCCGGTATCGCGTGCAGGACACCAAACTCGCGCGCTCGCCGAAGGTCACCGCCCTCCTCCAGCTCGCCGCCTACGTGGAGCAGCTGGAGACGGCCGGGATCCCGGTCGACGACGACGTCGACCTCATCCTGGGAGACGGCACCGTCAGCACCCACGCGGTGGCCGACATCCTGCCGGTGTACCGTCGCCGTCGTGCGCGCCTGCTGCGGATCGTCGCCGAACGGCTCGAAGCCGACGCCCCGGTGGCCTGGGGCGACCAGCGCTACAGCGTCTGCGGACGATGCGCGTGGTGCGACGCCGAGATCACGGCCTCACGCGACGTCCTGCTGGTGGCCGGGCTCCGGTTGACGCAGCGCGACCGCCTGCTGGCGGCCGGCATCGCCACGATCGACGATCTGGCGTCGCTCACGCTCACCGGATCGACCGAGCGACCAGGGCCGCACGGGCTGTCGGGTGGCGCCGGCGGGACGGTCGACGGCATCGCCGAGAGCACGCTCGCAGCGCTGCGCGAGCAGGCGCATCTGCAGCTCGAGCCGTCACCAGCCGCCGGCGTGCCGGCGTTCCGTGTGCACGACGCCACGGCACTCGGGCTCCTGCCGCAACCCGATCCCGGCGACGTCTTCTTCGACTTCGAGGGCGACCCGTTGTACACCGAGGGCGAGCCGGGTGACGCCCGCCGGGGCGTCCGCACGAGGTGGGGCATCGACTACCTGTTCGGCCTGGTCGACACCGACGGCCGGTTCCGATCCTGGTGGGCGCACGACTTCCATGAAGAGCGGACGGCGCTGATCGACTTCCTCGCCTACCTCACCGCCCGCCGTGCCGAGTTCCCGGGCATGCACGTGTATCACTACGCCGCCTACGAGCGGACGCACCTGCTCTCGCTGGCCGCCCGGCACGGGGTCGGGGAGGACACGATCGACGACCTCCTCCGCGAGGCCGTGCTGTTCGACCTCTACCCGTTCGTCCGCAAGACGGTGCGTGTCGGATCGCGGTCGTACTCGATCAAGAAGCTCGAGCCGCTCTACATGGGTGAGGAGCACCGCGACAGCGACGTCACCGACGCCGCGGCATCCATCACGGCCTACGCGGAGGCGCGCGAGCTGAGTCGGAGCGACGACCCGGAGCTCGTCGCCGAAGGCGAACGGAAGCTCTCGGAGATCGCCGAGTACAACGCGTACGACTGCGAGTCGACCCGTCGGCTGCGGAACTGGTTGCTCGACCTCGGTGCGGAACGGGGCGTGCTGCCGGGCACCTTCGTCACCGACGCACCCGAGCCCCTGGTGGACGAACCGACGCCGCTCCACGACGCGCTGACGGCGTTGGCCGGAGACCCCCTCGACCCCGAACGCTCCGACGACGCCACCGCGTATGCGCTCGCGGCGGCCGCCATCGACTACCACCGGCGTGAGCACAAGTCGTTCTGGCAGGAGCACTTCTCCCGACTCATCGCCGCGCGCGACGAATGGGAGGACACCCGGAACGTCTTCACCGTCACCTCGGGAGTCGTCGAGCGCGACTGGTTCCGCGAGGGACGGCAGCGCAGCGACCGCCGTCACATGCGACTCCGCGGCCGATGGGCCCCCGGCAGCAGTGTGAAGGTCGGCGCCGACCCGTTCGCGGTCTACGACCACCCGGGACCGTACACGCTCCCCCGCGCCGAGCCCGGCTCCCGACCGGCCGGACAGATCACGGTCCTCGAGGTCGACGACGACTCCCTGCTCATCCAGGAGACGCTCAAGACGGATCGTGAGCCCTACACGGAGCTGCCGGTCGCGCTCACGCCGTCTCCTCCCCCGCGACCCGGAACACAGGTCGATGCGATCGCCGAGTGGGGGCAGGCGGTCCTCGACGCCGCTCCAGGGTGGCCGGACGACGGCGTCGTCGACATCCTGCGGCGACGACCGCCCCGCACGAGCTCGGGTGAGCCGCTCCCCCACCGCGGAGACGGGCGCACGATCGAGGACGTGACCGCCGCGTTGCTCGACCTCGACGACTCGGCGCTCGCCGTCCAGGGGCCGCCTGGAACCGGCAAGACCTACGTCGCCTCGCACGTCATCACGGCCCTCGTGCAGCAGCACGGCTGGCGGATCGGGGTCGTGGCGCAGTCGCACGACGTCGTCGAGAACCTCCTCGAGCGTGTGGTGAAGGCGGGGCTCTCCCCCGCGCTCGTGGCGAAGACCCTGCGATCCGGTGCCGACCCGGATGCTGAGCGCGGCTACACCGTCCTCCCGGCCAATGGTCATGGCGCGTTCATGGCCGAGCAGACCGGCGGCTTCGTCATCGGCGGGACGGCCTGGGACTTCAGCAATCGGAACCGGTTCGACCGGAGGTCGCTCGACCTGCTCGTCGTCGACGAGGCCGGTCAGTTCTCGCTCGCCTACACGATCGCGGCGAGCGTAGCCGCGCGGAACCTCCTGCTCTTGGGCGACCCGCAGCAGCTGCCGCAGGTGAGCCAGGGGACGCATCCCGAACCGATCGACACCTCGGCCCTCGGATTCGTGGCCGACGGTCGCGACGTCCTTCCTCCGGAACTCGGCTACTTCCTCCACGAGACCTGGCGGATGGACGCCGCGGTCACCGAGCCGGTCTCGCGCTTGTCATACGGTGGCGAGCTGCGCTCAGCGGCGGCCACGACGAAGCGTCGTCTGGAGGGTCGTGCGCCGGGGCTGCACGTCGTCCCGGTCCATCACGTCGGAAACGCGACGAGTTCGCAGGAGGAGGCCGACCGCGTCGCGGAGCTCGTCCGGTCGACCATCGGGCTCCGCTGGACCGATCCGGATGCCGGCCGCATCGACGACCCGGTGAGCGAGGCCGACATCATCGTCGTCTGTCCCTACAACGCCCACGTCGCCGTCGTCCGAGCGACGCTCGACGCGGCCGGGTTCGACGCGGTGCGCGTCGGGACCGTCGACAAGTTCCAGGGTCAGGAGGCCGTCATCGCGATCGTCTCGCTGGCCGCGTCCTCACCCGCCGACGTCCCGAGGGGCATGTCGTTCCTGTTGATGAAGAACCGACTGAACGTCGGTATCTCCCGCGCCCAGTGGGCGGCGTACCTCGTGCACTCCCCCGCACTCACCGAGTACCTGCCGGTCACGCCGGAGGGCGTCGCCGAGCTCAGTGCCTTCATCCGGTTGGTCGACGGCCACTGACCAGTTCTGCGGCCGCAGCGGAGGAACGAGAACTCCGTCGCGCCGCGTCGGAACGACCGTTCTGTGCCGCCTTCGCGAGCCACCGCCGACGCTGCTCCACGGTCGAATCCTTCACCCGACCGAACCGGTTCACGGCGACGGGCTTGACCCCGCAGAACCTGAGGGTGGTGGTGCGGAGTTGCTTCACCGTCGTGTCGCCGACGAGCGGGAGGTACCACCACGGCGAGTCGGTCGTGACCATCACCCGCCCCGAGCGGCCGGCGAGCAGTCCCTCGGGGAGACCGTTGTCCTTGGTCCGGTAGGCGCGACGGGGAAGCAGCAGGCGATCGAAGAACCCCTTGAGCAGCGCCGGCACCGATCCCCACCAGACCGGCGCCACGATCACGAGGTGGTCCGCGGCGAGGATCTGCTCCCACGCTCGTTCGAGGTCGGGCTCCAGGTCTTGACGGCGGGTGTACCCGAGGCGGAGGTTCGGGTCGAACGCGAGGTCGCGCACGGCGAGGACGGTCGCGTCGCCGTGCGCCTCCGCGTAGTTCGCGGCGAGGGCGGCGCACAGAGACCCGGGGTTCGGGTGTCCGTCGATGACGAGGGTGGGCATCAGTTCTCCATCAGTTGTAGGTCTGGACAGTGCCAAGAATCTGGACACTGTCCACTTCTGGTCGGAACCGACGGTACGGGTACGATGTTGCTTGTGTCAAGATCGACGACGGCGTACCACCACGGCAACCTCGGGCCGGCGCTCGAGGACGCTGCGCTCGAACTCATGCGGACGCACGGCCATGCCACGCTGAGCCTGCGAGAGGTCGCACGTCGCGCCGGAGTCAGTCACAACGCGCCGTACCACCACTTCGGCGACCGGACCGCGCTCCTGAAACGGTTGAGCGAACGCGGCATGGCGGAGCTCTTGGAAGCCATGCGCGAGGAGCGGCAGGCGACGGCGGGTCGAGACCCACAGGAGACGGCCGTCCGGATCGGTTCGACGTATGTGCACTACGCGGCGCAGCATCCGGAGCGGTTCCGCCTGATCTACGACCCCGAAGTCTGTGTCCCCGGCTCGCCCAGCGAGGCTATGGCGCCACTCATCGGTGGCGTCGAGGCGCTGCTCGCCGAGACGACGGCGTCGCTGGCCCCCGGTGCCGAGCCGCAGGTCATCGCCGCCCTGACCACGGCGGTCTGGGCTGCGGTCCACGGGCTCGCGGAACTCGTCGTCGCCGGACACATCTCCGAGGCTGAGGCCCGACCCGCGCTGGAGGCGTTGCTCACGCGACCCTGAGGTGGTGTCGGGCATGGAGCCTGTACACGATCGTCATCCGGGAAACGGTCGGGAAGCTCAAAGGTCGTTCATGGTCGAACCAGACGATTCACTCGGATTGCGGGAGTCAGATGATCTCAGCACCCCCGCCGAGAGGAATCCCCGTGAACACCACCCCAGACCCCGAACGCCCTGAACCGCGTCCAACGGACGGCGCCCGACCGGCGGAGACGCCGCAGTCGTCCCCCGCTCCCGATCCGTACCAGCCGCCCACCGGCTCGTACCAGCCCCAGCCGGGTGTGGACGTCACTCCCCCGGCCGGCTACCCCGGCAACACGGCCGCGGGTGGTCCGCGACGCGAGCCCACGACGCCCTTCGGTTACGCGACGGCTCCCCACGCGACGAGCGGTCACGCGTGGCCCGGTCATCACCAGGGCCCACAGGGTCAGTATGGTCCGTACGCCGCCGGCCAGGGCCAGTACGCCCCCTCCGGCACCTGGCAGCCCCGACCGTACGGACAGCAGACGATCCCCCAGCCGCCGTCGACCACCGGCACCCCGGCGAAGAAGCAGCCCATCGGGTGGATCATCGCCGCCGCGACGGCCGCCACGGTCGTGTCCCTCGTGACCGGTGGCCTCGGTCTCGCTTCGCTGGCGGCCGGCGCGTTCCAGAGTGTCGCCGCCTCCTCACAGGTGACGGAGACGGTGCCGGACGAGGGCGGTCAGAGCTTCCGCGCTCCCGGCGGGCAGCCTGGGCCACAGCAGGCGACGCCGGATGCCGCGACGGCGAACACCCGAAGCGCCACCGCCGCGGAGTCCGTGGGTGTCGTCGACATCGACACCGAGCTGGCCTATCAGGGGGCCGCCGCCGCGGGAACCGGGATGATCCTCACCGCGGACGGCCAGATCCTGACCAACAACCACGTCGTCGCGGGAGCGACGAGCATCGTCGTCACCGTCGTGGCGACCGGGGAGCAGTACGACGCACGCGTCGTCGGGACGGATGCCACGAACGACGTCGCGCTCCTGCAGCTCGACGGCGCCTCAGGGCTGGACACCGTCACGATCGACGACGACGGCGGCGCAGCCGTCGGTGACGCCGTCACCGGGGTCGGAAACGCCGGCGGCACGGGTGGGACCCCCAGCGCTGCGGACGGGTCCGTGACCGCCCTCGAGCAGGACATCACGGTCCAGGATGAGACGACCGGGGCGGGCAAGCAGCTGACCGGATTGATCCAGACGGACGCGGACATCCAGTCCGGCGACTCCGGCGGGCCGCTCTACGACTCGGAGGGCGAGGTCGTCGGCGTCGACACCGCTGCCTCCTCCGGCGGGACCGACATCGACGGATTCGCCATCCCGATCGACGACGCGTTGTCCATCGTCGACCAGATCCGTACCGGCGTCGAGACCGACACCGTCTCGATCGGCTACCCGGCCTTCATCGGGATCGGTCTGGCCGCGTCCGGCGCAGCCCAGACCGTGCCGGGTGCCGTGGTCGGTTCGGTGATCGAGAACACGCCCGCGGCGTCGATCGGCCTCGCAGCCGGCGACGTCATCACCGGCATCAACGGTGCCGCCATCGACTCCGCTCAGACCCTGACGGCGACCATGGCCACGCTCGAGCCCGGCCAGACGGTCTCCGTCACCTGGACCACGGCGAGTGGGACCTCCCAGACCGCTGACGTGACGCTGATCGAGGGCCCAGTCGGCTGATCGAGCGCTCGGGACGCTCGACGGCTCCTCACCTCCGGCCCGCCGCCGGATCCGAGGAGTCGTCGACGTCTGCCCAGTAGGCTCGGGAGGCGGTGCCTCGCCGCCTGCACCGGAAGGAACCGCTCGTGACCCGCTTCCTCGGAGTCGACCTCGCCTGGGGCGAGGGGACCGGCTCCCGCGCGGCGAACGAGTCGGGACTGGTGTGCATCGACGAGACCGGGACGGTCATCGAGGCCGGGTGGGCCGTGGGGATCGACGCCGTCGTCGCCTGGATCGTCGCCACCGCCTCACCGGGCTCCGTGATCGCGGTCGACGCCCCTCTGCTCGTCCAGAACGAGACCGGCATGCGTCTCTGTGAACGTGAGGTCGGGCAGCGGTACGGGCGCTGGCAGGTCTCGGCCTACCCGTCGAACCTCGGCCTGCCCGCGCTCGGTGGTGTCGCGCTCTTCACGGCGCTGGAGGCGGCGGGGTTCCAGTACTTCGACGGACTGAGCACGCCGGCGGCGGATGCCGTCGTGTTCTTCGAGGCCTATCCCCACACCACGTTGGTGGGTGCCGAGGAGTTCGGTTACCCCGATGCGCGGCCCCGGTACAAACGCCTCGACCCCGGTCTCCCCGCCGCCGAGCGACGGCGACGGCGCGCGGAGGTCTGTGACGACCTCGTCTCGCGCCTGCAGGCGCTGACCTCGGCAACTCCGCCACTCGACCTCGACACCCACCCGGTGACGGCGCTCCTCGCCGCGGAACCCTCGCCGCTGAAGGAATCGGCGCACAAGCATCGGGAGGACCTCATCGACGCGGCCATCTGCGCGTGGACGGCATCCGCCTGGTCCCGTTGGGGGCTGGAACGGTTCCAGGTCCTCGGTGCCTCGGACGTTCCGGACGACCGTGGGCGTGTCCCCACGCTCCTCGCCATGGCGCGACCCGAACAGCGTTCCAAGCAGGACATTCCCAAATTGGCATATATTGAATCGGCTCCACCCCCGGCGTCCGCGCCGCCGTCGGAGCCCATCGCCCGACAAGCCACAGCAGTCCACGACCTCGATGAAGGACATATGAAGAAGAAGGCATACGCTCAGGACGACACTCCGGCGGAATCGAACACGATCGAGTTCGTCCCCGGCGGAGCGGCGAACGCCGAAGTCCCACCCGCGGCCTCGACGCGAGCGCCCTCCCCCGCTCCGACCACCGTCGAACTCCTGCGCAGTGCCACCTGGCACCTCGAGCATGCCCGGGTGGTGGGCCACCCCGACGACGTCGAGTTCGAAGCGGCGAGGTCGGCGTTGGCCGAGGCCGTCTTCGACCTCGAACACGTCCAGTACGGGGAGACGACTCGCGGCTAGGGCGCTGGTCAGGCGGGTCCTGAGTCCGATCGGCGCCGTGTCTCCCGGTCCGCGCGTGCGCGTCGTTCGAGGATGTCGTTGCGAACCCAGCGGATCACCAGCGACATGGCGAGCGATAGGAACAGGAACGCCGCCGCGCCCAGGGCGTAGGAGATGAAGTCCGTCGGGATGAACGTCGTGCCCAGCACGAGCGCCGAGGGCGGCCACTGGTCCGCGAGTGCGGCCGGCACGCCCGTGGCCTGGAAGCACTCGATCGCCGCCGAGAAGCCGAACGCGCCGAGGGCGATCTGCCACAGCGGACGCCGTGGGGCGGCGAAGGCCAGCAGGAGCGCGACGAGGACCGTGTAGAGCGCGTTGGTCACGGGGTTCGCCCAGGCCGCTGCCACCGACCAGTGCACCGTCAGCCCGGCGACGATCGTGATGATGGCTGCGCCGAGGAGCAGCGCGCGCTTGAGCGAGGTGGCGGGGCGTGGCCCCTCGTCCGTCTGGTCGGGTGCGTCGGTCATGCTTTCGTCCTCCGGGTGCGTCGTTGTCGCCCACGGGCCCAGTCACGGGCCTCGGTTCCGGAGAGGGCGAGGATGATGGAACAGTCGACCGCGAAGCCGATCAGGTTGGTCTGCAGCGTCAATCCGCCGGCGCCGGCGACATAGCTCGCGGCGAGGGTGGCGATGGACGTCGAGCTGAAGGTCATGGCGAGCAGGCGCGCGAGGTTGCCTCCCCGATGGACCCGCCAGGCGAGGACGAGGTAGCAGAGCGTCACCACCGCCGACAGGGCCAGCACGGCCCCGACCACCCACGGGATGAGGACGACGTCGTCAGCCGTCGCGGCCGTCGCACGGGCCTCCGAGATGACCTGCTTCCAATCGGAGACGAGGAGGACGCCGGAGAGCACGGTGGACAGTGCCGCGACGACCATCAGGACCACGCCGACGGTGGTGTCGAGGGGCCGCGGGTCGCCGGCCCGGATGAGGGAGCGCGTCGGGGGAGCGTCGGCGGCCGGCAGGGTCGCCGCCGGCGGGACGACCACCGCGCTGAGATCGATGATCGGCAGGTCGCCGTCGGTGACGATCGCGTCGCCTCCGCCGTTCCGTGAGTGGTAGCCGGTGGAGAACTTCTCGATCACGGACGTCGTCGCTCCGACCTCCGCCGCCGCGATCGACGCGACGATGTGATCGCGCTCGTCGTCGACGTCGTCGGCGATCCGGTGGGTCACCTGCAGCGTGAAGATGCTGATCCCGACCGATCGGTCGTACGTCCCGGCGGCCAACCAATCCGCCTGGTATCCGCCCGGGAGCAGCCAGCCCGCTGGTGTCGGCCAGAACCGGACGTGGTGCCGCTTCCCCGGACTGCCGTCGACCTCCTGCTGGTAGCAGAACGCCTGGCGGCGACCGAACAGGTAGAGCGACGAGACGGGCGCCTCCGAGTAGCTGCGCCTGGTCAGCGTCGAGGTCACGATCCGCAGGTTCGCGCGCAGCCCGAGGTCGTCGGCGAGCGTCCAGCCCGCCGAGAGCATCGCCATGTGGATCTGCTCCTCCCGACCCCGGAGGCCGAGGTTCACGGGATCACCGAGGATGCCCTCGCGCGTGCGAGTGCGTCCGATGAAGTAGTCGGGCAGGTAGACGCGCGACAGCACGGTGTGCAGGCGGGGGAGGATCAGGTAGGCGATGACGAGGTAGATGACGAGGATGAACCAGGCTTGGGCCCAACCGCGGGCGAACGCCTCGGTGAGCAGCACGTAGGCCAGGAAGACGGCCGCAGCCGTGCCGAAGGCGAAGAACCAACCGTCGACGATGCGTGCGATCCGTCCGCGACGATCCTCGGACAGGCCGCTTGCGGGCCCGATGAGGTCGCTGCGGGTCTTCGTCACCCGTCCAGGGTAGGGCCTGGTGCATCCACGTGCCGGGTGCGTGGGTGGTGGGAGGATGGTGGGATGGACTCCGTCGCCCACATCACCGACCTCGCCGACTTCATCGTCGCCTCGCCCACCTCGTATCACGCGGTCGCGGAGAGCGCTCGGCGCCTCACGGCGGCCGGCTTCACCCGGCGGCTCGAGACCGAGCCCTGGGACGGTGGCGCCGGCCCGTTCTTCGTCGAACGCGAGGGTGCGGTGATCGCCTGGGTGCAGCCCGAGCAGGCGCACGCCACGACGCCGTTCCGCATCCTCGGCTCGCACACGGACTCGCCGAGCTTCAAGCTCAAGCCGAAGCCGACGACCGGCGCCCACGGGTGGCTGCAGGCCGGGGTGGAGGTCTACGGCGGACCGCTCCTCAACTCCTGGCTCGACCGCGAGCTCGAACTCGCCGGACGCCTGGTGACGCTCGACGGGACCGTGCACCTCGTCCGGACCGGACCGTTCCTGCGCATCCCGCAGCTCGCCGTGCACCTCGACCGAAGCGCCAACGACGGCCTCGTCCTCGATCGCCAGCGTCACCTGCAGCCGGTGTACGGGGTCGGTGACCTCGCCCACGCCGACGTGCTCGCGCACCTGGCGGCGATCGCAGGCATCGATCCCACCGCGATCGCCGGGTACGATGTGCTCGTGGCCGACACCCAGGAGCCGCGGCGATTCGGTCTCGACGGGCAGCTGTTCGCCGCCGGACGCATGGACAACCTGACCTCGGTCCACGCCGGACTCGCGGCACTGCTGGCCGCGAGTGACGGGGGAGCGACCGACCACGCCGGACACATCACGGTCTTCGCCGCCTTCGACCACGAGGAGCTCGGTTCGGCCTCGACCTCCGGCGCCAGCGGTCCGTTCCTCGACGACGTCCTCACCCGCATCGGTGCGTCGCTGGGGGCGACGGTGTCCGAACGGCTCCAGGCCTACGCGGCCTCCTGGTGCCTGTCAGCGGACGCCGGCCACGCGATCCACCCGAACTACCCGGAACGCCACGACCCGGCCAACCGGCCGATCGCCGGTGGCGGTCCGCTCCTCAAGATCAATGCGAACCAGCGCTACGCGACCGACGCCCTCGGGGCCGCGCTGTGGGCCCGGAGCTGCGCCGCCGCAGGTGTGCCGTCGCAGGACTTCGTGTCGAACAACACGGTGCCGTGCGGCTCGACCATCGGCCCGCTCACCGCGACGCGACTCGGCATCCGGACGGTCGACGTCGGGACGCCGCTGCTGTCGATGCACTCCGCCCGCGAGTTGTGCCACATCGACGATCCGACCGCTCTGAGTGCGGCGGTCCAGGCGTTCTTCCGGGGCGCCTGAGCACCGCCGCAGCAGGAGAACCGCGCGGGAGCAGGACGCCCGAAGGCGGACGGTCCTGCTGCGAGGCTGATCTCCTGCCGCGGGGTCGGGCTCAACCCAGTTCGCGCAGCCGCAGCCGTCGTCCATCGGGGCTCGCGTCCGGGTTCACCTCGACGAGGTCCGAGCGCGAGTTGATGAAGTCGCTGAACGAGCGGTAGCCGAGCGGCTTCTCCTTGAACGCCGGATCCATGCGGATCATCTGGTTCTTCACCTCGGCGTTCAGCAGCCAGTCCTCGTCGTCGTTCTTGGCGTGCACGAGGCGGAGTGCGCGCACCAGGAGCTTCGTCGCCGCGCGCTGTGCGTCGGGACCGGAGGGGTCCGCGGTCTCGTCGTCGGAGTCGTCCAGGTCGTCGGCGTCGCGGTGGCTGAAGACCGGCTCGGTGAAGAGGCCGCCGATCCGCGGAGGTGTCTGGGCGACCGGTGCTTCGGCCGTCGGCGCGGACCCGGACGAGGCGCGACGACGCCCTCCGGACTTGGGTGCGGACTTCGGTGTCTCAGAGGACACCTCCGCCGTGCTCTCGACGGCGGCAGGGGTGCGGGGCGTGCGCGTGACGACCGGGCGGACGATCCCGGGGATGTCGTCGTAGTCGGAGAACTCGTCGCACGCCGCCATGAGCGCACGACTCGTCGCACCGGCGACACCGATCCCGATCACGTGGCGTCCGAGGCGTCGGCAGCGCTGCGCGAGGGAGATGTAGTCCGAGTCGCCGGCGACGATCACGATGTGCGTGAGGTCGGGGAGGCGGAAGAGGTCCTCGACGACGTCGACGGCGAGGCGGATGTCGGCACCGTTCTTCATCGCCTTCGTCGTGGGGAACATCTGCGTCAGGTCGACCGCGCGGTCCACGAGGTCCTTCTGGTACGCGGAGTTGACCGGCTCGGACCAGTCGGCGTAGGAACGGCTGATGACGATGTTCCCGAACGACGAGGTGTAGTCGAGGATGGCGCCGACGTCGACGCGAGCGGCCTGCAGGCGCTCGGAGATCTCGTCGCCTTCGGGTGCGGCGGAGGGCACGTGGGACCGCGCACGATCCCGGCTGAACGCCGCCTTCCCGTAGAGCTGGTTGTAGCGCGAGATGACGATGTTGTCGAAGTCGATGTAGACCGCGACTCTGGGCGTTCCGGTTTCTGCCATGACTCCATCATCCTCTGGTGGCCTGCGAATCGGCGACTTCAGTCCTCCACAGCTCGGCTTGCGAAGCTCCTCTCCACCCCTGCTGCGCCGGCCAGGCCGCGACCGACCTGGGCTGCGTACCGTGGACCCGCCGCGGTGACATCCGATGGGTCGATCTCGGCCCTCGCGAATGGGGGAGTGCGCCCGCCGGTCGGCGCCCGGTCGTCGTCGTCCAACATGACGCCTACACGCGGAGCGCACTCCGGACCGTGATCGTCGCGGTCGTCACGTCGAACACGGCGCTCGCCGAGCTCCCGGGCAACGTGTTCCTCCCTGCTGCGGCTTCCGGCCTGCCGAAGGATTCGGTCGTGAACACCACGCAGCTGCTCACCCTCGATGAGGACGACCTCGGTCCGGCCGCCGGAAGGGTGCCCGTCACCCTGTCACTGGATCTGGACGCGGGGCTCCGGCGAGTGCTGCACCTCTGAGGTGGTGCCGGAGCGATCGGCTCAGAGGTGGCCGGTGAGCTTCCCGTGGAAGGCCGAGCTGCGTTCGTCGAGTCCGGTGAACACGACCTGCTTGCCGTGTGCGGCGTACTTCTCCTGCACGGCGTCGAGGACGGCGACGCTCGAGGCGTCCCAGATCTGCGAGGCGGTGAAGTCGACGACGACGTCCGCAGGGTCGGCCGCGTAGTCGAACTGCTCGACCAGGTCGTTGCTGCTGCCGAAGAACAGGGGGCCGATGACGCTGTACCGGACGGAGGTGGCGTCGTCCGCGAGGACCCGGCGGACGCGGATGACGTGGGCCACGCGTCGCGCGAAGAGCACCATGGCGAGGACCGCTCCTGCGGCGACGCCGATCGCGAGGTTGTGGGTGACGACGACCACCGCGACGGTCACCACCATCACGACCGTCTCGGGGATCGGCATCCGTCGCAGGGTCGCCGGGCGCACGCTGTGCCAATCGACGGTCTTGATGGCGACGATCATCATCACGGCGGCCAGCGCGACCATCGGGATCTGCGCCATCACCGGGCTGAGCGCGGTCACGAGCAGCAGGAGGAAGACGCCGGCGACGAAGGTGGAGATCCTCGTCCGAGCGCGGCCCAGTTTGACGTTGACGACCGTCTGACCGATCATCGCGCAGCCGGCGATCCCGCCGTACCAACCGGCCAGGATGTTGGCGACGCCGAGGGCCCACGATTCGCGCCCCTTCGACGACGTCGTGTCGGTGATGTCGTCGACGAGTTTCGCCGTGAGGAGGGTCTCCATGAGCCCCACGAACGCGACGCTCAGCGCGGTCGGCCAGATGATGCCGAGCGTCTCGAGGTTCAGCGGCACGAGCAGCGCGGTCAACCCGGGGAGGCCGCCGGAGACGTCGCCCTGGTCGCCGACGGTCGGCACGGCGGCGTGCGCGATCATCGTGATCGCGGTGACGACGACGATGGCGACGAGCGGCGCCGGCACCGCGGTGGTGAGCTTGGGGAGCAGCAGGACGATCAGGACCGTGATGACGAACAGCGGGTAGACGAGCCACGGGACGCCGAGCAGGTGGGGGACCTGGGCGACGAAGATGAGGATGCCGAGCGCGTTGACGAAGCCGATCATCACCGAGCGGGGGATGAACCGCATGAGTCGGGAGAGACCGGTGACGCCGAACACGATCTGGATGAGGCCCGCGAGGATCACCGCGGGGAGCAGGTACTCCACGCCGTGTTCCTTGACGAGCGGCGCGACGACCAGGGCGACGGCGCCCGCGGCGGCCGTGATCATCGCCGGACGCCCGCCGAGGATCGACATCGAGATCGCGAGGACCACGGAGGCGATGAGGCTGACCTTCGGGTCGACGCCGGCGATGATCGAGAAGGAGATGACCTCGGGGATGAGCGCCAGCGTCGTGACGATTCCGGCGAGGATCTCGACGCTGAAGGCGCTGGGGTTCCGCAGGGTCGCGAGGACGCCGGGGCTCGGGCGGACGGCGGTGCGCATGGGGGCGTCGGGCTGACTCACCGTGCAAGCCTAGGCTCGTTCGCAACGCAGGACGCACCGGGCGAGTCGCTGGCAGCACCGAACGGAAGGGCCGCGACACGCGGTGACCGTCCTGCGTTGCGAACCGTCGGTCAGCTCCGCAACCAGGCCTCGAGACCGTCCGCGCTGATCGGGAGTGCCGCGGAGAGGACCTCGTGTCCGGTGGCGGTCACGAGCAGGTCATCCTCGATGCGGACGCCGATGCCGCGCAGCTCCGGCGGCACGGTGAGGTCGTTCGCGTGGAAGTAGAGACCTGGTTCGACCGTCAGGACGGCGCCCGGCTGCAGCGGCTCGTCGAGGTACCGCTCGTCGCCGATGCGGGCGCAGTCGTGCACGTCGAGTCCGAGGTGGTGGCCGGTGCCGCTCGGCAGGTAGCGGCGGTGCTGCTGGCCGTTCGGCGACATCGCCTCGTCGACCGACACCTGCAGGATGCCGAGGTCGCGAAGGCTCGTGGCGATCTGCTCGTACGCCGTGTTCCGCATGTCGATGAACGAGCGGCCGGGGCCGACCTGCGACATCGCGGCACGGTGGGCCCGCTCGACGTGGTCGTGGACCTCGCGCTGGGCCGCGGAATACGACCCGCTCGCCGGGAAGGTCCTCGTGACGTCGGCGGTGTACAGCGAGCGGGCTTCGACGCCGGCGTCCATGAGGATGAGGTGCTCGGGGAGGACCGGACCGTCGCAGCGCGTCCAGTGCAGCGTGGGAGCGTGTGGCCCGCTGCCGATGATGGTCGAGTACCCGACACCGTTGCCGAACGTGCGGGCGTAGCGCTCGAAGGTCGACTGCAACCAGCGCTCTCCGCCGAACTCGATGGCGGCGGGCAGTTCGCGCACGACCGAGCGGAACCCGCCGACCGTCGCGTCCACGGCGGCGCGGAGCTGCGCGATCTCCCAGTCGTCCTTGAGGAGCTTCGCGGCGGACAGGGCGATGAGGAGCGCTCGCGACGCCGCGAATCGACCGTCGACCCGGGGCTCCGGGGCGCCTGCGCGGAGTGCGTCGGCGGGCACGAGCGCGAGGGACTCGTCCAACACCTCGAGGGAGCGGACCTCGATGCCGAGCGCCTCCGCCCACTGGGGGAGTCCGGCGGACGGGCCGATCCAGAGCTCGCCGCGCATGGCGTCGGCGTAGAACGCCTCCTCACCGGGACCGACGGGCTCGGCGAGGTACAGCGTCGCGTCGTGCCCACCGGCGGTCGGCCGCATCACCAGGACCGCGCCCTCCGCCTGACAGGAGGTGAGCCACACGAAGTCGCTGTCCGGACGGAACGGGAACTCGGTGTCGTTCGCGCGCGTCACGGCGCGTCCCGCGGTGACCACGAGCCAGTGGCCGGGGAACTGCGCGCTGATGGCGTCGCGGTGACGTCCGGCGGCTGCGCCGGCACCCTCGGCGAGGTCCACTGAGCGGTCCACCGCACCCCAGCCCGTCGCGAGGTACTCGCGGAACGCGTCGTCCCGGGGGAGTGGCTGGGTGCGGGGGTCGCGGAACTGCAGGCTGTCTGGACACATGGACATCAGTAAGCCACCCGCGGTGGACGCCGTCAAGCTGCGACCTCCGGAGCCAGCGGAACATCTCGTCTGCACCGTCTGATCCGTCGTTTCGTCCTGTCAGACCGGCTCAGGTGATGGACCGGATGGACGGATCGTCGGCAGGTTGACACCTGTTCGGACGCCTCCGCAGAATGACGGCATGACAGGAACCGCCGACACCGGCACCAGCGCCACGCTCGACTTCAACCTCGACGCGAAGGTGTTCGACATGGTTTCGTCGTCCGCGAGCGTCGTCGACGCCGACGCGCCCACGCGATTCGTCTACCACGAGACGCACGGCGTGCTGTGGGGCGAATACGTCGGTGACACCGTCTCCGTCGGACGGTTCTGCGGGGTGCGCACCGGCGAACGCATCGACATCTCGTTCGTGCACCGCAACCGTGCCGGCGACCTGACGACGCGCGGCGAAGCGAGCTCGATCATCTCCCGCGCCGAGGACGGCTCGTTCATCCTCACCGAGGACTTCATCGGTCCGGACGGACAGGCTCATGTCAGCATCTGTCGGGAGATCGTCGCCGCCTGAACCGGTCGGGGTCGGCACGCCACCGCCGACGGGTCAGCGTCCGCGTCGCTCCGGCACCCGCTGGGCGCGCTCGTCGCTCGTCCGGACGAATCGGGTCATGCCGAAGCGCTCGCCGGAGTCCTCGACGCTCGTGCGCTCGGACCTCGTCATGCGGAGCGACACGTTCGACCGCTCCTCGTCCATGAGGAAGACGGTCGTCGTCGCCTTGATGGACGGCCACTGTGCGAGCCGGGTGGCGACCAGTTCGTGGATCGCCGCCACGTCGGGGGCCCGGATCAGCATCATCGCGTCGTGCTCGCCGGTCGTTACGGCGAAGTACTCCAGCTCGGGGACCGAGGACAGCCGCGCGCGGAAATCGGCCCACTGGCTCTGGCGCAGCGTGATGAAGACCATCGCCGCGACGCCGAGTCCGACCGTCGCCGGCTCGATCTCCGCGTGGACCCCCTTCAGGACGCCGGCGCGGAGCATGGCCTCATACCGCGAGTAGGCGTTCGAACGGGAGATCCCGAGCTCTTCGGCGAGTGCGGCGACCGAAGCCCGCCCGTCCTCCCGGAGCAGCTCCAACATGCGGATGTGGGTGTCGTCGAGTTGCATCGATTGCTCCAAACGTCCAGATTCGGCGGTGGTCCTGGCGGTCGATTGAGAGGATATGGCAGATTCGCCGCGAAATCGAGACAATTCTTCTTTGGTAACGGCTTGTGGATTGACGAATGATCGCGTATCGCACTACTTTCAGCTCATCCCTCCAACCAGATAAGGAGCTCCACCTTGTCACGATCCTTCAGCCGCACCAGCCGGCGCGGCATGGCGGCCCTCGGCCTCGCCCTCGCCGCCGGCCTCGCGCTCAGCGCCTGTTCCCCCTCAGGCGGCTCCGATGACAGCGCGGGCAAGTCGCTCGTCGTCGACGCGTCCTTCGACCTCAAGACCGCCGACCCGAACCGCGAGTACGAGACCACCGGCTCGATCGTCGCGAAGGCGCTCTACGAGACCCTCCTCACCTTCAAGGACGACGACGTCACCGCCCCCGTCGACGGCCTCGCGAGTTACGAGATGAACGCCGACAACACGGTGATGACCCTCACGATGAAGGACGGCAAGAAGTTCTCCGACGGCTCCGACGTGACCGTCGACGACGCGGTGTTCTCGCTGCAGCGCGTCCAGGGCGTGAAGGGCAACCCGTCCTTCCTGCTCGACGGCGTCACGATCGAGAAGACCTCGGACACGACGCTCACGCTCACCTCAGCGACGCCGAACCCCGCCCTCCCGTTCATCCTTCCGAACCCGGCCCTCGGTGTCGTGAACAAGAAGGTCGTCGAGGAGAACGGTGGCAGCGCGACCGCCGACGATGCGGCCGAGTCGTTCCTCAACACGACGTCCGCGGGCTCCGGCCCGTACAAGCTCGAGTCCTTCGACGCCGCCTCGCAGGTCGTCTTCACGGCGAACCCCGAGTACACGGGGACCAAGCCCGCGTACGAGCGCGTCGTCCTCCGCAACGTGCAGGGCCCGACGCAGAAGCTCAACGTCGAGGCCGGTGACTCGCAGGTCGCCCTCGATCTGAACCCCGACCAGGTCTCCGAGCTCGACGACTCGAAGGTGAAGATCATCGCGAACCCCTCGCGCTACATGATCTTCCTCATGCTCAACCAGGACCCCGCGATCAGCGACATCACGAGCAACCCGAAGTTCCTCGAGGCCGTCAAGCTCGGCATCGACTACGACAAGATCGTCGACCTCGCTGGCGACGGTTCCGTCCGTCCCGGTGGCTTCATCCCCTCGATCTTCAACGGGGCGCTCGACGCCGCCGACGGCAACCAGTTCGACGCCGATGCGGCGAAGGCTTCGCTCAAGGAGTCCGGGTACGCCGGCGAAGCCGTCACGCTGAACTTCCCGAATGACATCACGGTGCAGGGGCTGTCGCTCCAGAGCATCGCTGAATCGGTCCAGGCGCAGCTGAAGTCGGTCGGCATCACCATCACGCTGGCCCCGGCTCCGGTCGCCACCGAACTGGACGCCTACCGCGACGGCAAGGAGACCGTGGGTCTCTGGTACTGGGGCCCGGACTTCCCGGACCCGTCGAACTACCTCGCGTTCACGCCGGGTGAGCTCGTCGGCCTCCGCGCGGGCTGGCCGGCAGGCGCCGACCCGACCGTGACCGACCTCGCGAACGCGGCGCTCGCCGCGACCGACACGGACGCCCGTGCCGCCGCGTACCAGGACCTCCAGAAGGCGCAGAACGCGAGCGGACCGTTCATCCCGCTCCTGCAGCCGGCGCAGAACGTGGTCACCGCGACCACGATCACCGAGGTTCCGCTGAACCCGACGTGGACCGTCGACCTTGCCGGAATCAAGTAGCGTCGCACCGACGACGTCCAGCGCGCGAGCGGGTCTCCACCCGCTCGCGCGCTACCTCGGCATCCGGCTCGGACTCACGGTCCTCCTGATGTTCGGGGTGACGCTCGTCACCTTCACGCTGACCAACCTCGTCCCCGCCGACCCCGTGCAGGCGGCGCTCGGTGAGCAGGCCGCAGCGGACCCGACGATCGTCGCGCAGTTCCGCGAGAACGCCGGCCTCGACAAGCCATTGCCCGTCCAGTACGTCACCTACGTCGCGAACCTGTTCCAGGGTGACCTCGGGACCTCGCAGCAGACCCGGGGCGCCGTCGCGGACGAGCTCGGTCGCGCCTTCCCGGCAACGGCCGAACTGGCCCTCACCGCCATCGTCATCTCGATCGTCATCGGCGTCGGCCTCGGCATGTGGGCCGCGCTGCGCCGGAAGACGATCACCGACCAGGTCATCCGGGTCGTGAGCCTCATCGGCATCTCGGTACCGTCGTTCTGGCTCGCACTCGTCGTCTACTTCGTGTTCTTCTCCCAGCTGCACTGGTTCCCGGGCTCCGGGCGACTCTCACCCGCGGCGATCCCGCCGCCGAAGGTCACCGGGATGTACACGATCGACGCGTTGCTCGCCGGCCAGTGGTCCACCTTCGGCGACGCCATCGCCCACCTGATCCTGCCCGCCTCCGTCCTGGCGCTCTACACGATCGGCCTGCTCACCCGGTTCGCGCGGTCGGCGATCCTGGAGGTGCTCGACCTCGACTACGTGCGGGCAGCGCGGGCGAAAGGCCTTCCCGGCCACGTCGTCGTGACCCGGTACGTGCTCCGCGGTGCGCTCGTCCCCATCATCACCGTGCTCGGCGTCGCCTTCGGATCGCTGCTGTCCGGAACGGTCCTCGTCGAGAAGGTGTACTCGTGGCACGGCCTCGGCGAGTACGCGTACTCCGCGGCGACCAAACTCGACCTGCCCGCGATCATGGGCGTCGGGCTCATCGTCGGCTTCGTGTACATCGGCCTGAACTTCCTGGTCGACGTGCTGTACGGCTTCATCGACCCGAGAGTGAGGGTGGCATGACCGACGTCCTCGCCGTCCAGACCAAGCGCAAGGGCCGCCTCCGCATCTCGAAGCAGCTGCGCACCCCGCTCGCCGTCGCGGGTGGCGTCATCGTGCTCTTCTGGCTGCTCGTCGCGGTGCTCGCGCCGTGGATCCGGCCGTTCGACCCGCTCGCCCAGGACTTCGACCGGCTGCAGGCCCCGAGTGCCGCGCACTGGTTCGGCACCGACCAGGTGGGCCGCGACGTCCTGTCCCGGGTCGTCAGCGGCGCGCAGGTCTCGATCCCGCTCGCCCTCATGCTCGTGATCTTCGCGATGCTCATCGGTTCGCTCCTCGGGGCGATCGCCGGCTACTTCGGCAAGGCCCTCGACGAGACCATCATGCGGATCGCCGACCTCGTGTTCGCGTTCCCGACGATCATCCTCGCGATGGTCATCGCCGCTGCGCTCGGCCCGAGCCTCACGAACGCCGTCATCGCGATGCTCATCGTGTCGTGGCCGGCCTATGCCCGCGTGACGCGTTCGCTCGTCATCGGGGCACGAGGCGCTGAGTACGTCATCGCCGGTCGTCTGCTCGGCAACGGGCCGTTCACCTCGCTCGGCAAGGACATCCTGCCGAACGTCGTGTCGCCGGTCGTCGTGCTCGCCACACTCGACGTCGGTACGGCCATCCTGCTGCTGTCGGGTCTCTCGTTCCTCGGTCTCGGTGCCGTCCCGCCGACGCCGGACTGGGGTGCGATGGTGTCCGACGGGGTGCAGAACTTCTCGTCCTGGTGGATCGCGGTCTTCCCGGGACTCGCCATCCTCACGGTGGTGCTCGCCTTCAACTTCCTCGGCGACGCCCTCCGCGACGCCCTCGACCCCCGGTCGCAGGAAGCCGTGCAGGGGCGCGCACTGTGAGCGGCGCACGCGGTGCGGGCGACCCGAAAGGACGCGACATGACGCAGGCAGCAGGCGGTGGCGGCGGGATCGTCATCGAGGGGCTCACGCTCGGCTTCGGTCGCGGCGCCGCCACCAAACAGATCCTCCGCGGCATCGACCTCGAGGTCCCCGCCGGTCGCATCACCGGACTGGCCGGTGAGTCGGGGTCCGGCAAGACCATGACCGGGCTCGCGATCTGCGGGCTCCTGCCGGCCGGAGCGGACCTCGGCGGCAGCATCCGCTTCGACGGCACCGAGCTGGTGGGCCTCAAGCAGCGCACCATGAACCGGTACCGCGGCACGGAGATCGCGATGATCTTCCAGGACCCGACCGCGAGCCTGCACCCCATGCTCACGGTCGAGGCCCAACTCGTCGACCACTACCGGCACCACACGGGAGCCTCGAAGGCGGCCGCCCACGCGCGGGCGCTCGAGATGCTCGGCCTCGTCGCCGTCCCGAACCCGGAGGCGGCGCTGCGCAAGTACCCGCACCAGTTCTCGGGGGGACAGCTGCAGCGCATCGCGATCGCCTCGGCGCTCATGTGCGAGCCGTCCGTGCTCATCGCCGACGAACCGACCACGGCCCTCGACGTCACGGTCCAGGCCGGCATCCTCCGCCTGCTGCGGAAGCTGTGCGACGAGCTCGGGATCGCGATCATCCTCGTCACCCACGACCTCGGGGTGATGTCGGCGCTCGCCGACACGATCGCGGTCATGCGGCTCGGCGAGATCGTCGAGCACGGCAGCCGGTACCAGGTCATCACCGCTCCGCAGCACGAGTACACCAAGGCGCTCATCGACGCGCTGCCCGACACGGGAACGGAGGCGGCGTCATGACGCTGCTGCACCTCGACGACGTCCATGTGACGTACAAGCTGCCCGGTCGCGGCACGCTGAACGCGGTCGACGGCGTGAGCTTCGACCTCGAGCCGCGACAGGTGCTCGGCCTGGTGGGGGAGTCGGGCTGCGGCAAGTCGACCCTCGCACGAGCGGTCTGCGGGCTGGAACCGACCTCGGGTGGCGCGATCACGTTCAACGGGACGCCCATCGGCAAGCTGGGTCTCCGGAAGCGCGCACCCGAGCTGCTGCGGATCCAGATGGTCTTCCAGAACCCGTACGCCTCGCTGAACCCGCGCCGCACGGTCGGGAGTCAGATCGAGGACGGCCTCCGGGTCAACCCGGTGCGCGACGCGTGGGATGTCGGTCAGCTGCTCGAGCACGTCGAGCTCGACGCAGCCAGCCGCACCCGCTATCCGCACCAGTTCTCGGGCGGCCAGCGGCAGCGCATCGCGATCGCCCGGGCGATCGCGGCGGGTCCCGAGCTGCTCATCGGTGACGAGCCGATCGCGTCGCTCGACGCCTCCCTGCAGGCACGGGTGGCGAAGCTCATGCGGAAGCTCGCGGTCGAGACGGGTGCGGCGCTCCTCTTCATCAGCCACGACCTGTCCGTCGTGCGGGTCATCGCGGACGACGTGGCGGTCATGAGCGCCGGTCGCATCGTCGAACACGGTCCGGTCGACCGCGTCTGGTCCGATCCGCAGGACGCCTACACGCAGCGGCTGCTCGCGGCGATCCCGGTCGTCGACGGACTCGGCACCCTCCCCGGCGCCTGACCGGACCCCTGCTCCGTCCCTGTCTCAGGAGCGTCTCGGCGTGTCGGGTCCCCCGCGTTCGACACGCCGAGGCGTTCCTGAGACAGGGAACCGGTCAGCGGAGGGTCGGCGGGCCGACGGGGCCGGGGGAGTCGTCGATGAACGGGCGGTCGATGGTCTCCCGCACGAGGAGTTCGATGAGGCGGAACGCCCCGACCGCCGCGAGCTGGACGAGGAGGAGGGGACCGAGGAGCGCACCGGCGTACGGCAGCCAGACGAGGAGTCTCCGTTCCTCCCGCCAGCACACGGCGAGGACCGCGGGTGCCATCGCGAGGCCGAGCCACCCGGGCGTCGGAGCGCCGAGCACGGGCGTGACGAGTCCGATCGTCGCGACCCAGACGGCCAGGACCCCGAGGACCGACTGCCCGATCAGCACGGCGGCGACGCCTGGAGCGTGCCTGACGTACCGCTCGACCGACACGACGGCCCACATGAGCCAGGCCCGGAGGAGCGGCACCCGCTGCTGGCGGAGTCCGACGCGGAACTGTCGGTCGTCCTCGAACCGCTGCTCGAGTGCCTGGTCCGCCGGGAGCCCCAGTGCGAGGAGCGCGCGGTGGTCGTGCACGACGGCCGGCGCGGACTGTCGGCCGTAGCTGCCGATGAAGCTCCACAGGACGCCCGGGACGGACGCGAGGTCGGTCCAGCCCTCCGCCCGGTCACCGTCGCGGCCCTCGTCGGACGCCGGTGCCCACACGACGGGACCGTCAGGGGCGTGCTCCTGGAACCCGATCCGCCGCTCGAGCCGGAACCGGCGTCCGGTCGGGGGGATCTGCGCCAGATCGATCCGCTCCAGCGGCTGCTCGTCGTCGTCGAGGTAGGGCATGCGGACATCCTCTCGCAGCCCACCGTCAGGTGTGAGTCCCCTGGATGTCGGCTTCTGACCTTGCTCACGAGTTTCCTGCGTCGTAGCGTGGCGTTCCGTTGCCGTTCAACCGAGTCTGGTCAGATGGTCAAACAGCTGCGATGCGGTTCGGAGAGCATCGCTCGAACGAGAGTTGTCACGTGAGTCTTCGCACGGCCGAGTACCCGAGGCCCGATCACTTCCTGCTCCATGTGAGCGACACGCACCTCCTGGCCGGCGGGGGGAGCCTCTACGACAGTGTCGACAGCGAGACGCACCTGCGTCGACTGTTCGCCGAGTTCGAGGCGTCCGGCGGTCGGCCTGAAGCGATCGTCTTCACGGGCGACCTCGCCGACAAGGGCGAACCCGACGCGTACGACCGCATCCGCTCCATCGTCGAGCCGGTCGCCGAGCGCCTCGGATCGCAGATCATCTGGGTGATGGGCAACCACGACGACCGCCAGGCGTTCCGGGCCGGGCTGTTCGGTGAGGTGCCGACCACCCGACCGGTCGACCGCGTCTACGACGTCAACGGCCTCCGCGTCATCACCCTCGACTCGAGCGTCCCCGGGCACCACCACGGTGAGGTGTCGGACGAGCAGCTCGACTGGCTCGCAGAGGAACTCTCGACGAAGGCGCCCCACGGCACGATCCTCGCGATGCACCACCCGCCCGTCCCGAGCGTGCTCGACCTCGCCGTGAGCGTCGAGCTGCGCGACCAGGCGAAGCTCGCCGAAGTGCTCGAGGGGACCGACGTCCGGAGCATCATCGCCGGGCACCTGCACTACTCGTCGACCGCGACCTTCGCGGGTATCCCGGTGTCGGTCGCCTCGGCCACCTGCTACACGCAGGACCTCAACGTGCCGGTCGGCGGGACGCGTGGTCGCGACGGCGCGCGGGCGTTCAACCTCGTCCACGTCTACGGCAAGACGGTCCTGCACTCGGTGGTGCCGCTGGGGGAGACCCCGCCGCTGCACTACATCGACGCCGAGGAGAGTGCACGTCTGCTCGCTCGCGACGGCATCGAGCTGCCCGTGTCGGACACGGTGCCGGTGCAGCCGGAGCCGCCGCTGACGATGCCGATCGGCGTCCTCGTCTGACGACGACCGGTCCCTGAGCTCGCCTCCGGTCCCTGAGCTTCCCCTCCGGTCCCTGAGCTTGTCGAAGGGCCGCACCGCGGCAGGGTACCGCAACCCGGCGGGTCCGCCGTTCCGGGAGCCTCCCCGGTCGGACGCGCCTATCGTGGACGGATGACCTCCCCAGAAGCACTCCGTACCGCACTCGTCGTCGGCGCCAGCGGCATCACCGGTTCCGCGATCGTGTCGCAGCTCCTCGAGGACGGTGGCTGGCGGATCCTCGCCCTCTCTCGCCGCGCGCCGGCGGCCCACCCGCAGGTCGAACACGTCGCGGCCGACCTCCGGGACGCGGACGACCTCGCACGCGCCCTCGGCGGCACCGGCGTCACCCACGTCTTCTTCACCGCCTGGTCGCGTCAGGACACCGAGGCCGAGAACATCCGGGTCAACGGCGGCATGGTCCGCGACCTGCTGGCCGCCCTCTCCGCCGAGCCCGTTCAGCACGTCGCCCTGGTCACCGGCCTCAAGCACTACCTCGGCCCGTTCGAGGCCTATGCGGCGGGCGAGATGCCCGACACGCCGTTCCACGAGGACGAGGACCGACTCGACACGCCCAACTTCTACTACGAGCAGGAGGACGAGCTCTTCGCCGCGGCTGCGCGAGCGGGCTTCACCTGGTCGGTGCACCGTTCCCACACCGTGATCGGACATGCGGTGGGCAACGCGATGAACATGGCGTCCACGCTCGCGGTGCAGGCGGCGCTCTGCAAGCGACTCGACCGGCCGTTCGTGTTCCCCGGTTCCGAGACCCAGTGGAACGGCCTCACCGACATGACCGACGCCGGACTCCTCGCCGAGCAGATGCTCTGGGCGGCGACCTCACCGGCCGGTGCGGACGAGGCGTTCAACATCGTCAACGGCGACGTGTTCCGCTGGCGCTGGATGTGGCCGCGACTGGCGGCGCACCTCGGCGTCGAGCCGGAGGGTTTCGACACCGCGCCGCGTCCGCTCGAGCAGCAGATGGCGGGCGTCGAGGGCACCTGGGCCGAGGTGGTGGCCGAACACGGTCTCGTCGAGGCAGACCTCTCCCGCGTGGCGTCGTGGTGGCACACCGACGGCGACCTCGGCCGGGACATCGAGGTCGTCACCGACATGAGCAAGAGTCGACTCGCCGGCTTCACCGGCTACCGGCGGACGCTGGACGCCTTCACCGCGATCTTCGACCGACTCCGCGCAGAGCGCATCGTCCCGTAGCGGTCCCTGAGTTCAACTCCGGTCCCTGGGCACCCCTCCGGTCCCTGAGCCTGTCGAAGGGCGGTCAGCTGAGCTTGGCGGGCTCGATCTCGAGCGCGTTCGGCACGGCCGCTTCGCGCTCCCACGGCGCCGGGAACGGGAAGTACCGCTCGAGGAAGTCGATCACGGCGGTGGTGCGCTGCTCCACCGAGATCTCCGGCCGGCTGCCGTCGTTCAGGCAGAACATGTCCTGGTCGCGTCGTTTGAGGAGTCGCTCCATCTGCCCGAGCGACTGCTTGAGCGTCGTCTCGATGTAGCGGACCTTCGCCTGGGTCTGCTGGACCGCGCGACCCGTCATGAGGCCGTAGTAGTGGTAGAACGAGTTGGTCACCGAGATGTTGTCCGCAGCGCGGAAGGCGCTGTGGGCGGTCGCGCGGAACTCCTCGGCGAACTCCCGCTCCATCTCCGCCATGATGCTCCTGCGGAGGGGGGCGGCGCAGTGCTCGAGGTGGCGGGTGGTGACGCGTCCGAAGCGCTCGTGCAGGAGCCGACGGTTCACGCGGGCCGCGTTCTCGAAGCCGCTGCGCGAGGGGTCGTTCGCCCCGAGGCCGATGCGGGTGGTCGCCTCCACGAACTTGCTGATGCCGCCCGGTGAGAAGAACAGTTCGGGACTGATCGGTCGACCGAGGAACATGTCGTCGTTGGAGTAGAGGAAGTGCTCCGACAGCCCCTCGATGCGGTGGAGCTGGCTCTCGACGGCCATGGAGTTGTGCGTCGGCAGGGCGTCGAGGTCGCGGAAGAACTCCTCGCTGCGCACGATGGTGACCTTCGGGTGCTCCGCCAGCCATTCGGGCGCGGGGGAGTCGGTCGCGATGAAGATGCGTCGGATCCAGGGGGCGAAGGTGTGCACGCTGCGGAGGGCGTACTTGAGCTCGTTGATCTGGCGGAAACGGGCGTCGGAGTCGTCGCCGTCGCCGACGACGTAGCTCTGCATCCGCTTGGCGCGGGCACGCTGGAACTCCTCGGAGGAGCCGTCCACCCACGAGAAGACGAGGTCGATGTCGAAGGTGACGTCGCTCGCGAGTGCGCCGAACATGTGCTCGAGCGTCCGCCAGCTGCGGCCGTAGCGTTCGACGGTCGTCTCGACGGCCTCCGTCCGCGGCATGTAGGTCCGCATGAGGACGTTCTCCACGGGCGCGGTGATCTCCTCGTCGCCGAAGCGCCAGAGTTCGAGCTGCAGGGCGGTCTCCATGCCGTAGCGGAGGCGACCGAGCGGTTCGATGCGCGGCCGGTACAGCCGGAACACCTCAGCCTTGCGGGCACCGTTGAGCAGGCCGTCGGAGAGGAGGTGCGGATCGCCGGCCGGCTTCACCGTCGACATGCGTGCTTTGAGCGGCACGCTGTAGAAGGGCTCGTCGGCGAACGCCTCCGCGAGTGCGGTCTGCAGGCGCTTGCGCAGGGAGCGGTCGACGACGATGACGGGGCGGTCGTGCTCGCCTCGGATGAGCAGGTACTCGATCTCGGCCGCGTCGAGCACGTCGGCGACGGCGAGCAGGTCCTCCACCATCGACTGCTGTGGGGTCAGGTGGCCGTTGATGAGGGTGTAGACGCCCTTGCGCTGCACGACGTCCGGTCGGTCGAAGCGCTGGGACCGTGAACTTCCGGTCACGAGGACGAGTTCAGGGGCGGTGGTGAACGGGAGTTCCGGCGGAATCGGGTCCTTCACGGTACTGGTGAAGGCCGTCGGTGCCTGAGTGCCGACGGTTGGCCGCTGGTCGTCGAGTTCGTTCGTGATCGTGTCCGCCTCTGGTCTGCTGGGGAGTGGGTTCCTCGTTATTGTACGGCCGTCGCCCAGGAGCGCTCGCGGCTTGACGGCGACGGGGTCGCGGGCGGCGTCCGGGTACGATTGACCCCATGGTGAGCGTGGCGGAATCCTTGGTGCGCCTGCAGGACCTGGCCTCGTCGCCCGTGGTCGCTCGGGTGGCGTCGGCGTTCGCCGAAGCCGGGTACGAACTGGCCCTCGTCGGCGGACCGGTCCGCGATGCGATGCTCGGTCGCACGGTGAGCGACCTCGACTTCACGTCGAACGCCTCGCCCGACCAGATCCTCGCGGTCCTCAAGCCGATGGCGAGCGCCTGGTGGGACGTCGGCCGCGACTTCGGGACGATCGGCGCGAAGGTCACCGTCACCGACGACGACGGCGTCGAGCACGCCGACACGGTCGAGATCACCACCTATCGGGCCGATGCCTACGACGGCGTGACCCGCAAGCCGGTCGTCGCGTTCGGCGACACCCTCGAAGACGACCTGCGTCGGCGCGACTTCACGGTCAACTCGATGGCGCTCCGCATCCCCGAGATCACCCTCGTCGACCCGTCCGGCGGCGTCGAGGACCTCGTCGCCCACCTGCTGCGGACGCCGAGCTCGCCCGAGGTGTCCTTCGGCGACGACCCGTTGCGCATGCTCCGGGCCGCGCGGTTCGCTTCGCAACTCGGCTTCCGGCCGACCGACGACGTGATCGAGGCGATGGAGGAGCGTCGCGAGACCATCTCGATCGTGAGCCCCGAGCGCGTCCAGGCAGAGCTCGGCAAACTGCTCGCGACCGACCACCCGCGCGCCGGCCTCGAGCTGCTCGTCGACACCGGCATCGCCGACCTGGTGCTGCCCGAGCTGCCGGCACTCCGGCTGGAGCCCGACGAGCACCATCACCACAAGGACGTCTACCAGCACTCGCTCACGGTGCTCGAGCAGGCGATCGGCTACGAGCACTCGCGGCACCCCGGTGAGGCGCCCGACCTCGTCCTGCGCTGGGCCGCGCTGCTGCACGACATCGGCAAGCCGGCGACGAAGAAGACCGGCCCCGGCGCAGCCGTCACCTTCTACCACCACGACCTCGTGGGTGCGAAGCTGGCCAAGAAGCGCCTCACCGCGCTCCGGTACGACGGCGACACGATCAAGAGCGTCGCGCGGCTCGTCGAACTGCACATGCGGTTCTTCGGCTACTCGGAGGGCGTGTGGGCCGACTCCGCGGTGCGGCGCTACGTCCGCGACGCCGGTCCGCTGCTCGAGCGACTGCACATGCTCGTCCGTGCCGATGTCACGACCCGCAACCGGCGCAAGGCCGACCGCCTCGGCTTCGCCTACGACGACCTCGAGCAGCGCATCGTGGAGCTCCAGGAGAAGGAGGAGCTCGAGTCCGTCCGGCCCGACCTCGACGGCAACCGCATCCAGGAGGTGCTGGGCATCGCACCTGGTCGCGAGGTCGGCGAGGCGTACCGCTGGCTGCTGGAACTGCGTCTCGACGAGGGCCCGCTCGGCGAGGAGGAGGCGACGCGTCGCCTCCTCGACTGGTGGTCCTCCCGGTGACGCTCCCACCTGCCCGCGAACTGTCACGAACGCACAGTCCGACGGCGTCACACTGACCGTTTCTGACAGCTCGCGGGCGTTCAGACTGAACTGCTAGCCTCCCTGAGGTTCACGGAACGAAGGATTCTCATGCTCAAGAGACACGCCGCCCTCGCGATCGCGGCCGCCTCCGCCCTGATGCTGAGCGGTTGCGCCGCCGGATCCACCGAGCGCACGACGGTCACCGTGCGCGTTTGGGATTCCGCCGTCGCCGACGCCTATGAGACCTCGTTCGCCGCCTTCGAGCGCGAGAA
Organism: Plantibacter sp. MCCC 1A11337; assembly: GCF_013349365.1. Taxonomy (NCBI): domain Bacteria; kingdom Bacillati; phylum Actinomycetota; class Actinomycetes; order Micrococcales; family Microbacteriaceae; genus Plantibacter; species Plantibacter sp. MCCC 1A11337. Next base: position 87,116 of record NZ_JABJWX010000002.1, on the reverse strand, counting down.
CCCCGACATCCGCGTCCGCGTCGACGTCGTCGAATGGGCCGACTACTGGACGAAGCTCCGCACCGACGTCGCGGCGGACAGCGCTCCAGACGTCTTCTGGTTGAACAACTCCTACCTCGCCGGGTACGCGGACAGCGGGAGCGTGCTCGACGTCGGGCAGACGCTCGGCAAGGACGCCTCGAAGGACTGGGCACCGAGCGTGGTCAGCCAGTTCACCCGGAACGACAAGCTCTGGGCCGTTCCGCAGCTGTCCGACGCCGGTATCGCGGTCTACTACAACGCCGACCTCCTCGACGCGGCCGGCGTGAAGCCCGCCGAGCTCGGGGAGGCGACCTGGTCGCCCGATGCGACGAAGGACACGTTCCTGCCCTTGGCGAAGAAGCTGACGAAGGACGCGGCCGGGGTCTCGGCCGACCAGCCCGGCTTCAACCCCGCGGCCCCCGCGACCTACGGCACCGGCCTCGGGTACGACCTGCAGGCCGTGCTGCTGCCGTTCATCGGCTCGAACGGCGGGAAGTACCAGGACGGCGACGACTTCGCGTTCAACGACCCGAAGACGAGCGAGTCCGTGAGCTACCTCGTGAACGCGATCAACGGCGCCAAGGTCGCCCCGCCGGCCGCCTCCACGAACGCCGACGGTGACTTCGCCCGCGACGCCTTCATCCAGGGCAAGGTCGCGATGTTCCAGTCGGGGCTCTACAGCCTGAAGGCCGTGCACGACGGCGCCGACTTCCGCTGGGGTGTCGCCGAGCTCCCGGCCGGCCCCGCGGGCAAGGTCAGCGTCACGAACGGGATCGCCGCAGCGGGCAACGCGGCCACCAAGCACCCCGACCAGGTGAAGAAGGTGCTCGCCTGGCTGGGCAGTTCCGAGGGCAACGCGCCCGTCGGTGCCTCCGGCTCGGCGGTCCCGGCCGTCACCGCCGCTCAGAAGCAGTACTTCGACTACTGGAAGGGCCAGGACGTCGACGTTCAGCCCTTCTTCGACGTGATCGCCGACGACGCGAAGACCATCGCACCGCCGACGGGTGCCGGGTATGCGAAGGGACTCGCCGCCTACGACCCGATCTTCAAGGAGATCTTCGCCGGCACGACGCCCGTCGCCGACGGCCTCAAGAAGGCGCAGGAGGCGGCCAACGCCGCCATCAACGACTGAGGGGGCACCCGGCCGGGTGCACGTCGAGCGCTTCCGAGTCCTGCCGGGTCACCGCGCCCGAGGGCTCACACCGGTTCGACGACCGCTCCGTCGCTTGCAGCAGCGCGGGCGTCTCCGGCCAGTCGTTCGCTGACCCGCCCGTACCCGGAACCGATGTGCCGCTCGATGGTTTCGTCGATCGCACCCGAACGCCGTTCGACGAGCAGGTCGAGGAGTTCGGTGTGCTCCTGCACGATGATGCTGTGGTAGTCGTCCACCTTCACACGCCGGGTGAGCAGGAAGAGCGCGACCTGCCACTTGATGGCCTGCCAGGCGGTGTAGAGCCGTGAGTGGTCGGCCAGGAGGAATACCTGGTCGTGGAAGTCGATGTCGAGTCGGACGAGCTTCGCCTTCTGGTCCGTCTCCACGGCGACACGCATCTCCTCGATGATCGCGCGCATGGCCGCGACCTCGTCGTCGCCGGTGCGTTCGATCGCACGCGACCAGGCGAGCCGTTCGAGGGCGGTGCGGAGCGTGGACAGCTCGAGGAAGTCCTGTGGTGACAGCGTGACGACCGACGCTCCCTTGTACGGGAGAGACACGACGAGCCCCTCCTGCTCGAGGTGGAGGAGGGCTTCTCGCACCGGGGCGCGGCTGACGCCGAGGGTGGTCGACAGATTGACCTCGCTGAGGCGTTCACCTTGGACGAGGCGACCCTCGAGGATCGCCTCCCGCAGCTCGTTGACCGCGGCTCCTGTCAACCCGGTTCGTTCGAGAGTTTCCATGCCCGAATCCTAGCCCAAGCGAATCGGTGTTGTCGATTGTCGACAGTGTGCAGTCTGTGATATCGTCCACCAACAGCACACGAACGTTCCGTCGGCGGCTCGCTTCCTCAGGAGGTCCGGCACAACCCTGACAGGAGAACTCAGTGAAGAAATCACTGCGAGGCGCGCTGCTCGGAGCAGCGCTCGCGGTCGCTCTGACGGCGTGCAGCGCTGGCGGTGCCGGCGGCGGCAGCACCTCCGCCACTGGTGGCGACCCCAAGTACGGCGGCACGATCACGACCGCCGCGGCGTCCGACCCCGAGACCTTCGACCCGGCCGTCTGCACGGGAGCGACGTGTTGGAACATGATGCGGATGATGTTCGACCGCATGTACGACTACGACCGCGACACCAGCGAGCTGAAGCTCCAGGCGGCCGAGTCGTTCCCGGAGGTCAGCGACGACGGGCTCACCTACACGATGAAGCTCAAGGAGGGACTCACCTTCAGCAACGGCGACCCGCTCACGGCCAAGGACGTCGCCTACTCCTACGCCCGGGTCCTCGACCCCGCGACGAAGGCGGGTCTCGCCGAGTTCTGGCGCGGTATCGCCGGCGCCGAGGAGTACGCCGCGAACCCGACCGGACTCCCGAGCGGCATCGAGGTCGTCGACGATCAGACCCTGAAGATCACGCTGACGACGCCCAACTCCTCGTTCAAGTACATCCTCGCCATGCCCGCGGGCTCGATCATCCCCGAGGGCAGCGGCGGTACCGTCGCGACCGAGCCCGTCGGCTCCGGGCCGTTCACGCTGAACACCTTCAGCGCCGGCAAGGAGATCACGCTCGACCGCAACGCCGACTACTGGGACTCCCCCCGCCCGTACGTCGACCACATCCGCATGATCCTCGGCGTCGACCCCGACAACCAGGTCCTCATGCTGCAGAAGGGCGACATCGACCTGATGGGCAGCCCGATCCCGCCCGCCAAGTTCATCCAGGTGACCTCGGACCCGAAGCTCAAGGATCAGCTCGTCGAGATCGAGAAGCCGAGCACCTACTACCTCACGATGAACGTCAACACCGCCCCCTTCGACAACCCGAAGGTGCGTGAGGCCGTCTCCCTCGCCTTCGACCGGAAGGCGCTGCTCAAGCTCGTCAACGGCCAGGGCTCTGCGGCGACCGAGTTCATCCCACCGAAGGTCCTCGGCTACACGGGCGACGAGATGACCCACGAACAGGACGTCGAGAAGGCCAAGCAGCTGCTGGCGGAGGCCGGGTTCGCGGACGGCATCACGACCGACATGTACGCCTGGAACGTCCCGCCCTTCTCGGCCCTGGCGCCGCAGATGCAGCAGGACCTCAAGGCCATCGGCATCGACGTCAACCTCCAGACGCTGGCCCCGAACACCTTCAGCGAGTTGGCGGGAGCCGGCAAGGCGCCGCTCGCCCTCACCTTCTGGGTGGCCGATTACCCCGAGGGCTCGGACTTCCTGCAGGCGCTCATGTCGTGCGCCTCGGCGGTCCCGCAGGGCCACAACTACGCGTACTACTGCAACCCGGAGATGGACGACCTCGTCGCCCAGGCGCTCGCCGAGACCGACCCGGATGCGGCGACCGCGAAGTACGAGGAGGCGTCGAAGCTCATGCTCGCCGACAACCCGATCGTGCCGCTGTACTTCGGTACCAAGACCGAGCTCCACAGCACCGGCATCGAGGGGTACTTCCCGCAGCCGATCTGGGGCTGGGACATGGCCGAGTACTGGAAGTCCGACGGCACCGCCAAGCGGTAGCCACCGGATACGCGTCACCCGGCGCACCGGCGCGCCACCCGCATCACCGCACCACGGAACCCGAACCGCGGGTGGTCCTTCGACGGACCACCCGCGGCGCCCCCACCGAAAGGACGCGACATGAGTGCGCTGCTCGACGTCTCCAACCTCGTGGTCGACTTCCCGACCTCCTCGGGGGACCCCTTCCACGCCGTCGACGGCGTCTCGTTCCAGGTGTCCGCGGGTGAGCGCGTCGGCATCGTGGGGGAGTCGGGTTCCGGCAAATCCCTGACGTCGCAGGCCGTGATGCGGCTCGTGTCGGACCCCGGTGTCATCGCCGGCGGATCGGTGCGGTTCGGCGGGGAGGACGTCCTCGCCTACTCCGACCGGGCGCTGCAGCAGTGGCGCGGTTCGCAGGTCGCGATGGTCTTCCAGGACCCGATGTCGAGCCTCAACCCGCTCATGCGGGTCGGCCGGCAGATCACGGAGTCACTCGAGACGCACCTGGGCATGGGTCGCGTCGCCGCTCGCGCCCGCGCCGTCGACCTGCTGCGCCGCGTCGGGATCCCCGACGCGGAGGCGCGCATGAACGACTTCCCCGGGGCGTTCTCCGGCGGGATGCGGCAGCGCGTCTGCATCGCCATCGCGACCGCCTGCTCACCGAAGCTGCTGATCGCGGACGAGCCGACCACGGCGCTCGACGTGACCGTGCAGGCCCAGGTGCTCGACCTGCTCGACGACATGGTCTCCGAGCAGGACACGGGCGTCATCCTCATCAGCCACGACCTCGGTGTCATCTCCAGCTTCTGCGACCGCATCCTCGTCATGTACGCGGGGCGCATCGTGGAGGAGGGCACGGCCGAGCAGATCGTCGGCGACCCGCAGCACCCGTACACGCACGCGCTGCTCGGCTCCATCCTCAAGTTGTCCGAGCCGATCCCGCCGCGGCTCCGCACCATCTCCGGGGCGCCACCGACAGCCGGTCGTCGCCCGAGCGGTTGCGCGTTCGCGCCGCGTTGCCCGGCGGCCGTCGACGCGTGTCTGACGAACGACCCGGCGCTCGTCCAGGCACCGCTCGGCGGTGTCGGGCAGCGGGTCGCGTGCGGCGTCGTCGCACCGGAGGCCTTCGCGGTCGAGCAGGAGTCGGCCGCATGAGCCGGCTCGACGGTTCGGACCTCGTCAACGGTCCCAGCAGCCGCTCGCGGGCCGGCGAGGCGCTGCTCGACGTGCGGGACCTCGAGGTCACGTTCCGCCGCTCCGGTGGTATCGGCCGACGGGCGTCCCGCGTCCCCGCCGTGCAGGGCGTCAGTTTCCAGCTCCGTGCCGGCGAGACCCTCGGCATCGCCGGCGAGTCGGGCTCCGGGAAGAGCACCATCGCCAGGACGCTCATGGGCATCAACCAGGCCTCCGCCGGCAGCATGCGGCTGAACGGTGAGAACGTGGGAGCGCTGCGAGGACGTCGGCTCGCGGAGTACCGCCGCACGATGCAGATGATCTTCCAAGACCCCTACGACTCGCTCGACCCGAGGATGAAGGTGGGGGAGACCCTGCTCGAGGCGATCTCGCTCCGGACCACCAAGCCGACCGATCCGAAGCGGGCGGTGGAGGGCATCCTCGACCAGGTGGGCCTGTCGCGGAGCTTCATCGAACGGCGTCCGCGCGAGCTGTCCGGCGGACAGCGGCAACGCGTGTCGATCGCTCGCGCGCTCTGCGTCGACCCGCGCCTGATCCTCTGCGACGAGGCCGTCTCCGCGCTCGACGTCTCGGTCCGGGCGCAGGTGCTCAATCTGCTCAAGGACCTGCAGGAGGAGCTCGGTCTCGCGTACCTCTTCATCTCGCACGATCTGTCCACCCTCCGGTTCATGGCGGACCACGTCGGCATCATGTACCTCGGACGTCTGGTCGAGATCGGGACGCGCGACGAGATCTTCGAGAACCCGCAGCATCCGTACACGAGAGCCCTGCTGTCGGCGGTGCCGGAACCGATCGTCCGCGATCGCTCGACCCGCCTGCCGCGCGTCCGTCTCACGGGCGAACCGCCGAGCGCCGCGAACCCGCCGAGCGGGTGCAGCTTCCACCCGCGGTGTCCGATGGCCCAGGAGGTCTGCCGGACCGTCGCCCCGCCGCTGCGGACCACGACATCGGGGCAGGACGCGGCGTGCCACTTCGCGGATCCCGTCCTGGTCCCGGAACCCGCTCGGATCGGAGCCGACGCATGAGTGAAGCACTGCCTCCCGTCATCGGCCAGGGTGTCGACCTGGCGGCGACCGACGATGACCGACCGATGCGCGCCCGCGAGGTGCTGCGCAGTCTCCGACGCGACCCTGCGGCGTTCGTGTCGCTCATCGTGCTGCTCCTCATCGCGCTCATCGCGGTGCTGGCTCCGCTCATCACGCCGCACGACCCGTTGCAGACCTACAACGACATCGGACTCGGGCCGCAGGGACAGCCGCTCCCGCCCGGGACGCCCGGGTTCCTCCTGGGGACCGATGCGCTCGGTCGCGACGTGCTCTCGCGGCTCATCTCGGGCACGCAGGTGTCCCTCGTGATCGGGATCGTGGCCAACGGACTCGCGACGATCGTCGGGGTGACGGTCGGGGTGATCGCCGGCTACTTCGGCGGCATCGTCGAGGCGGTGCTCATGCGCATCACCGACGTCGTCATCTCCTTCCCGATCCTGCTGCTCTGCACCGCCCTCATCGCGGTCACGACCCGGAGCACCACGAACGTCATCATCGTCATCGCCCTCATCTACTGGACGACGCTCGCCCGCATCATCCGCGGCATGGTGATCTCCCTGAAGCACCGCGAGTTCGTCGTCGCGACCAGGACGCTCGGTGTCGGGCACCTCCGCATCATGTGGAAGCACATCATCCCGCACCTGCTGCCGGCGATCATCGTGTACGCCACGCTCGGCGTCGCCTCCTCGATCCTCATCGAGAGCGCCCTGTCGTTCCTCGGCATCGGTGTCCCGATCCCGCAGGCCTCGTGGGGGCAGATGATCTCCGACGGGAGCACCTACTTCCAGATCGCCCCCTGGATGCTCTTCATCCCCGGCATCTGCCTGATCGTGACGGTGATGGCGTTCAACCTCGTCGGCGACTGGTTGTCCGAGATGCTCGACTCAGCTGCACCGATGGCGAGGTAGACCGTGTTCTGGTGGCTTGCACGACGACTCGGCCAGATGGCCCTCGTCCTCTTCGGGGTGGTCAGCCTCGCGTTCCTCCTCGTCTACGCCGTCCCCGCGGACCCGGCGGCGACCCTCGCCGGGCCGAACGCGAGTGCCGAGACCATCGCGTCCATCCGCGCACAGCTCGGCCTCGACGCCCCGCTGTGGGAGCAGTACCTCGGGTTCATCGGCCGGCTCCTGAGCGGCGATCTCGGCACCTCGTACGTCCTGCGGGAGACGAGTGTGTTCGAGCGGATCGTCTCCGCTCTGCCGACGACGGTCCTCGTGGCGATCGGCGGGCTCGTCTGGCAGATCATCCTCGGTGTCCCGGCCGGTATCTACGCCGCCTACCGTCGCGGTGGTTGGGTCGACCGCACGGTGACCTTCGTGTCGCTGATCGGACTGTCGGCGCCGTCGTTCTGGCTCGGCCTGCTCCTCATCTACTACTTCGCGTTCAGTTGGGGACTGTTCCCGCTCAACGGGCTCGGTGACCCGATCATCTGGTACCTCGTGCTCCCGACCTTCACGCTCGGGTCGGGCGGCGGTGCCTGGTACGCCCGCATGACGCGGACGAACATGATCGAGACGCTCGACTCGCCGTTCGTCCGGATGGCCAGGGCGAAGGGCATGCCCGAGCGGACCATCCTCTGGCGCCACTGCTTCCGGCACGTCGCGATCCCGCTCGTCACGATGATCGGACTCGACTTCGGATACTTCCTCGGAGGCGTCGTGATCGTCGAGACCGTGTTCGGACTGAACGGCATCGGCCGGCTCGCCTTCGACGCGATCTCCAACCTCGACACCCCGATGATCGTCGGCACCGTGCTCTTCTCGGCCCTCTTCATCGTGGTCGTCAACTTCATCGTCGACCTCCTCTACTCCGTCATCGACCCACGCGTCCGCCTGCAGCGCGCGTGACCTGAACCTCCGACCGATCCCACCACCGTCCGCGCATCGCACGATGCCGGCACCCGCAGAAGGAGAACCACCATGTCCGAGTCCGATCGCAAGCTCCGAGTCGCCGTCGTCGGTGCCGGCCGCTGGGCCGTCCGCTCCCACATCCCCGGCTGGCAGCGCGACCCGCGTGTCGAGGTCGTCGCGCTCGCCGAGATCGACGAGGAGGCGCTCGCGTCGGCGGCAGCGGAGTTCGGTGTCGAGCGTGCCGTGACCGACTACCGCGAACTGATCGACGACCCCGACATCGACGTCATCGACGTCGCGACCGGCAACGCCATGCACTTCGAGATCTCCATGGCGGCCATCGCGGCGGGCAAGCACGTCCTCTGCGAGAAGCCCGTCAACAGCGACTACACCGAGACCCGGCGTGCCGCGGCGCTCGCCGCCGAGCGTGGCGTCAAGACGAAGCTGGGCTTCACCTTCCGCTTCGCCCCCGCCATCCAGTACGCGAAGCACCTCATCGACCAGGGGTTCATCGGCGAGCCCTACATCTTCAACGGCTACGAGCAGAACAGCCAGTGGATCGACCCGAAGACGCCGCTGCGTCAGGTGGACCCGGACGCCGACCCCGAGGTCATCGCCGTCTCCTCCATCGAGGGCTACGGCGCGCCGATCATCGACATCATGCACTGGTGGCTCGACGCCCCCATGACGAGCGTCGTCGGGACGATGCGCAACTTCGTCCCGGAGCGGATGGTCCGCGACACGGGCGCGATGCAGCGGATGAACATCGACGACGGCGACATGTGGATCGCCGAGTTCGAGCAGGGCCGTCTGGCGTCGATCCAGTCGTCCTACGTCACCGTCGGCAACTTCCCCGGCATCGAGGCCCGCATCTACGGTTCGGAGGGCGCGATCATCGTCCGCCTCGTCGAGGAGGCGGGTATCTGCCAGACGATCAAGGTCGCGAAGAAGGACCAGGTCGAGTTCGAGGAGCTCGAGATCCCGCAGGAGTTCTTCCCCGAGGGCGGGGCGTCCACCGAGCCCTGGCCGTTCCTCTTCTACTCGAACCTCTGCAAGGACTTCGCCACCGAGATCCTCTCCGGTGAGGACTTCAACCAGGGCAACTTCGACCAGGGCGCGCTCGTCCAGGAGACGATCAACGCCTTCGAGCTGTCCTTCCGCACCCGCGCCTGGTGCGACTTCCCCCTCGCGCTCGCCCCGTCGGACGCGAACGACGCCGAGGCGGCCCGCGCGTGACGAGCGCCGACACGGTCGCGCCGCTCGCCGCGGTGGACGCCGCGGCCCACGCCTGGGGTGAACTCGCGGACGATCAGGCCGCGGCGACCATGCTCAGCAGGGTGCTCGCCGCGGTGGATGTCCCAGGCGTGAGCTACGCCGACGCCCGCCTGATCGAGGCCGAGGAGGTGCGCCTCTACTCCACCCTCGAGTCCGGTCTGGACGAGCGGATCGAGCACAACCTCGGCGTCGGTGTCCGGGTGCTGTTCAACAGCAGTTGGGGGTTCGCCTCCGTGCCGATCGACGACGCCGACGACCTCACGCTCGCCGCGCACCGGGCACTCGCCAACGCGCGGAACGCCGACCGCGTGTCCGACGCGTACCGCACCGAGCTGCCACCGATGCCGGCGGTGAGCGGTCGGTACGCGACCGACGTCGTGCTCGACCCCTTCGCGGTGTCGGCGTCGACGCGGCAGGCGCTGCTCGGCGACATCCTGAGCGCGGCCAGCGCGCCCGTCGAAGTCGTCATGGCGCAGGCCGGCCTGAATGCGAAACGGCAGCATCGGCACTTCGCCAACACCGAGGGGTCGATGCAGCACCAGCACCTCATCGAGAGCGGGGCTATGGCGCTCGTGAACGCGGTCGGCAACGGCACGATGCAGCGTCGATCCTTCCCGAACTCGTTCCACGGCAACACCGCGCAGGCGGGATGGGAGTACGTGGAGGGGCTCCGGATGGTCGAGGAGGCCGACCGGATCGGACGCGAGGCCGTCGAACTGTTGACCGCGCCACTCGCGCCGCAGGGCACGGCCGACGTCATCATCGGGCCCGCCCAGATGGCGCTGCAGATCCACGAGTCGACGGGTCACGCCCTGGAACTCGACCGGATCCTCGGTGACGAGGCGAACTACGCCGGCACCTCCTTCATCGGACCCGATGCGGTCGGAACGCTCCGTTACGGCTCGGAGGCCGTCAACATCACCTCAGACCCGACGGTGCCCGGTACCCGCGGCTCCTTCGCCTTCGACGACGAGGGTGTCCCGGCCTCCCGGCAGCCGCTCATCTCCGAGGGGATCATCCGCAACTTCCTCTCCACCCGGGACTCCGCGGCCAGGATCGGCGTCCCGTCGATCGGCGCCGCCCGCTCGGACGGCTGGGGCTACACGCCCGTGTGCTTCGCGACGAACGTGTTCCTCGAGCCCGGCAGCGGGTCGACCGAGGAACTCCAGGAGCGGCTCGGGAACGGCTACTACATCGACGACAACCGCAGCTGGTCGATCGACGAGCGTCGACACAACTTCCAGTTCGGCACCGAGGTCGCCTACGAGGTGAAGGACGGCGTCCGAGGCCGTCTACTCCGCGGCTTCTCCTACGGCGGCACGACGCCCGAGTTCTGGCAGTCCGTCGAGGCGGTCGCCGGGCCGGAGGAGTTCAAGGCCTTCGGCATGCCCTGCGGCAAGGGCGAACCCAAGCAATGGGGCTTCCTCGGGCACGGCGCCTCGCCGACGCTCGTGCGGAACCTTCGGATCGGAGTGGACCGATGAGCGACACCGACAGCACGACCACGACCGCCTTCGAGCCCGTCGTCGGCGGCGAGCGAGCCGCCGAGGCGCTCGAGGCAGCCCTCCGCGACGCCCCGGCCGACCGGATCGAGGCGTTCCTCACCGGGCGGCGCGGCGACTTCACCCGCTTCGCCGGTCGCCGGGTGCATCAGAGTCAGGCCATCGACGAGGTGCAGATCATGGTCCGCGCCGAGGTCGACGGGCGGGCGTCGCTCGCCGCGGCCAGCTCGATCTCCGGGCTCGGCCGGGCGGTCGCGAACGCCAGCGCCGCCGCGCGCGAACAGGCCAGACAGGGGCTCCCCGCCGCGCCACCGCGAGCCGAACCGGGCCCTGTCGACGAGCCGGTGGTGTCCGGTCGCACCGCGTCCGGCGCCCTGCTCTGGGGCGAGGACACGGCGGCCTGGGACGTCGGCGAGCACGTCGCCCTCGCCGACCGGGCGATGGCGGAGGCCGATCGCGCCGGTGGTGTGGCCGCAGGCATGTTCGGCCGGGCGGTCACGGAGGTCGCCTTCCACGACCGCGAGCGCGGGACCTCCCGGTACGCTGCGGCGACCGAGGCGCAGGGTTCCCTCACCGTCCGCATCGACGACGGTTCCTCCCACTGGAAGGACCTCTCCCGATCGTCGGACCGCCTGCTGGCGGCGGAGTCCGTCGAGCGGACGCTCTCGGAGGCGTCCGCCACCCGGGGTCGCGCCCCGCTCGCCCCCGGCGAGTACGACGTCGTGCTCGGGGCGCTCGCCGCCGGAGAGTTCCTCGACTTCTTCGGCGCCTTCGGGTTCACGGGCGGAGCCCTCGCCTCGGGATTCGGCACGGCCGCGACCCGCGCCGGGGAGCAGGCGGCCTCGTCGCTCGTCTCGGTGCACGACGACGCGACGGCCGACCTCGGACTGCCGTTCCCGTTCGACTTCCAGGGCACCACGAAGCGCGACGTCCCGTTCCTCGACCACGGCCGGGTCGCGGAGGTCGTCACCGACCGGGAGACCGCCTTCGCGCTCGGGACGGCATCGACCGGCAACTTCCACATCGCCCGGGAGGAGGCGCCCCATGCGATCCCGATGAACGTCATCCTTCGCGCGGCCGACACGACCGAGCTCGACCTCATCGCGGGCGTCGAGCGCGGGGTGTACCTGCAGCGCTTCTGGTACACGCGCACCGTCGATCCGGTCCGCTCCACGATCACGGGGGTCACGCGCGACGCGTGCTTCCTCATCGAGAACGGTCGCATCACGCGGCCGGTCGAGTCGCAGCGCTTCACGGTGAGCGTGCTCGACAGTCTCGCGCGCGTCGACGGCGTCGGATCGGTCTCGCTGAGCCAGCCGCTCATGAACGTGTTCAACGGTGCCGCGACCGCGCCGCCACTCCGCATCCGCGGCTTCGCCCTCGGCACAGCCCCGGCCCCGAAGGGAGCGACGGCATGAGCCTCAGGACCAACGAGGACCGCCTGGTCACGCAGATCCTCACCGGAGAGGTCTGGCCGCCCCAGGCCGAACGGCACGGCTACCGGGTCGACCCCGACGGCCACCCCTTCATCCTGCCCGGCATGGGCGGGGTGACGATGGGGGCGCACGTCGGTGAGGCCGCAACGGGGCATGCGAGCGACCATCTCGAACCCGGCCTGTCGATCCGGCACGCGGGCGCCGAGGCGAACGCCGCGCTGCAGTTCCTCAGCTGCGTGGGCAACATCGTGACGGTGCGCTCCGGTCCTGCCACCGGCGCCGAGGGGGTCGTCATCGGTCAGCACGCCTACGTCCTCGCGGACTTCGCGGACGGCGCACTCCGCCAGGTGACGACCGGCGACGCCGTGAGCGTGGAGGCCCGCGGGCAGGGCCTGCGCCTCCTCGACCACCCGGAGATCCGGGTGAAGAACCTCGACCCACGACTGCTGCCGCACCTGCCGTTCTCGACGGCGGCCGACGGCACGCTCGAGGTCGGCGTGGCCATGCGCGTCCCGGCCGAGGCGGCCGGCGCCGGTGGCGGCATGCTCTCCGAGTTCGCCAACACCGACCTCATGGGCGCCTACCCGGGCCTCAGCGAGGACCTCTCGCTCGGCCTCGAGTCCCTCCGCATCGGCGACATCGTCGTCCTCGAGGACCAGGACCACTCCTACGGACGCGGCTACCGGCCCGGCTGGATCACGATCGGGGTCATCTCCACCGGCGAGTGCCGCCTCTTCGGGCACGGACCAGGGCCCTCGACCCTGCTGTCGGGACCCGCGTCGGCGTTCACCGTCCTCGACGACCCTGCGGCGAACCTCGCCACCGCGCTCACCGCGATGGGCCGGGCGACGACCACCTCCACCCCCACGACCGCGACGGAGACGACCGTATGAGCTCGATCATCGCCAACAACCTGCTCGGCTTCGTCGAGCATGCCGGCCTCACCCCGATGGTGTCGTACAGGATCGACCGCGACGGGCACCCCTACGTGCCGGTCGGCGACGGCGGTGTCGTGCTCGGCGTGCACCTGGGGGACTCGGTGTTCGCGACCGACACGGACCACGCGGCACCCGGCGTCACCCTCGTGCACCCGGACCCGGGATCGCGCTTCGGCCTGACGTCCTTCGCGTGCGTCGGCAACCGCGCCACGGTGCGATCCGGCGCGGCGACCGGCGCGACGGGTTCCGTCGTCGGCAAGCGCGGCGAGGCCGGCAGGGTCATCGTGTCGTTCGACGACGAGACCATGGCGGCGCTCCTGCCCGGAGACCGCATCGCCGTGCACGCGATGGGCCAGGGGTACGAACGCGCCGACCTACCGGAGGAGATCGTCCTCCTGAACATCGACCCCGCACTGCTCGACGCCCTCCCCGTGACGGTCGACGCGGGTGTCGCGACCGTGGACGTGGTCGGGGTCCTCCCCGGCAAGGTGGCCGGGAACGGGATCGGCCGCCCGGCGCACCAGTGGGACGTCGATCTCGCCGTCACGCCGGACTCGCCGGAACTCGACGGCATCGACATGCGCCTCGGCGACCTGTTCGCCGTCGAGCACCTCGACGTCCGCCACAACATGGGGTTCCGCCGCGATTGGATCACCGTCGGGATCATCGTCCACGGAGGCTCGCCCATGCCAGGGCATGGACCGGGATTCCTGCCGATCGCCTGCGGACCGCGCCGCGTCCTGCAGCCCCGTGCCACTCCCGGGGAGTCTGCCGCCGAGCGGCCCGCGCTGACGTCCGAACGGCTCGCGGCGGTCGCGCCCTGGCCGACCGCCTGACCGACCGACGCCGCGTCCCGACCCGTGCACCGCCGCGCCCGCGGCAGGATGGACCATCATGCAGATCCTCATCACGAGCTACCTCGAACCGGAGCACGTCGAGGCGATCCGCGCCTCCCACCCGGACGTCGAGGTGCTCTACGACCCGACGCTCATCGGCGTGCCGCAGTACGTCGCCGACCACCACGGGCCGACGCCGCAGCTGAGCACCGCCGACCAGCGGCGCTGGGAGGACCTGCTCGCGCGGGCCGAGGTCGCGTTCGACTTCGACTGGCAGGACCCGGCGGCGCTCCCGCAGCGCGCACCGAACCTGAAATGGATCCAGGCGACGAGCGCCGGCATCGGTGCGTTCATGCGTCGCACCGGACTCGACCGCAGCGGCATCATCGCGACGACCGCCGGTGGCGTGCACGCCGTGCCACTCGCCGAGTTCGCCCTCACCGGGGCGCTCTTCGTCGTGAAGGGACTGCCGTACCTGCAGCGGCAGCAGCGCGAGCATCGGTTCGAGCGGTACACCACCCGGCAGCTGGCCGGCATGCGGGTCACCGTCGTCGGCGTCGGCGGCATGGGCTCGAACGTGGTCCGGACCTTCGACGCGATCGGCGCCCGCGTGACCGCGGTTGGTCGTGTGGGCGGACGCTACGAGCTGCCGCAGGGTGTCGAGCTGAGCGATGTCGACCGGCTCGATGAGGTGCTGCCGACGACCGACGTACTGGTGCTGTGCACGGCACTCACCCCCGAGACCGAGAACCTCATCAGCGCCGACCGCATCGCGATGCTCCCGACGCACGCGGCCGTGGTCAACATCTCACGCGGTCAGGTGGTCGACGAGGACGCGCTCATCGACGCCCTCCGCGCGGGTCGACTCGGCGGTGCGGCCCTCGACGTGTTCCGGGAGGAGCCGCTGCCCGCCGACTCGCCGCTGTGGGATCTCGAGAACGTGCTCATCTCGCCGCACTCCGCGTCCACGGTGGAGAGCGAGAACGCGACCCTCACGGCGCTGTTCATCGAGAACCTCGCCCGGTACCGCGCGGGGGAACCGCTCCTCAACCGCTTCGACGCCGAGCGGGGCTACTGAGCCGTCGACCCACGGTCACCGCTCGCGGATCGCCCGCCAGTCGTGCCGCGCGGCGAAGCGGCCGTCGATGAACACGTCGATGTAGCGTGCGCCACCGTCGATCGGTTCCTGGATGATCACCCGAACCGACACCATGTGTCGTTCCTGCACCCCGACCTCGACGTCGAAGACGTTCGGCATGATGCGCCCCAGATTGCCCCCGCTGTCGGCCGCCAGCCACCCGTCGACCTCGATCGTCACCCGGTTCCGGATGCCGGCGACCCGCACCGTGACGTGATGGGGCTCGCGGACTCCGACGGTGAAACTGAACGAGACGGCCATCCCACCATCAGACCACAGGCGTCGTGCGACGGGCGCTGATCAGGTGCTCGTCCGGTCGGCGCATCGGGCGATGAGCTGGATCTCGACGGGCGCGTCGCCCGGCA
This sequence comes from Plantibacter sp. MCCC 1A11337, assembly GCF_013349365.1. Classification (NCBI taxonomy): domain Bacteria; kingdom Bacillati; phylum Actinomycetota; class Actinomycetes; order Micrococcales; family Microbacteriaceae; genus Plantibacter; species Plantibacter sp. MCCC 1A11337. The sequence continues at coordinate 71,871 of NZ_JABJWX010000002.1, read as the reverse complement.
GTGCGGCGACGCCCAGCGCAGCACGGACGGGGAGCTCGGCGTCCGGGAACCGTTCGACGACCACGGCGCTCGCCGCATCGGCGATCTCACTCAGCCGGACGAAGCCGTCGGTCACGGCGAGGTAGACCGTCAGGGAGACCACCTCGGTGAGGGCTGCCCCCGCGGGGACGGCGCTCGCGGCGGCGGCGAGGGCCCGTTCGGTCGCGATCCGGGTGGCGGCCAGCGCCTGGGCGTCGTCGAGCTCGCGACCGATCCGTCCGGTCGCCACGAGTGCGCCGTCGACCCGTGGGGTCATGCCCGCGGTGTGCACCAGCTCGCCGACGAGGCGTGCGACGGAGTATGCGCCGGCCGGCTGGAGCCCCGCGTCGCGAGGTGCGCCGTCGGTCACGCGTCGATACCGGCTGCGGTCGCGAGGCCGGTCAGGCACGCCACCATCCGCTCGAGCGCCGCAGCCCACTCCGTCTCGTCGCGGGCGTAGCAGATCCGGAAGTGCCCGCTGCCGGAGGGGCCGAACTGGTACCCGGGCGAGACGACGACCTGCGCCTCGCGCTGCAGGGCTCCGGCGACCTCGACGTCCGACACCCCGAACGCCGAGACGTCGAGGAACAGGTAGGCGGTCCCGTCCTGCGGTGTCATGCGCAGGCCGGGGACCCGCGACAGGCTCTCGACGGTGGTGCGCTTGATCGCCTCCAGGTCGGCGATGCGTTCGCGGAGGAAGTCGTCGTCGTCGACGAGCCACCGGGCGAGCATGCGCTGCGCGTAGGCGGGGGCGCGGAGGGAGGTCATCGCGAGCGTCTGCTCGACCGACGCGATGACGTCCTCCGGGGCGACCACGACGCCGATCCGGAAGCCGCTCATGGACTCGGTCTTCGACGGACCGAGCAGGGTGATGGTCCGGTCGGCCATGCCGGGCTCGGAGCGGAGGTGCGGGAACGGGGTGCCCGTGTAGAGCAGGCGACTGTACAGCTCGTCGACGAGGACGCGGAAGCCGCCGGCGACGGCGAGCTCGGCGACGCGGGAGATCATCTCCGCGGGATAGACGGCGCCGGTCGGGTTGTTCGGGTGCGAGAACATGAGCAGCTTCGGCTGCTCGGGCAGGAACCGTTCGACCACGTCGAGGTCGAGGCCGGGGTGCTCGCCGTCGAGGATGAGCGGGATGCGCTCGACCCGTGCTCCGAGGAACGCGAGGATCCGCTCGCAGAACAGGTAATCCGGGTCGGCGAGGAGGACGAGGTCGCCCTCGTCGACGATCGAGGACAGCGCCGTGAACAGGGCGCCCTGCGTCCCGGGGGTCAGGGCGAGGTTGCCGGGACCCACCGGGCTGCCGAGGAAGCCGCTGATCGCCGAGGCGAGGTCGGAGAGCACACCGGGGTCGCCTCGGTACGGGGTGTACGCCCATTCGCCGTTGGCGACGGCCTCGCGGATGGCCTGGTCGGCCCAGGCCGGTGGTGGGAAGCGGACGGTGTCGAAGTGCGTCGTGTCGAGGAGCCCGTGACCGCCGCCGTCGAGTCTGAGCGACAGGTCCGCTTCACGGACGGAGAGCCCGGGAGCCGCCTCCCGATAGGTGAGGTGCGTCCGCGCCACGCGAGCGCTCTGCGCCGGGCGCAACTCGGGAGCGGCGGGCGTGTCGCCGCCCAGCTGGGCGGTGGTGGCCGCAGGCGGGTGCACAGACATACGAGCTCCTCAGAGTCTTGAGGTCCGCCTCATCCGGACCTGTCATCTGTAGACTGTATACTATCGACAACCGGTGATCCATGATCGGTGCGAGATGGCGAGTTCCACGGACTGCGGGCCAAACGCGCGGTCCTTGCGCGACAGCTGCCGCATGCGCACGTTTCGTGCTCGTAACGAATCAGCACCGGAAGCCTTCTGGGTTTGAGGGATTTGTTCGGAGCGTGCTGTAATCCTCTACAAGCACGTGCGAAGAACCTGCACACAGCCGTGCCGTCTCTCACACACAGAAAACGAGGTCGACATCAATGTCATCCCCACGTAGCGGATTCCGGAAGAGCGCCGTCGCGCTCGCGGGTCTCTCCATCACCGCCCTCGCCCTCGCAGGCTGCGCCGCCGGCGGCGGGAGCGGCTCCAGCAGCGGCGCCAGTGGCACGATCGTCATCGGCACGACCGACAAGGTCACGACGCTCGACCCGGCCGGCTCCTACGACAACGGCTCCTTCGCCGTCATGAACCAGGTCTTCCCGTTCCTCCTGAACACGCCGTACAACAGCCCGGACGTCGAGCCCGACATCGCCGAGTCGGCTGAGTTCACCTCGCCGACCGAGTACACGGTGAAGCTCAAGAAGGGCCTCAAGTGGGCCAACGGCAACGACCTCACCTCGTCCGACGTGAAGTTCAGCTTCGACCGTCAACTCGCCATCGCGGACGACAACGGACCGTCCTCGCTCCTCGGCAACCTCGAGAAGACCGACGCGCCCGACGACCTCACCGTCGTCTTCACGCTGAAGACCGAGAACGACCAGACCTTCCCGCAGGTGCTCTCGAGCCCCGTCGGCCCGATCGTCGACGAGGACGTCTTCTCCGCCACCGAGATCACGCCCGACGCGGACATCGTCAAGGGCAAGGCCTTCGCCGGCCAGTACACGATCGACAGCTACAAGTTCAACGAGCTCATCTCGTACAAGAAGTACGCCGACTACCAGGGCCTCCTCGGCGAGGCGAAGAACGACACCGTCAACGTGAAGTACTACACCGACGAGTCCAACCTGAAGCTCGACGTCAAGCAGGGCAACATCGACGTCGCATCGCGCAGCCTCTCGGCGACCGACATCGAAGACCTGAAGAAGGACAAGAACGTCAAGGTCGTCGACGGCCCCGGTGGCGAGATCCGCTACTTCGTCTTCAACTTCGACACGATGCCCTACGGTGCCACCACTGCTGACGCCGACCCGGCGAAGGCGCTCGCCGTCCGCCAGGCCGCCGCGGACCTCATCGACCGCGCCGCGATCGCGAAGGACGTCTACAAGGACACCTACACGCCCCTCTACTCCTACGTGCCCGCCGGCCTGACCGGTGCCACCGAGTCCCTCAAGGGTCTCTACGGCGACGGCGACGGCGGCCCCGACGCCGCGAAGGCCAAGGAGACGCTCGAGGCCGCCGGTGTGACCGTCCCGGTCGCGCTGAACCTCCAGTACAACGGTGACCACTACGGCTCCGGGTCCGGCGACGAGTACGCGCTCATCAAGGACCAGCTGGAGGCCGACGGCCTGTTCACCGTGAACCTGCAGCAGACCGAGTGGGTGCAGTACTCGAAGGACCGCACGACGGACGTCTACCCGGCCTACCAGCTGGGTTGGTTCCCGGACTACTCCGACGCGGACAACTACCTGACGCCGTTCTTCGCCACGGACAACTTCCTCGCGAACCACTACGACAACCCGGCCGTCAACGACCTGATCAACGAGCAGCGCTCCACGACGGACGCGGACGCACGGACGAAGCTCATCGAGCAGATCCAGGACGCGGAGGCGGCCGACCTGTCGACCATCCCGCTGCTCCAGGGCGCGCAGGTCGCGGTCGTCGGCAAGGACATCTCCGGTACCGTCCTCGACGCGTCGTTCAAGTTCCGCTACGCACCCATCACCAAGGGCTGAGTAGCCTGACCAACTGATATCCGACTACAGTGAGTCGGACGTCGCGATCGGGGTGGCTCCACAGAGCCGCCCCGATCGTCTGTCCGGGCTCTACCGAGTCGGTGATCGAGGAGGATCCACTGCAATGACGGCAGCTGTCGCAACCCCACCCCCCAAGGCGGCCAGACGTTCCGGAGGTGGCGGACTCTGGCGGTACCTCGTCATCCGCTTCCTGCTGATCATCCCGACGGTGTTCATCCTCGTCACCATGGTCTTCTTCCTGATGCGCCTGACCGGCGACCCGATCACGGCGGCGCTCGGAGGCCGGCTCCCGGCCGATCAGCTCGCCGAACGCATCAGCGCCGCCGGCTACGACCGGCCGCTCTTCGTCCAGTACGTCGAGTTCCTCGGACAGATCGCGGTCGGCAACTTCGGCACGACGATCTCCGACAACCGGCCGGTCATCGAGGTCCTCCTCACGTACGGCTCCGCGACGCTCGAGCTCGCGATCTACGCGCTCATCGTCGCGTTCATCGTCGGCATCCCACTCGGCATGCTCGCCGCCGCCCGCCGCGACCGCTGGCAGGATGCGGGCCTCCGTGTCTTCGCGATCCTCAGCTACGCGACCCCCGTGTTCTTCGCCGGGCTGCTGCTCAAGCTCATCTTCTCCGTGTGGCTCGGGATCCTCCCGGTCGCCGGCCGGGCGAGCACCGGTACGGAGCTGACCCTCCAGACCATCTCCAACCCGTCCGGCATCTACCTCATCGATGCGATCCGCCTCGGCGACCCGACGGCGATCAGCGACGTCCTCGCCCACGCGGTGCTGCCGGCGATCGCCCTCGGCCTGCTGACGGCCGGCGTCTTCCTGCGTCTGGTCCGCACCAACGTCATCGGCACGCTCGGTTCCGGCTACGTCGACGCGGCCCGGTCGCGCGGCGTCAGCGAGTTCCGGCTCGTGACGAAGCACGCCTACCGTCCGGCACTCATCCCGATCATCACGGTCATCGGGCTGCAGATCGCGCTCCTCCTCGCGGGCGCGGTCCTCACCGAGACGACCTTCGAGTGGAAGGGCCTCGGCTTCATGCTGAGCGAATACCTCAAGGCGCGTGACTTCGTCGCCGTCCAGGGGATCGTCGCGCTGCTGGCCGTCATCGTCGCCCTGACCAACTTCATCGTCGACATCATCGCGGCGATCATCGACCCGAGGGTGAGGTACTGAGCATGAGTGCTCCGACAGCCACCACCGCCGTGCACGCCGCGCCCGCGAAGCGCCCGTTGCGCGACCGCCTGCCCGTCGTCAAGCAGTTCCGCCAGTCGGTGGGGCTCCAACGGGCGATGCTCGTCATCGGTCTCGTCGTCACCGGCGTGTTTGTGCTCATCGCGATCTTCGCGCCGCTTGTCGCGCCCTACCGGTTCAACCAGCTGCGCGGCGACGACGGCTCCTTCGGCACACAGCAGGCGCCGAACGCGACGAACCTCCTCGGCACGACCGTCGGCGGGTACGACGTCCTGTCCCGCGTGCTCTGGGGTGCGCAGACCGCGCTCTTCGTCATCGTGTCCGCGATCATCCTGTCGATCTTCATCGGCGTCCTGCTCGGGCTCGTCGCCGGGTACTTCGGCGGCTGGCTCGACCGCGTGCTCGTCGTCGTGTGCGACGCGGTGTACGCCTTCCCGTCGTTGCTGCTCGCGATCGTCATGTCGATCGTCATCAGCCGCGGCCAGTCGAGCCTCTGGGGCGGCATCCTCGCCGCCGCGATCTCGATCACCGTGGTCTTCATCCCGCAGTACTTCCGGGTCATCCGCTCCGAGGTCGTGCGCATCAAGAGCGAGGCGTTCGTCGAGTCGGCGAAGGTCATCGGTGCGTCGAGCTCCCGCATCATGTTCCGCCACGTGCTGCGGAACGCGACCCGGACGCTGCCGCTCATCATCACCCTCAACGCCTCCGAGGCCATCCTCACGCTCGCAGGGCTCGGCTTCCTCGGGTTCGGCATCGAGCCGACCGCGGCCGCCGAGTGGGGCTACGACCTCAACCGGTCCGTCTCCGACGTCACGAGCGGGATCTGGTGGACCGCGCTGTTCCCCGGCCTCGCGATCGTGCTCGTCGTGCTCGGCATCACGCTCGTCGGTGAGAGCCTCAACGACCTGTCCGACCCGCGTCTGCGCAGCCGTCGTCGTGTCGGTGCGTCGAGTGGATCGGTCGCTGCGACGTCGAGCATCACGACCACCGGTGGCACGCCCGACAGCCCCGGTGGCGCCGGGATGATGGACGCCGAATCGCTGGGAGCCGTGAGCGACGCCGCGGCGGACAGCGATCTGGAGAACCGACGAGAGGACGAGCGCTCATGAGCCAGTCGACGCCGACCACCGGTCCACGCGACCTCGGCACCAAGGACATCGTCAGCATCCGCGACCTCGGGGTCTCGTTCTCGACCGACGCCGGCGCGGTGAAGGCGATCAACGACATCTCACTGTCGGTCGCACCGCGCGAGATCGTCGCGATCGTCGGCGAGTCCGGCTCGGGCAAGACGGTCACGGCCAAGACCATCCTCGGCCTGCTCCCGGAGACGGCGACGGCGTCCGGCGCGGTCGTGCTGCGCTCCCGCGACGGTTCGACCGAGCAGGACGTCGTCACGGCGTCGGCTGAGCAGCTGCGGTCCATCCGCGGCAGCGACGCGGCGATGGTGTTCCAGGAACCGTCGACCGCGCTCAACCCCGTCTACAAGGTGGGCTGGCAGATCGCCGAAGGTCTCCGCGCGCACGGTTCGTACACGAAGGCCGAGGCACGGGCCAAGGCCATCGACATCCTGCGTCGCGTCGGCATCCCGGAGCCGGAGGAACGGGTCGACTACTTCCCGCACCAGTTCTCCGGCGGGCAGAAGCAGCGCATCGTCATCGCGATGGCGCTCGTGCTCGACCCCGGACTGATCGTGGCCGACGAGCCGACGACCGCGCTCGACGTCACGGTGCAGGCGGAGATCCTGGACCTCCTGCGTCGGTGCCGCGACGAGTTCGGCACGGCCATCGTCCTCATCACCCACAACATGGGCGTCGTCGCCGACCTCGCCGACCGCGTCGTGGTCATGTACCAGGGCGACATCGTCGAGGAGGCTCCCGTCCAGGAGCTGTTCTCCTCACCGAAGGCCGAGTACACCAAGAAGCTCCTGTCGTCGGTGCCGCACGTCGGCCGCGGCAAGAGCTCCGCGCCGGCCGAGGTCGAGCGTGGGAAGCAGTTGCAGCTCGGTGAACCGGTCGTGGTCGCGAAGGGACTCGAGATCGAGTACCCGGGGCGCTTCGGCCGTGCCGGGTTCCGGGCGGTCAACGGCGTCGACTTCACGATCCACGCCGGCGAGGTCCTCGGCCTGGTGGGGGAGTCGGGGTCCGGCAAGACCACGATCGGCCGCGCGATCGCCGGGCTCACCAAGGTGACCGGCGGCTCGCTGTCGGTGCTCGGTGTGGAGATGAACCGGGTGAAGGAGCGCGAGTTCGCTCCGAAGCGCCGCGAGATCGGGTTCGTGTTCCAGGACCCGGCGACGAGCTTCAACCCGCTGCTCACGATCGCCGAGTGCGTGGCGGAGCCGCTCATCGTGCACGGTCGCTTCGGCGACACACGGGCGGCCCGACGCCGCGTGGACGAGCTCCTCGAGGCGGTCCAGCTGCCGAAGGCGTTCGGCGACAGGTTCCCGCACGAGCTCTCCGGAGGGCAGCGGCAGCGCGCTTCGCTCGCGCGGGCGTTGGCGCTCGAACCGGCACTGCTGGTGGCCGACGAACCGACCTCGGCACTCGACGTGTCCGTGCAGGCCCGCGTGCTGGAGCTCTTCGCCGAGCTGCAGCGCGAGTTCGGGTTCGCGTCGCTGTTCATCAGCCACGACCTCGCCGTCGTCGACATCCTCGCCGACCGCATCGTCGTGCTGTATCGCGGCGACATCGTGGAGGAGGGGCCCGGCTCAGCGGTGCTCGGTGCGCCGAGCGACGTCTACACGCGCCGACTCCTCGCATCGCTCCCCGTGCCAGACCCGGCCGAGCAGGCCGTCCGTCGCGAGGAGCTCAAGCGCCTCCGCGCCTGACCCTCACCCCCGTCACTGAGCCTGTCGAAGTGCGCCCTTCGACAGCTCAGGGACCGCGTCGGTTCAGGCCCCGTGCTCAGCCGAGCTTGACGGCGGTGCCGTAGGCGACGACCTCCTGGTAGTTCTGGCCGACCTCGGCCGCGTCGAACCGCATCGCGAGCACCGCGTCGGCGCCGAGCGCGGTGGCCGCCTCGATGAGTCGCTGCTTCGCCTCCTCGCGGCTCTCAGCGAGCTGCTTGGTGAGCCCGGAGAGCTCACCGCCCAGCAGCGCCTTGAAGTTGGCGCCGAGTTGCACGCCCGCGTTGCGTGCACGGACCGTGAGTCCGGTCACCTCGCCCAGCACCTCGGTGACCTGGCGGCCGGGGACATCGTTCATCGTCGAGATCAGCATGTTCGCAGTCTGGCACCGCTGCGCCCACCCCCATAGGGGGGATGTCCCGGGTTCCGACCGCTTCATGGGAACGATGAAGTCAAATATATTTGACTCAACTTGCATCTCATATTCCTTTATGGTCATGGCAACCTGGAAGTTCCAGGAGAACAGGGGTTCAAGATGAGGAAAGTATCCGTGCGTGGCGGCGTTACTGGAGCGGCGGTGGCCGCACTCGTGGTTTCCGGGGCGGTCTTCCCGGCGCATGGCGAGACAATTGAGCCCGCGCAGCTCCCCGCCTCATCGCCGTCGAGCGGCCTCCCAGCAGGGGAAATCGATCAGGATACCGTCGCAGCCGCTGTTGCGAATCTTGAGGTTTCGGACTTCGAACGCGCGACCACCATTGACGGTTCATCAGTCATCACCACATATGACTTGGGATCCGGGATTAAGTTGGCCGTTTCTCAGGACCGATCGCGTCTCGGTGGCGGCTGGGGGCCTTACGGGCTGTATGTGGATCTCAATCGGACCGATCGAGGGATCATCGCTAGCGGCGGTGCCGGTGCTCTGGCGGTTGCGCTGTGCGCATTGCCCGGCGTTGGCATTCCGCTCTGCGCAGTAGCTACCGGGGTCTTCGTTGCAGCGGCAGCCGCTATTGCCGCTCATGGTCTATGCGGCAATGTGCTTCGTATCCACGTTCAGCAGCTCGGATATCCGCAGTGCGTGTGAACTCCCGCCGCGAGCCGCTGCAGATCCGACGCGCTATGACCGCCGGATTAGTGTCCAGCGCGGTTCTGATTGCCGTGGTCGGTCAGAACCTGACGTATACCCCGGCGGAATATGCGGCAGTTGCGGGCGGAGTCGGTGTTCTGCTTCTCGCTTGTTATCTCGTCCTGAGGTGGATCAACGAAACCCGCTCGAGGTGATCGCGGCACACGCATCGTGAACCCGGCTGCCGGACGGAGGGCCTTTCCTTCGTTCGGCCGCTGGGTCGCGTCGGGCGAGGTCGGCGGGTGACGGCAGACTGGGGTGGTGCACATCGTCCTCCAGCAGCTCGACGGCGCCCGCGTGCGCGTCATGCACCTCGAGGACCGCCCCATTCCGTCCGGCGAACCACCTCCGGTCTCCGAGACCACCATCCCGCGCGCCGACCTCGCGGCCTTCGTCCGGCGTCTCGAAGCCGAGCCGAATCCGCCGCGCTGGGTCTGGGACGACACCACGCTCTGGTACCCGGCGCTCCTCGCCGCGGGTGTCCGGGTCGCCCGCTGCGTCGACCTCCGGCTCTCACACAACCTCCTCCGCAACGCCGCCTTCACCGCCGACTCCGCCCTCGCGACGGCTCCGGCGGGCCCGTGGGACGAGGTCCTCGACCCGCGCGTCGCCCAGCGTGCGGAGGCGGTCGGGACCCTCTTCGACCTCGACCTCCCGGGCGGCGAACGCGATCCCGTCGCCGAGTTCACGCTCCAGCGTGACGCCGTCGACGGTGCGACACCGCAGGGACGCTCGCAGCTCGGACTCCTCCTCGCCGCCGAGTCCGCCGGTGCCCTCATCGCCACGGAGATGACCTTCGCCGGTCTCCCGTGGGACGCCGAGGCCCACGACCGCATCCTCGCCGACGCCCTCGGCCCCAAGGTGCCGCCCGGTGTCCGTCCGGCGAAGCTGGCCGCGGTCCTCGAGGAGGTCAAGGCCGCCCTCGGGGTGCAGGAGCTCAGCCCCGAGTCACCGGGCGAGCTCCTCAAGGCCCTGCAGCGTGCCGGCATCAACGCGACGTCCACTCGCCAGTGGGAGCTGCAGGAGATCGAGCACCCCGTCATCGAGCCGCTGCTCCGGTACAAGAAGCTGTCCCGTCTCCTCACCGCGAACGGTTGGACGTGGGTCGAGACCTGGGTGAAGGACGGACGCTTCCGTCCCACCTACGTTCCCGGCGGGGTCGTCACGGGCCGTTGGGCGTCCGACGGGGGCGGTGCCCTCCAGCTGCCGCACCAGGTCCGCGGTGCCGTCCTCGCGGACGAGGGGTGGCGCTTCGTCGTCGCCGACGCCGCCCAGCTCGAGCCACGCATCCTCACCGCGATGTCCGGCGACCGTGCGATGGCCGATGCCGGACGCGGGGTCGACCTCTACCAGGGCATGGTCGACGTCGGCGCGGTCGACACCCGACCACATGCGAAGATCGCGATGCTCGGTGCCATGTACGGCGCGACGACGGGGGAGAGCGGGCGCCTCCTGCCCCGGCTCACGAGGGCGTTCCCGCGGGCGATCGAGTTCGTCGAGACGGCAGCCAGGGCAGGAGAACGCGGCGAGCGGGTCAGCACCCGGCTCGGTCGCACGTCACCGCTGCCCGGCGAGACCTGGCGCGAGATCCAGTCGGCCGCATCGATGGAGGGGGCGAACACCGCCGCGACCCAGCGCGCCCGCATGGAGGCGCGCAGCTGGGGTCGCTTCACCCGCAACTTCGTCGTGCAGGGCACTGCCGCCGAATGGGCGCTGTGCTGGATGGCCGGCCTCCGGACGCGGCTGCAAGCGCTCGCCGCAGAGTCGGTCGGACCGGCGGCCGCGCTCACCGAGTCGGCCCACCTCGTCTTCTTCCTCCACGACGAGATCGTCGTCCACTGCCCCGAGCACCAGACCGAGCGGGTCGTCGCCCTCGTGCGCGAGGCGGCGGCCGAGGCCGGTCGCCTGATCTTCGGCACCGCGCCGGTCGAGTTCCCGGTCACCACCGCCGTCGTCACCTCCTACGCCGACGCCAAGTAGCCCGCGAACTGTCACTTGACGCGGGTGCGCGTGGCCCGCACTGTTCCGAAGTGACAGTTCGCGGGCTGGGATGGGGGGTTCAGCCGCCGGTGATCGCCCGGACGGCGTCGGTGATGATGAGGTACCAGCCGTAGACGCCGAGGGCCAGACCGATGAGCCACCACCATTCCGTCCGACGGGACAAGCGCCGTCCCTGCCGTGCCACTCCTCGTGGTGGACGGATCAGTGGGAACGAAGCCGCCATCGACGCCGCGTCGGCCGGTTCCAGTCGGCGATCCCGCCAGCGCTCCCATTGCGCGACGCGCTCGGTCAGGATGTCGACGACCGACAGCACCCACGTCCACACCTCGGGGTCGAGGGTCGAGAGGTCTTTGGGTGAGTAGAGGAAGAGGTGGTCGTCGACGATCTCGACGTCGAGCTCGGCGACGGTGTCGATGAACCGCGCCATGATGTCCGGCGTGAAGAGGTAGAGGGCGTCGGTCTCGTACCCGCGCGGGCAGTACAGCGCGAAGTGGCGGTCGAAGTCGCCCTCGAGCCGCAGCCGTTGGTCCTTCGTGAACGTGACTGGGAGCCTCGGGTGCAGGAGCGAGTTGTTGCCGACGGCGTCCAGGACGATGTGGGGGAGCGCCACCGGCAGCCGAAGGGCCACGTAACCCCAGCGGTGCACCTTCCGGTTCCGCCCCGAGCCGATGGTCGTCTCCAGGTTCGCGACCGACAGCTGCGACCTGCCGTCGCGCCAGACGAGGTCCCTGGCCACGCTCGTCCCACCCATGGTGAAGATCAGCCCGGGCAGCGCCACGGGAACGGCGATCGGTCGGTAGCCCAGGCCGTTCGCCCGAGCGAATCGGTCCAGCCGGTACTGACGCACGCCGCTGCGTCGTCGGACCGTGCGCACCAGCAGGACGAGCATGCCGACGGGCAGCGCGAGGTAGGGCAGGAGGATCAGGGCCGACCATCCCAGGGGTTCATCCGGCATCGAGCCGTCTTCGAGCACCAACCACCAGGCGGAGAGGAAGAAGATCGGCAGCACCGCCAGCACGACGGCGGGCCAGATCGCCGCCAGGAGTGGTGGACGGATCTCGCCCGGGAGGCCCCTGCGGTACTCGCGAAGCGCGCGTCGGTCGATCCGTTCCGTGAGCGGTCGCGTGTCCAGCGTCGAGGTTCGTGTCATCGGACCGGTCATCGTACGTGCGGTGTTCCGTGCGGTTCGGGCACGGGCGTCATCGTCGCGGGCGTCCGACCAGGGCGGTTCGCGGCGACCGTGAGTGCCCGGCCGGCCGCGTGGACCAGGGCCTCGAGCGGACCGCGACGCTTCGTGAGGGCGATGATCCAGCCGAGGAGGAGCGCGCCGGCGACGTGGACGAGCCAGAGCTGCGGGCTCGAGATGAGCCACGCCGTGTCCGCGTACGTCCCGGCGATCGCGGCGATCAAGGCTCCCACCGACGCCATGAAGACATGCGCCGAGTAGACGGTGAGCGGAGCGGCCCCGGCGCCGGTCGCCGGCAGGAGCGCGAGCGACCAGCCGCGGTTCAGGGCGGTGCCGAGCGCCAGGCACAGACCGATGACGACCGCCGCGATCCCGATCGTGAAGACGAGGTCGAGCGTCGTACCCGAGTGCGGGGCGCGGGCGACGAGCCACCAGAAGGACTCCGTGGGGCTCGTGCCGTACATCCCTTCGGCGAGGGCGTCCTCGACGGCGGTGATCGTCGTCGGATCGGGCTCGAGGCCGCCGGTCCAGGCGCGCGCGATGCCCTGCACGCCGCCGACGGGACCGAGGAGCAGGGCGGCGAGGCGGTCCGCGGCGATGGCGACGACGAGTCCGATCGCCGCGAGCCGGAGTGCGAACCGTCGCAGGGTCCCGTCCGCCCGCGCATCCATGAGCAGCCGGCCGACCGCCATCCCGACGAGGACGTAGACGATCCACGTGAGCGCCGGGTACACCCCGGTGAGGAGCAACCCTCGGGCGAACCCACCGCCCGAGACGTCGAACCAGGACGCACTGCCGATCTCGGGGGAGTCGACGCCGCTGAGCGGCATGCGGAGCGCCTGCGAGCAGATCGGCCAGACCACCGCCCAGACGGCCGCGACGATCAACAGCGTGCGCGGACGCCACGTGACGGCCGGGATCGCGAGCCAGAAGGTCACGCCGTAGTAGGCGATGATCACGTAGATACCGCCTGGCAGGACGCCGAGGGTGAGGCCGAGGACGAGCAGGGCGAAGCCGCGGCCGAAGAGGTTGAGGCGCGCGGCGGCGGGGGATCCGGCGGCGAGGTCTCGGCGGCTCGTGAGGACGATCCCGATGCCGGCCAGCACGGCGAACAGTGCAGCGGCCTTGCCCGACAACACCTCCGTGATCGGCGTGTGCCCGCCGGTGGCGATGTCGAACGCCCACACGTGCGTGGCCATCATGCCGATGAGGGCGAGGAAGCGCGCGAGGTCGAGACCGATCAGTCGGTCGGCGCGCTGTCGGCTGGCTGGGCTGCTCATCGGGTCCAGCATCCCACGCGTGGCGGCTCCGCGACAGGCCCGCGGTGGCGGTACGGGCTCCCGTCCGGTACGCTGTGGAGGTTGCCCGGGTGCGTACGCTCTGTTCTCGCCCGATCGCAACGATGCTTACACCCTCCTGCCACAGAAAGTCTGTGGCCGTTCGAGTCCGAAGGAGGTGGGTTAGTGACGCATCAGTACGAACTCATGGTCATCCTCGACCCCGAGATTGACGAGCGCACGGTTGCACCGAGCCTCGACAAGTTCCTCAACGTCATCCGCAACGATGGTGGAACCATCGACAAGGTCGACATCTGGGGCCGTCGTCGTCTCGCTTACGAGATCAACAAGAAGACCGAAGGCATCTACGCCGTCGTGGACTTCACTGCGACGAGCACTGCCACGCAGGAGCTCGACCGTCAGCTGAAGCTCTCCGAGGCCGTCATGCGCACCAAGGTGCTGCGTGCCGAGGAGGCCATCGCTCAGGTCGCCACCGAGACGAAGCGCAGCGAAGAGAAGGCCGCCCGCAAGGCTGCCGCAAAGCCCGCTGCCGCTGTCGCCGCGGCTCCCAAGGCAGACGCGGCTCCGGCTGCGGCTGAGACCAAGGAAGCCTAGGGCTCATGGCCGGCGAGACCGTCATCACCGTGGTGGGCAACCTGACCAGCGATCCGGAACTGCGTTTCACGCAGAACGGCCTGGCTGTCGCCAACTTCACCATCGCTTCCACGCCGCGCAACTTCGATCGCGCGACGAACGAATGGAAGGATGGCGAAGCGCTGTTCCTGCGCGCGAGCGTTTGGCGTGAATTCGCCGAGCACGTGGCCGGATCGCTCACCAAGGGAAGCCGCGTCATCGCGACCGGGCGTCTCAAGCAGCGTTCCTACGAGACGAAGGAAGGCGAGAAGCGGACTTCGATGGAACTCGAAGTCGACGAGATCGGCCCTTCGCTCCGGTACGCGACCGCGACCATCAGCCGTGCACCCTCGGGTGGCGGCGGCGGTGGTCAGCAGCGCGGCGGCGGAGCTCCGCAGGTGCAGCAGAACGAGCCCTGGGCTCAGAGCGCACCCGCAGCTTCCGGCGGCAACGGCGGTGCAGATGCCTGGAACACTCCGGGTAGCTACAGCGACGAGACCCCCTTCTAAACAGATTCGATCGGTCCGGTTCTGCCGGGTAGCCGATCACTCCATTCACACGCAAAGGAACAACCATGGCTGGAAAGTCGAGCGGCGACCGCCGCAAGCCTGCCCGCGGTGCCAAGGGCGGCAAGAACGTCGCTCCCGCGAAGGCGATCCGCGTCGGTGTCATCGATTACAAGGATGTCGCCACGCTTCGCAAGTTCATCTCCGAGCGGGGAAAGATCCGTGCTCGTCGTATCACCGGTGTCAACGTCCAGGAGCAGCGACTCATCGCACGTGCGGTCAAGAACGCACGCGAGATGGCGCTCCTGCCCTACGCCGGCTCTGGCCGCTAGGAGGCGCCGCACATGTCGAAAGTTATTCTGACGCACGAGGTCTCCGGCCTCGGCTCCGCTGGTGACGTCATCGACGTCAAGAACGGCTACGCCCGCAACTTCCTCGTGCCCCAGGGTTTCGCGACCCCGTGGACCCGCGGTGGCGAGAAGCAGGTCGAGCAGATCAAGTCGGCCCGCGCTGCGCGCGAGCACGCCACGATCGAAGAGGCCCAGGACCTGAAGGCTCGCCTCCAGGCCACCAAGGTCAAGCTCACGGTCAAGACGGGTGGCGAAGGCCGTCTGTTCGGTTCCGTGAAGCCTGCCGACATCGCGAAGGCCGTGGCGGAAGCCGGGCTGGGCGAGGTCGACAAGCGCAAGATCGAGATCCACACCCCGATCAAGTACGTCGGCGAGCACGAGGCCACCATCAGCCTCCGCGACGAGATCGTCGCCACGATCACCCTTCAGGTGGTCGCGGCCAAGTAGTACCCGCCGTGCGGTGTCGGGCCCTCGGGTCCGGCGCCTCATGCACGTCGTGATGAGCGCGATGGCGGTGGACCGAGAGGTCCGCCGCCATCGCGTTTTTCTGTGCCCAGAACGGGGGCGGAGTGTCGTCTCGGCGTCTGCGCGTTACACCCGTTTCGTCCTCGGAGTCAAGCAAGTTGTACACAGGTGACCCCCGTTCTCCTCAACGTTCGACACAGGATCGAAAGAACTTTCCACACACAGCCTGTGGAATCAGAATCTCCTGGTCAGGACAGTATTGACTGGCGGAAAAACTTCTCTCTCCACAGGGTTTCCCACAGCTTGTGCACACGACACGCGGCGTTTCCCCCGATCTCTCCACAGAGTTATCCACAGGCGGAGTTGGTTGTGGAGACGAGTGGCCCTATCGTGAGTCATCGGCGTCTCGGAACAGCCGGGCGAGCAGGCTGAGCAGCCCTCGTCCGTAGCCCGTGGGCGCCCCGCAGGGCCCGTGCGTGTCGCACGTTCCTGCTACACCTGAGTCGTCTCCACCCGCACCATCTGAGTCCACATCGAGAAGGGATGTCCACTTGTCGATCGCTCACCTCAACCGCTCTGAGAGCGGCGGATCGTACGACGAGCCCCGGAGCGGTGAGCGGGTCCCTCCGCACGACCTCCTCGCGGAGCAGAGTGCACTCGGCGGCATGCTGCTGTCGAAGGACGCGGTCGCCGATGTGGTCGAGACGCTCCGTGGTGTGGACTTCTACATCCCCAAGCACGAGGTCATCTACGACGCCCTGCTGACGCTGTACTCGCACGGTGAGCCCACCGACGTCATCACCGTGACCGACGAGCTCGTCAAGACGGGCGAGCTGTCCCGCGCCGGCGGTGCCGATTACCTCCACACGCTCACGAGCCTCGTGCCGACCGCGGCGAACGCCGGGTACTACGCCCGCATCGTCGCGGAGCGCGCACTGCTGCGTCGTCTCGTCGAGGCCGGCACCCGCATCGTGCAGATGGGGTACGCCGCCGAGGGTGAGGCCGTCGAGCTCGTCAACTCCGCTCAGGCCGAGATCTACGCCGTCTCCGGCAACCAGGAGGTCGAGGACTACGTCCCGCTGACCGACGCGGTGAGTGCGGCGATCGACGAGATCGAGGCCGCCAAGCACACCGACGGTTCCATGACCGGCGTGCCGACGGGCTTCCGCGAACTCGACGAACTGACGAACGGTCTGCATCCGGGTCAGCTCATCATCGTCGCCGCCCGACCCGCCATCGGTAAGTCCACGCTCGCGCTCGACTTCGCCCGAGCTGCGTCCGTGCACTACAACCAGCCGTCGATCTTCTTCTCGCTCGAGATGGGTCGTAGCGAGATCGCGATGCGTCTCATGAGTGCTGAGGCGTCGGTGCCGCTGCAGCTCATGCGCAAGGGCACCGTCGACTCGCAGGACTGGACGAAGATCGCGCAGGTGCGTGGGCGCATCAACGACGCTCCGCTCTACATCGACGACAGCCCGAACATGACGCTCGTCGAGATCCGTGCGAAGTGCCGTCGACTCAAGCAGCGTGTGGGACTCAAGATGGTCGTCATCGACTACCTGCAGCTGCTGACGTCCGGTAAGCGTGTCGAGAGCCGTCAGCAGGAGGTCTCGGAGTTCTCCCGGGCGCTGAAGCTCATGGCGAAGGAGCTCCAGGTCCCCGTCATCGCGCTGTCGCAGCTGAACCGTGGTGCTGAGCAGCGAGCCGACAAGATGCCGGCACTGTCCGACCTCCGTGAGTCGGGCTCGATCGAGCAGGACGCCGACATGGTGGTGCTCCTGCACCGCGAGTCCGCCTACGAGAAGGACAGCCCGCGAGCAGGCGAGGCCGACCTGATCATCGCCAAGCACCGCAACGGACCGACCCGCACGATCACGGTCGGCTTCCACGGCCACTTCTCGCGCTTCGCCGACATGGCGCCGGGGATGTAGCCCTCTGGCTCACTCGGAGTGGGCAACCGGCTCTCTCTGCGCCTCCCAGGAAGCGGAAGGCGAGCGGGAGATGATGAGCCCGCGACCGATTCGGCGTGTATCGCCGGTCAGGACGCTCTGGTATTCCACGCCGGGGGAAATCGCGCGATGGTGCCTTCCTATTCGTCTCGGCCCTACAGCCCGAGGCCCTTGGCGATGAGGGCGGCGGAGTTGTAGGTGATATGGACGATGACACTCGTCCAGATCGATCCGGTCCGCCAATAGAGGTAGGTGCTCACGACCGACATGAAGACGGCTGAGAAGAAGACGACGTTGATGCCGTGGGCGAGTGCGAACACCAGGGTCGATCCGATGATCATCACCCATGGCCCCCAACGCTTCAGAAAGCTCGCGAGGACACCGCGGAAGAGGAGCTCCTCGCCGAACGGTTCGATGACTCCGCCCATGGCGAGCGTTCCGAGGAAGAATGCGATGCCTGCGGTCGCGGCGGTGTCGTAGTCCGCTTGCGTGTTGTCGTCAGGGAAGAGCGGATCGAGGACGAAGATCGACAGCAGCGACGCGAGGCCCATCGCGACGAGGCCCAGCAATGCCGCGAGGAGCAACCACCTCGGGGCGACCCGGCGGAACCCGAATGCACTCAGCGGTCGCCGGCGGATGAGGACCGCGGCGACGAACGCGAGCACGGGGACGGCGGCAGAGAGTGCGAACTGCGCGACTCCCGATGCTGCGGCTGGGAGCTCGAGCAGATAGAGGCCAAGCCCGCCGCCGATGTACAGCACGACAGCGGTGATCGCCGCGACGGCGAGTTCGGGCCAGCCGACGCTGCGAGAACGATCTGTCGGCATGGTGTCGGTGTTCACTGAAAAGCCCTCCTGTCGGTGTCGCGCACTTCACGACACGGACAGTCGACAGCCTGCCCTTGGGGCCGAGTCAAGCCTCGCCGATTCGAATGATCACGTGCCCTCTCGGCGAATCGGGCGATCGCGTGAGCGCGGATACAGCCGTCAGGCCACCGAGAAGGTGTTGTTCTTCATGGGCGTCATCGGACACCGTGCCCCGACGACAGGGTCAACTCCGTGGCGCCCGTGACGCGGATCGATCACAGCGTTTCATCGTCCACTGGGTCAGCCTTGCGCACGATCTCGTTCGCGCGCGCGAGAGCGCGCAGCTGGCCGTGGTTGAAGGCATCGACGACCGCAGAGGAGAGTGCCTCCTGCGCGAGATTGCCCTTCGTCCGCTGAGCCGATCGCAGATCAGCAGCCCACGGGAACCGTTCCCGGTGAGCCGCCATCGACACCGCGAGGAGCTGTGCGACATCGTCGACGGCCCTGTCGTCCGACTCGTCGGTGAGGGCTTCGAACGGTTCGCTCGCCTCATCCGGCTCGTTCAGGAGGTCGCTCGTGTCGTGGAGCGCCGTCTCGTTCAGGACGCGGGAGTACACGGTGAGCAACCCGCGATAGTGCTCCGGGAGGCCGTCGGCGGAGTGCGCGAACGGCGTGGGCGTGTCGAGCGGCGCGCGGTATCGCAGGAGGAGGGCGAGTTCCGCGCGCACGCGCTGCAGTCGTTCGATGCTCGCCTCGAGTTCGGCATCGAGGACGGCGATAGATGCGTCGGTATCGACCATGCTCGTGGCGAGCGCGCGGATCTGCGCGAGGGAGATGCCGAGATCGCTCATCCTCTTGACCTGCAGGAGCCGCACCAGGTGGGAGGTCTGATACTGCTTGTAGCCATTGCGCGCGCGCTCCGGCTCATCGAGGAGCCCGACCTGATGGTAGTGCCGGACCGTTTTCACCGTCGTGCCGGCCAGATCGGCCAGCTGCTGCGTGCTCCACGCCATGCGGTTCTCCTCCGTCTTCGATCTCAATACCAGCAGATGCCCCAGGGGCAGCGTCAAGCGAACGGATGACTTGACTCGGCCCCAAGGGCACGGTGTCCTCTCATTCCATGAAGAAATTGAGTGCCGCCCTCGCCGTCCTCGCGGGTCTCGGAATCCTGATCGCCGTCTCCTTCACCCTGCACAACAGCAACCCGAACGTGCTGCGCTTCCTCCCCGACCCGATCACGAACTTCATGATGGACCACGGTTGGGTGTCCTGGATCGGGACCGCGGTAGGCGCGATCGCGATTCTGTCTCGGCTGTATGTCGAAGGTCGAGTCGAGAAGGAGCAATCGCGTCGTTCCGCTCAGTAGCGTGCTTGCCCCACTCCGGCCTCACTCGTCCCGGTGCGCGCGCCGCTGCGGTCAGCGGCGCGACGACCGTCGTGCGGTCGTCGACGTGGCATGACGGTCGGCTCGTCGCCTGCGGTCGGCGCGGATCGTGACCGCGGTCAGCAGAACTATGATCCCGAAGGCGCCGAACAGCCATCCGCCGACCGCTCCGGCGTCGAGTTGGCGATCGTCGTCAGCGCCCACGGCTCCGCGATAGAGGGCGACCGCGGTGACGATGACGAGCAAGGTGATCGAGAACGTCTCCGCGGTCGGAGCGAACGCCCGTCGAGTCGGCACGGGGAGCAGCGACACCGTGACGCCAGCCAGCAAGGCGACCACCGTGGCCGGCCCGGCGACCGCCACCGCCGTCATCGCGTCGAGGTACTGGTTCCGGCGGCCCGGGGGTCCCATCATCGCCGCCGAGACCAACGTCGAGGCGAGGAAGACTCCGAGCAGCGAACCCCACAATGCCGCATACGCCTTCATCCGTCGCCTCCCTCGAACGACCATAGCGGCCCTGCAGCCCCTTACCGAGAGCGTCCGTTCCGTTCCCTCATCGCCCTCGAAGCAGCAGAATGCGCACTCTCGACGACTGGCTCGTCGCACTGCGACGACGGGCCCGAGGAGCGTCTCCGTGGCTCAGCGCCTTCCAGCAAGTAGAACGCGCACTGCCGGCGGCCACCGACCCGTCGGCCACCGCCGATATGACCATGGTGGTCATGGCCGATCTCACTGGACCTAGACGGGCGGAGCTCGTCGACATCGTCCGCCGACTCCAGGCCGCGACGGGGACCGAGGATGAGCAGGACCAGCTCCTCGGGGTCCTTCGCGCGAACGTGCCTGATCCGCGCGTGTCCGACCTGATCTACTGGCCGCCGTCCGTGCTCTCGCCCGACGAGATCATTGTCCGCGCGCTCGCCTACCGGCCGTTTGCGCTCTGACACAGTGACCGACATCGGCCTGACCTTCGCGCCACCACTGAGGGGCACGTTCTACCGCGCGATCGACCCGAGCTTCCGCGAGTTCGCGATCGCCGGATCGCGCACCGCTGGGCGCTACTCGCGGGCGAACGAGCCGACGCTGTACCTGAGCTCGTCCGTCGACGGTGTCGAGGCCGCGATGATCGCCCACCAGGATGCTCGGGCGGGGGCGCGCGAGATCGTTGAGATCGACGTCGAGGCGCCCGGCATCGTCGACCTGCGCGACGCGCGGGCTCTGGAGTCGGCAGGCATCGACCTCGCCGACGCGACAGCCCCGTGGCAGGACATCGCCGCCGGCGGAGGCACGCCGACGTCGTGGAGCGTCCGCGACCGCCTCCTTGCCGGCGGCGCGAATGGATTGATCGATCCCTCGCGCAAGCGGCCGGGGCTCTGGCATCTGGTGCTCTTCCGCTGGAACGAGCCTGATGCGCCGAGCGTCAGCTTGAGAGGGACTCATGTCGCCGCCGCGAAGTGACGCCGCGACACGACGTTCGTCCTGATCCGAGCGTGTACCGGGCCGCTCAGCTCTGAGCGCGGCGCGCATGCGTGCGCGCCTTCATCCGGTTGCCGCAGACCGCCATCGAGCACCACTTCGCGGTGCCAGGGCGGCTGTGGTCGAGGAGGAACAGGTTGCATTCGTCGTTCGCACACGCACGGAGGCGACCAGGGAACTCCGTGATCACGCTCGACCACGCCAGGACGGCCCCCGCCACCAGGCGGTCGTCTTCCGGCATCTGCAGGTCCCAGATCACGCCGTCCCGGGTGACACGCGGGGTGCGCACGGCATCCCCGAGGATGCCCGCGAGGTCTCTGACCGCTCCTCCGTCATCTCCACGGATCATGGTCTGCAGCGCCTGCCTCGCACGTCGAAGGCGCGTCAACTCGTCCACGGATCCGGTGCCGCCCCAGCTGCGCGCCAGGTCTTGCCCGGCCACCCCCTCGAGCTGATCGGTCGGGGTGCCCTCGACGACCGGCGCACTGTTCAACAGGCCCAGCAGCAGCTCCTCGTCGCGAAGCATCGTTCTCCGTTCTGTCGCGCCGACCGGCGCCCTGGATCCATGCTACCGTCTGGCTAACCAGTAAAACAATCTTAAGGGGTTAGCAATGGTCACCGTCCACCACCGCACCGTCTCGATCGACGGGCTCGACGTCTTCTACCGTGAGGCCGGCCCTGCCGACGCTCCCGTGCTCCTGCTCCTTCACGGGTACCCGAGCAGCTCCCACATGTTCCGGCACCTCATCCCGGCGCTTGCCGGCCAGTACCGCGTCATCGCTCCAGACCACATCGGCTTCGGTCGCTCCTCCGCCCCCTCGGTCGACGAGTTCGACTACACCTTCGCGGCCCTCGCAGGGGTGACCAGCCGGTTCCTCTCGACCATCGGCGTGACGCAGTACACGATCTACGTCCAGGACTACGGCGCCCCGGTCGGCTGGCGACTGGCCCTCAACGACCCCACTGCCGTCGTCGGGGTCATCTCCCAGAACGGCAACGCCTACGAGGAAGGCTTCGTACCGAGCTTCTGGGACCCGATCTGGGCCGACGCCGCCGAACGGACCACCGAGACGCGCGACGCGCTCCGTCCGGCCCTCGGGCGGGAGGCCGTCGAGTGGCAGTACACCCACGGCGTGCCGGACCCGACGACCGTCGACCCCGACGCCTGGGAGCACGACCTCGCGCTCCTCGCCCGACCGGGTCAGGACGACGTGCAGCTGGCGCTCTTCCGCGACTACGCCACCAACCGGGACCTCTACCCCGCGGTGCACGAATGGCTCCGCACCTCACAGGTACCGGTGCTCGCGATCTGGGGGCGTCACGACGAGATCTTCGCAGCCGCCGGCGCCACGGCGTTCACCCGCGACGCCCCCGATGCTCGCGTCGAACTCGTCGACGGCGGACACTTCCTCCTCGAATCCGACCTCGACCACGTCGCTACCACCATCACGGACTGGCTCCGGACGACCGAGCGAAGCGCCTAGCTCGGCAGGTCGGTCCCTCCACCCTGACTGCGCTCAGCGGCGGCGCGTTCCGGGCCGGCCAGCTCGGAAACCTCCCCGCCGACGACTGGCCCGTGCGCCGAACTCGTCCAGCGCCTGCAGGACCTCGCCGGCCTGCCAGTAGCGGTTCCGTCCGCCTGCGCAGGACTGGACGAGGATCCCGGCGTCGACGAGCTTCTGCACCGAGGTGTCCGCCGTCGAGAAGTGCAGCCCCGGGATCGATGCTGCGCGATTGTCACCGTCGCGGGTAGGTTCGGTTGCATGGCTCAGACGCTGAACGTCCACGGTTTCAGGAAGCTGGTCGATGAGCCGCTCGCCACCTGGCCGGGTGCGTTGGTCGTCCTCCTGTCGGTACTGGGCGTCGGCTGTATAGCGTCGGCAGCGTTCATCGGCCCGCTGGACGACTACTCGGAGAAGGAGCTGGCGCAGGTACTGCCGATCTTCACGACCTCCATAGGGGCGTTCGTCCTGTCTGCCGGGGTCATCGTCCAGCAGTACACGGGAGCCGTGCAGCTGCGGATCGACTCGGTCTCCCGCGCGGTGGAACGTCTGTCCGAGCCAACGACTCCTGCGCCGGCCACACCTGCAGACGAGGTGTTGCTTCGGCGCTTCACGGCAGAGATGGCGGGACACGTCGAGACCGTCACGCGGCTGCGGAAACGCCTCGGGCTGACCAGGAGAATCAGCGCGGGCCTCGTCTGGGGCGCCGCCGTGATACTCGGTACCGGCGCAGCCCTGAGCTGTTGGGCCCTCCCGGCTCTCAGCTGAGGTCGGATCTCGAAGTCATGCTCCTCGCCCCCCGGACCTGGGCGAGCGTGGCTTCAGCGGCCGTGTTCGCGATGTCGATGCCGTGCCGGAGCGTCGAAGACGCCCGGTACCGACCGAGCTGTACCCCGCGATCGTGCAGAGCCTCCTCCTGCTCGCAACGGCTATCGGCATCATCAGTGTCATTCGCGAGGACCGGCGGAACGCGCGGGTGAAAGCTGCATGAACGGCGACGAGGCATCCGTGCATCGGCGAACGGAGCGCTGCTGACCGGATGAGAGGATCCTCGCCCGGAGGACTGTCGTGCGTCGCTGTCGGTCGGCGGTGCTCACGCTTCATCTCAGCCTGCGTCGCCCCGCCAGACCGCGGCAGGATTCTTGCATCGGAGGCGCCGTGCGTCGCGAGCCCGGACCATCTTCTCCCCCTCCAAGACCTCGAGCGTCACACCGTAGGAGCGATCCGCTGCACGCCGCTCAGTCGGCGTGAGCGTGCTGGGGAGCGCAGCCCACCACTGCCGCAGTGGATCGACGTCTCCCGGGCTCCTGCCCCACTCGTCCTTCGCCGCCGTGATCGGATCAGCGAGCGCGACGCGGTCCCGGCGGCGAGCGACCACCGCCAGCGCAGCGATCCCGGCCACAGCTATGCCGAGGAGCACGAGGCCCGTCATGGCTCGGGCGGGCTCGTACCGATCGACCTCATCCCAGCTGACTACCACGTAAGCGAAGACCACTGTCCACACGACGCCGACCACCACGTACAGCCGCGCCGCGCCGCGCGTGTGTGCGCCGAGCAGGAACGACGTGAGTCTTCCCCGTTCGAGGAGGCCGAAGATCACCGCTGAGACGATCGCGCACAGCCCCACCCACATCGCGGCTTCGTCGACACCGAGAGCCGGCCGGCCGTTGCGAGGAGACGGCAGGACAAGGCCCGCCGCGAGGAGCCCGAGCAGGAGCGCGACCACCGTCGCCGTGTCGCGAGCGCCCCAGCGGGTGCGGGACGCTCTTCGTCCGTCGCCACCGCTGTCCCGAGCAAGACGCGCCTGTGCGCTGCGCAGCCTCGGCACTGCCGCCAGTACCGCCGCGCGGGAGGCCTCGACCACGGCATCGAGGCGCTGCCGACCTCGCAGCTCGGAGAGACGGGTCGTCAGCTCGGCACGCACGTCGGCGTCAAGATCACCCGGGTCACTGTTCCGCAGGACGCGATCGGTCATATCGCCAGCGTAACCACGGTGCCCCAGGGTGCAGCCCTGTGCCGAGCGTGCGCCTTCGGTTCGTTCGTCACGCCTTGGCGAGCGGAATGCGCGCTCTCGACGGACCTTCGACGCGAGTGGCGGGCGATGTGGTCCTGGGAGAGGTTCAGGCTCGTTGCTCTGGTCATGGTCGGCTTCATCCTGTTCGTGCACTCGAACGTAGGAGAACCACAACTGAGGCACATCCGTCTCCCGGGGGACGGCCGTGGGTCGACTTGCACCTGCCGTAGCGTCATGTGGTGCAGTGGACGTATTCCGCCCACCGAGGAAGGCCCCCACATGTTCTCGACTTTCACCCCGCCGCGCCAGGTCACCATCGGAGGCGCCGCCGCGTTCGTCGGCATCACCCCACGGGCGATCCGTCACTACCACCAGATCGGTCTGCTCCCTGAGCCCGAGCGGGGGAGCGACGGTCGCCGCCGCTACGGCTACGACGAGATGATCCGGCTGCTCTGGATCCGTCGGATGGCGGACGCCGGCATCGCCCTCGACGACATCCGCGACGCCTTTGCGGAAGGCATCACCGATACCGACGATGATGTCGCGCGGATCCTGGACCGCCTGGAGGGCTCCCTCGTCGCTCGGCAGGCGGAACTCGAGCAGCAGCGGACCGCCGTGCAGCGCATGCGTGCGCAGGGCAGCAGGTTGGGGCTGCTCTCCGACGTCGTGAGCGACCGCCTCACAGACCTGCCCGTGGGCGCCCTGCGGCAGGACGACCTGGACACCCTGCTCGTGACCGAGCGGATCTTCGGTGGGCTCGGCGCCTCCGTCCAGGCCTCGCGGTTCATCGCCTTGGCCACCCACCCGGAGCTGCGGGAGGAGTCCGACCGGGTCGACGCCGCCGAAGCAGCACTCGACGACACGGTCGCGGTCGACGACCCCCGCGTCGCGGAGGTCGCCGCCGAACGGCATGCCTTCGAGGCGGCCCTCCGCACGGTCATCGAGGACTCCGGCCTGGCGCAGGCCGACGACGACCGCTTCGACGCGTGGGACGAGTCGCACCCCCTTCCCGACGACGAGGACGGCGCAGGCCTGACGTGCGGCTCGACGAGCCTCACCGAGGCCGTCCGGATGATGCCTTACGACTTCTCCCGCGCACGCCTGCGGTGCATGGAACTCGTCCTCGAACTCGATGCGCTCGACCTCACGCCACCGGCCTAGAGGTTCTTCATGTGGGTGTCGATGGTGCGGCCTCCGATCCAGCGATCGGTCCCGTGGCCACAATCGGGCCGGGCTGGCGCGCGGATCGTCGGAGTGGCACGCGCGCCCGCGAATAACACGCCTTCGTCCTTGACTTCAAGCGACGACGGGTGGGTACGGTGTCGGCTTCGGAAACAAACGAGACAAAGGAGTATCTCTGATGCGTACGAAGTTCTCTCGGATCCTGATCACCGCGGTCGCAGCGATGGGGCTGACCGTCGGCGCGGCGGGCGCCGCGAACGCCGAACCCGCTGGGCAATACGAATACGTCTGCGTCGGCACCGACGGCTCGTCCTACAGCATGACCAAGGGCGCGGCGCTGAGCACCTGCAAGGGCTCGTACCTGCAGAAGTACATCAACGGCAAGCAGATCGAAACCATCGCGCTGACCGGACACGGGACCATCGCCGATCCGAACGCCATCAACATGGATTGCCTGGTCGCCGTCGTCGGCACCGGCGCGTCGGCGTACGGCATCGTCCAGACAGCCGGTACCGGCGTCGTCGCCTACGTGGGCCTGGCTGCTTCCGTCTACGGACTGAAGTCCTGCGTCGCGTAAGCGCACACGGTGCGATGACGGGCCCCGGGAGATCTCTCGGGGCCCGTCCGCGGTCAGACCCGGATCGCTTCCCAATCCGGGCCGAGCCAGCCGCGCACCGGCCCACTGTCGTTCCGAGGAATGCTCACAGCACCCAGGGTAGAGGCACCGCCGCACTGCTCGACGAGTGGCCGGGAGACGTGTTCCGGCTCAGGGACCGGTTGCGACATCCGCTTGAGGAAGCTATCTTCCTATAAACACGTTCCATGGACATTGGGGGAGACGATGATTCGGAAGAAGATCCTGGTATTGCTCACGTCCGGACTGGTGGTCGCCGGCGGACTCGGCGGTGTGGCAGCGCAGGCCGTGGCGAGCTCCGCGGAGGCGCCGGCGGAGGCGACCGCGACGCCGACCGAGAGTGCGTCTCCGGCCGCGACCACGCTGCCGACCGAGTCCACGCACATCAACGAGTTCTACCTGCAGGGTCTGTGGCAGCGATTCTTCGAGGTTGGTAAAGCCGCGATGGCGTCCTGCATGACCGAAGCGGGGTTCGGGTTCGACGACACCAGCTTCGACGGGATGCCGCCAGGCCTGAGCGAGGCCGACCAGGATGCCTGGCAGACGGCTGCGGTCCCTTGCCGGGAGGAGCGTGACGCGGCGACCACTGCCGCCGAGGCGGCCTACGTGCCGACCGAGGAGGAGCGTGCCACGGCACTGGCGTTCGCGACGCAGTACCAGGGTTGGATCGATGCGATGCGCTCGTGCATGGCCGACCGCGGCCATGAGTTCGTGGGCGCCGTCGACATGACGCTCCAGGCCTACCCGTACCCCGAAGGTCAGCAGGCGACCGGGATGCCCGACGGCTTGTCTCCCGAGGAGAGCCACCAGTGGAAGTTGGATGCCACCGGCTACGACTCCTCCTTCCCCGAGTCGGAGCAGAGCACCTGGGAGGCGTCCTGCGGGTTCGTCGCCGACGCCGCCTACGGTGGGCCCGGCCACTGATCGGTTCTGCATGAGCCCCGCGTTCCTGGTTCCGTTTCTCCGGAGCCAGGGCGCGGGGCATGCTCACGAGCCCGGGCGACGGGGAGTGCGTCGAGGACGAGGTCTCTCAGGTTCCGATCGAATCCTGCCGAGGCTCGCGATTTCAGCGGTCCCGGCCGGCGTCGAACCGCGCTTGGTGCGCCGAGACCTCGTCGCGGTGCAGCTCGGACCACTCCTTGAGCTGCCGGACGGTCTCATGGAGTGAGAGCCCGAGGTCGGTCAGGTCGTAGGTCACGGTAACGGGAACCGTCGCGGTCGCCGTCCGGCTGATGAGCCCGTCGCGTTCCAACGACTTCAGGGTCTGCGATAGCATCTTCGGGCTCACACCCGCGAGCGTCCGCGCCAGCTCGGAGTACCGCATCGGTCGCGGCTCGCCGTCGCAGTCCGGACCGCTCCCGAGCGCCGACAGCACGAGAGCCACCCACTTCCCGGACACCTCCGCGAGGAGCTGCCGGCTCGGACAGGTGGCGAGGAACGCGTTGTACTGCGCCTTCGCCGCAGCCCGCTTATCTGCCGCGGTGATGGTGGCCATGGTCTCGCTTTCGGTATCAACGCACTTTCGGGTAACTCCTTCCGAAAGGGTAGCGCCTCGCCCAGAGTGGATGACGACACTTCGTCCGACACCTACCGGAAGGCACATCGATGAACCCGACCACCCTGGAACTCCCCGGCGGCACCTGGACCCTGGGTGACCACACGGTCTCCCGCTTCGGCTACGGCGCCATGCAACTCGCCGGGCCATGGGTGGTCGGCCCGCCGAAGGACCATGACGCGGCTCTCGCCGTCCTCCGCGAAGCGGCCGGCGTCGGCATCACCCACATCGACACCGCGGAGACCTATGGGCCCCGCGTCGTCAACGAACTCATCCGCGAGGCCCTGCACCCGTATCCTGCGGAACTGCTCATCGCGACGAAGGCGGGCGGACGCCGTGACGCGCAGGGCGGCTGGCCTGCAGCGCGGAAGCCCGATGAGCTCAAAGCGCAGATCGACGACAATCTCGAGACGCTCGGTGTCGACGTCCTCGACCTCGTCCATCTCCGCCTGGGTGATGCGAACGGACCGGTTCCCGAGCCGGTCACGGAAGCCTTCGAGACCCTGGTCGACCTGCAGCGACAGGGACTCATCCGTCACCTCGGCGTGAGCAACGCCACCGCCGAGCAGGTGGAGGAAGCGCAGGCGATCGCGCCGATCGTGTCGGTGCAGAACATGTACAACCTGGCCAACCGAGGGGACGACGCGCTCATCGACCGACTCGCCGGCGAAGGGATCGCTTACATCCCGTTCTTCCCCCTCGGTGGGTTCAGCCCGCTGCAGTCCGACGCGCTCACCGCGGTCGCAGCTCGACTCGACGCCTCGCCGATGTCCGTCGCGTTGGCGTGGCTGCTGCAGCGCTCACCCAACATCCTGCTGATCCCGGGCACGTCATCCGTGGCCCATCTCCGCGAGAACATCGCGGGCGCCGCGCTCACGCTCGCCGAAGCGGACCTCGCCGAACTGGACCGGATCGCCGCGCCCTGATCGAGTGGATGAGTGGCGACCGACCGGTGCCGGTTCTCGCCCCCGCTTGGTCAGATCAGGAGGAACGCGTCGATAGAGTGGGAGTCCGTGATGCCTCCCGCGGAAACCCTCTGGTCGTTCGCCCTGGTCGTCGGTCTGTTGACGATCACCCCTGGGCTGGACACGGCCCTCGTCCTGCGCACCGCCGCCTTCACCGGCAAGCGGCGCGCCTGGGGCGTGATCGCCGGTATCCAAGTCGGCACGCTCGTCTGGGGCGCCCTCACCGCGATCGGGGTGACAGCACTGTTGACCGCGTCCGAGGTCGCGTACGACGCACTTCGCCTCGCGGGTGCCGCCTACCTGGTCTGGATCGGTGGGCGCATGGTGTGGACGGCGCTGCGGAGCAAGCGGTCGATTGCGCCTGACGCTCGGGACACCGAATCGTCGGGCGGCGTGGTGTCGGGCTTCGTCCAGGGGCTGACGACCAATCTGTTGAACCCGAAGATGGGCGCGTTCTACCTCGCCCTGCTGCCCCAGTTCATTCCGTCGTATGCACCGCAACTCGCTTGGGGCATGGCGCTCACCAGCGTCCACGTCATCCTCGGATCGGTGTGGCTCACGACGCTCGTCCTGACCGCCCAGGTATTCCGCCAGTGGCTCAATCGACGAGCGGTCGCCACGACCCTCGACGTCGTCGCCGGCACCGCGATCACCGGGTTCGGCATCCGTCTCGCCGTGGCGCGCTGAGCACGGGCAGTCGAGGGCGTCGACTCGGGATCAGAACGGCAGCGGGGCGCGGTGTCTCCTAGGCCGGGCCGGACGACGCGGCGTCGAGCAGCTCGAGCACGTGGCGGTAGTCCTCGCCCGTGGCACGGGTCATCCCGAGCTCGCAGGTGCGGTTGCACGACGCGTGCGCGTCGGCACCGAGGGCGGCGACCTCGGCGGCCTCGGCTTTCGTCGCGGACGCCGTCAGCTCGGGGTGCAGCATGCCGCGGTCGCCGGCGAAGGCGCAGCAGCCCCAGTCGTCCGGGACGTGCACGCGCTCGGCCACGGCTTCGCCGATCCGCACGAGATCCGGGTCGAGGCCCATCTGCCGTGAGGAGCAGGTCGGGTGCAGGACGAGTTGTTCGATCTGCGCTGAGACGTCGACCCGAGGCAGGATCTCCCGGGCGGCGAAGGCCACCGCGTCCTCGACGACCACGCCGCTCTCGCTGAGGAGCTTCGCGAAGCCCTCGGTGCAGCTCGACGCGTCGCTGACGACCACCAGGCCACTGTCGGCCACGGACGCTCGAATGCGTTCGACCGTGCGCTGCTCGTTCACCGCAGCGCCGGACGCGAAGCCCTTCGACGACCACGGGGTGCCGCAACAGATCGACTCGACGCCGTCGGGCACGACCATGCTCAGGCCCGACCGTTCGAGCAGGCGGGTGAACGCGCCCATGACGCCGTCCCCGCCGTCCGCCGCGCCGAACATGCTGTTCACGCACGCCGGGACGTAGATGCCGACGGTCGGGCCGTCAGCGGCACCCACCGTCCGACCGAGTGCCTTCCGCGAGCGTCCGCCGCCCGGCAGATCTCCTGAGTACTTCGGCACGGTGTCGGTGCCGAGCACGGCCCTGGCCACGTCGGTCACCGCACCGACCACCGGAGCCGGCAGGAGCTTCGCGCCGGAGAGTGCGACCGAACCGATCCGCGTGACCGGCCCCCAACCGGTGGCGGCCGCCTTCCACCCCGCGGCGGCGACCGGAGCCGCCTCCGTTCGCCGGATGCGCTTGACCAGCGCGCCCGTGTTGATCTGGACCGGGCACGCGGTCTGGCACATCCCGTCGACGGCACAGGTCTGCACGCCGGCGTAGTCGTAGTCGTCTGCCAACTCCTCTGCGAGGGCGATGTCCCCGCGGGCGCGAGCGGACTCCTCGGCACGGCGGACGACGATGCGCTGCCGCGGCGTCAGCGTCAGGTCGCGACTCGGGCAGACGGGTTCGCAGTACCCGCACTCCACGCAGCGATCGACCTCCTCCTCGACCGTCGGCTGGAGCTTGATCCCCTGGAGGTGCGCCTTGGGATCCTCGTCGATCAGCACGCCGGGGTTCATCACCCCGGCCGGGTCGACCAACCGCTTCAGCTCGAGCATCACCCCGTATAGCTCATCGCCGTACTGCCGGCGGACGTACGGTGCCATGGCGCGACCCGTGCCGTGCTCGGCCTTCAGGTTGCCGCCCGCGTCGAGGACGAGGTCGACCATCTGCTCGGTGAAGCCGTTGAACCGGCCGAGCGCGGCGTCGCCCTCGAACCGGTCGGTGAGCATGAAGTGGATGTTGCCGTCCTTCGCGTGGCCGAAGATGACCGAGTCGCGATAGGCGTGCTGCACGAAGAGCTCCTGCAGGCTCGCGCAGGTGTCTGCGAGGGCCGCGGTCGGGACGACGATGTCCTCGAGGAGGGCCGTGGTGCCGGAAGGGCGCGCTCCCGCGACCGAGGCGTAGAGACCCTTGCGGAGCGCCCAGGCGCGCGACCGCTGGGACGCGTCGCTCGAGAACACCACCGGCGCGTGCACGTCCAGACCGTTCAGGAGCACGCCGCCCGCCGTCGCGCGGTCCCGGAGCTCGACGGCGTCCTCGGAGCGGTATTCGACGAGGAGTGCCGCGTGATCCTGCGGCGTGAACCCCTGGATCTCCGCCGGGCTGCCGGGGAGCCGCTGCCCGACCGTCAGGGAGGTGGCGTCCATGAGCTCGAGCGTGGCGGCTCCGGACGCGACCAACTCGGGCAGCGCACGCGTCGCCGCGTCGAGGGAGGGGAACACGGCCAGTGCCGTCGAAACCAGCGGGAGGACGGGGACGGTGCGGAAGGTCGCCTCGGCGACGAAGGCCAGCGTGCCCTCCGAGCCGATGATGAGGTGCTGCAGGACGTCCACGGGCGACTCGAAGTCGAGGAACGCGTTGATCCCGTACCCCATGGTGTTCTTCAGGGAGAACTGGCGCTCGATGGACGCGACGGAGGCCGGGGCCGATCGCACGCGGCGCTGCAGGCGCTCGATGCCCTCGGCGAGCTCCGGTTCCGCTTCGTGGAGCTGCCGGTCGGCCGTCGGGTCGGCCGTGTCGATCGTGGTGCCGGACGGGAGGACGAACACCATCGACTCCAGCGTCCGATAGGTGTTCTCGTCGATCCCGCAGGCCATACCGCTGGAGTTGTTCGCGATGACGCCGCCGATCGTGCACGCCACCTCGCTCGCCGGGTCCGGGCCGAGCCGGTAGCCGAGCCGCGTGAGTCGCGCGTTGACCTGGGCCACCGTCGCCCCCGGCTGCACCCGGACGCGCTTGCCGTCGTCGAGCACCTCGATGGACTTGAACCGCTGCCTGGTGTCGACGATGATGCCGGAACCTGACGCCTGGCCGGACAGGCTCGTGCCTCCCGACCGGAACGTGACGGGTGCGGCGGACCGCGTCGCCGCCCGGAGGATCGCGGCGACCTCGGCAGCGCTCTCCGCGATGACGACCGCCTCGGGCGTCAGCAGGTAATGCGATGCATCCCCGGCGTAGGCGGCCAGGTCGATCGCTCGGGTGCGGATCCGGGAGGGGTCGCCCACGGCTCCGCCGATGGCTTCGGTGATGCGGGATGGGGCGGTGGTCGGGTGTGCCACGAGGCTTCCTTCTCGAATGCGGGCGTCAGCGGGGGTGCAGGGGTGCGGGGTGCTCGGGTGCGGCTGCGGTGGCCGGACGCCTCAGAGGATGGGGCGTCGCCGGCCATCGCCCGGCCGATTCATTCGAAGCGTTGCCAGTCCGGCCGGTTGTCGTAGGTGTAGCGATAGTAGTCCGACAACCGCAGCCTCGATGCCGCTGCCTCGTCGACGACGACGGTCGCGTGCTCGTGCAGCTGGAGCGCCGACCCGGGGACGAACGCGCTGAGCGGTCCTTCGACGGCGGCCGCGACGGCATCGGCCTTCCCGGCGCCCTGGGCGACCAGCACGAGCTCGCGCGCCTCGAGGATGGTCCCGAGTCCCTGCGTCATGCAATGGGTCGGCACCTGGTCGGGCGAGTCGAAGAAGCGGGCGTTGTCCTGTCGGGTCTTCGGCGCGAGGGTCTTGATGCGCGTGCGTGACGCGAAGGACGACGTGGGCTCGTTGAACCCGATGTGTCCGTTCGACCCGATGCCGAGGATCTGCACGTCGATGCCGCCGGCCTCGGCGATGGCCCGGTCGTACTCCTTCGCGGCGGCCGCGAGGTCTGCGGCGCGGCCGTCCGGGACGCGGACGCACGAGGGGTCGAAGCCGAGCGGGGCGACGACCTCGCGCGCGATCACGCTGGCGTACGACTCGGGGTGGTCGGCGGGGATGCCCACGTACTCGTCCAGCGCGAAGCCGCGGGCCTCGGCGAACGACAGCGAGCCCGCCTGCACGCGACGGGCCAGCTCCTTGTAGATGCCCTGCGGGCTGGACCCGGTCGCCAGGCCGATGACGGCCTGGGGCCGCCCGGCGACGATCGACGCGATCTTCGCGCCGGCGACGCGACCGACCTCGGCGGCGTCGGGAAGGATGATGATCTCCACGGTGTCCTCTCGTTCCTGCTCAGGCGCTCGCCGCAGCAACGGCCGAGCGGACGTCGCCGTCGTGCGACTCGAGCAGCCGGGCGGCCGTCGCCGCGTCCACATCGGCGAGCAGCATGACGACCGCGGTCTTGGCGTGTGCGCCGGCCTGCTCCAGGGCGGCGTCGGCGATCGACCGTTCGACACCGGTGGCGTCCGCGACGATCCGCTGCGCGCGGTCGACGAGCTTCTCGTTGGTCGGCTTCACGTCGACCATGAGATTGGAGAAGACCTTGCCCGAGCGCACCATGGACGCGGTGGACAGCATGTTGCAGACGAGCTTCTGCGCGGTGCCGGCCTTCAGCCGGGTCGAACCGGTGAGCGCCTCGGGGCCGGTCATCACCTCGATAGCGATGTCCGCCTCGGCGCTGATCCTGGCGTTCCGGTTGCAGGACACCGCGATCGTCCCCGCGCCCAGATGGCGTGCGTAGCGCAGGCCGCCGATGACGTACGGGGTGCGACCACTGGCCGCGAGACCGACGACGACGTCCGTGGGGCGGAGGTCGGCCGCGATGAGTTCCGAGGCGCCGAGCTCGAGGTCGTCCTCGGCACCCTCGACGGCGACGACGAAGGCGTGCTCGCCCCCGGCGATGAGCCCCAGCACCTCGGAGGGGTCGGTGCCGAAGGTCGGCGGGCACTCGACCGCGTCGAGCAGTCCGATCCGGCCGCTCGTCCCCGCACCGAGGTAGACGAGTCGCCCACCCTGCCGGCGAGCTTCCGTGATGCGTTCCACGGCGCGCGCGATGCTCGGCAGTTCCGCTCGGACCGCGTCGGCGACGAGTCGGTCCTCGTCGTTGATCACCTCGAGCAGCCGGAGCGTGTCCAGCGTGTCGAGGTCGACCGTGCGCGGGTTGCGTCCCTCGGTGGAGAGCGCTGCCAAAGTACTCGATGCTTCAGGCACGAACGGCCCTCCGTTCTGGGTCGGACGGGCTGACGCCGTCGTGGTGGTCCGTGGGGCTGTCGACGTTCATGCTTCGAACCGCAGCGAGCGAGGCGGCCCGTCGAGCGTCCGCGCGGGGAGCGAGCGTCCCGGGACGATCGCACCCAGGACGCTGCCGTGTGAGGCGCCGGTGGCCGAGGGGAGGGATCCGGCCTGGCCGTTCACCGTCAGGAAGCCGAGGACGGCGAAGGCGAGCGCCTCCTTCGCGTCGGAGGGGAGGCCCGCGTCGTCGCTGCTGACGACGTCGGCCTCGGGGAGTGCGGCCCGGATGCGCGCGACGAGCTGAGGATTGCGCACCCCTCCGCCGGCGAGGATGACGCGCTCCACCCCACGGACGGCGTCCGCCACGGTCCGTGCGGTCAGCTCGGTGAGGGTCGCGACGAGGTCCTCGATCGGAAGCGTCGGACGGCCGGCGAGCTGCTCGCTGAGGTAGTCGAGGTGGAACAGTTCCTTGCCCGTCGACTTCGGGGCGGGGCGCTGGTAGTACGGCTCGCGCAGGAGGAGGTCGAGCATCTCATGGTCGACGGTGCCACGCGCGGCGAGCTCGCCGTCGGCGTCGAACTGCCGGGCGCCGCCAGTGTGCTCGGCGACGACGGCGTCGATGAGGGCGTTCGCCGGTCCGCTGTCGAAGGCGATCGGGTCGTGGCCCGGCCGCACGATGGTGGCGTTGGCGATGCCGCCGAGGTTGACGGCCGC
Organism: Plantibacter sp. MCCC 1A11337; assembly: GCF_013349365.1. Lineage (NCBI taxonomy): Bacteria > Bacillati > Actinomycetota > Actinomycetes > Micrococcales > Microbacteriaceae > Plantibacter > Plantibacter sp. MCCC 1A11337. The sequence goes on along the minus strand of NZ_JABJWX010000002.1, from coordinate 37,040 downwards.
AGCGGTCTCGCCACCCAGCCAGAGCGCGTCGATCATGCTCACGAGCGGAGCACCCTGCCCGCCGGCCGCGACGTCACGCGAACGCAGGTCGGCGACGACGGTGCAGCCCGTGCGTTCGGCGATCCAGGCCGGCTGGCCGAGCTGGAGCGTGCCCTCGACCCGGCCGTCCTCCACCCAGTGGTACATCGTCTGGCCGTGGGAGACGATCAGGTCGGCCTCCCCGTCGCAGAGTTCCGCGACCGCTCGGACCGCGAGATCGGCGAAGGCCTGCCCGATCCGCGTGTCCAAGCGGCAGACGTCGTCGACACTGGTGGTCGCCGGCGGCAGGGCTGCGGTGATCGAGGCTCGCAGTTCCGGGTCGTACCCGGCGGTGATCATCCCGAGCGGGCGGACCACGAGCGTGTCGCCGTCCACGCCGATCTCGGCGGCGGCGGCGTCGATCGCGTCGTGCGAGGTGCCGGACATGAGGCCGATGACGCGCATCGGGCGGCTCACTTGCGCAGCTCCGCCCGGTGGGCGTTCCCGCGGAGCGTGCCGATGGCGATCGCGCTCACCAGGCAGGTCGCCATCACGTAGTAGGCCGGGACGTCGACGTTGCCGGTCGAGGCGATCAGCGAGGTGATGATGAGGCCGGCGCTGCCCGAGAAGACGGCGTTCGAGATCGAGTAGGACAGTCCGAGACCGGTGTACCGCACGGAGGTGGGGAACATCTCGGCGAGCATGGCGGGGCCCGGGCCTGCGATCAGGCCGACGACCGCTCCGGCGACGAACACGGCGAGGCCGTGGACACCGACGCCGAGGTCCGGGTTCTGCAGCACGTTGAGCAGGGGCAGCGCCAGGATCACGATGAGACCGGTGCCGGTGAGCATCACCCAACGCCGACCGATCCTGTCGGACAGCCAGCCGGCCGGGAGGATCGTCGCCGCGAAGCCGGCGTTCGCGAGCACCGTGGAGATCAGTGCCTCCTGGAAGGACGCGTTGAGGCTGCTCTGGAGGTAGGAGGGCATGACGACGAGGAAGGTGTACCCGGCGGCGGACCAGCCCATCAGGCGGCCGATCCCCAGGAGGATCGCCTTGGCGGTCTCTGCGGCACCCGCGCGGACGACGGGCTCGGCGACCTTGGTGGTGTCGGCGGTGGCGACCTTCTGGAACTCCGGCGTCTCTTCGAGCTTCAAGCGGAGGAACAGGGCGACCGCGCCGAGGGGGATGGCGAGCAGGAAGGCGATCCGCCAGCCCCACGCCGCCAGATCGGCTTCGGACAGCAGGGATGCCAGCAGCGCGACGGTGCCGGCGCCGCCGAGGAGTCCGAGTGCGACCGTGAACGACTGCCACGATCCGTAGAAGCCACGCTTCCCGGCCGGTGCGAACTCGGTCATGACCGAGACAGCGCCGCCGAACTCTCCGCCGGCGGAGAGGCCCTGCAGGATGCGCACGATCGTGAGCAGGATGGGCGCCGCGACGCCGATGGAGGCGTACGTCGGGAGGATGCCGATGAGGGCGGTCGCCCCGGACATCATGACCAGGACGAGGATGAGCGTCGGTTTGCGGCCGATCCGGTCGCCGATGCGGCCGAAGAGCGCAGCCCCGACCGGGCGGAAGAAGAAGGCGATCGCGAAGGACGCGTAGGTCGCGATGAGCGACTCGATACCGGTCTGTTGGCCGTCGCTGAAGAACTGTGCGGCCAGGATCGTGGCGAGGAACCCGTAGATCCCGAACTCGTACCACTCGATGAAGTTGCCGACGCTGCCGGCGACGATGGCCCGGCGTCGGGCGGTGCTGCTGATCACGTCGCTGCGTGGTGTGGAGCTGGTCACGGGACCTCCCTTGGTTCCTGGATCGTGCATGCCGGCAGTACCCGCGGTACTCCGCTATACGTGTCGGCCAGTCCGCACCTGAGGAGGGCACCGGTCGCGAGTCGTTGCAACAAACATACACAGTTTGACGATGGATGGTAATTTCCATACATCCCGCCGGTGGGTGCCGACGGTACAGTGTTCACGGTCGAGAGGAGCACCGATGGGAGCCGACGTCCACCGGACATCACGGGCGGTGTCCACCGAGGTGCGCGCCCGCCTCGACGAACTCCGTCCCTCCGAGCGGCGGATCGCCGAATCGCTGCTCGCCGACCCGGGCGCCTTCGCGACGCGGTCGGTCGCCGAGATCGCGGAGGAGGCCTCGACCTCGACGACGACGGTCGTGCGCTTCACGCGCAAGATCGGCTACGACCGCTTCAAGGACTTCCGCCACGACCTGACCGAGGAGAACCTCCGCGAACGGCTCGCGCTCGCCGGGACGAACGTGCAGTCGCCCGACATCGTCGCCGGAGACAGCCTCGACGACATCGTCGCGAAGGTCGCTGCGAACGAATCGCTCTCGATCGCCGACACTGCACAGGCGCTCGACACGGCAGCCCTCACGCGGGCGGTCGCAGCGGTCGCCGGCGCTCGCCGGGTCGACATCTTCGGTGTCGGAGCGAGCTCGATCGTCGCCGTCGACCTGCAGCGGAAACTCTCGCGGATCGGACGAGTGGCGCTCGAATGGCCCGACCCGCATGCCGCCTGGACCGCCGCGGCGATCCTCGACGAGCAGGCGGTCGCCGTCGCGATCTCGCACTCCGGCGCGACCGCGGACACCGTCGACTACCTCCGGCTCGCGGCCCGCTCCGGCGCGACGACCATCGCGATCACGAATCACGCGGAGTCGACCCTGGCGACCAGCGCGGACATCGTCCTCCAGACGTCCGCGCGGGAGACGGCGTTCCGTTCGGGAGCGCTCGGGAGTCGGATCGCGCAGCTGATGGTCGTCGACTGCCTCTTCATCGGCGTCGCCCAGGTCGACTCCGAGTCGTCCATCGGTGCGCTGCAGCGGACCTTCGAGGCGGTTCGGGAGCGTCGCTCCTCCGAGTGACGAGGGTGCCGGTATCCGATATTGACGCCGCCAGCCCCGTCGCAACCGGCCGGGCTAGAGCATCCCGGTCAGCACGCCGCCGTCCGCACGCAGGGTCGCACCGTTCGTCGCCGACGCCAGCGGGCTCGCGAGGTAGGCCGCAAGCGCGGCGATCTCATCGGGCTCGATGAAGCGTTCGAGCAGCGTGGTGCGGTTCTGGCCGATGATCGACGCCTTCACGGCGTCGGCCGGTGCGGACTGGTCGGCGGCGATGGCCTCGATCGTGGTGGCGACGCCGTCCGAGTAGGTCGGGCCGCCGAGGATCGTGTTGACCGTCACGGCGGTACCACGGGTCCGTTTCGCGAGTCCGTTGCCGAGGGCGATCATCGCCGCCTTCGTGACGCCGTAGTGGATCATGTCGGCGGGGATGTTCACGCCGGACTCGCTGCTGATGAACAGGATGCGCCCCCAGTCGCGATCCAACATGCCTGGCAGGACGTGCCGGGACAGTCGGACGCCGCTCATCAGGTTGACCTCGAGGATGTGGGCCCAGTCGTCGTCCGAGACGGACTCGAACTGCGCGAGACCGAACTGGCCCACGTTGTTCACCAGGATGTCGACGGCGCCGAGGTCGCCGAGCAGTCGCTCGACGGAGGCCGGATCGGCGAAGTCGGCGACGATCCCGTCGTGGCCGACGTCGGGGTGCATGCGCCGAAGTGCGGCGACCGCATCTCGCACCGCCTGCTCGGAGCGCCCGTTCACGATGACCCGTGTGCCCTCCGCGGCGAGCGTCCGGGCGATGGCTGCGCCGATCCCGCCGGTCGATCCGCTGATGAAGGCCGTCTTGCCTCGGAGTTGTAGGTCCATGTCATCTCCCTCTGTCGGCGATGCGCCGATTCACTTGCTCAGGAAAGTCACCATAGGTCGGTTCACTTGCTCAAGCAAGTCGAATAGGCTTGCCCCATGACCGATCCCGCCGAACGTCCCGGCCTCAGCGGTGATCGGCTTGCAGCCTGGGCGTCCGTCGCCACCCTGCTCGAGCGACTCCCCGCGGCCCTCGACGCCCAGCTGCAGCGCGACAGCGGGCTGAGCCACTACGAGCACGGGCTGCTCTTCGCGCTCGACACCGCCCCGGACCGCGCGCTCAGGATGAGCACCCTCGCCGGGTACGCGAGCAGCACGCTCTCCCGGCTCTCCCGCGCGATCTCGCGACTGGAGAAGCACGGCTGGGTGCGGCGTGAGGTCGACCCGAGCGACGGTCGGTTCACGCTCGCGGTGCTCACCGACGACGGGCACGCTCACGTCGCGCGGTCCACGCCCGCGCACCACGCCCTGGTCGAGGAGCTCGTCTTCGGCTCGCTCACCCAGGCGCAGGTGCGGCAACTGGCCGAGATCAGCGCGAAGATCGCGACGACGATCGACCCGACCGTGCCATGGGCGCCGTCCGAGTGAACCTCGGAAGAACGTCCTTGTGGACCCGCTCACGCCGGGCGTAGCTTGACCGCATGAGCCTCTTCATCACGTGTCCGGTCGAGAGCGTCGAACGCGCGACCGCCTTCTACGACGCCCTCGGCTGGACCCGCAACGCCGCGATGTCCACCGACCAGGTGTCCTGCTTCGAGATCGCTGCCGAGCAGTACGTCATGCTCGGCAGCCGGGAGATGTACGCGAGCGTCGGCGGCACTGAGGAGCTGATCGGTGGACCCGACACGCCCTCGAAGGTCACGGTCTCGTTCGACCTCGGGAGCCGCGAGGCGGTCGACGAGCTCGTCGAGCGCGCTGGGGCCGCGGGTGGACGGATCGGCGAGACCGACGACTACCCCTTCATGTACCAGCGCCAATTCGACGACCCCGACGGGTACCACTACTCGCCGTTCTGGATGAAGCCCGACGCCGAGCCGACCGACTGAGCGACCTCGCCGCGACACGGCACGGCGAGCAGGTCGCCGGGCGCGAGGTCGCGGGGGAGTGGCACGCGCTGCTCGATTCCGGCCTCGCTGCCGATGCGGAACGGCACCGTGTGCGTCGTCGACGCTCGCCCGATGAGCCGGAGTTCCGACCAGCACGGTTCGACGTCTGAGAGGCAGGCCTCGAGGGTGAGGTGATGGCCGTCCTCGTCGAAGATCGCCGTGTTCACGCGGACGACGACCACGGAGGTGCGTGCGGCGGGGGACGGGCACCCGCCCGTGCCGGGGATCACCGCTGCCGCCGAATGGACGCACGGGGTTCCGCACTGTTCGACCAGGCGCAGCATCGGAACGTCGTCGACGATCACGTCCGTGGTGCTGAGGTGGGTGTGTGCCGGCCAGCGGTCGGGGACGAACGGGTCCGGGATGCTGCGGCGGAGTGAAGGCAGGATCGTCGTGAGGGTCATGACCTCCGGTCTACGCCTCACCACCCGCGCGAGCCGCGGTCCTCACGGGATCCATACGTCGATCCCCGGAACCCCGACGGTCTCCTCACGTTCCGCTCGGGCGAGCGGAGCCATCAGGCCTCGACCATGGCTTGCATCTGCTGTCAGAGCTCGCGCGCGAACGACACCGTCGTGGTCGTGCGTCCGGTCTCCGCGAGTCCCGCCTTCAGGAGCACCCGCTGTGATGCGACGTTCGTGACGTCGGTCTCAGCGGCCGCCCGTTCGGCGCCGTGCGCTGCGGCGAACGACAGCGCGCCGACGACCGCTTCCGTCGCGAGTCCGACCCCGCGAGCGGCGGGAACGAGACCGTAACCGAACTCGACGCGACCAGTGCTGTCGGGCGGCCCGAAGAAGCCGAGTCCACCGACGGCCGAACCGTCGGCATCACGGATGAGGTACATCGTGAAGATCGGGTCGCTGACGGTCGATTCCGCAAGACCGCGCAGCGGGCCGAGCTCATCGGCGAATGGGTACTCCGGGTGCCAGGCGTCACCGTCACGCTCGTCGCGTTCGACGATGCGTCGCGCGAGCGCCGGTGAGATCGGTTCGAGGGTGGTTCGTTCGGTGCGGATGATCATCGACGCCAGTCTGGCAGGGCGACGAGACACCTGTGATCGACATCCGATCAGCGACGTGGTTCGCTGGCCAGACGGGTTCCCAGCGTCGGGAGGCCGTCGATCCGTGAGGGAGCGCAGTGCGATGAGACCACTCCGATACTCGATCAACGTCACGCTCGACGGGTGCTGTCATCACGAGGCGGGGCTCCCACCCGACGAGGAGTCGATGCGGTACTGGACCGCGCAGCTGGCGCGGGCGGACGCCCTCCTGTTCGGCAGGGTGACCTACGAGATGATGGAGTCCGCCTGGCGGAGGCCGGCCTCCGGCACCTGGCCGGACTGGGTCGAGCCGTGGCAGGTCCCCTTCGCGGAGACCATCGACCGGGCGGAGAAGCGCGTGGTCTCGAGCACGTTGAGTGATCCCGACTGGAACGCGGAGCTGGTCCGTGGCGACCTCGAGGAGGCGGTCCGGCGGCTCAAGGAGGAACCGGGCGAGGGCCTGTGGGTGGGTGGGGTGGCGCTGCCGCTCGCGCTGGCGGACCTGGGACTGATCGACGAGTACGAGTTCCTCGTGCAGCCGGTGCTTACCGGACGCGGCCCGACCCTGCTCGCCGGGCTGCGTGATCGCATCGAGCTCGAACTCGTGGACCGCCGGGAGTTCCGCTCGGGCGCGGTCGCCATGCGATACCGACCCGTCTGACGTCGTCGCCAGATGGCCCATGCTCGATGCCCCTGCTGAAGAGGGACGTCCGCATAAGCACTCCAGCCGGGAGAGGATGGACACATGAACGCTCTCCACGGAATCGACATCGCCGCCGAACTCCGACAGGTCGAGGCCCATTGGACGCCTCGAGTGGTCGGGCGGGTCAACGATCAATACGTGAAGGTCGCGAAGCTCCTCGGCCAGTTGGTCTGGCACGACCACGCGAACGAGGACGAGATGTTCCTCGTCGTCTCCGGCACGCTCCGTATCCAGCTCCCCGACGATGAGGAGGTCGTGCTCACGCCGGGCCAGTTCTTCGTCGTGCCGCGGGGCGTGCAGCACAATCCCATCGCCGACGAGGAGGTCGAGATCGTCCTGATCGAGACCGTCACGACTGCGCACACCGGCGACGTGATCGTCGAGGGCACGGTGCCCGTCGAGCGCCAGCTGGGCGACTTCCGCTGAGGACACGATCGCCGGACGGCTCGTGAACACCGCCGCTCAGGATGCGTGGGAAGGGACCGGTCACGCTCCCTGGGTTCAGGTACGCTCGCGGCGTGAACGAAGACGAGACGCTCGTCCACGTGACGTATGACGCGCCGTGGCTGCCTCCTGGAGGCCGGGCCGAGGTCGTCCGCCGGACGACGCCACCCCGGCCGATGTCGGTCGTGCGCCTGCTCCTGCGCGACTCCGACCGGGTGTTCTGCGTGCCGAGGCAGGGCACAGCTCGCCTCGATCTGCCGATGCTCGAGGCCGCACGCGATGACCCCGACGGCACCGCGACCGTCCGTGAGCTGGCGAAGCGCATCAACGGCGAGCACCTGACCATGCAGTTCGTCGGCGCCGTGCGCAACGTCGTCGAAGCGCCGAATGACGGATACGAGTGGCCGGCCCCGCTCGCCCACTTCGGCGTGTGGGCTTCGGACGCGGCCCCGATCACTGACGGCACGTGGGTGCGTCTCGACGATGACGAGTATCAGCTGCGCGACCGACACTGGTACCCGTTGGTGAACTGAGTCGACTTCGAGGGAGCTGCTAGCGTCGGAGCATGGTCGGTCTGCTCGAACTCGTGGCGCGGACGTTCGCGCTGCTGGGAGCAGGGGGCAGCGGCAACGTCGTGATCCCCGCCCTCATGGTGTTCGGGTTCATCGGGGCCGTTTCCGCGGCGGCTGTCCTCATCGCCGTCATCCTGCAGGTGCGGGTGACGCTCCGGCCACGCACCGGTCCGGTCGAGCTGCGCGAGGTCGAGAACCTGCGCGTGCTGGTCACGCACAACAACCCCGACGCACCGGGGCACGTCCGGTCGCGAGCACCCGGGAGCGCGATCGTGACCGTCAGAACGGCCGGCTTCAGCGTGCAGTAGCGCCCCGGTGGTCCGTGACGGTCGAACGATCCTCTTCCGTTCTCGATCGAAGGACCACTCATGGACCTCTCCACCATCCCGTTCGTCTCCACCATCCTCGACGGCCTCGCCGGGTTCGTCGCAGCCACCGGCGCCGCCCTCGAACCGTTCACCGGCTCGTGGGCGCCGCTCTTCGCCATCGTCGTCCTCACTGTGCTGGTGCGCCTACTCCTGCTCCCGGTCGGTGTCTCACAGGTCCGCGCCGAACGCACCAGGCGTCGCCTCGCCCCGGAACTCGCAGCCCTGCGGAAGCGCTACGCCGGACGCCCCGAGGAACTGAACCGCGCGCTCGTCGAGCTCTACCAGCGGCACGGCACCTCGCCGGTCGCGGGCTGCCTGCCGCTCCTCGCGCAGGCTCCGGTCGTCTCCGCGGTGTACGCGTTGTTCGTCCACCAGGACATCGCCGGTCACGCCAACACGCTGCTCTCTGCCGTGGTCGGGGGTGTCCCGCTCGGCTCGAACCTGTTCCAGCTGATCGGCACCACGGTCACGGCGGTCTGGCCGTTCCTCGTCGTCCTGCTGCTCCTCGCCCTCGCGATCGAACTCACGAGGCGCGCGAGTGCGCGTTGGACGGCCGTGCCCGACGAAGCTGCAGCGGTGCGGACGCCCGTTTCTGCGGGCACCGCCGCGATCGCGCCCATCATGCGCTGGCTCCCGTTCCTCTCGGTCGGCTTCGCGGCCATCGTGCCGTTCGCGGCCGCCGTCTACCTCGCGACGAGCGCGCTGTGGACGGTCGCTGAGCGGGCGGTGCTCCGCCGCACGCTCCGCGACCCGTTCGCACCCGCGGTCTAAGCGCATTCGATCGAGAGTGCTCGTTCTGCCCGCTGATCGGGCGCGGAACAGCAGAACGAGCACTCTCGATGAACGAGGTGTTCAGCCGCGGTTCGCGAGCCATGTGCTGATGGCTGTCGGCAGCTGCACGACGTCCTCGACGGGGGTGTCGGGCACGATCGGGACGCCGTAGCGCTTGCCGGTACGGTCGGCGTCGACGGCCACGGTCAGATTGACGACCGCGCCGTCGTAGAGGCGGACCGGCTGATTCGCCGTACTGAAGCCGTAGCTCGGCTGTCCGAACACGTGCACGTTCGACTGCCCGATGAAGGCGATCGCGACCGCCTCCGCGGAGCTACCGGTCATCCCGTTGATGACCACGGCGATCGGCCCGTGCACCTTCGGCTGCGGTGTCGTCGCCGCACCCTGTCGTGTGCCGTCGGACGAGACGGTCCCGCCGTCCACGGACACCGTCGTCGACCCGTCGACGGACTCGAAGGTCTCGACGGTCCCGTCATCGGGCAGCGGTGCCACGGCGGCCAGCATGGGCCACACGTTGCCGCCGTGGTTGTCCCGCAGGTCCACCACCCACGCTGAGGTGTCGGGCGCGGCGGCGGCGATCGCGTCGACGGCCGTATCGATGTACCGCTGGCCGAAGGAGTCCTCTCCGGAGCCGCCACCGATGAGCGTCGGGAGGCGGATGGTCGTCACGCCGTCAGCGCTCGTGACGGTGGGCAGTTCGTTCTCCGCCTTCGATCCCGACGACGGGCCGAACAGTTCGGCCGCGGACGCAGGATCGTTGAAAGTGGTGTGGGGGCCGCCCAGCTCGGCCGCCGCCTTGGTGAGCGGCCCGTAGGTGTCGGCGTAGTCGGACGCGTCCGCGACGGAGGCCAGAGCCCGCTCCCGCACCTGCGTGTAGCGGTCCGGCGTCGCGTCGATCCCCTGCCGCATCGCATCCAGTGCGACCTCGGCGTACGTCTGCGGCGACGGCGGGACGAGGTAGATCCCGTACGACCGCAGGAGCGGTGCGGCGGCGAAGGACCCACCGACGACCAAGGCCAGGAGGGAGGCTACGACGATGCCTGCGATCAAGCCACGTCGACGCCGACGATGACGCCGTTCCGCCGAGGCCGGTGGTGACGGGGCCGAGCGATCGCTGGTGTTCCGGGGCATGCCTCCAGGCTACGAACCATCGACGGTCGAATCGTCAGTCTGCAGCACGATCCCGCTCGCGGAGCATCATCCGCAGGCGGGACGTGGCTGATGGATGACACACCGAGGTGGCATGATGCCGTCCATGAGAAGTCGCCACGTGAGCCGGGTCATCCACGCGTCGCCGGATACCGTCTACGAGTACGCGTCGGACGTCGACAACCTCCCGCAGTGGGCGGCCGGTCTCGCACAGGCCGAGGTGGTCCGTGAGGGCGACGCGTTGTTCGTCGAGTCGCCGATGGGCCGGGTCGAGGTCCGGTTCGTCGAGAGCAACCGCTTCGGAGTGCTCGACCACGACGTGACCCTGCCGTCCGGGACCGTCGTGACCAACCCGGTCCGCGTGCTGGCGCATCCGGAGGGTGCCGAGGTGGTCTTCACGGTCCGACAGATCGAGCTGGACGACGCCGCGTTCGCGCGGGACCTCGCCACGGTCGAGGCGGACCTCGAGCGCCTCGATCGTCGGCTCACCGGGCATGAGTGATCGGCACCCGTTTGACCTGGCCGCGGTCTCGTCGGTTGGTGGGCCGTCGCTCCGGATCTCGCGATAGCGTCCTCCCATGGACTCGCTCGTGCAGCAACGGCTCGCCTTCGAACGTGAGCGCACCGTCGGCTGGGTGATGATCACGGTCGGTCTGCTCTTCGTGGTCGGCTCCGTCTGGTTCGCAGCCGCAGGCGCCCCGCTCAGCTGGGCGATGGCGGTGATCTGGACCGTCTGGGCGTGCTTCGGCATCCGGCGGGTAGTGGCTTCGCGTCGGACGCAGCAGACGTTCGAGCGGGAACACGGCGCTACCGCCGGCATTCGTCGATGAAGCAGGGCGTCGCCGTCCAGCTCACCGGTGGGCCGGTGTTCGGGCTCGAGGGGACGTCTCCTCCTCTCGATCCCTCGACATCGCCTTCGAGCAGTAGCCGGGCTCCGACGCTTACGGGATGAGTCGTTGCTCCCGCAGGTCCTGGAAGATGCGGAGGAACATCGCCTCGGTCTCGACGTACTCGTAGAAGCCGGCCCGGCGGGACTTCGAGGTGTCGGCGATGACGTCGTAGTCCCACGCGAAGACGAAGTCGCCGAACGCCCACGACGACACTGCTGCGTAGCTGGTGGGCGCGAGGCCGTGCCGCTCGACCATCGCGTTCCACAGGGCCTCCTTGTCGGCCATCACCTCGGAGAGGCTCATCTCGAGTGGCGGCGCGACGTCGAGGTCGAAGAAGGCGGCGATCTTCGGCCACATCGACGACCACCGGAACAGGTCGCCATTCGTGATGTTGAACGCCTCGTTGCGGGCATGCTCCGTGGTCGCCGCCCACACCGTGGCCTTCGCGAGGAGATCGGCGTCCGTCATCTCGATCAGGCTCGTGTACGCGCCGGGCTTGCCGGGAAAGCGAAACGGGATGCCGAGCTCCTTGCTCATGGACGCGTAGACGGCGATGACCATCGCCAGGTTCATCGGGTTGCCGAGGCCGATCCCGGCCACGACCGACGGTCGCAACGCCGACCACGACCAGCTGGCCCCGGTTTGGCGGCGCTCGAGGAACTGCTGCTGGTCGACGTTGAACTCCGGTGGCATGTGCGGCGGGTCGGACTCCTTCGCCGGTGTGGCGAAGGGCCCCAGGTGTGCGCCGTAGACCTTGTAGCCCTGCATCAGGCTGATGTGTTCGAGGCCCGGCGCGACGGGTTCGACGGCGTCGACGACGTTGGTGAGCATCGCGAGGTTCGGCGCGACGAGCTCTGCCCAGCTAGGGCGGTCCTGGTACGCGGCGTAGAAGATGTGCGTGATCTCGGACAGGCCCCGCAACCGGCGGATGGTCGCGTCGCGGTCGAGCAGGTCCACCGCGAGGTGCTTGACGGATGCCCGGTCGGTGCCGCCGCGGCGGGACAACCCGACCACGTCCCAGCCGAGCCCCTCGAGGTGGGTGATCAGGTTCCCGCCGATCACCCCGCGGGCGCCGACCACCAGTGCTGTGTGCTGCGTCATGACATCTCCATCGTTAGATCGCGATTTACCGATCCATAGTGTCGCACAACATCGTGGAATCGCGATATTGCGATATGGTTGATGTGTGACGAACGCTGACGAGTTGGACCTGGTGGCGATCTTCAAGGCGCTCGGCCATCCGACTCGCCTCGCGATCCTGGGGTGGTTGAAGGATCCGGAGTCGTTCCCGCCGCAGGATCAGCCGGCGGTCGAGGTCGGCGTGTGTCTCAAGCACATCCAGGCGAGGGCCGAGGTGTCGCAGTCGACCGCCTCGCAGTTCATGGCCACGCTCCAGCGCGCCGGCCTCGTGACGTGCACCCGGATCGGCCAGTGGTCGCATTACCAGCGCGACGAGGCTGCGATCGAAGCGCTCGGTCGGCAGGTGTCGCTGGCCGTTTAGTCCTTCGCCTCGACTCGCCCTCCAGGGTGGCTTGAGTGTCTGAGTGGCGAAGGCGGGCAGGGGCTGTACACCACCCGATTGTAAACGTATGGTTTACATATGCAAGATAAATTGACGGATGCGCTCGCGGAGCTGATGGAGCGCAGCGACCGGCTCGTCATGGCTCCGGTCCTCGGCGACCCGGCGGATCCGACCCGCCTGGTGCTCGGGGCGCTCGGTGTCCGCGAAAGCGCTGAACGCGTCGTCATCGCGGCGGTGCAGCAGGCCCGCCGCGACGGAATCAGCTGGCAGGCCATCGGCGACGCCCTCGGCGTCACCAGGCAGGCGGCGTTCCAGCGCTACGGCAAGCCCGTCGACCCACGAACAGGAGCTCCCATGAACACCACCCCGCTTTCCGACGCCACAACCCTCGCCGTGACGGTGATCGACGACCTCGCCGCCGGTCGGTGGGAGGACGTGACGGCGCGATTCGACCCCACGATGCGCGACGGCCTGCCCGCGACCGCGCTGGCCGCGGCCTGGGCGCAGATCGCCGGGCTCGCGGGTTCCTACGAGTCCCACGCCGAGCCCCAGGCGTCGCGGGCCGCAGACATCACCGTCACGAACACCCCGCTCGCCTTCGAGGCCGGCGACTACGTCGCGCGCATCGCGTTCCGCGACGATCGGACGATCGCCGGCCTGCACATCCTCGACGCGGCGTCCGCATGACTCGCCGCGGCGGTCGCCGCGGCCTCGTCGACGTCACCATGGAGGGCGACGAGGTCGTCGTCACCACGCGCGGGTGGTGGGCCTTCCTCAGCCTGCGCCGTCGGATCCGGCTTCCTCGCGAGGCCGTCCGTTCGGCTCACGTCTCCGGAGACCCGACGGCGGAGGTCCCGGTCACGTGGAGGTCCGGTGGCACCGGGACCTTCATGATCCGCGCCGGGTACTGGCGAGGTTCCGGCGTGCGCTCCTGGTGGTGCTACCGCTATGGGCAGCCTGCCGTGCTCATCGAGCTGACGCTCACGCGGCTTCGGGCCGTTGTCGTCATGACCGACGACGACGACGCGACGGTGGACGCCATCATGTCCGCGCGTCAGACGGCTTGACCGCGATCATGGCGACCTGAGGTGGCGCAGGTGTCCCGGTCAGAGTCCGCGGGACACCGCAGCAGCCGCTGCGAGCCACGCCCGCTGCGTGCTCGATCGCAGGGCGTCGTGACGGATGACGCCGTTCTTCAACGCGGGATCGAAGGGCACGACGACGACGTCGCGCACGTAGGGGCGGAAGTCCTCGGCGTAGGCGTTGGCGATCGACGTGTCCTTGGCCTCGGCCTCGGAGACGATGACGACGGCGTTGCGAGCGAGCTCGGCACCGCGCTCGCTCACCCGGCTGACGGCGGTGAGGGTGAGTCGCGCGCCCTCCTTCTTGTCCTCGACGGTCGTGGTCGGGATGACGAGCTGGTCGGTCAGCTCCACCATGCGCCGCCAGTTGGGGGCGCCGGCCGAGTTGCCCGAGTCCATGACGATCAGGCGGTAGTACTTCGCGAGGACGCGGTGGACGAGGTCGACCTCGTCGGCGGTCACCACGTGCTCGCCGTCCGCCGCGGATCGCAGCACCTCGTACTTGTCGCCGGGCTGGTGGTGGACGAACCGCGAGAGGTCTGCCCGCTCGGCGCCGGGGGAGAGGAGGTCGCCAGCCGCGGCGAGGAGGTCGAGGACGGTCGAATCGTGGCCGCCCTGCTCGGTCCGCCAGCCGAGCGTGCCCATGGTCTCGTTGTTGTCCCAGGCCGCGACACCGCCACCGCCGTACCGGGCGAAGACGGACGACAGGTTGACGACGGTCGGCGTCTTGTTGGCGCCGCCCTTCTGATTCGCGACGGAGATGGTGCGACGCCTCGGGAAGTGGCGTGACACGGCGTGGACGTCGTCACGCTCGGCGCGCTCGGTCGCGGACGGCGGTACTGAGAAGCCGAGCTTGTTGAGCAGGCCGGCGAGCCCGTGCTGCGCCGGGCCGATCGTGGGTGGCGCGAGGAACGAGGGTGCATCGCGCAGATCGCGGCGAGCCGGGGCGGCCGGCTGGCCGGGAGCCTGCTGCTGCGGAACCGGGGGCTGCTGCTGCGCGGGCGCGGCCGGCGGCGCCTGCACCGACTGCTGTGCCGGGACGGCACGCTGCGCGGGTACGGGCACCTGCTGCGCGTTCGGCTGATTCGAGATCGGCTGGAACGGCGGTGTGTCGAACGCGGGTTGCTGCACGGTCGGGCGCTGTGGCGGGACGGGCTGCGGCGTCGTGGTCGACTGCGGGTTGGCGGAGACCGGCGGCGCGGCCTGCGCCGAAACCGGCGCAGGTGTCGACGGCTGGGCGGGTGTGGCGCGGGGCGGTGTCTGCGGCTGAGCAGGGACCGGGCGCGCTGGTGCCGATTGTGAGGGCGTGGGCGGTGGCGCCTGGATGAGCGGCACTCGTTGCGCCGCTGCGGGCTGTGGCGTGGCCCGCTGCGCGGTGCGCGCGGGCGCTGCGGACTGCGGTTCCTCCTGCAGTTCGCCGTCGACACCGATGAGGAGCACGGTGACGCTCGTCGGGTCGGTCACCGTCACACGGATCGGTCGACCCGCCTTTCGGGCCTCCGCCTGCATCAGTTCGACGAGCTGGCGGCGGGCCGTTCCCGCGTCGGTGGCGCTCAGGTACTGCTCGGCGGTGCCGACGCGGAACACGCCGGAATTGTCCGCCAGCAGCGATGCCGTCATCGGCGGGAAGTCCTGTATCGAGGCCTTGTCGATCATGCTCTCACTCCTTCGCGGCGGGGGTGAACCCGTCCCCACTATGCCTTAGTACGGCGCATGTCGGATTTCCGGGCCCGGCCTTGACGCCTCGCCGAGGGCGCGCGTTGGGTCGTCTCCGGGCGCTTCAGGGAGCGGATTGCGCGCCGTCGGCGGGCCCCGCGAGGCCGACGTACATCGAGCGGTGGAGCTCTGCGACGTGGTCGAAGGCCAGGCGGCTCGCGGCTGCCGCATCGCCGACGCGGAGCGCCTCGACGAGCTGAGCGTGCTCCTCGTTCGACGCGCGCAGGTACTCGATCCGATAGGGGATGAAGTAGGAGTACAGCTCACGGGACACGCGGTCGTGGAGGTCGGCCGCGCCCGGCACGCCCGCCGACATCGCCAGCTCGGCGTGGAACGCCGCATCCGCCTCGCGGAACCGGCTCCAGTCCGGCTCGGTCCGCATGGTCGCCACGAGGTCGTCGAGTCGGTGCAGGGAGGACGCCCCTGGTGCCGCGGCAGCCCGCGCCGCCAGCCCGGCTTCGAGCGTCGCGCGCTGATCGATGAGCGCGTGCACGTGGACGGCGTCCTCGCGGTAGGCGGCGATCTCGGGAACGGTGCCCACCGCGGGTGCATCCGAGATGAACGTGCCACCCGTGTTGCCCTGCCGCCGGACGACGACGCCCTCGTCGCTCAACGCGCGATAGGCGCGCCGCACCGACATCTCGCTGACCCCGAACGCTCGAGCCGCTTCCTCTGGTGCCGGGAGCCGTTGGCCGGGCACCAGCATCCCGAGCTCCAGCGCCAGCGAGATGCGCGCGCGGACGGTGTCGACGGCGGTCGTGCGTCGGATGGCTCCGAGCGAGGGCGAACCCAGATCCATGGCACCCCCGTCTCGTCGCTGCTCGACTCCGCGACCCTGCCTCAGCCGGCCGTCGGCTGGTCGGCGGTCGCCTCGCTCACCGCGCCGTCCGGCTCGGCGTCCAACGGGAACCGCTTCCCCGCCACGATACCGATCAGCATGGCGACCACGGGGATGAGGGCGAGCACGACACTCACGGTGACGCTTCCGCCGGTGACGAGCGTGAAGTTCGACAGCACCAGCCACAGCGCGAAGGCGAGTCCCATCACCGCGAGGATCGGGAACACCCGCGCACCCCAGGTGCGGCCGGCGACGAGCTCGGGTCGGCGCGCGAAGAACACGAGGACGGCGATCGAGGTCGTCAGCATGAGCAGGACCATCCCGACGGTCGCCACCCCGGCCATGGATCCGAAGACCCCGACGAGCGGGTCGAGGCCGGCGAGCGCGAGCGCGGCGAGGACGATGGCGGCTGTCACCGTCTGCACGATCGAGGAGGTCGACGGGGAGTGGTGCGCGGGGTGACGCCTGCCGAGGCGGGCGGGCAGCACCGACTTCTGCGCCAGCGTGAACTGGTAACGCGCGATGACGTTGTGGAACGACAGCACGCACGCGAACAGGCTCGTGATGAGCAGCACCTGGACGACATCGCGCATGATCGGGCCGAGGTAGGTCGTCGTCGTGTCGAGCAGGAGGTTGCCGTCGCCGGCGAGCGTCTGCTGGGCGACCGCGACGGCGTTCCCCGCGCCGACGCCCGTCACGAGCGCCCAGCAGGAGATGGCGTAGAACACACCGATGATGACGACGGCCAGGTACGTGGCTCGCGGGATGGTGCGTTCCGGGTTGCGCGCCTCGTCCCGGAAGACCGCGGTCGCCTCGAACCCGATGAAGCCGGTGAGGGCGAAGAGCACGGCGACGCCGATCCCACCGGTGAAGATGTTGGCGGGGTCGAAGGTCTCGACCGCGATGCCGTCCGCACCGCCCGTCGCGAAGATGACGACGTCGAGCACGACGACCACGAGGATCTCGAGCGTCAGTGCGATGCCCAGTACCTTCGCGCTCAGGTCGATGTGTCGGTAGCCGAGCACCGCGACGATCGCCATCGTCGCGAAGGAGTACAGCCACCAGGGCAGGCTCGGGCCACCGAAGTACGTGACGAGGTCGTCGAGCGCCCAACCCATGTAGCCGTACACGCCGACTTGGATCGCCGTGTAGGCGACGAGCGCGGTGAAGGCGGAACCGAGGCCGAGACGAGAGCCGAGTCCCGCCGTCACATAGGAGAAGAACGCACCGGCTTCGCGGACGAACGGCGTCATGGTGACGAAGCCGACGGAGAAGACGAGGAGGATCACGGCGGCGAGGGCGAAGCCGATCGGCGCTCCGGCGCCGTTGCCGGTCCCGATCGCGATCGGGACGTTGCCGCCGATCACGGTGAGTGGTGCTGCGGCGGCGATCACCATGAAGACGATGGAGCCGGTACCGAGTTGGCCGTCGAGGCGCTGGCGCGGCTCGGCGATGGGGTTCACGGTCATGAGGTCACTTTCCGGGGGAGTCGGGGGACTCGGAGGGGGAGGGGAGGAGGGACGGCGTCCCTCGATACAGCTCGGCGCGGCGGTCGGCGAGGTAGGGGTTCTCCTGCCTGGCGCGCTTGGTGGCCTCGGGATCGATCGTGGCGATCATGAGACCGACGGCGTCCGCGTCGAGCGCGTCGAGGACCACGCCGTCCGGACCGACGATGCTGCTGCGGCCGACGTAGGTGAGGTCCCCTTCGGAGCCGACGCGGTTGACGTAGACGAGGTGGACCTGGTTCTCCCAGGCGCGCACCGGGATGAGCCGTTCGGCGATGTGCGCGTAGGGCTCCATCTGCGCGGTGGGGACGATCACGACGTCGGCGCCGTCGAGGGCCGCCGCGCGGACGGTCTCGGGGAACTCGACGTCGTAACAGATGAGGACGGCGACGCGGACGCCGCCAAGGTCGACGGTCGGCGCGAGGGTGTCACCGGCCACGAACAGCTCGCGGTCGAGCTCGCCGAACAGGTGCGTCTTGCGGTAGCGGAGCAGCTCGGACCCGTCAGGACCGATGAGGACGATGGCGTTCGCGACGGCTCCGCCCGGGAGCGGCTCGGGCAAGCCGGCGAGGATCGCGATCCCCGTCCCGGCGGCGATGGCGGCGACCCGGTCGACCAGCTCCGGCGTGGCGAGCGGGGCGAGACGGTCCCCGAGGTTGTAGCCGGTGATGAACATCTCGGGGGTGACGAGCAGGTCCGCGCCGCGATCCGATGCCTGCCTGGCGGCGTCGGCGACGAGCGCGAGGTTCGCCTCGACGTCTCCGGGGACTCCGTGGTGTTGCAGTCCGGCGATGGTCAGGGTCATGGCGGTGGAGCTCCTCTGCAGGCGTGCGTCGATGCACTCAGTAAACAACTCAAAGTGAGCTGTTTGATGTCCATCATGTTTCGATCCGGTTTCACCCGCAAGAGGCGAGGGACATACTGGTGGCGTGCGCGCCCTTCCTGTCGATGTCCCGATCGTGCTCGGCCCCTTCGGAGGCTTGTCCTCCGTCGAACTCACCGCGACGGTGAGTGAGCTGGGCGGCCTCGGTTCCTTCGGCCTGTACGGCTACGACGCCGAGCGCATCGAGCGGACGGTCACGGCGCTCCGCGAAGGGACCGCGGCGCCGTTCGCACTGAACCTGTGGCTGCCGCGTGGAGACGAGCTGTCGCCCGACGACTCCGAGGCGTCCTTCGCAGCCGCGGTCGAGGGGCTCCGACCCGTGTTCGACGAGTTGTCACTCGAGCTGCCCGATCGCCCGGCCCGGTACATGCCGCCGTTCGACGAGCAGATCGAGGCGGTCCTGGAGGCGCGGCCCGCCGTGGTCAGCTTCGTCTTCGGGGTTCCACCGCGGTCGGTGGTCGACGCGGCGCGCGAGCGGGGCATCGTCGTGGTCGGGACGGCGACCACGGTGGCCGAAGGGCTCGCCCTGCAGGAGGGCGGCGTCGACGTCGTCGTCGGCACGGGCATGGAGGCCGGCGGCCACCGCGTCTCGTTCCTGCGAGCAGCCGAGGACTCCCTCGTCGGCCTGGTCGCCCTGATCCCGCAGCTCGTCGACGCCCTGGACGTCCCGGTGATCGCCGCCGGCGGTATCGCCGACCGACGTGGTGTCGCCGCCGCGCGGGCACTCGGCGCCGCCGGCGTGCAGGTCGGGACCGCCTTCCTCCGCACGAGCGTCTCCGTGGCGACGGCCGAGCATCGAGCGGCCATCGTCTCGACGCCCGCCGACGGTACCGTCCTCACGCGCGCGATGAGCGGCAGGCTCGGACGGGGTGTCCCGAATCGGGTGTTGCGCGAGATCGAGGCGTCGGGGGTCGTCGCCCCGTTCCCGGTCCAGAACTGGCTGACCGGGCGGTTCCGCACCGTCGCCTCGGAGCAGGGCGTCGCAGAGCTCCAGGGCTTCTGGGCTGGGCAGGCGTCACTGCTGACCCGCGATCGGGCGGATGCCGAGGCCGTCTTCGCGGAACTCGCCGCGGGCCTGTCGGTCCCACCCAGGGCACCCTGACCCCGGTCCGCGTCGCCCGCAGGACCGCGTAAGCTGGAGTGGACTTCCTGCAAGAGATGAGACGTTCACCGTGCCCAGCATCCCGTTCGACGGCGCCAAGCACGATCGGTACTGGATGGTCCCGATCCTGCGTGCGGTGATCGCGCTCGCCACGGCGGGGGTCGTCACCTTCACGCAGGGCCACTCCTCGCAGTTCGGCCTCGTGGTCTTCGGGGTCTTCACGCTGCTGTCCGGCGCGATCGTCGGCGCCTTCGCCTTCCCGAACTTCTCCGACACCGTGACGCGCGCCTTCTTCCTCGGGCAGGGCGTCATCGGCGTCGTGACCGGCGTCTTCTCGCTGCTGGTGAGCGGCGGCGGGCTGAGCATCTTCCTCTACGTCGTCACGCTGTGGGCGGCCCTCACCGGATTCCTCGAGCTGTACAGCGGGATCCGCTGGCGCGGACGCCTCGCCGCGGCGAAGGACTGGACCGCGGTCGGTGCCTTCACGGTGCTGCTCGCCATCGCGACGCTCCTCGTCCCGCCGGGACTCGAGCAGCGATTCGCCGCCCCGGGAGGTGTCGAGGGTGTCCTCCGTGCGGACATCGTCGTCGTCGGCCTCGTCGGGGCATACGCCGCGATCATCGGCGTCTACCTCGTCATCGGCGGACTGTCGCTGCGGTGGGCGGGCAAGCGCCCGGTCGCCGGCGCAGTCACCGACGACACCACCGGCACGGCGGGAGCCGCATCATGAGCAAGCCCAACCGCGACGACGTCCTGCGGCCGATCGAGCTCCTCGTGCTCTCGGGCGTCATGGGGGTCTTCACCGGCGTCGTCGTCCTGATGTCGACCCGTGAGATCGTCCTCGCGCTCATCGGCCTGGGCATCGCGTTCATCGCCTCGCTCGTCGTCCTCGCGATGCTTGCGCTCGCCGTGAAGCCCGACTTCCAGGAGAAGCTCGACCTCGACGAGCAGGACGGCGACGACAAGCGTCCGCCGCGTCCCTCCGGCCACTGAGCGTCTCGTCCCTCCGGACCTGAGCGCTTCGCCCGGTCCCCAAGCGTCCCTTCCGGTCACTGACTGCCGGATCCGGTCGCTGAGCGATCCTTCCGGTCTCTGACTGCCGGATCCGGACCCCGGGTGCCCCTTCCGGTCCCCGGGTGCCCCCTTCCGGTCCCTGAGCCTGTCGAAGGGCGTCGACAGGCTCGGTGACCGGTCTCCCGTTCCCCGAGCCTGTCTCCGGGCCGTCTACGGCAGGTAGTCCACCAGGTCGTCGGAGAGCCCGAGGTACGTCGCCGGGGTGAGCTCGAGCAGGCGCTGCTTCGCGGCGTCGCCGATGTCGAGCTTGGAGACGAACTCGACGAGCTCCGCCTGGCCGAGACGCTTGCCGCGCGTCAGCTCCTTGAGGAGCGCATAGGGGTCCTCGATGCTCGAGCGACCCGCGGTCACCTCGGCGCGGATGACCGTCTGGATCGCCTCCGCGAGCACCTCCCAGTTGTGGTCGAGGTCCGCGGCGAGCACGTCCTCCGCGAGGTCGATCTGCCCGAGTCCGCCGAGGATGTTGTCGAGGGCGAGCAGCGAGTGGCCGAACCCGACACCGATGTTGCGCTGGGCGCTCGAGTCGGTGAGGTCGCGCTGGAGTCGTGAGGTGACGAGGGTGGCGGCGAGGGAGTCGAGGATCGCGCTCGACAGCTCCAGGTTGGCTTCGGCGTTCTCGAAGCGGATCGGGTTGACCTTGTGCGGCATGGTCGACGAGCCGGTGGCGCCCGCGACCGGGATCTGCCGGAAGTAGCCGATCGAGATGTACGTCCACATGTCCGTGGCGAGGTTGTGCAGCACGCGGTTGGCGTGGGAGATCTTGCCGTAGAGCTCCGCCTGCCAGTCGTGCGACTCGATCTGCGTCGTCAGCGGGTTCCAGTCGAGGCCGAGTCCCTCGACGAACTCCCGCGAGATGGAGGGCCAGTCGGCGTCGGGGTCGGCGACGACGTGGGCGGCGAACGTGCCGGTCGCGCCGGAGAACTTGCCGAGGTACTCGTTCGCCTCGATCTGCAGGGCGATGCGCTCGAGTCGGTAGACGGTGACGGCGAGCTCGCGGCCCATCGTGGTGGGCGTCGCCGGCTGGCCGTGCGTGCGGGCGAGCATCGGGACGGCCCGGAAGTCGACGGCCTTGGTGCGCAGTGAGTCGAGGACGAGGCGCAGCTTCGGCAGCCAGATGGCGCGGACGGCCTGCGACACGGTGAGCGCGTAGGAGAGGTTGTTGATGTCCTCGCTCGTGCAGGCGATGTGGGTCAGTTCGGCGATGCGGTCGAGACCGAGCTCGGACAGGCGGTGGCGCACGAGGTATTCGACGGCCTTCACATCGTGACGCGTGACAGCCTCCTTCTCGGCGAGCCAGTCGATGTCGGCCTGTCCGAAGTCGAGGTAGAGCGCGCGGAGCTGCTCGATCTCCGCCGGGGTCAGCGGGGAGGATCCGAACATCGAGTGCTCTGTGAGGTAGACGAGCCACTCGACCTCGACCTGCACGCGGGCGCGGTTCAGGCCGGCCTCCGAGAGGTACTCTCCGAGCGCCGTCACGGCGGGGCGGTAGCGACCGTCGAGCGGGCTGAGCGGCTGGGCGGGGAATTCGGTCATGGGGTGGCTCCCTGGGTCAGTGCTGGTTCGAGCTGGTGGAAGAGGGATCTGCAGGCATGGTCGATCATGCCGAGGACGGTCTCGAACATCTGGGCGTCCGAGTAGTAGGGGTCGGGGACGTCGCGGGTCCCGGAGGTGCTGTCGAAGCTCAAGAGCAGGTGCACCTTGGAGCGGTCGGTGTCGTTGCCCGCCCAGGCCCGCAGGATGCGTTCGTGACTGCGGTCGAGGGCGACGACGAGGTCGTAGCTGTCGAAGCGGTCGGGGTCGAACTGCTTGGCCCGGTGGGCGGTGGCGTCGTGGCCGTGCGCTCGCAGCGCGGTGACCGTGCGGTGGTCGGCGTGCTCGCCGACGTGCCAGTCGCCGGTGCCGGCGGAGGAGACCTCCACGACCCGCTCCAGCCCGGCAGCCGCGACGAGGTCGGTGAAGACGCTCTCGGCCATCGGGGATCGACAGATGTTGCCCGCGCAGACGAAGCACACGCGGAACGGGGTTGTGCCGGGGTCGGCCTCCCCGAGGGTGTTCATGCGTCTATTCTGGCCGACCGCGCCCGAGCCGTCGAACCGTTCTCGACTGACTCCGCTCCACAGTTCCACTCCGGTGAGCTTCCTCCACATCAGCACGGTGTGCCGTCGTGACCGCACCGCCGGTTGGGCAGAGTCGAGTGTGATGCCGGCGGTGGGCGGGCGGAGGGCGAGGCGACATGGCGTTGGAGTACGACCCGTTGGCGATGGGCTTTCCGTCGCAGTCGACGGCAGAGGAAGCTGCTTCGATCCTCCAGGGGCGCGCTCGATGTCTCGAGGACGTGCTGCTCGAACTGGAGCCGGAGATCGTGAGGTTCGCGCAGGCGCGCAGCGGTCTCGAGTGGGTCGGTCCCGCAGCCGTGCAGTTCGCCTGGTCCGCGGACGAACTGACCGCAGTGCTTCGTGAATCGGCCGCTGCACTCGATGAGGGACTCAGGAGCGCTCGTGGGGCGGCATCGTCGATCGCCGTTGGAGCGGAGCATGAGTGACGACCTCACCATCCGAGGCGGTGGTGTCGTAGCCGTCGCCACGGAGGATCACCTGCTCCTCGGCGCGTTGCTCCTCGAACTCGGCGAGGCCTGCGCGAGCTGGGCCGACCGCGTGGAATCGGTGTCGACCGACGACGTGTCCCTGGCGCCCGTCGGCCCGACGATCGTCCCCCAAGCCGATGCGGGGGCGGGAAGCGGGGCGGCTGCGAGGGCCGCCACCAGCTTGCGGCGTGCGAGCGACGACGCGAGCCGGTTGGGTGGGCATCTCATCGTCGGGGCGGAGCAGTACGGAGAGCTCGAGCGGATGGTCCAATCGTTGTTCACGTTCACCGGGGATGCCGCGGGATGGGTCCTGGGAGCCTCCCCGTTGATCCCCCTCGGTGTCCTCGCCGCCGTCGGAGAGGTGACGCTCGTCAGGACGGTGTTCCGCGGAGTGTTGGGTCTGCTGTCCTCGGACCTGCAGGACGGCTTCGATGAGGCCTCGGCGAAGACTGCGCGTGAGCTGATGTCGTCACCCGCGTTCGTCGCCCTCGTGCGCGGAGTCGTATCGGGTTCCGACGAGTTCCTGATCAGCGCGTTCGGTCTGCCGGCGATGCTCGACGCGAACCGTCTGGGCGAGGAGGGCATCACCGGGGTGGCGTTCGCAGCCCTGGTCGCACTGGGCACAGTCGACCGTGCCGGCCTCCTCACTCCCGCGGCGCCGGTCCGTACGGTCGAGGTGAAGGCCCAGGGCGCTCCGGCGCCCCTGAAACCTCCGACCCGGTACGAGGACCTGGCCGAGCGGATGCCGCACGGGGGAGCGGGCTCGCCGCAGATCAGGATCGAGCGGTACGAGGACGCCTCCGGCGCCGACCAGTGGATCGTCTGGTCGGGTGGAACCATCGAGACCGGCTTCCCTGAGGCGTCGACCGAGCCCTTCGACAACCGCAGCAATGTCAACGCCGTCGCAGGTATGGAGGCCGAGAGCGCGGAAGCGACCCTCCAAGCCATGCGACTCGCGGGCATCCCTGACGGTGCCTCCGTGCTTCACGTCGGGTACTCCCAGGGCGGCATCATCGCGTCGCGCGTCGCCGCCAGCGGTGCCTACGACTCCTCGGTCGTCACCTTCGGATCGCCGGTCGAATCCATCGACTTCGCGGACGACCTCCCGCGCACCCATGTCGAACACACCGAGGACGTCATCCCCGCGCTCTCCGGTGAACGACGCGACTCGCTCAACGGGGGTACCGTCGTCCAGCGTTCGTTGTACGACGGAGGACCACCGCCGGCCGGTGACGACCCCCTTCCGGCTCACCATCTCGACCGCTACCGGGAGACGGCACGCCTCATCGACCAGTCCTCGGAGGAGCGGCTCGCACCAGCGATCGACCCCCTCGCCGGGCTCACGGGCACCGGGGAGGTCTGGCGATACCGCGCCGACAAGGTCCTTCCGTGACCAAGCGGTCGAGCCGACGGGTCAGTCGCGCGCCTTGGGGCGGATGACGATGCCGAGCAGCCAGTTCACGATGGAGATGACGATCGCGCCGAGGACGCCCCACCAGAAGCCGTCGACGGTCAGGCCGAAGCCGAACCAGCCGCTGATGCCTGCGGTGATGAGGAGGAGGAGCCCGTTGATGAGGAGCCCGATGAGACCGAGCGTGAGGATGTACAGGGGGAACGCGAGCACCTTGATGACCGAGCCGATGATGGTGTTCACGACGGCGAAGATGAGCGCGACGAGCGCGAAGGTCAGGATCGTCTCCAGCGTGCCGCCGGGCGCGTACGGTGTCACGTTCACACCGGCGACGATGAGGGTCGTGACCCAGATGGCGAAGCCGTTGACGATCAGGTTCAGCAGAAAACGTCCCATGACGGCAATCCTCCCACCCTTGCCACAGCGGGCAAAGGGCCGATTCGGACCGGCGCACTGCATTCCGACGCAGGTATCCTTCGCGGCCTAGACTCGTCGAGTGAGTGACAACCTGCCAACCACCGCCCAGCCGGCCGCTCAGCCGGGCCGGAGCCCGGTCCGTCTCCGTCCGGAGATCGCAGAGCTGCCGCCCTACCGCCAGGGCAAGCCGGCCGCACCCGACGCCTTCAAGCTCTCGAGCAACGAGGTCCCGTTCCCGCCACTCGACGCCGTCCTCTCGGCCATCACCGACACGGCTGCGGACTCCCACCGCTACCCCGACGGCGCCGCACTCGCACTGCGCACGGCGCTCGCCGAAGCCAACGGCGTCACGCCGGAACGCATCCACATCGGGGCCGGCTCGGTCGCACTTCTCAGTCAGTTCATCACCGCGACCGCCGGTCCGGGGGACGAGGTCGTCTTCGCCTGGCGCTCCTTCGAGGCCTACCCGGGTCTCGTGACCGTCGCCGGCGCGACGTCCGTGCGCGTCCCCAACCGGCCCGACGGCTCCCACGACCTCGAGGCGATGGCCGCAGCTGTCACCGACCGCACCCGCGTCGTCATCGTCTGCACGCCGAACAACCCCACGGGGCCGGTCGTCGAACGCGCCGCCTTCCTCGCCTTCCTCCGCTCCGTGCCGTCCGACGTGCTCGTCCTCCTCGACGAGGCCTACCGCGAGTTCGTCACCGATGACGACGCCGTCAACGGCATCCCGCTCCTCGACGAGCACCCGAACCTCGTCGTGCTCCGCACCTTCTCGAAGGCCTACGGACTCGCCGGCCTCCGCGTCGGCTGGGCCATCGGCCACGAGCTCGTCCTCGACGGCGCCCGCAACGCGGCCATCCCGCTCTCCAGCACTGCACCGGCGCAGCAGGCGGCCATCGCCGGACTCGCGAACGCCGAGGACATCCGAGCCCGCGTCGCGGTCATCACCGCACGACGCGACGACCTCGACGCCGCACTCCGCGAGCAGGGCTGGTTCATCCCCGCGGCGCAGGGCAACTTCGTCTGGTTCGGCCTCGGCGAGCAGACGGCCGCGGCGAACGAGACCTTCCTCGCCCACGGCATCGTCGGCCGAGCCTTCCCCGGCGACGGCGTCCGCATCTCGATCGGTGAAGCCGAGTCGATCGAACCGCTCCTCGCCGCCGCTGCGGAGATCCTCGCCGGACTGCCGGCCGACCACCCGACACGAGAGGGAGTGCGCTCACGATGAGCCGTTCCGGAGACGACCCCACCGTGCCCAGCGTCCAGTTCATCGACGCGGCCGGCACCTTCGCGCCGAACGAACACGCGGAGCGCTATCAGCCGTTCCTCGATCGCCTGACCGAGACCGACCTGCAGCAGTTCTACCGCGACATGGCGAACGTCCGTGCCTTCGACATCGAGGCGACGAACCTGCAGCGCCAGGGCCAGATGGCGCTGTGGCCACCGAGTCACGGGCAGGAGGCGGCACAGGTCGGTTCGGCCCGCGCAGCGCGAGCCCAGGACCACATCTTCCCCTCCTACCGCGAACACGTCGTCGCGATGATCCGCGGGGTCGACCCCATCGACATCGTCCGGCTCATGCGCGGCAACACGCACGGCGGTTGGGACCCGGCAGATCCGTCCAACGGCAACGTGCACCTCTACACGCTCGTGCTCGCCGCGCAGACCCTGCACGCGACCGGCTACGCGATGGGTCTGAACTTCGACAAGGCCGTCGGCACCGGCGACCCCGAGCGCGACACGGCAGTGCTCGTCTACTTCGGTGACGGCTCGAGTTCCGAGGGCGACGCGAACGAGGCCTACATCTACGCCGCCAGCTACCAGACGCCACAGGTGTTCTTCCTCCAGAACAACCAGTGGGCCATCTCCGTCCCCGTCTCCCGCCAGGCCCGCGAGCCGTTGTACCAGCGCGCGGCCGGCTTCGGCCTCGACAGCGTCCGCATCGACGGCAACGACGTCCTCGCGAGCTACGCGACGGCGGCGAAGCACCTCGACGACGCCCGCGCCGGCCGCGGCCCGAGCCTCATCGAAGCGATGACCTATCGCGTCGGCGCGCACACCACGAGCGACGACCCGACCAAGTACCGCACCGACGACGAACTCCAGTCCTGGATCGCCCGCGATCCGATCGTCCGGTTCAAGACGTACCTCCAGGGGCTCGGCGCCTCGGACGCGTTCTTCGCCGAGGTCGACGAGGAGGCTGCGGCGCTCGCCGAGGACACCCGCGTGCGCACGCTCGCACTCGAGGCCCCGGGCCCCGAGCTCATGTTCGAGGGCGTCTACTCCGAACCGCACCCGCTCATGGTGGAGCAGCAGGCCTGGCTCGAACGCTACGAGGCCTCGCTCGAAGGAGGCAACGCATGACGACGACCACCATGCCGATGGCCAAGGCGCTGAACGCCGGCCTGCGCAAGGCGATGACCGAAGACGACAAGGTCCTGCTCATGGGCGAGGACATCGGCCCGCTTGGCGGCGTCTTCCGCGTCACCGAGGGCTTGCACGCCGAGTTCGGTGGCGACCGCGTCCTCGACACCCCGCTCGCGGAGTCCGGCATCGTCGGCACCGCGATCGGCCTCGCCATGCGCGGCTACCGACCGGTGTGCGAGATCCAGTTCGACGGCTTCGTGTTCCCGGCCTTCAACCAGATCACGACGCAGCTCGCAAAGCTCACCAACCGGCACGAGGGCAAGCTGCAGATGCCCGTCGTCATCCGGATCCCCTACGGCGGACACATCGGCGCGGTCGAGCACCACCAGGAGAGCCCCGAGGCGTACTTCGCCCACACGGCCGGCCTGCGCGTGGTCAGTCCGTCGACCCCGAACGACGCCTACTGGATGATCCAGGAGGCCATCGCCTCGAACGACCCGGTCGTCTTCCTCGAGCCGAAGAGCCGCTATTGGCCGAAGGGCGAGGTCGACCTCGTCGGCTCGGCCGCACCACTGCACGGCAGCCGCGTCGTCCGCACCGGCACGGAGGTCACTCTCGCCGGACACGGCGCGATCGTGAGCGTCATGCTGCAGGCGGCTGAACTGGCCGCCACGGAGGGCACGAGCGTCGAGGTCGTCGACATGCGCTCGCTGTCGCCCATCGACTACGACCCGCTCGTCGAATCCGTCCGACGGACCGGCCGCCTCGTCTACGTGCAGGAGGCGCCCGGGTTCACGAGCGTCGGCTCGGAGATCGCGGCGACCGTCACCGAGCGCGCCTTCTACTCGCTCGAGGCACCCGTCCTGCGGGTGTCCGGGTTCGACACCCCGTTCCCGCCGGCGAAGCTCGAAGGCGTCTACCTCCCGGATGCCGACCGCATCCTCGAGGCCGTCGACCGCTCGCTGGCGTACTGAACTCCGAAGGAAGACGAGGAACCACGATGAGTGATCTCCAGTTCGAACTGCCGGACGTCGGCGAAGGCCTGACCGAGGCCGAGATCGTCGCATGGAAGGTCGCGCCGGGCGACGCCGTCTCGGTCAACCAGGTCCTGGTCGAGATCGAGACCGCGAAGTCGCTCGTCGAACTCCCGTCGCCGTTCGCCGGCACCGTCGGCGCCCTGCTCGTCCAGGAGGGCCAGACCGTCGACGTCGGGACCCCCATCATCAGCGTGAGCACCGGTGGTGGAGCGCCGACCGCCGAGCCGACCGCGCCCGCACCGGCGGTCGTCGAGTCGGAGGAGGCCACGCTGGCCGCCGACACCGCGGCGAGCGTCTCTCCCGCCGAGGAGCCGCGCCCTGGCGCCGTGCTCGTCGGATACGGCAGCGCCGGCAGCACCTCGAGTCGTCGCCGTGGCCGTGGCGCGACGCCGGTCGTCGAGCCGGCGAGCCCGGCCGTCACCCCGCAGCCGCCCGTGCGCCGCCAACCGCCGTCGAGCATCCCCGCCGCGTCCGCGCTGCCGGTCATCGCCAAGCCGCCGATCCGGAAGCTCGCGAAGGACCTCGAGGTCGACCTCACGGCGATCGAGGGCACCGGGCTCGCGGGGGAGATCACCCGCGACGACGTCATCCGTGAGGCCAGCCAGGCGAGCGTGTTCCGCAACATCGAGACACCGGAGTGGGCCGACGAGCGCGAGGAGCGGATCCCGGTCAAGGGCGTCCGCAAGGCCATCGCGACAGCCATGACCCGCAGTGCCTTCACCGCGCCGCACGTCTCCCTCTTCGTCGACGTCGACGCGACGCGCACGATGGAGTTCGTCAAGCGCCTGAAGAACTCGACGGACTTCGCCGGCGTCAAGGTCTCGCCGCTGCTCATCATGGCCAAGGCGATGATCTGGGCGGTCCGCCGCAACCCCACGGTCAACAGCGAGTGGACGGACCAGGAGATCATCGTCCGCCACTACGTGAACCTCGGCGTCGCCGCCGCGACACCGCGCGGACTGATCGTCCCGAACGTCAAGGAGGCGCAGGCGATGAGCCTGCTCGAGCTGGCACGCGCCCTCGAGACCCTCACGCTCACGGCCCGCGACGGGAAGACGCCGCCGGCCGACCAGCAGAACGGCACGATCACGGTGACGAACATCGGTGTCTTCGGCATGGACACCGGCACCCCGATCCTCAACCCGGGCGAGGTCGGCATCGTCGCGCTCGGCACGATCAAGCAGAAGCCGTGGGTCGTCGACGGCGAGGTGCGCAGCCGCTTCGTGACGACGCTCGGCGCCTCCTTCGACCACCGCGTGGTGGACGGCGACGTCGCGAGCCGCTTCCTGGCGGACGTCGCGTCGATCATCGAGGAGCCGGCGCTGCTGCTCGACTGAGCACTGGGCCCCTGAGCCTTCCCTTCGGTCCCTGAGCCTCGCCTTCGGTCCCAGAGCTTTCGCTTCGGTCCCTGAGCCATCTCCTCGGTCCCTGAGCCTGTCGAAGGGCGATTTTGAGAATCAGTATCAATAGGCGTAGCGTTGGCCTTCTCACCCCGATCGAGAAGGTTCATCAATGCGCGCTCGCACCCTGCTCCCAGCCTTGGCCGTCCTCCCGGCAGTCGCCCTCGTCCTCGCGGGCTGCTCCGGCAGCAGTGCGTCGAGCGCGGCCGACGACGGCAAGATCAACATCGTCGCCTCGACGAACGTGTACGGCGACATCGCTTCGAAGATCGGCGGCAAGGACGTCGAGGTGACCTCGCTCATCTCGTCGGCCGCCCAGGACCCGCACTCCTACGAGGCGAGCACGCAGGATCAGCTCTCCATCAAGAACGCCGACCTCGTCATCGAGAACGGCGGAGGCTACGACCCGTTCATCGACACACTCCTCGACGCGGCCAAGAACGAGTCCGTCGAGGTCGTGAACGTCGTCGATCTGTCGGGCCTCGCCCCGGACGACGACCACGCCGACGAGCAGCACACGGATGAGGCGCACGCCGAGGACGACGGTCACGACCACATCGAGGGCTTCAACGAGCACGTCTGGTACAGCCTCCCGACGATGGCGAAGCTCGCCGACGAGCTGGCCAAGGAGCTCGGCGAACTCGACAGCGCGAACGCGACCACGTACACCGCGAACGCGAAGGCCTTCACCGAGTCCCTCGGCACGATCGAGACGGCCCAGGCCGCGATCAAGACCGCACACGACGGCGAGGGCGTCGCCATCACCGAGCCCGTGCCGCTCTACCTGCTCGAGGGCGCCGGACTCGTGAACCGCACCCCGGAGGCGTTCAGCGAGGCGATCGAGGAGGGCACCGACGTGTCGCCGACCGTCCTCAAGGAGACGCTCGACCTCTTCGGCGGCGGATCGGTCGCGCTGCTTGCCTACAATGAGCAGACGAGTGGCGGCGAGACCGAACAGGTCAAGACCGCCGCGGAGAACGCAGGCGTACCGGTGCTGTCATTCACCGAGACCCTCCCGGACGGCAAGGACTACCTCTCGTGGATGACCGAGAACGTCGACGCCGTGGCGGACGCCCTGGATCGATGACCAGCGGTCCGACCGACGACTCAGGCCCCGTCGACGTCCTCGCGCTCGCCGGGGCCGAGCTCGGTTTCGGCGGACGCACGCTCTGGGACGGTCTCGACCTCTCGGTGCGCCCGGGGGAGTTCCTCGCCGTGCTCGGCCCGAACGGCTCCGGCAAGACGAGTCTGCTGCGCACCATCCTCGGGCAGCAGCAGCTCGACCGCGGGACCATCAGGGTCGCCGGAGGCCCGGTGCACCGGGGTGACCGCCGCATCGGCTACATCCCGCAGCAGAAGCTCATCCCCGCCGGCACGCCGATGCGCGGTCGCGATCTCGTCGCCCTCGGCGTCGACGGCCACCGCTTCGGACTCCCCATCCGCACCGCGGCGACGAAGCGTCGGGTCGACGAGCTGATCGCCTCCGTCGGCGCGACCGCATACGCCGACGGCGCCGTGGGCACCCTGTCCGGCGGTGAGCAGCAGCGGCTGCGCGTCGCCCAGGCGCTCGCGGACGACCCGATCCTCCTCCTCTGCGACGAACCACTGCTCAGCCTCGACCTCCAGCATCAGCGCGGGGTCAGCGAGCTCATCGACCGTCGTCGGCGCGAGCACGACACCGCGGTGGTCTTCGTCACCCACGACGTGAACCCGGTGCTCCCCATGGTCGACCGCATCCTGTACCTCGCGGGCGGCCGATTCCGGGAGGGCTCCCCCGACGAGGTGCTCCGCAGCGAGGTGCTGTCTGAGCTCTACGGCACGCCCGTCGACGTACTCCGCAGCCATGGCCGGGTCGTCGTGGTCGGCATCCCCGACAGCGAGACCCACCACCATCACCACGACGATCCGCACACCGGTGCGGTGGGGGTCGGCGCATGAGTACTGACGACCTCTGGGGACGCCTGTTCAACTTCCAGGACTACGGCGCACTGCTCGAACTCGTGCAGAACTCGATCATCGCCGGCGCGGTCCTGGGCATCGTCGGCGGCCTCATCGGCGTGTTCGTCATGCAGCGCGACATGGCGTTCGCGGTGCACGGGATCAGCGAGCTCTCCTTCGCCGGCGCTGCCGGCGCGCTGCTGTTCGGGGCTAACGTCGTCGTCGGGTCCCTCGCGGGCTCACTCGTAGCCGCGATCCTCATCGGCCTGCTCGGTTCGAAGGCCCGCGACCGCAACTCGATCATCGGGGTGCTCATGCCGTTCGGCCTCGGCCTCGGCATCCTCTTCCTCGCGCTCTATCCGGGCCGGAGTGCCAACAAGTTCGGGCTCCTCACCGGGCAGATCGTGTCGGTCGACGACCCGCAGCTCGGCCTGCTCATCGTCATCAGCATCGTGGTGCTGATCGCGCTCATCCTCCTCTGGCGCCCCCTCAGCTTCGACAGCCTCGATCCGGACGTCGCCGCGGCGCGCGGGGTGCCGAGTCGGTTCGTCTCGCTCGCCTTCATGGTGCTGCTCGGGCTCACGGTCGCGGTGTCGGTGCAGATCATCGGCGCGCTGCTCGTCCTCGCACTGCTCGTGACGCCCGCGGCCGCGGCGCTCCGGGTGTCGTCGTCGCCCGTCCTCGTCCCGGTGCTGAGCATGCTCTTCGGCTTCGTCTCGGCGGTCGGCGGCATCCTGCTCGCCATCGGTGGATCGCTCCCGATCAGCCCCTACATCACGACGATCTCCTTCCTCATCTACCTCGTCTGCCGCATCGTCGGGCCGCGCACCGCGTCCGGGCGACGCGGTCGTCGGGCACCTGTCGGCGAGACGCGGCACGCCCAGGTCGCGCGATGACCGTGGACCGTGCGCCGCGTCCGCGTGGAGCTGCTTCGGAGCGTCCTCCGAGCGGTTCCCGGGTACCCTTGAAGCGACAGGCAGGAGCACCCGTGGCGAAGCGCAACACCTGGCAGCGAGAAGCTGTCCGCGAGGCCCTCGGCGGCAACGACGGATTCGTCAGCGCCCAGGGACTGCACGCCGAACTCCGCGACACCGGTTCGCCGATCGGGCTCGCGACCGTGTATCGAGCCCTCTCCGACCTCGCGGTCGAGGGCGAAGCGGACTCCCTGCAGTCGCCGGAGGGCGAGAACCTCTACCGTGCCTGCACGCCTGGCACCCACCATCACCACCTCATCTGCCGCAACTGTGGTCTCACCATCGAGATCGAGGCCGACGAGGTCGAGGCCTGGGCGCGGTCGGTCGCGTCGCAGCACGGGTTCACCGAGGCGAAGCACGTCGTCGACGTCTTCGGGCTCTGCGAGAACTGCTCGGCGGCGGCCCAGCGCGCGTGAGGCCGGAGTGAGCAGGACGACCGGCACCCTCGGGGTCGACGACGACTGGACCGCGCCCGACGACGACGGCGCGGAGCACTGGGGTCGCACGGAAGGGCGTGATCCACGGAACCTGCGGACACCGCTCCTGATCGGTGTCGCACTGCTCGTGGTGGTCGGGCTCTTCGTGCTCCGGGCGCTCATGCCGCTCGGTGAGGTGCTCACCCCGCCCACCGCGGTGCGCGACTTCGTGACCCTGACGCTCAGCGTGGTGGTGGAGTCGCTGCCGTTCGTGGTGCTCGGCATCGTGCTGTCGATCCTCGTGCAGATCTGGCTCCCCGACGGCTGGCTCGAGCGGTGGTTGCCGACGCAGCCGATCCTCCGCCGAGCCTGCATCTCGCTGCTCGGCATGTTCCTGCCGGTCTGCGAGTGCGGCAACGTCCCGCTCGCCCGCGGCCTCATCGTGCGCGGGTTCACGGTGCCGGAGTCGATCACCTTCCTGCTCGCGGCGCCGATCCTCAACCCCATCGTCATCGTCACGACGCATCAGGCCTTCGGCTGGGATGGCGGGATCCTCGTCGCCCGGCTCGTCGGCGGGTTCCTGCTCGCGAACCTCATCGGGTGGCTCTTCAGCAAGCACCCCGACCCCAGCTCGCTGCTCACGCCGACCTTCCAAGCCAGCTGTGAGGTGACCGAGCAGCACGGGCACGACCACACGAAGGTGGAGCGCAGCCTGCAGCAGTTCGTCGCAGAAGCGCGCGCGATCATGCCGGCGCTGCTCATCGGTTCGGCCGTGGCCGGCGCCGTGCAGGTCCTCGTCCCACGCGAGGTGCTCGTCACACTCGGCGCGAACCCGGTCTGGTCGGTGCTCGCGATGATGACGCTCGCCGTGATCGTCTCGATCTGCTCGAACGTCGACGCCTTCTTCGTGCTGTCCTTCGGATCGACGTTCATGCCCGGTTCGATCGTCGCCTTCCTCGTCCTCGGCCCCGTCGTCGACGTCAAGATGCTCGCGCTCATGCGCACCACCTACACGACCAGGACCCTCGTGATCATCACCGCGGTCGCCGTGCTGTTCTCGGCGGCCCTCGGATTCGGAGTGAACGCCCTTGCCTGATCAGAACGCCACCCACGGACACGCGCACGCCGAGACGTCGATGGTCGGCGATCGTCGCGTGCCCCTGCTCGAACGCCTCCGGCAGCGGTGGTGGGGTGTGCTCCTGCTCGTCACCGCCGCCGTGTGCATCCTCTGGCTCGCGCTCACCGATCGACTCGGGCTCTACATCCACCCGCGCTACTTCGTGTTCACCGTCATCATGGCGCTCATCGCGGTCGCTCTCGGCATCGTCAGCGTCCTCGTCCATGTGGACGTCGATGAGGTGCCGAAGCGTCGCGGGCGGACGGTGCTGCAGCTCGCCTCGGTCGTGGGCAGTCTCGCGGTCGTCGGGGCGATGGTGGTGCTCCCGCCGTCGACGCTCTCGGTCGCGACAGCCGACCAGCGCGCGGTGAACTCCGGCACGCTCGCGGGGGAGGTCCAGGGGCAGGACGCCCAGACGGTACTGACCTCGAACCCGGACTTCAGCACCTTCGGCATCAAGGATTGGGCGACACTGTTGCGCCAGACGACGCGGCCCGCCGACCTCGAAGGGCGCGCTTTCTCCGGGGTCGGTTTCGTGATCGCCGATCCGGACGCGGCCGACGTCTTCTACGTCTCGCGGTTCGTCGTGAACTGCTGCGCCGTGGACGCCCAGCCGGTCGGTGTGCCCGTGCAGCTCGACGGTTGGGAGCAACAGCTCAAGCCCGGCGACTGGGTCGAGGTCTCGGGCGCGCTCACCGCGAGCGACGCCTCGCATCTGCCGTTGGTGGTCGGGACGGCGAAGGTCGACAAGGTCGAGGAGCCGGCGGACCCGTATGACTACTGATCGCCGGGATGCTGCACGAGGCCGATCGACGCAGGCCGCCGGCGACCGGAGCGGTTTCGGCCGACTGGTCGCGATCGTGCTGATCGCGCTCGTCGTCATCGGCGGCGGTGCGGCCGTCGTCGGTCTGACCCAGGGGCCGAAGCTCGTCCGCACGGTGGTCGACCCGACCGGACTCGTGGAGTCCTGGGGCCAGCGTGTGGTCTTGGCGGTGAATCAACCGATCGCCGATCTCGGGTCGGACCGGGTGCGGATCGAGCCGGCAGCCGACTTCGACGTCAGTACCGGGGCCGGCGGCATCACGCTGGTGTTCCCCGAGCCGCTCGCCTATGCGACGGACTACCGGATCACGGTCGACGGGGTCACCGCGCCGGGTGGCGGCCCGGCTGCCACGCTCACGACGTCGTTCTCGACGCCGCCCGTCGAGGGGTTCTCGCTCGTGAGGAGTCCGGTCGAGGACGGCGGCTCGGCGGCGACGAAGGCGGACGACCGGATCGTGCGGCTCTCGATCGGCGGTGGTGAACCCGAGACCGCGTACGAAGCCGCGAAGATCCAGGAGTTCGCGACGATCGGCGACTCCCTGATCGTCGTGGAGCAGGAGACGAGCGGGCTCGGTCGCATCGTGGTGGTGGACACGACCGACGGGAGTACCCAGGAGGTGGCCCTCCCGATGGGCGGGATGATCACCTCATTGCAGACCGCTACGGCGCAGAGTCGGGTGGGGTTCCTGTTCACCGAACAGTCGTTCGGCCGCGATGGGGGCGACAACCTCACGCTGTACTCGTTCGAGCTGCGGCAGGGGAAACCCACGGAGGCCGCCCGGGTCGGCGGGATCGACGGGGCTGCGGTCCAGGCGGCGGAGTGGTCGTTCGTGCCCCGGACCTCCTCGATGCTCGTCCGCACGGTGGACAACTCGCTCGAGCTGCTCGATCCTGCTGCGACGACCGATCCGGTGTTGCTCGGCCGGGCCTCACTCATCTCGAGCTACATCCCGGGCACCACCAAGGTCGTCATCGAGCAGGTCGACGGTGTTGTCGTGCTCGATCTCGCGACGGGGAAGAGCGAACCGTTCGTCCTGCCCTCGGTGGCACCCACCGAGATCCCCGGACAACTCGTCGCACTGTCCGAGTCCCTGTCGGCCAGGATCTACGCCGACTACGACCGTGCCGCCGGAACCACGGAGCAGCGGGTACTGGCGATCAAGGACGGCGCGACCGCTGAGCTCTATCGACCCGACGCGGGCGCCGTCATCTGGTCGTTGTGCGCGAGCCCGAACGCGGAGTACGTCGCGGTCGTCGTCGTCCCCGACTTCGCGAAGGCCGGATTCGACGGGTACGCCAACGCCCCGATGCCGAACGGTCCCGAGATCGAGGTGGTCGACGCCCGCACCGGCAAGGTGGTCGGGACGCAGGCCGGCTTCGACCTGTCTTGGTGTGCCGGCACCGGTGTCGCGCAGTGACCCCGCGCCGCGCCGTTCGCGGCCGCCTCGGCGAAAACCGCGTGTTTCCGGGCGACACGCCCGGGATGCAAGCGGAATTTGCCACGATCCCGAGACACACGTAGAGTAATCACTCGTCACCCCAAAGGTGCGGGAAGCGGAAGAGCTTCTCGGCCTCAAGCGGGGACAATCCCCAGCCAAAAGCGAGAACATTTCGATGTTACCGTTTCAAGTCTCGGTTGGATGACTTCTTCCTGGTGTCACTCGTGCTCAGCATGACTCTGTTCGCAGATCGGCTGAAACGCCGAGTTGACAACAAGCCGGGAAGATGTAAGATAGAGAAGTTGCCCTGCAGGGCGGTCGTGATGGCCAAAGGCAGGAGCATCCGATCCTTGAGAACTCAACAGCGTGCACAATGTCAAATGCCAAAAACCTCGTGCAATTGATGCCTTCCTTTTCGGTTGGTTGATGTTGTAAGAGATTCCTTTGGAAAACATTTACACAAAACAAAGCAAGTCAGTAATGATTTGTTCTGTCAGTTTCAAACTTGCATCGTGTTCACCTATTCCGGTGGCATGGTGCGCGAAATGTGCCGGTCTTCGGATCGTGCAATTCAACATTT